>JAJDUL010000052.1 GCA_022826685.1 Gemmatimonadota bacterium | reverse complement strand
ATCGCCGATGTGGGAGTCGCCGCGCCTCACTCGCCGCACGACCCGCTCGTCGATGTCGAACCCCAGCGTGCGGAAACCTGCGCCGGAGAACGCCGTGACGACGGGGAGACCGACATAGCCGAGCCCGAGCACGCCCACCCGGGCCGTGCCCGACTCGATCTTCTTCCGGAGCGCCTCCCGGTGGCTCACCGCGTCCCCCGCATCCGCATCACTTCGCGTCCGCCTTCCAGGTGCCGGATCGTCCCCCGCGCTTCTCGAGGAGTCGAATCGGCCCCAGCGTCATGCCCCGGTCGATCGCCTTGCACATGTCGTACAGGGCGAGCAGCCCGGCGGCGACGCCGGCCATCGCCTCCATCTCGACGCCCGTGCGCCACTCCGCCGAGGCCCGCACGCTGAGCCGGTAGGCCGGCGTCGTCTCCTCGGCTTCGAGCTCGACATCGACCGCGTCGAGCGGGATCGGATGGCAGAGCGGAACGAGTGTGGACGCCGCCTTGGCCCCCTGGATCGCCGCGAGACGAGCCACGGCGAGCGCCTCTCCCTTCTCGACCTCGCCCGCCCGGATGGCATCGAGCGTCGCGCGGCGCATTCGGATCCGGCCCTCGGCCACGGCCACGCGTCGCGTGAGAGGTTTCTCTCCCACGTCGACCATTCGCACCCGCCCGTCCGGGTCCAGATGTGTGAGTCCGTCCACGAAGCTGCCTCCCGTCACAGACCTCTCAGTACCCCCGCAAACTGCGGTGTTCCCGCCGTCCGGCCAGTGGAGCGGCCCGCGAAGGCCGCGCTCATCTCCTCGAGCAGGAGGGCCGTCGTCGCTTGCGGATTCAGGTTGCGGCCCACCCCTTCCATGGCCGCGTCGACGGCCCCGAGGGCTTCGAGGACCGCGCCTTCCGCCGGCTCGCCGCCCGCTCCCCGGACGCCCCGGTCCCCCCCCGCGCCCGGCCCCTTCGTGCGATCCGGGTCGAGCGCCGCGTCGGCGGCTCCTGCGGCGACGCAGAGCATGTCGCGGAGGCGGAGGCGCAGCGCCTCGAGCGCCGGCTCCAACTCCCCTCGCGCGCCACGCGCGGAGTAGCGGGACGCGGCGCGGTAGCGCGCCTGCGGCGAACCGTCGAGGGCGGCGGCCAGCAGGGCGTCCGCGGCGGCCTCGGATTCGCCGGCTTCGGAGTCGACGAGCGTGCGCGCCCGGTAGACGGCGCCGCCGGCCCGCCGTGCGACTGCCCGCGCGCGGTCGTCATCGCGAACGCCGAGGTGCTCCGCCACATAGGCCGCCACGCGCTCGGTTGGCAGCGGCGCGACGCGGAGCGGCACCGTGCGGGACCGGATCGTCGGCAGAAGGGCATCGGGACGGCCGCTCGTGAGGACGATGTACGCGAACGGCGGCGGCTCCTCCAGGAGCTTGAGAAAGGCGTTCGCCGCCTCGGGGCTCGCGCTCTGCGGCACCATCCGTTCCGCGTCCTCGACCACGAACACCGACCTGCGCGCCATCGACGGCCGCCGCGACGCCTGGTCCCGGATGTTCTCCACGGCGGCCACGTAGAGCCCCGTGACCGCGTCCGGGTCCAGGCGCGCATGGAGATCCTCCCGCAGCAGAGCGAGACGCTCGTGACGCTGTGCCTCGATGGCCTCGCGCAGCTTGGCCCGCGAGGCGGCCCGCTTCGGGCGCGGCATCGGGAAGTGGAGGTGGATGTCCGGGTGCTCCAGCCGCGCCGCCATGCGGCAGCTCCGGCACGCTTCGCAGGGGACATCCCCCGCCTCCGCCGGCTCGCACTGGAGCGCGCGGGCGATCCACAGGGCCAGCGAACGCTTCCCGACGCCCTCCGGGCCGTGGACGAGGAGCGACTGCGGCAGCCTCCGGCCCGCGACCGCGCTCGCCAGGCGTTGCAGGAGGTCTTCCTGCCCCCAGGGACGCTCGGCGTTCACGGGCGGCCCCTCAGCCACCGGACCGGATCCACCGCGCGGGGCCCCACCGTCCCCGGCTCGTAGATCTGGAACTCGATGTGCGGACGGGTGGCGTCCCCGCCCACGTGTCCGATCGCCTGTCCCCCGCCGACCGCCTGTCCCTCGCGGACCGTGACGTCGCGGAGCTTCTGATAGGACGAGTAGAAGCCTCCTCCGTGATCGAGGATGACCGTCAGTCCCGAGGCGCGCGCCGCCACGGAGGCGACGGTGCCGCGGTCCACGGCGCTCACGGGCGTGCCGCGCGGGGCCGCGATCCCGATCCCTTCCCGCGGGATCGTCGTGCGTCCTTCCCGCTCGGGCCCGAAGCGCCACAGGACCTCCCCCTCGACGGGCCAGGCGAGGCTCCCGAGATCCCCGGTCGTCAGCGACGAGACCGACGCCGCGCCCGCCTCGCGTTCCGCCGAGCGGCGCCGTTCTTCCAGCCCCGCCATGAGCGCGCGCAACTCGGCCTCTTCCGCCGCCAGCCGAGCCAGCGTCGACTGCGCCTCGTCGCGGCGGTCGGCGAATCGGCGCAACCGCTCCTGCCGCTGCCGCTCCAACCTCTCCAACTCGTCGTATTCCCGGCGATTCTCCGCTCGCACGCGTGCGATCCGGTCGCCTTCCCGACTCAATCCGCCGCGCAGCTCCGCGAGGGTGTCCTCCAGCTCCTTCACGTCCTCCACGAGGATGCGGTCGAAGACGGCGACGTCGCGGAGATACCTGTAGCGGTTGAGCAGGTCGGAGAACGATCGCGAGGAGAGGAGCACCTCGACGGTGCGGAGGGGGCCGCGCTTGTAGATGTCGCGGAGCCGCGCCCGCAGGACGACCTGGCGCGCGGCGAGTTCGTCGCGCGTGAGCAGCATCTCGCGCGTCATGGCCGTGAGCTGCTCGGAGAGCGCGAGCCGCTGAACGTCGAACTCGGCCAGGAGGCTCGCCGAGGCGGCGATCTGTCGTTCGATGTTCACGAGTTCGGCCGAATCGCCGCTGACCTGGCCCGCGATCCCCTCGAGTTCCCGGCGCAGCCGCTGTCGTTCCTCGCGGATGAGTTCGAGCCGCCCCTCGCTCTCCTCCAGGCGGCGGCGCACATCCGACGATTCCTGCGCGATCACGGGAGCGGGCCCGGTCCATGCCGGGATCGTCGCGACGGTGAGACTCACGGCCGCGACGAGCCGCGCCGCCCACGCGCGGCGTCGCACGCCCCCGGACGGCCCGGTACTCCGCTCCCCGGACGGACGGCTAGGACGGGCCATACGCGCGTCCCACTTCACGGTGCACGGAGTACGCGGCCGCAAGCAGGCCGAGCACGGCGGCCGCGGCGACGCCGGCGGCGGTCCAGAGGTGCGGAAGCCACGCGAGCGATTCGATGGCGGCGAAACGGACGGGGAAGACGACGTACGCGAGTCGCGTCACGCCGAGCGCCAGCAGCCCGCCCGCCAGCCCGGTGACCGCGCCTTCGAGGAGGAAGGGCCGCTGGATATAGCCTTCCCGCGCGCCCACGATCTGCATGATCTCGATCTCTTCGCCGCGCGCGAGGATGGCCATGCGCACCGTCGTGACGATGAGAAGCACCGCGATCAGCGCGAATCCTCCGCCCAGCGCCAGCGCGATTCCCGTCGCCGCGCTCCGCAGCGCGAAGAGCCGCTCTACCCACTCATCCCCGAACCGCGCCTCCTCGATGAACGGATACGCCGCGAGCATCCCCGCGGTCTCCGACACCGTTGCCGGCGTGCGGAAGCCCTCCCGGAGCCGGAGGTGAAACGAGGCCGGAAGCGGGTTCACCCGCAGTTCCCCGTAGATGTCCGAGAACTCGACGAGATCGCGCCTCGCCCGCTCCAGCGCCTCGTCCTTCGATACGTAGCGCACCGATTCCACCGCCGGGAGCGCCTCCATCTCCCGCCGGGCGGCCCGCACCTGTTCCGGGCCGGCGTCATCGAGCAGGTAGCCGACGACCTCCACGCGGCGTTCCACGTCGCCGATCGCACCGCCGATATTGTGCGCAACGAGCCCGAAGAGGCCGAGGATCACGAGGCTGAGCCCGGTCGCTCCGATCGAGAGAGCGCACAGCAGAGGGGTGCGCCGGAAGCCGGCGAGCGCCTCGCGCATGGATCTCATGCGGCGGAATCGCGGGCGAGTCGCCCGTCCTCCAGCTCGAGTCGGCGGACGTCCGGGTGTCGGCGCACGAAATCCGCGTCGTGGGTGGCCATAAGCACGGCCGTGCCGAGGCGGTTCAGCATCCGGAACAGCTCGAACACCCCCCCCGCGGCGTCGGGATCGAGGTTACCCGTGGGCTCGTCCGCGAGAAGGATCCGCGGTTCCGTGGCGAGGGCGCGGGCCACCGCGACGCGCTGCCGTTCACCGCCCGACAGCTCCGATGGCCTCGAGCGGGCGCGGGCGGCGAGGCCCACCTGGCTCAGCAGCCGCTGGACCCGCCCCGCGATCTCGCGTCGCGGCGTCCCGATGACTTCGAGCGCGAAGGCCACGTTTTCCGCGGCGGTCAGCCGTTCCAGCAGCTTGAAGTCCTGAAATACGAACCCCACGCGCCGCCGCAGCGCCGGAATGTCCCGGCGGCGGACCCGCCTCGAGTTGTAGCGCGAGACCTGAACCTCGCCTTCGGTCGGCCGGGTCTGGAAGTGGATCAGCTCGAGCACCGTCGACTTGCCCGCCCCCGAGGGTCCGGTGAGAAAGGCGAACTCCCCCTTCCGGAGGCGGAAGGACACCCCCCGAAGCGCGTCTCCGGAGCGCGGATAGGCCTTCGAGACACCTCTCAGCGAGATCATCTCGCGACGGCCCGCGCCGCGCAGAACCGGGCACAGAGGTCGATGGCGGCCCGCATCGCTCCCGGATCCGCGATCCCGCGGCCCGCGATGTCCATCGCCGTGCCGTGATCCGGAGAAGTTCGCGGGAAGGGAAGCCCGGCCGTCACGTTCACGCCTTCGTTCATCGCGATCGTCTTCAGCACCGCGAGTCCCACGTCGTGGTAGGGCGTCACAACGAGGTCCGCCTCCCCCGAGAGCGCCTTCAGGAAGACGGTGTCCCCGGGGAAGACGCCGAGGATTTCCACGTCGGGGTCCGCAGCGAGCCGCGCGAGCGCCGGCGCGAACACCTCGATCTCCTCGTCACCGAAGAGTCCGCCCTCGCCCGCGTGCGGATTCAGCCCCGCGAAGGCGATTCGGGGCCGTTCGAGCCCCCACCAGATGCGCAGCGCTTCGATCGCGATCCCCGACCTGCGCGCGAAGAGCTCCGCATCGAGCACGGAGGGTACGTCGCGCAGGGGGAGATGCGCGGTGAGGAGCGCCAGGCGCAGCGATCCACCGAGGGGCGTGCGCTCCGCGGCCATCATCATCGTGACCTCGTGCGCTCCGGTCAGTTCCTGGAGGAACTCCGTATGACCTGGGTAGGTGTATCCGGCAGTCCGCAGGGCGGCCTTGCTGATCGGAGCCGTGACGATCCCGTCGATCTCTCCCGTCCGCGCCATCGCGACGGCCCGTTCGATGGCCCGCCCCGACAGCACGCCCGCGAGCCGCTCGCCGCCGGCGGGATCCCAGTCCCCCACCGTCTCCCGGGCCACCCCCTCCAGGCGGCCCTCCACCTCACCGAGCGACCGAGGCCCCACGAGGACCGCTTCGATCCCGCCCGCCCCCGAGAACGAGGCGAGCGCCGCCGCGGTCACCTCCGGTCCGATCCCGCGCGGATCCCCCAGCGTGATCCCGAGGCGCGGCATGTGGGTCATCCTCCTCAGAATCTCACATCGATGTAGGTGTTGGAACGCACCTCCTGAAGAATGATGTCGATCTGCTTGCGGGTGCGAAGGCTCTGCCGGATCTGATCCCGCACGTCGCCGATCTCGATCGGGCCTTCGGGGCGGAACGTCAGGACATGGACGAGCCCGAACTCGGTGGGACCGCCGCGCTCCATCGGCAGCGGTCCGTACACCGTCCCCTCCGTCGGGGCGGTGAGTCCGGACTCGGCGCCCGCGCCCGTGAACTGGCTGACGAGACTTGCGAGCGAGACGTCGTCGAAGCGGATCGCCTCATCCGCCACCTGTCCGCGGAACAGCGCCACGAGCCGCTCCGGGTCCGAGCCCGCCCGCAGGCTGTCCGCGATCTGAATCGCGAGCGTCCGGGCCTCCTCGATGTCCTCTTCCTTGATCTCGGGACGCAGGAGGATGTGACGCAGAAAACGCTCCGACCCCCGCTGGCGCTCGATCTTGATGAAGTGGAGCCCGAACTGCGTCTGCACCGGACCCACCGTCTGGCCGGGGCGTGTCGTCCACGCGGCGTCGCCGAACGGCTTCACGAGCAGATCGCGGCTCATCCAGCCCAACTCGCCGCCCTGCTCCCTGGTCCCTTCATCGTCGGAATGACGGCGGGCGAGGACCGAAAACTCCTCCTCGTCGTTCGCGAAGTCGTTCTGAACGCGAATCGTGCGCGCCAGAACGCTGTCCCGCGCCTCGCCGCTCGGCAGCGGCGTGACCACGAGCCGGTTGAACGAGACGAGGGCGGGGCGGGGCGGCTGGTTCTGCGCGAACTCATCGAAGGCGGCCTCGACCTCCTCCTCGCTCACGATGACCGGCGGCAGGTCGGTGCGCTGCTCGAGTTCGAACCGGTACGCCTGGCGCAACCCTTCGGCATGAGCCTGGGAGCGGAGCATCTGGCGGAACTGGAGCATGTTCATGCCCGTCTCTTCCACCGCCAGCATCATCTCATCATCCGAGGAGAACAGGGATCGTCTCTCCGCGAAGTAGCTGTCCGCCATCTCGGTCACGCGATCCTCGGGCACCGTGACGCCCGCGTTCTTCGCCTGCTGAAGGTAGATGAGGTCGTCGATCATCGCCTCGAGCACTTCGCGGGCGAAGTCGTCCCAGCGTTCGGTCCCTTCGGGCGGAACGCGCGCGCCGCGGGCCTGCAACTGGTAGAGCGTGACCTGGATGTCGGAGAGCAGGACCGCCGTGTCGCCGACCACGGCCACGATCCGGTCCAGCGGTTCCACGCCGGGGGGAAACTCCGTCGTCGGCACGGTGTCGGGCGCCGCGGGCTCGTTCTCCTGGAGCCCGGAGAGCGGCGTGATGAGGGTGAGGGCCGCCGCGAGCAGACAGGCTCCGGCCCGTAGGGACTTCATTCCAGGATTGATATCGATCACGCTAGACTCCTCCCGCGGTCACCGCAGTTTTCGTCTCCCTCGCCTCCGCGCGCCCCGGCGCCGCCAGGATCCCCAGGGCTTCCACGAGCATCGGCAGGAGGGGTTCGGTTCCCGCCCGTCGCAGGACCAACGATAACGGTTCGAGCCGCCGTACTTCAACGTGCAACTGGCGGTCCGCGAGCGCGTTCGTGAGGAGCCTGAGCCGCGGCGAGGCCGTCGCTTCGAACGAGATTCGGGCGTCGTCGTCGGAGGCCCGGATCCAGTCCGCGCCGATCGCCGCCCCGAGAATCCGGAGTTCCGCCGCCGCGATCAGACGCGCCGCGGGGGGAGGAAGGCGACCGAAACGGTCCTCGAGTTCCGCGCGGAACGACTTCACCTCTTCCCACTTCGTGAGACGCGAGAGACGGCGATAGAGATGCATCTTCACCGGAGACCCGGCGACGTAGGCATCGGGGAGGAACGATTCTCCGTCCACGGAGACCCGGGCGCGCGGCACGGGGTCCGGGGAATCTCCCTTCAATCGCCTGAGCGTGCTCTCGACGAGCCGCTGCCACGTCTCGATCCCCACCGCGGTCGCGAAGCCGCTCTGCTCTCCGCCCAGCAGGTTCCCCGCGCCCCGCAACTCGAGGTCCTTGAGCGCGACCTGGTATCCCGAGCCCAGTTCCGTGTGGTGCTCCAGGACGCGCAGCCTCTCCGCCGCATCCGGGGCGACGTCGGAGGGGACGACGAGATAGCAGTAGGCCCGGCGGTGCGAGCGGCCGACCCGCCCCCGCAGCTGGTAGAGCTGGGCGAGGCCGAAGTTGTGGGCCCGGTGGACGATCATCGTGTTCGCGGACGGGACGTCGAGTCCGTTTTCGATGATGGACGTGCAGATGAGGAGATCGATCTCGCCGCGGACGAAGCGGTGCATGACGTCCTCGAGTTCGCGCTCCGGCATCTGGCCGTGCGCGATCGCGGCCCGCGCTTCGGGCATCAGCCTTTCGACCCGGCTCGCGACGGCGCGGATCGTCTCGACGCGGTCGTGGACGAAGAACACCTGGCCGCCGCGGTCGAACTCGCGCCGCAGCGCCTCCTCCAGAATCCCGTCGTCCCAGGACAGCACGTGCGTGATGATCGGCATGCGGTTTCGCGGCGGCGTGCGGATCGTGGAGAGGTCCCGCAGCCCGCCGAGCGCGAGGTGAAGGGTCCGGGGGATCGGCGTCGCCGTGAGGGTGAGGACGTCCACCGTCTCGCGGTACTCCTTCAGCCGTTCCTTCTGGCGGACGCCGAAACGCTGCTCCTCGTCGACGATGAGGAGGCCCAGGTCGCGGAACTCGACGTCGCGAGAGAGGAGGCGGTGCGTGCCGATGACGATGTCGATGGTCCCGGCCCGGAGCCCCGCGACGACATCGCGCTGCTCACGGGGGGTGCGGAAGCGCGACAACCCTTCCACATGCACGGGGAAGCCCGCGAGGCGCTCGCGGAAGGTGGTGAGATGCTGGTCCGCGAGGATCGTGGTCGGGGCGAGCACGGCGACCTGCGCGCCGTCCTGTACCGCCTTGAACGCGGCGCGGATCGCGACCTCCGTCTTCCCGAAGCCGACGTCCCCGCACACGAGGCGATCCATCGGGACCGGCGCTTCGAGATCCCGGCGGACGGCCTCCCAGGCGCCGAGTTGATCCGGCGTCTCATCGTAGAGGAAGGCGGATTCCATCTCGCGCTGCCACGCGGTCTCGGCGGGGAAGGCGCGGCCGGGCGACATCTTGCGGCGCGCGTAGAGTTGGAGGAGTTCGACCGCCGTGGCCTCGATCGCCGCGACGGTCCGGTTCCGGAGTTGCTTCCACTTCCGCCGGCCGAGCTTGTGGACCGTGGGCGGCCGGGCGTCGGAGCCGGCGGCGCTCCAGCGTTCGATGAGATCCAGCCGGTAGTGCGGGAGTCTCAGGATTTCGCCGTCGGCGTAGCGGATCTCCATCGTCTCGATCGTCTCGCCGCGCACTTCGACGCGCTGCAGGCCCATGTAGCGGCCGATCCC
Source organism: Gemmatimonadota bacterium (assembly GCA_022826685.1). Classification (GTDB taxonomy): domain Bacteria; phylum Gemmatimonadota; class Gemmatimonadetes; order Palauibacterales; family Palauibacteraceae; genus Palauibacter. Next base: position 2,618 of record JAJDUL010000052.1, on the reverse strand, counting down.
GTGCTCCATGTGAACCACGTAGTCTCCGGGTTCGATGGCCGCGATCGACTCGATGGTGGCGGCGCCGCGCAGCCGGACGCGGTGGCGGCGATACCGGCGCCGGAACACCTCGTGATCCGTGAGGACGAGCAGGGTGCCGGGGACGCCGACCCTGAACCCGCCGCTGAGCGAACCGATGGCGAGGGCGACCTCGCGGGCGAGCGCCGCGCCCCCCCGTTCGGTGAGGATCTCCTCCAGCCGCTCGACCTGACCGTCGTTGTCGCAGAAGACGATGAATCGTTCGCCGCGGGCCCGCGCGGTTCCGATCTCCGCCACGAGCCGCTTCATGTCGCGGTCTATGGAGGGCGGAGGCTCGACAGGAAGCCGAATCGCGGCCGGCGCTTCCTGCCTCGGGGCCGTGAATTCGAGACGGCGGAACGCCGCGAGCCGCTGCTCCGCCTCGGAGGGCGGGAGGACGAGGGATTCGGCCGGCTCCGCCCCGGCTCCCACCCGCTTCCTCGCATCCCGGACCTCATCCCACAGGCGTGCGCGGGCCCGGACGCCCCCTTCCGGGTCGAGGACCACGGCCAGCGCCGTCGGAGGCAGCGTCTCGACGAGGGCGCGCCGCTCCACGTCGCCCGCCGTTTCCGAGCTCCGCAGCGCGACCGGAAGGACATCCACGCTCTCCAGGGGTTCGGTGGAACGCTGCGTGAGCGCGTCGAAGCGGCGCACCGACTCCACCTCGTCGCCCCAGAGTTCGATCCGAAGCGGCGCGGGATGCCCGAACGGGAACAGATCGACGATCCCACCGCGGATCGCGTAGTCCCCGACTTCGCGCACCGTGTGGGTGCGGTCGAATCCCATCTCCTCGAGCCGGCGGCCGAGTTCGGCCAGAGGATGCGCGGCCCCGCGCCGAACCGTGAGCGAGAGGCTCGTGCCGGGGCCGACGGGGATCGGCGCGCGTTCGGCGAGCGCCCGGGCCGTCGTCGTCAGGATGCGGCAGCGCCCGGCGAGCAGCGCCCCCATGGCCTCCACGCGCTGGGCCTCGATCTCCACGTGAGGGTCCGTATCCTCGTACGGGAGGGCCTCTCGCTGCGGATAGCAGCGGGCGCCGCCGGCGCCGAGCGTGCGGAGGTCCTCGTGGAGCGCGTCGGCTCGCTCGGGAGTCTCGGCGACGAGAACGATGGGCGCGCCGATGGCCAGGTCGTCGAGCGCGAGGGCAAGCGCGGCGGGTCCCGCACCCGGGAGCGGGTGGACGAGCGCACGGGCACCACGCCGCGAGAGCGCCTCCGGGACTCCGGCGGCTCGCACGGTTTTGAGGAACGACGATCGAATCAGTTCGACGCGCCCGATGTCACCTCGCTCCCTTCACCGTCCGCGCTCGGGCGGCGCGACCGGCCCGGCGTCGCCAGGTACAGCTCTATCCCGATCAGCGCGAGCGCGCGCGCGATCAGCCACGGGGCCATGTCCCGGCCCCGCCGCGCGCGAAAGATACCGTCTTCCCAGGCGCTCGCGTCGGGGCCTGCCGTGAATACCGGCCGGCCGGCGAACAGTTCCTCGAGTTCGCGCCGCGCCATCGGCGTGGGATCGGCCTCCTCCGCCGGCACGTTCGCCGCGAAGTGCGCTTCCGCGCCCGCTCCGTCGCTTCCGGTGCCCCGGACCGCATACACCCCCGCCCTGAGCGGCGTAAACCGCGCTCCGCCCTCCACGCCTCGCACCGTCCCGTCGGGCGATTCGACCTCGCTCGCCCACTCCGGGAGGGTCAGCGGCCGCCCCGCCCCGAAATCCGCGAACGGCCAGGTGGCCAGGTGCGACCAGTGCACGAGGAGCGCTTCGAGGAAGGGGACCATGGCGGGATGCGCGGGGAGATCGCTGGCGTCGGCCGTCAGCGGCGAAGCGAGGATCAACGCCATCCGGTCGTCCGACTCCGTGCGGATGAGCCAGGGTTCTCCGTCTTCCGTGCGCAGCAGCGCCGTGTCGGCGGCGGACCCGCCGCCCGTCGCGCGAAGGAGGTAGCGCTGCCGGACCCGAACCCCCGAGAGCGAGAACGCAGCCTCCGGCTCCGCGAGTCCGAGGTCGCCCGATCCCGCATCGACGCGCGCCTGCCAGGCGATCCCGACGGAGGCCAGTCCCTGGTTGAAGGCCGCGAGATCCACCGGGTCCGAAGGCGGAATGAAGACGACGGTCCCCGCGCTCTCCCACGGCGCGCCGACGCTCGCGTCCCCGTCCACGACCGCGACGGCCCCGTTTCCTCCCGCTCCCAGCCGCCCTCCGTCGCGGAGCGTTTCGATCCCGAGTCCGACGAAGCTCGCCGCGTCGCCGTGGAAGCGGACCGCGGGAGGAGGCACGATCCGGATCGCGAAGTAGCGCAGATCGTCGGCCCGCGCGCCGGCGGGGTTCACTTCCAGCCGTCCCTCGTGCAGCCCCGGCCCGAGTTCGGGCAGGCCGAGAACGGCGCTCGCTCCCCACGGGGCCCGGGCGGCGCCGGCGAGCCGTCCGTCGAGTTCGAGGCGGATGTCGGCTTCCGCCGCGGCGCCGTCCGGCGGCTCCGGCGGCTCGGCCGGCCCGCTGCGCGCGCTCCGCACGATGACGCCGTGTCCCGTCCCCGACGGTGCGGTCGTGCCGCCGGTGAGTTCGAC
>JAJDUL010000070.1 GCA_022826685.1 Gemmatimonadota bacterium | reverse complement strand
AACGATCGCCTGACCGGCCTGCGCAGCCACCTCGAGCGCGGCGACGGCACACCCCTCGACGCCTACCAGACCGTCTTCAACGAACTGTCTGCCGAACTCGAAGTGCACCTGCGAGCCCTCGAGGATATCCTCACCGACGACCTGCCCCGCCTCAACCGGCGGCTCGATGCAGCGGGGCTTCCGCAGGTAGAGATCGGTCGCCGAGATTCGGAGGCGCGAGGATGAGATCGGAGTTGGCTCGGCGCTATTCTACGACCAGAGAGAGAGGGCTACGGGCGTTCTTCGTAAACGACCGTCGAAAGATACTTCAAGCCGGTATCGCACATAATCGTCACCACGGTCGCGCCGGGCCCCAGCCTTCTGCCTAGTTCGATAGCCTTCACGACATTCCCGCCCGTTGACGTTCCCGCGAAGATGGCATCCTCTGCCGCGAGTCTGCGGCACATCGCCATCGCTTCCTCCGTGGATACAGCAGCGATTTCGTCCGCCGCTTCCGGTCTCCACAGAGGCACGACGAACCCCGCTCCGGTGCCCTCGATCTTGTGGGCACCACTGGGTCCTCCCGACAGGACTGGGGACTCGGCCGGTTCAATGGCCATGCAGTGAATCTCCGGATTGTGTCGTCGGAGCACTTCGGCGTTGCCCTGGAAGCAGGCCGTCGTCCCTGTCATCGCCACGAAGCCGTCCACGCGCCCATCGGTCTGCTGCCAGATTTCGTCACCCATCTTCCGGTAAGCCGCGATCTGGTCGGGGTTGGCCAACTGGTCGGTCCAGAACCCGCCCGTCTCGGCCGCGATCTCGCGCGCCGCGTCGATCATGGCACGGGTCAGCCCTTCCGTCGTCTTGCCTTCCGGACTCGGGATGATCGTGAGCTCCGCACCGAACGCCTTCATCTGGTTCCGCTTCTCGATGCTGAAGGCATCGGAGGTCACGATGCTGGCCGTGTATCGCTTCACTGCACAGATGAACGCCAGCGACACGCCGGTGCTGCCGCCTGTATACTCGATCACGTGACCACCGGGTTGGAGGCGACCGTCCGCTTCCGCCGTCTCAATCATGGCCAGTGCCATTCGGTCCTTCATGCTGCCGGTCGGGTTCTCAGACTCGACCTTCAATAGGATGCTGGCGCAACCATCCGGCACGACGCGGCGGAGTTCGATCAGCGGCGTGTTACCGATCCGTTCGATGATCGAGCCACAGATTCTCTGATCGCTGGACTTCATCCAATCTCTCTTTGAAACGTATTCAAGGGGACTATTGGGCCAGCCTAAGCCGGAAGCGCAACGCGCAATCCAATGCCACTGGCGCCGAATTCCCCTTATTCACCATGACTCCAGAACCGATCACAAAGAGGTCCTTAGGCTACACGCGGGCGGCAAGGACTCCGAGCAGGCGGTCGACGTCGTCGCGGTTGTTGAACATCGCGACGGCGGCGCGGAGGAGTTCCCCGCCCTCCTGGTAGGTGAAGAAGACCCCTTCGGCGTTCAGTGCGTCGCTGAGTTCCCGCGAATCCAGACCGTGGTAGAAGCTCACGATCGGTGACGGGTTCGACGGCGGCGTGAAGAGCTTCATGCCGAGGTCGGCAGCCCCCTCGCGCAGCTGTCCGGCGAGCGCGTGCGTGTGCTCGGCGATCCGCTCCATCCCGACCTCGCCGAGGAAGCCGAGGGCGGCGTCCATGGCCGCGATCGGACCGTAGGCCGGGTTCGCGTACTCGTACTTCTGCGCGTCCGTCTTCAGCCGGTACTGGTGCTCGGGGAGCGTCTCGGCCACGTGCCCATGCCCGAAGCGGTCGGGCTGCATCCACTCGAGGTGCTCCCGGCGCACATAGAGCGGCGCGCAGCCGAAGTCGGCGAAGAGCCACTTGTAGCCGTTGCCGCACGCGAAGTCGACGCCCTCGTCGTGCAGGTTCGTGGGGAACGTCCCGAACGCCTGGATCCCGTCGGCGAACAGGTATCCGCCGCGCGCGTGGACGATCTCGGCCAGCGTCGGCAGATCGTGCCGGAACCCGTTCCGGTTCGACACCCACGCGACGCTGATGAGGCGCGTGCGGTCGTCCGTGTAGGCGTCGTAGTCCTCGGGATGCGCGCGCCCCTCGCGCGAGGGGATGATCCGCAACTCGACCCCCTCGCGCCGCTCCAGCTCCCGGTACACGACGAAGGCGGTGACGAAGTGGAGTTCGTCGATGACCACGTTGTCGCCCGGTTTCCAGTCGATCGCCTTCGCCACCATGTTCTCGCCGTCGCTGGTCGAGAACAGGAGCGCGATCTCCTCCTCGTCCGCCCCGAACAGGCTCGCGAAGCGCTGGCGGGCGCGGGCCGTGGCCCGTCCGCGGCTCCCCGGATCCCTGTACGTGTGCTTCTCATCCGCGTAGGCGACGAGCGCCTCGTGCACCGGACGAGGGAGCGGCCCCGTGGAGGCCGTGTTCAGATAGGCGAACTCCTCCGTGACCGGAAACTGGCCCCGGATCCCGAGCGGATCATCGTCCGACCCGCGGGCGGGCGACATGCGCGAGCCGGTGTCGGCGGCGGCCGGCTGGTGCGCGGCGAGAGCGGGCGCCGCGGGCAGCGCGAGCCCCGCGGCGGCGGTCGTCTTGACGAAGTTGCGGCGGCTCCACTCGGTCATCCGTCCCTCCTGATCCCTCTCGTGCGCGGTCTGTCGCAGACCCCCGAAACGACCCTCGAAACGTACGTCCGCCACCCGTTCCCGGAACAGCGACTCAGCGGTATTCGGCGCGGAGACGTTCCCGCAGGACGTCCGTCGCCCTGCGAGCCGTGGACCGCGACCCTTGAGGACGCCTAGAATCCGGCAGGATCACTTCAAGTCCGACGACTCCTAACGCCGGAGCATAAACCATGTCGAAGCTGATCGTCGCCGCCCTCGCGGCGGGTGTCCTCTGGGGCGCGGGGCCGGGCGACCGCGCGGACAACCCGCCGGCCACCTACATCTCCGCAGCCGACATTCTCGCCACGATCGCGAACGCGCCCGAGGGCCGGGTCAGCGACCAGCAGATCCGGCACATCGACGCGGGCGGCCACAACGCGGGCATCGGCGTCGTCCAGCGCCCGCCGAGCACGTCGCTCGGGGCGATCCAGCACCACAAGCAGACCGAGGTCTACTACGTCGTCTCCGGCCGCGGCACGCTCGTGACCGGCGGCGAACTCTCCAACGCGCGGGAACTCGACCCCGAAGGCAACACCGTGCGAACGCTCACCGGACCCAGCGCGGTGGGCGGGATCACGGGCGGAGAGAGCCAGGAGATCGGCCCCGGCGACATGCTCATCATCCCGGCGGGTTCGCCGCACGGCTTCAGCGAGATCACGGAGACGATCACGTACATCGTCGTGCGCGTGGACCCCGAGCAACTGGTTGAGCTAAAGTAGGGAACGTCAACCGATCCACCGCCGGAGGAGGACCGGATGAACGACTTCACGCGGCGTGACTTCATGGCGGTCTCCGGCCTCGCGGCGGGCGGCGCGGCGCTGGCGGCGTGCGGCTCGGGAGGTTCCGGCAGCCCCGGGGGCGGATCCCGCACGGCCGCCGGCACCGCGGCCGGAGGCCACGCGGACATCGTCGTCCGCGACGCGACCGTCCATACCGTGGACGACGACCTGCCGCGCGCCGAGGCCTTCGCGGTCAAGAGCGGCCGCTTCCTCGCCGTCGGCTCCAGCGACGACATCTCGAATCTCATCGGCCCCCGCACCGACGTCATCGACGCCGCCGGCCACACCGTCGTCCCCGGCTTCATCGATGCGCACAACCACCCCTTCTACTCCGGCACGAAGCACCTCAAGCAGGTGAGCCTCGACGTGCGCTCGATCGAGGCCATCAAGAGCGCGCTCGGCGAGCGGGCCCAGAACACCCCGCCGGGCCAATGGGTGCAGGGGTTCCTCTACGACGACACCAAGCTCGAGGACGGGCGTCCGCTGACCCGCGCCGACATCGACGACGCGGTCCCGGACCACCCCGTCTCCGTCACCCACCGCGGCGGCCACACCGGCGTCTACAACTCCCGGGCGTTCGAACTCGCCGGGATCACCGCCGACACCCCCGACCCGCCCGGCGGCAAGTACTACAAGGAGGACGGCGAACTCACCGGGCGCGTGGCGGAACTCGCCAAAGACCCCCTCGAAAGCCTCATCCCCGCCGGGACGACGCGCGCCGACCGGCAGGAGAGCATCCGTCTCATCGGCGAGCGGATGGCCGCGGCCGGCCTCACTTCGGTCCACGAGACCGGGGCCGGCAACGACCTCGTGAGCTACCAGGACGCCCACGAGGCCGGCGAACTCCACTTCCGCGCCTACGTCTTCCCCAACGCCGGCGACCCCTCCGGCCTCTTCAGCGCCCTCAAGACGGCGGGCATCCGCACCGGCTTCGGGGATGAGTGGGTGAAGGTGGGCGGGACCAAGTACGTGGCCGACGGCTCCGCCTCCGAGCGCACCATGGCGATGTCCACGCCGTACGTCGGCCGCCCCGACGACTACGGGATCCTCACGATGAACCAGGAGGAGATCCACGAGGCGGTGGACGACGCGGTGCGGAGCGGGTGGCAGATCGGGATCCACGCGAACGGCGATCTCGCGATCGACATGTGCCTCACCGCCTTCGAGCGCGCGCAGCGGGAGATGCGGCAGGCCGACCCCCGCTTCCGCCTCGAACACTGCTCGCTCGTGAACGACGATCTCCTGCGCCGGATCCGGGACGTGGGCGCGATCCCCACCCCCTTCTACACCTACGTCCACTTCCACGGCAACAAGTGGGGCGAGTACGGCGCCGAGAAGATGGAATGGATGTTCGCGCACCGGCGCTTCATCGACTACGGCATCCCCGTGGCGGGCGCCTCCGACTACCCGCCGGGCCCGTTCGAGACGCTGATGGGGATCCAGAGCATGGTCACGCGCACGGACATGCAGGGGCGCGAGTGGGGCCCGAGCCAGAAGATCACGGTGGAGGAGGCGCTCCGCGTGTGCACGATCAACGGGGCCCACGCCGCGTTCGAGGAAGGGATCAAGGGATCGATCACCGCGGGCAAGCTGGCGGATTTCGTGATCCTCGCCGAGGACCCGCACACGGCCGACCCGTTCGCGATCAAGGAAATCGAGATTCTGCGCACCGTCGTCGGCGGGCGCGCGACGCACGAAGCCTGAGGGAGACGAAGATGAGCGAGGTCAATCGCCGGGAGTTCATGGCCCTTTCCGGGCTCGCGGCCGGGGGCGCGGCCCTGGCCGGCTGCGGGACGCAGGGCGGGAGCGGCGGGCGGGCCGGTGCCGGCGGCTCCGCGCACGCGGACCAGGTGGTGACGAACGCGACCATCTACACGGTGGACGACGCGAACCCCCGTGCCGAGGCGCTCGCCGTGAAGAACGGGCGCTTCCTCGCCGCGGGCTCGAACGACGATATCGCCAACCTCATCGGCCCCGGCACCGAGCGGATCGACGCGGGCGGCGGCACCGTCGTCCCCGGCTTCATCGACGCACACAACCACCCCTCCTCCGCCGGCATGCGCCACCTCACGGAGGTGGACATGAACATCCGCACGATCGAGGGGATGAAGTCCGCACTCCGCGAGCGCGCGCAGAACACGCCTCCGGGCGAGTGGGTCGTCGGCTTCCTCTACGACGACACCAAGATCGAGGAGGGGCGCCCGCTCAACCGGCGCGACATCGACGAGGCCGTCCCCGACCACCCCGTCCAGGTCACGCACCGCGGCGGGCACACGAGCGTCTACAACTCGAAGGCGTTCGAACTCGCCGGGATCACGGTGGACACCCCCGACCCGACCGGCGGGCACTTCTACCGCGAGGACGGCGAACTCACGGGCAAGGTCGCCTCACTCGCGCGCCGCCCCCTGCAGCGCCTCGTCCCCAGCGGGAGCACGCGGGAAGAACGCCACGCCGGCGTCGCCCTCATCGGCGATCTGATGTCCGCGGCCGGCATCACCTCGGTCCACGAGACGGGCGGGAACAGCCAGGGCCTGACCGCGCTCCAGGACGCCTACGACGCGGGAGAGCTCCGCTTCCGCATGTACTACTTCCCCTCCGGGAACAGCTTGCTGTTCTCGGCGCTCAAGCAGGCGGGGGTTCGCACCGGCCTCGGCGACGAGAACCTGCGCATCGGCGCGGTCAAGTACAGCGCGGACGGCTCCGCCTCGGAGCGCACGATGGCGATGCGCACGCCGTACGTCGGACGCCCGGACGACTACGGCATCTCCACGATGACCCAGGCGGACATCGACGCGGCGGTGGACGACGCGGTTCGCGCCGGGTTCCAGATCGCGATCCACGCGAACGGCGACAAGACGATCGACATGTGCCTCAACGCCTACGAGCGCGTTCAGCGCGAGATGCCGCAGGCCGACCCGCGCTTCCGCCTCGAGCACTGCTCGCTCGTGGACGACCCGCTCCTCCAGCGGATCAAGGACATCGGCGCCATCCCCACGCCCTTCTACACCTACATCCACTTCCACGGGAACAAGTGGGGGGAATACGGGCAGGAGAAGATGGAATGGATGTTCGCCCACCGCCGCTTCCTCGACTACGACATCCCCATGGCGGGCGCCTCCGACTACCCCCCGGGTCCGTTCGAGGCGCTGATGGCGATCCAGAGCATGGTCACGCGCACCGACATGCAGGGACGCGAATGGGGCCCGAGCCAGAAGATCTCCGTCCCCGAGGCGCTCCGCATCTGCACGATGAACGGGGCCCACGCCTCCTACGAGGAGAACATCAAGGGCTCGATCACCGAGGGGAAGCTGGCGGACTACGTCATCCTCGGCGACGATCCCCACACGGCCGACCCGTACGCGATCAAGGAGATCGAAGTCGTCCGCACCGTCCTCGGCGGCCGCACCACCCACGAAGCCTGAACCGGCGCTTCATTCGAGGGAGGCGGGCTCGAGTCCCGTCGCTCTGTGAAGGTGCATCGCGCCTCAGAATTTCTTATTTTCCGCATAATCAGAAACTTGGACGAAACTCACCGAGGAGCAGGGAGATGAATCTCTCCAGGATAACGGCGCGGGGTCAGACGACGATTCCCAAGAAGATCCGCGATGAGGCGGGCTTGATCGAGGGTGATATACTCGCGTTCGAGATGGCCGGTGAACACCTGATCGTTCGGAAGGTGGCACCGCGTCCTGATGGCTACCTGCGCGGTCTCTCCGAGACCATGACCGAATGGACCTCAC
>JAJDUL010000045.1 GCA_022826685.1 Gemmatimonadota bacterium | reverse complement strand
CACCCGAAGACGAGGAAGCATGGCGTGACCTGTGAGCCGCTCGACGTTGTCGTCGTCCCCTTCCCTTTCACGGACAGGGACGCATCCCGGCGGCGGCCCGCACTCGTCGTTTCGTCGGAGAGCTTCAACACCCGGCATCCGCAATGGATTCTGGCGATGATCACGTCGACGCGTGGGGAGTGGGCCAGCGACGTATCGATTCGGCGATGGCGCGAAGCCGGTCTCCAGGTGCCGTGCAAGGTTCGCCTCAAGCTCTTCACGCTCGACGAGTCGCTGATCCTCCGCAGGATCGGCAGGCTGTCGGACGAAGACGTCACCTCGGTGAGAGAAGCCCTACGTCTCGCGCTGGTGTAGTCAGGAAGCAGCTACGCCGGCGCGTGGCCCCAGGAAGTCCCGGGTGATACCGTTCGACCGGCGGCCGTTCCAAGCGGCCGGGAACGCCCGAAACAGCCAACCTGAAGCATCGGAGTCGTCATGAGTGACGTTCTTCTCGTCGAGAAGCTCGACGGACATATCGCCAAAATCACGGTCAACCGGCCGGAGAAGCTCAACGCGCTGAACGGCGCCGTGCGCTGCGCCATCTTCGGCGCGCTCGAACGCCTGGCGGCGGACGACGAGGTTCGCGTCGTCGTCATCACGGGGGCCGGCGACCGCTCCTTCATCGCGGGCGCCGACATCTCGGAGTTCAAGGACGCGCGTCCGGTCGAGCAGTACCGCAGCATGACGCGTGGCGACATGTACAGCGCGATCGAGTCCTTCCCCAAGCCCGTCATCGCGATGATCAACGGCTTCTGCCTCGGCGGCGGCTGCGAACTCGCCATGTCGTGCGACATGCGCGTGGCCTCGACCGCGGCCCGCATCGGCCAGCCGGAGATCAACCTCGGACTCATCCCCGGCGCGGGCGGCACGCAGCGCCTCCCGCGGCTGGTCGGCGAGGGCTGGGCGATGCGGCTCGTGATGAGCGGAGAGCTGATTTCAGGCGAAAAGGCCGAGCAGATCGGGCTCGTGGAGGCCGCGGTCGCCCCGGAGGAACTCGAGGGCCACGTGATGGAACTCGCGTCGAACATCGCGAGCCGCAGCCCCGTCGCGCTTCAGGCCGCCAAGGAGTCCATCCTCGCCGCGCGGCGGATGCCGCTGGATGAGGGGTTGAAGTTCGAGCGAAGCTGGTTCTCGCTCCTCTTCTCGACGGACGACATGGCGGAGGGCGTAGGCGCCTTCCTGGAGAAGCGGAAGCCCGAGTTCAGGGGCTCCTGAGGGCGGCCGGCGGGATTCCGGCGGCACCGGGATCGCCCGGCGCGGCTGCAGCCGGTGGCGGTGCGGCTGCGAGCGCGCGGCGGGCTATGACCCCGGCGTCACCGACTCCGGCGTCACGACGCTGACGAAGCGGCGGCCTCGCCGGCGGTGGAATTCGACCTGTCCGTCGGCGAGCGCGAACAGCGTGTCGTCCTTCCCCCGGCCGACGTTGCGACCCGGGTGGAAGGGCGTGCCCCGCTGCCGAATGAGGATATTGCCCGCGATGACGTGCTCGCCGCCGTATTTCTTGACGCCCAGGTACTGCGGATTCGAATCGCGTCCGTTGCGGCTGGAGCCGACACCTTTCTTGTGCGCCATCAGTCGCCTTCCTTCGCCGCAATGGCCTTGTCCACATCGCTCTTGAGGATGCGGCCGTCCTTGCCCGTCCCCTCGATCGCGCCCAGGTCGAGTCCGTGCTCTTCCGCCAGCTTCCGTGCTACCGGCGTGATGTCCACCGCCGCCGGCTCGACAGCCTCGGGCGCGGCCTCGACTTCAGGAGCGGCTTCGGCTTTCGGAGCGGCCTCGGGCTCGGGAGCCGCGGCCGCCGGCTTCGCCGCCGCCTCCTGCGGCTCGTCGGGCAGATCGATGCCGAGGATGCGGATCTCCGTGTACCCCTGGCGGTGCCCCTGCTTCCGCCGGTAGCCCTTCCGCCGCTTCATCTTGTAGACGATGATCTTGTCGCCGCGCCCGTGGCTCACGACCTCGGCCGCGACCGAGGCGCCCGCCACGCACGGGGCGCCCACATGGACATCCCCATCCTGCTCGGCGAGCAGCACGTCTCCGAACGTGACCGTATCCCCGGGCTCCGCCTCGAGGGAGGGGATGCGGAGCACGGCGTCCTCCACCGCGCGGAACTGCTTCCCCTGGGCTTTGAAAATCGCGTACATATCGTCAGATCACTGCTGAAATTCCACGAATTGCGAGCCGCTGAGACTACCCGCGCACGGCGGATGTGTCAAACAAAATGGCGTCAGCTCGAAATGTACTTCTTCGTGACGTCGGCGTCGGCCGGGTGGGCGAGGAGCCGGAACTCGTCGAGACCCAGCAGAGGATTGTCGCGCAACTCGATCGCGATCCCGCCGCTGTTCCTCATCCGGCCCAGGAACTCGCGCTCGCGCTCAAGCAGGTGGAGAGCGATCACCGGGTGCGTAAGGATCGTGATCCCGCTCTCGCGGCCGGCCGCGGCGACCCGGTCCAGCGCCCGCTCCACGCGGCGCACGACCGTCTCGGGGGCGAGGATTCCCCCCGTGCCCTCGCAGTACGGACACGGTTCCATCATCCGCTGGTGCAGGCTCGGGCTCACGCGCTGGCGGCTGAGCTGGAGCAGGCCGAGTTCGGAGAGCCCGAACACCTTCGTGCGCGCCCGGTCATGGCCGAGCAGCGTCCGCATCTGCTGCACGACCTTGTTGCGGGACTCTTCCTCGTTCATGTCGATGAAGTCGATGACGATGATCCCGCCCACGTCGCGCAGCCGGAACTGGCGGGCGATCTCCCCCGCCGCCTCGAGGTTCGTCTTGAGAATCGTCTTCGCCGGGTCACGGCGACCCGTGTAGCGTCCCGTGTTCACGTCGATCGAGACGAGCGCCTCGGTCTGTTCGATCACGACATGGCCGCCGGACTTCAGGTGGACAGTGCGACGGAACGCGCGCCGGATCTCCTCCTCGATCCCGAACTCGTCGAAGATGGGCGCCGCGCCCTCGTACCGGGTCACCCGCTCGAGAAGATCCGGGTCCACCTGTCCGAGGTAGGAGCGGATCTCGTGGTACAGCTCCGCCGAATCCACCGTGAGCAGGTCGATCCGGTCGCTGAACAGGTCGCGGATCATGCCGGAGGTCAGCCGCGCGTCCTGGTACACGAGGGCCGGCGCCTTCATCCCCTTCTGCCGGCGCTGCACCTTCTTCCACGTCTTGCGCAGCGACTTGAGTTCCCGCGCGCAGGCCTCCTTCGTCAACTCCTCGCCGACGGTCCGGACGATGACGCCGCCGTCGTCGCCGAGGATGTCCCGCACCATGCCTCGGAGGCGGGCACGCGTCTCCCGGTCGCCGATCTTGCGGCTGACGCCGACGCGGGATGCGTCCGGGATGTACACGAGGAAGCGGCCCGGGAGAGAGACCTGCGTCGTGACGCGGGCCCCCTTCGTGCCGATGGGCTCCTTCACGACCTGGACGAGGAGCCTCTGATCCTTGCGGATCGTTTCCTCGATGCGGGGAGCGTTCTCGTTGCGGCCCCTCCGACGCCCTCCGTTTCGTTCCCGTCCCCCGTCCCCCTCTTCATCGGGGTCTTCGTCCGACTGCAGATCGGAGGCGTGCAGGAAGGCGGACTTCTCGACGCCGATGTCGACGAAGGCGGCCTGAAGTCCGGGCACGATCGCCTCGACGACGCCGAGATAGATGTCGCCGGCGATGCGGCGCTCGTCGGGCCGTTCGTACATCAGTTCGACGAGCTTGCCGTCTTCTACGATCGCGACCCGTTTCTCGCGGGTCGTGGCGTTTACGACGATCTCGCGGCGCACGTTACGTCAGCGCGCACACGGGTTCGCCGCGCCCGATTGCGCTACCAGAGGGCTGGCATCCTGTGAGACTCGATTCTTCGCTGCGAACCGCCGGCCGCTACCCGGGGGTTCGTGTATCTGTTCGTTACTGCCCGGTTTCGTCCTGACTGCTATCCCAAACTAATCGAGGGAGCCCGCTTCGCGCAGCATCTCCCTTGAAATCACGATCTTGAGGATCTCGCTCGTCCCCTCGCCGATCTCCGTGATCTTCGCGTCGCGCATCATCCGTTCGACCGGATACTCGCGCGAATAGCCGTACCCGCCGTGCAGCTGCACCGCCATCGTCGTCACGTCCATCGCCGTCTCCGAGGCGAAGAGCTTGGCCATCGCGGCCTCCTTCTTGTGCCTCGTCCCCGCCATCCGGAGGCGCGCGGCATGGTGCATCATCAGCCGCGCCGCGTGAATGCGCGTCTGCGCCTCGGCAAGCATGAAGCGGACGCCCTGGAAGTCGTGGATCTTCTTGCTGAACTGCTTTCGCTCGCCCGTGTAGCGGACCGTCTCGTCCAGCGCCCCCTGCGCGATCCCGATCGCGTGGGCGGCGATCCCGACCCGTCCGCCGTCGAGGGTGTCGAGGAAAATGGGAAAGCCCCGGTCCACCTCGCCGAGCACGTTCTCCTCCGGAACCTCCACATCCTCCAGCGTGAGTTCGCGCGTATCGGAAGCGTTCCAGCCGAGCTTGCGCAGCTTCTGCCCGGCGGTGAACCCCGGCATCGGGTCGAGATCCGCGGAATGGCCGAACCCGACACGCGCGGCATCTTCGAGGTCGCACGTCTCCTTGGTGAGGACGAACGCCGTGATGCCGCGCGAGCCCTTCTCGGGCGACGTGAGGGCGCCGACGACGAACACTTCGCCCACGCCGCCGTGCGTGATCCACGTCTTGCGGCCGTTCAGAATCCACCGGTCGCCGGCCTTCCGGGCCGTCGTCCGCATGCCTCCCGCGTCGGACCCCGATCCGGGTTCCGTGAGCCCGAATCCGCCGAGCACACGGCCGCTCGCGAGGGGCCGGAGGAAGCGTTTCTTCTGCGCCTCCGTCCCCCAGCGCGCGATCGGGGTCGCGGCGAGGCTCGTGTGCGCGCCGATCATGATCGAGTGACTCGCGTCCACGCGGGCGAGTTCCTCCACGGCGATCGACGCGGCGAGAAGGTCCATGCCGGCGCCGCCGAACCCCTCCTCGAACGGAATCCCGAACAACCCCAGCTCCGACATGAGGGCGCCGGTGTCCCATGGAAAATCCTCCGACTCATCGTAGCGGGCGGCGACGGGAGCGATCTCCGCCTCGGCGAACTCCCGCACCATCTCGCGGATCATCTCGTGGTGGTCTTCCAGGTAGAAACTCGGGTCTCCCATTCACTCCTCGGTTCGGTGCGTGCGGCCGGCGTCGCAAGCGGCCGGGGTCGGTTGCGCACCGGGGTCGGTTGCGTGGCCCGGCGGCGGGCGGGCTGTGACTTCGGGACGCCGCGCGCCTAACGTACCGGAGGCGGGCCTCCCGCCGAAACGTCGCGAGCACTCCGGACGCGTCACGATCGGGCCCCGGCAGGCGTTGACCCTATGGATGGCAAGGGTGCAAGTCCGCGGCGCTCTTCGCGTACCGGCAACGGTGTTGAAGGGAGAACCGTGGACTTCGAGGCGGCATACAAGAGCCACTGGACGCCACTCCTTCGGTATGTCGACCGGATGGTGGGTGACGCCGACCTTGCGGCGGACGTCGTACAAGAGGCGTTCGTTCGGCTGTTGGACCAGGCTCTTCCGGACGAGGAGGTACGGCGCTGGCTGTTTACGGTGGCGACGAACCTGGTGCGGGACGACGCGCGCATGACCGCGCGACGGCGGCGGTTGCTGTCGCAGCGCTACGAACAGGCGGACCTCGCGCACGACCCGGAGGAGTTGCCGGACCAGTCGGTCGTGCGGGCTGAACGGGTCGCGGCGGTGCGCGCCGCGCTGGCGGAGATGCCCGAACGCGACCGGCAGTTGCTGTTGATGAGAGAGGAAGGATTCCGGTACGCCGAGATCGCCGAGGTGATCGAAGTCGCGCCGGGATCGGTGGGAACGCTGCTTGCGCGGGCACTGCGCCGGTTCATGGAGGCGCTGGATCCGCGGATCGTGGAGGACGAGACCGGGCGGGGCCGGTGAGGGGGGGACGATGGGTGACCGGTCGGGATGCGACTGGAAATCTGCGTTGAAAATAGTGAGGATTGAGTATGTCTACGCGTGAACGGCCACATGTCGACGACGGAGTGCTGCTCGCTCTGCTCGACGGTGAGTTGACCACAGCAGAACGGAGATCCGTCGAGAAGCAAGTGGCGGCGCGCCCGGAATCTGCGGCGCGCCGCGACGAACTGCGCTTCCTGTCGCGGCGTGCGACCGCGGCGCTCGACCTGCTCTCGGTGCCGGAATCGCGGCCCGAGATGCCGGCGGCGCTGCGGGAAGCGGCCCGCAGGGCACCGACGCCTCTCGCAAGCGCGAGGGCGCGACGCTGGGCGAGGCTGAGCCGCCGCTCCGTCGCGGTGGCCGCGGGGATCACGCTTCTCGTCGCCGCGGGTGCCTACGCGGTGCCGGGATCGCCGGTCAGGGGCTGGGTCGACGGCAGCTTCGATGCGGTTGCGGCCTGGATCGCGGGCGATTCGCAGGTCGCCGGCGAGGCCGGACCTTCCCAGGTGTCGGTGGCCCCCCGCGAGGGCAACGTGCGCATCATGGTCGTCGGCGGGCACGAAGGCACGCGGTTGACCGTCGGACTGTCCGACGAGGAGACGGCGACGGTGACGGCCCGTGACGCGAGCTTCCATGTGGAGCCGGGCGTCATCGAAGTCGCGGGAGCGGTGGATGAGATCCGCGTGACCTTGCCGCGTGACGCCGCGATCGGTTCTGTAGTCATCGACGAGCGCGAGGTCGTCCGCCTCGAGGGCGGCGAGTTGCGGCGCACGGATTCGGCGGCTGCGAGTCCCGTGGAGATCTTTCTCGGCACCGACGGGTAGCAGCGCAGGTAACGGACGCCGCGGTGGTGGACGACGGTGACCTGACGATCTGAGCTAGCCTCGAGGGGTGGATCCCGGGATGACGAAGCCCATGTACCGAAGGCCGGGGCCCGTCTCCCACGCGTGGCGTTTCGCCCTGCTCCTCGGCCCGGTTTCGACCTGCTTCTTCGCTCCACCGCTTCTCGCTCAGGATCCCCCGCCTTCCCCGTCTTCAGAGGACGCTCCGACCGTCGGCACCGTCTTCGGCCGCGTGCTGCGCGCCGAAACCCAGACGCCGATCGCGGCCGCTTCCGTGGAAATCCGCCTGCCCGCGTTTTCCTGGTTCCTCGTGACGGACGATGACGGCTTCTACCGGGCGGAAGGGATTCCGGCGGGACCCGTCTTTCTCGTCGCGCGGGCGCTGGATCGCGACCCGCTCGCCGCCAGCGTCGTGGTTCCGGCAGGCGGCGACGTCCCGCTCGACCTGGCTCTGGAGCGGCGGCCCGTCGCGATGCCGAGCCTGTTCGCCCACATCACCGCACGCCGGCTGCCCGCTCCCGGCCTCACCCGCGAAGGGTTTCGGGAGGAGGGAGAAACGGAACTCCGCGCGCTGGATTCGTCTCCGGGCGTGGCGGAGGCGGGTCTGACGCTGGATGATGCCGGCATCGACCCCGCGGATCCGACAAGCGTGCTCTACGTCCGGGGCGCCGCGTCGGACCTGAAGCTCGTGTTGCTCGATGGCGCGCCGGTCTACGCGCCGTTCCACCTCAGCGGACTCCTCGACGCCTTTCCCGACGGCGTGCTGGACGAGGCGTCCCTGTACATCGGCGGGACGCCGGCCCGGTACGACGGGGGACTCTCCTACGTCCTCGACCTCAAGATCCGGGAGGGTGACGCGGAGAACTTCCACGTGGCCGGCGCGGCCGACCTCCTGGGCGGCACCCTGCGGGCGGAGGGCCCCATCGGACCCGCCGGGCGGCTGCTCCTCAGCGGCCGGGCACTTCACGGACTCGGCTATCCGATCATCACGAACGAGCAGGAAATGCCGTATGGCTACGGCGATCTCCTGGGCCGGCTCGACTATCGCCTGGGGCCCGGGAAGTTCACGGCCACCGGGTTCTGGAACCGCGAGTCCGTGCTGCTCGACATCGGGCGGCTGGAGGACGCGGGGGCGGTGGAGTCGGCCTACTGGGGCAACCTGGCGGGGTCCGCGAGCTATCGAGTCCCGCTGGCCGACGGCATGTTCACGCTCAGGGGCGCTCACGGACGGTTCGGCACGGGCCTGCCGTTGCCGCGCGACAAGGAACTGGACTTCGAGGTCTCCTTCGCGGACGTCATCGCACGGACCGTGCGAACCCGCACCGAGGCGCTGTTCGAGTCGGGAGGCACCGAGCTTCGAT
>JAJDUL010000055.1 GCA_022826685.1 Gemmatimonadota bacterium | reverse complement strand
CGTCCCGACGGCACCGAACTCAGGATCCGCAGCCGGACCTCGCGCTCCTCCCCGGATACCAGTACCGCGGGTGCGGCCTGTCCGCTCGAATGGTCTCCGAACTCCGCCCACACGACCGCCTCGCTCGCATCGCGCGGAACGCAGATGCGAAGGCGACCATCGGCATCCGTAGCCTCGCGCACCGGCATGCGCTCCGCATCGGTCCATCGAAGAACCACCGTCGCTCCGGGCAGCACGATGCTCCCGGACTCGTCCAGCACCGTGACGAGAAGAGAGGCCCGGTCCCCGCACTCCCGCTCCTGCCCCGTAGTTGCAGTCGCGCCGACCGCGAGCGAGGAGGCAACGATCAGCGCCGCGAAGACGAAAGACGAGACGATAGAGCCTCGCCGCGTTCCGCGTGGCTCGTAACGGGGACCTCCGGGTTCGTCGCCCAAGCCCGTTCCTTTCGCTTTGTGCGGCGCAGGTGTGTCGCTTTGTGCGGTGCAGGTGTGCTCTGGTCGCGGACACATGCCTCCAGCATATGACGGCGCCAGGGAGCCGGGCGTCACATCAGTGGTAGAAGACGTTCACCAGGGCGAGGGGGATCGCGGGCACGTACGTCACGAGAAGCAGGACGGCGACGAGCACGGCGACGAAGCGGAGGTTGACCTTGCTGACCTCCCAGATGTCCGCCTTCGCGACGGAGCAGGCGGTCACGAGCACGCTCGCCACCGGCGGCGTCTGCTGGCCGATGCCGAGGTTGAGCGTGACGATGAGGCCGAAGTGCACCGGGTCGATCCCCGCCGCGCGCACGAGGGGCATCACGATGGGGACGACGAGGATGATCGCGGCGGCCGAGTGCAGGAAGAGGCCGATGACGAGGAAGAAGACGTTGAGCAGCGCGAGGATGAGCCACTTGCTCTCGGTGAGCCCCATGATCCCGGCCGCGACCTGTTGCGGGAGCCGCTGTTCCGTGAGGTAGTCGCCGAGCAGGGCGGAGGTCGCGACGAGGAGCATGACGACGGCGGTCTGCACGCCGCCCTCCAGCATCGCCTCGCGCAGGTGGGCGAGGTCGAGTTCGCGGTAGATGAGCCCGCCCACGACGAGCGAGGCGACGACGGCGAGCCCCGCCCCCTCCGTCGCCGTCACCCAGCCGCTGAAGATCCCGCCGAGGATGATCGCGGGCAGGAGAAGCGCCCACCCCGCCTCGCGCGCCGTCGTCCACACGCGGCGGAGTTCGAACCGTCCCTCCACCGGGAAGTCGTGGCGGCGGGCGTAGAGCCAGGCGACGAACATCAGGAGCAGGCCGCCGAGCACGCCGGGCACGATGCCGGCGACGAACAGTTCGACGACCGAGGCCTCGGCCATGACGCCGTAGAGGATCATGGGGATGGACGGGGGGATGATGACGGCGAGCGTGGCCGACGACGACATCACGGCCGCGGCGAAGGGCGTCCGGTACCCGCGTTTCTTCATGGCCGGGATGAGGATGGAGCCGAGGGCGGCCACGTCGGCCACGGCGGAGCCCGAGATCTCGGCGAAAAAGAGCGAGGCGGAGATGCCGACCATCGAGAGGCCGCCGCGGATGAAGCCGACGAGCGCGGAGGCGAAGGCGATGAGCCGGCGCGAGATCCCGGTCGCGTTCATGATCGCGCCCGCGAGGATGAAGAGCGGGATCGCGATGAGGGGAAACGAGGTCGCCCCGTCGAACAGCACGAGGCCCGCGTTGGGGAGCATGGCGACGCCCCCCGAGGCGAGCATGGCGACGAGCGCGACGATCCCGAGCGCGACCGCGATGGGGATGCCGAGCGCGATGAGGAGCAGCAGGCCGACGAAGAGCGCGAGGAGCGTCACGGCTCCCCCTCGCCGGCCGGGACCGTCTCCTCCGAGCGGGCGTCCTCCGGGGAAAGCGCGTCCTCCGGGGAAAGCGCGTCCTTCAGGCTCAGAAGCTGCGCGAGGATGAAGAGGACGGCCCCGATGGGGATCACGGATTGCGCGACCGCCGCGGGCACGGAGGGCAGGCTCACGAGCGTCGTCCCCTCGAGCACGCGCACGACCTGCCAGCCGGCCCACGCGACCGCCGCGAAGAAGGCGATGATCGCGCTCTCGGCCACGAGCACGACGGCGAGCCGCGCGCGGCCCGTCAGCCGCTGGGTCAGCGTGGGCACCCCGATGTGTGCCCGGCGCAGCGCCGCGAGCGCGGCCCCGTAGTAGGTGAGCCAGGCGAGGAGGATCGACGCGACCTCGTCGTACCACACGAGCGCCGCCCCCGCCTTCCGGAACCCGACGCCCACCACGACGACGATAGCGAGCGCCGCGAGGAGGACGAGCACCGCCCCCTCGAGGAAGCGCCGGACGCCCGTCTTCATCATGGCCCGGTTATGAGCCGGCCTCCGGGGCTGCGGCCGCGCGCGCCCGGTCGATGAGGGACTGTCCGCCTTCGACGGTCGCCGCGAACTCCTCGTATACGGGTTCGCTGGCGGACTCGAAGCGCGCCGGATCCGCCTCGTTGATCTCCATCGCCGTGGCCTCGAGTTCGGCGAGCAACTCTTCGTCCATGCGCGCGGCCGTCTCGTACACGAACGCCTGCATCTCCCGCGCGATCGCCTCCACCTCGGCGCGAACGTCCTCCGGGTGACGCTCCCAGGGCCCGGCTCCCGTCGTGACGAACGCCGGGCTGTACACGTGTCCGGTGAGGGAGAGGTAGTCCTGCACCTCGTGCAGCTTGGAACTCGTCACCTGCGTGAGCGGGTTCTCCTGTCCATCCATCACCCCCGTCTGGAGCGCGACGAAGACCTCGGAGAAGGGCATCGGCGTCGGGTTCGCGCCCAGCGCCTGGAAGAGCTTCACGCGCCAGACGCCGCGCGGCGTGCGCAGCTTGATCCCGCTCAGGTCCTCCGGCCCGTGGATGGGCCGGCGGGAGTTCGTGATGTGGCGGAACCCGTTCTCCCACACCGCGAGAACGCGGTAACCGCCCTCCTCCGCGCGCGGGGCGAGTTCCGGCCACACCACGGCCTCCTCGATCCGCTTCATGTGCTCGCGGTCGCGGACGAGGTACGGCATCTCGAACAGGCCGAAGGCGTCGACCATCGAGGACATGATCGTGGAGGGGATGGACATGTCGAGCGTGCCGAGCCGCAGCCGCTGCAGCATCGCGTCGTCGCCGCCGAGCTGGCTCGCGCCGTAGACGTGGAGTTCGGCCCGGCCGGCGAGCCGTTCGTTCACGCGCCGCGCGAACTCGTTGGCCGTCACGTCGTAGAGCGAGCCGGGGGAGCCGACGTGCCCCAGGGAGAGTTCGACGACCCCCGGTTCCCCGCCCCCTCCCCCGCAGCCGAAGGTGATGAGCGCCGCGGCGACCGACGCGACGGCGAGCAGCGGAGTCCGTCCCGCGGGCCGCTTCATGCCCCGGCCAGGAAGTCGGCGGCGGCGGACAGGCCGCCGGGTTCGTGCGCCATTCCGCTCAACTTCAGTCCCATTTCCACCCCGGCCAGCGCTCCCATCAGCGTGAGTTCGTTGAGGTCCCCGAGGTGTCCGATCCGGAACACCTTCCCCTTCAGGGGGCCGAGACCCGTCCCCAGCGACATGTCGAAGCGTTCGAGCACGGCGAGACGGAACGCGTCCGCGTCCTCCCCGTCCCCCACCATCACCGTCGTCCCGGCGCTCGACACCGCCTTCGGGTCCTGACAGTAGTTGCGCAGACCCCAGGCGGCGACGGCCCGGCGCGTGGCCCCGGCGTGGCGGGCGTGGCGGGCGAAGGTGGCGTCGGCCCCCTCTTCCCTCAGCATCGCGAGCGACGCCTCGAGCCCGTAGAGGAGCGTCGTGGGCGGCGTGTATGGAAAATAACCGCCCTCGTTGTCCCGCAGCATCGCCGTCCAGTCGAAGTAGGAGCGCGGCGCTCCCGGCCCCGCCCGGTGGCGGGCGAGCGCCTTCTCGCTCACGGCGCAGAACCCGAGGCCCGGCGGGAGCATGAGTCCCTTCTGGGAGCCGCACACGGTGACGTCCACGCCCCACTCCGCCTGCCGGTAGGGGGTCGCGGCGAGCGAGGAGACGGCGTCGACCATGAGGAGGGCGGGATGGCCGGTTTCGTCGAGCGCCTTCCGCACGGCGGCGATGTCGCTGGTGACGCCCGTGGAGGTCTCGTTGTGGACGACGAGCACGGCGCGGATCTGCCCCTCCCGGTCGTCCGCAAGCCGCGCCGCGATCCTCTCCGGGTCCGCGGGGCGCCGCCAGTCTCCGTCGATGGCCTCCACTTGCAGGCCGATGTCCCGTCCCACGTCTCCCCACTTCGAGGCGAAGAACCCGTTGTCCCACAGGAGGACGCGGTCGCCGGGGGAAAGGACGTTGGCCAGCGCGCTCTCCCAGCACCCGGTCGCGGAGGAGGGGAAGATGAAGACGTGCGCGGGGTCTCCGAACACCCATTTGAGTCCCTGGAACAGGCCAAGCACCATCTCGCCGAACGCGGGTCCGCGGTGGTCGATGACGGCCCGGTTCATGGCCTGGAATACGCGCTCGGGCACCGGGGTCGGGCCCGGAAGCTGGAGGAAGTGTCTTCCGCCGCGGTAGGTCAAGGGTGGCTCGCTCTTGTCAGGTCGGGGCTTCCGCCGATACAACTTGGCTCGTGACCCGCCCAATCTCTCACGACCGCGCCGGTTCGCAACGGCCCCGGCCCGGATCCGACGCTCGACGCGAGGCCCGGCTCGAAGCTCGACTTCGGGCGGGACTCCGGGGAGAGGTCCGGTTCGACGGTTTCACGCGCGGGCTGTACAGCACGGACGCGTCGATCTACCAGGTGGAGCCGCTGGGGGTCGTGTTCCCGGAATCCGCCGCCGACGTGCGGCGGGCGGTGGAACTCGCGGGCGAGCACGGGACGTCGGTCGTCGTGCGGGGGGCGGGGACGTCGCAGAGCGGCCAGTCGATCGGGCGGGGGGTGATCCTCGACACGAGCCGGGGGCTGGACGGGGTGCTCGACTTCGATCCGGGCGCCCGGCGCGTGGTCGTCGAGCCGGGGATCGTGCTGGACCGGCTGAACGCGTTCCTGCGCCCGCACGGGCTCTTTTTTCCGATCGACGTGGCGACGGCGAGCCGGGCCACGCTGGGGGGCATGGCCGGCAACAACAGCGCGGGGTCGCGGTCGGTGCGCTACGGCCACATGGTCGAGCACGTTCGGGGCATCGACGCGGTGCTCGCGGACGGCCGGCGGGTCGAGTTCCGCCGCGACGCGGTGCCGGGCGTGGCGGCCGGGGGCGGCCTCGGAGCGGACATGCGCGCGCTCTACCGGCGGGAGGCGGAGGAGTTGGCGCGGCGGGTGCCGGACGTCCCCCGACACGTGGCCGGCTATGCGCTGCACCGCCTGGGCCGGGAGGGCGCCGGGCTGTCGGATCTTCTCGTGGGCTCGGAGGGGACGCTCGCGCTCTTCACCGCGCTCGAACTCGACCTTCAGCCCATTCCCGCCGTGCGCGCACTCGGCGTGTGCCGCTTCGACGGGACCGGCGAGGCGCTGGCCGCGGTTCCGGCGATCGTCGCGCTCGAACCGACGGCGGTGGAACTGTTCGACGCGACCGTCCTCGGACTCGCCGCGCAGATGCCGAGTTTCGAGAGGGTGCTCCGGCAGCTCGGGGAGGACGGGAGCGGCCCGCCGCGCGATATCCTCGTGGTGGAGTTCGCCGGAGACGACCCGGAGCGGGTCTCAACCTCC
Organism: Gemmatimonadota bacterium; assembly: GCA_022826685.1. Classification (GTDB taxonomy): domain Bacteria; phylum Gemmatimonadota; class Gemmatimonadetes; order Palauibacterales; family Palauibacteraceae; genus Palauibacter. The sequence goes on along the minus strand of JAJDUL010000055.1, from coordinate 9,053 downwards.
CTCTCGCGGCTCGAATCCGCGCTGGGCGGGATCGCCGTGGGCGTCACCCGCGCGGAATCCCCCGCCTTCCAGGCCCGCATCTGGGCGATGCGCAAGGCGGGGCTCAGCATTTCGATGTCCCAGCCCGCCGCGCGCAAACCGCGCGCCTTCATCGAGGACTGCGCGATCCCGCTCGAACGGCTGCCGGAGTGGTACCGCCGGCTGACGGAGATCATCGACCGCCACGCCACCCACGCCGTGTGGTACGCGCACGCGTCCGTCGGCTGTCTCCACGTGCGGCCGGCGCTGGACCTGCGGGACGGGGACGACGTGGAGCGGTTGCGCGCGATCGCGGTGGACGCCTTCGCGCTCGCGGGCGAACTCGGCGGATCCCATTCGGGAGAACACGGGGACGGCTGGATCCGGTCGGAGTTCCTCGAGCCGATGCTGGGCGCGCGCCTCGTCTCGGCCTTCGGAGAGATCAAGCGCCGCTTCGATCCGGAGGACGTCCTGAACCCGGGGAAGATCGTCGACCCGCCCCGCATGAACGAACCCTCGCTCCTGCGGGCCCGGTACGGACTCGAGACCCGAAGGCTGCCGACGGCGCTCGACTGGGGGGCGTGGGGCGGCTTCTCGCCGGCGGTCGACATGTGCAACAACAACGGGACGTGCCTCAAGCGGAGTCCCGGCGTGATGTGCCCGTCCTTCCGCGCCACGAGCGACGAGCGACATTCCACGCGGGGGCGCGCCAACGCCCTGCGGCTGGCGCTCTCGGGACAGCTGGGGGAGGATCCGTGGACGTCGCCGGAACTGTACCAGGCGATGGACCTCTGCCTGGGCTGCAAGGGGTGCCGCCGCGAGTGTCCAACGGGCGTGGACATGGCGCGCATGAAGGTGGAGTTCCTGCACCGCCTGCGCGCCGAGCAACCCCTCTCGCCCCGGGACCGCGCGCTCGCGTATCTCCCCCGCTACGCACCGCTCGTCTCGCGCGCGGCCCCGCTCGTGAACCTGCGGAACCGGGTCCCCGCGCTCGCACGTCTCGGGGAACGCGTCGGAGGCCTGGCAGCCGACCGGCCTCTCCCGCGCTGGTCGTCGCAGCCGTTTTCCCTGCCCTCCCGGCCTCCCGCCGGGCTTCCCGCCCCGATTCCCGCCCAGGGGAACGGCGCGCCGAGCGTTGCGCTCTTCGTCGACACCTTCACGCGCTATTTCGAGCCTGAGAACGCCCACGCCGCCGTTCGGGTGCTGTCGCGGGCGGGCTACCGGGTGGAGGAGGCCGTCACGGCGGGCCGGCCGCTCTGCTGCGGGCGCACCTTCCTCAACGCGGGTCTCGTCGAGGAGGCGCGGACCGAACTCGACCGCACCGTCCGCGCGCTGAGCCGGTTCCTCGCCCGGGGGATTCCCGTCGTGGGGCTCGAACCGTCCTGTCTCCTCACACTGCGCGACGAACTGCCCGCGCTGGACTCGGGGCCCGAGGCCGCGGCGGTCGCGGACCGGGCCCGGCTGCTGACCGAATGGCTCGTCGAAGCGGCGGCGCTCGACCGGCTCGACCTCGCTCCCCTTCCCGTCCGGCGCGTCCGCGTCCACGGCCACTGCCACGAGAAGGCGTTCGGCGCGGACGGCCCCACGCTGGATGTCCTCCGCGCGATCCCCGACCTCGAGGTCGAAGCGATCCCCGCCGGCTGCTGCGGCATGGCCGGCTCCTTCGGCTACGAGGCGGAGCACGCCGAAGTCTCGCGGCAGGTCGCCGAACTCGAACTCCTCCCCACCGTCCGCGGCCTCGCCGACGACGAATGGCTCGTCGCCAACGGCACCAGCTGCCGCCACCAGATCGCCGACCTCGCCGACGCCACCGGCCGCCACGTCATCACCGTACTCGACGCCGCCTCTGAAGGTTGACCGGACACACAACATCCAACTAGTTTACTAACTAGTATGTTCAAACCCGGGTCGGAAAGCGGGGCAACAGATGCGAGAAATCGGCACCTTCGAAGCGAAGACGCACCTCTCCGCGCTCCTCGAAGCGGTCTCGGCAGGAGAAAGCGTGATGATCACGAAGCGGGGGCGCCCCGTAGCGCAGCTCATTCCTCCCGACGCGCTCGACCGACGGGCGGTGGACGCGGCGATCGCGAGACTGAGGGCGTTGCGCGAGCGACACGGCAGCCTCTCGGTCGAGGAAATCCTCGCCTTCCGGGATGAAGGCCGCCGGTGAGATCCGCCGTCATCGATGGCTCCACCGCCGTGGCCTGGGCGATGATGGACGAACCCTCGGCCGACGCGGACTTCGCGCTCGAACAGGTCAGGGTCCATGGCGGCGTGGCTCCGCAGCTCTGGTGGGCGGAACTGCGCAACGCCCTGCTGGTCGCGGAGCGCCGCGGACGCACGACGCCCGCTATCACGGACACGGCACTCGCAGCCCTCGACACGCTCCCCGTGCAATTGGACTACAAGCCGAATGGGCCGCTGGTCCTGCGACTCGCGAGAGAGCACTACCTCACCATCTACGACGCGCTCTACCTGGAGTTGGCGCTGCGCGAGAACCGTCCCCTGGCGACGCTGGACCGCAAGCTCGTACGGGCTGCGGAGACGGAGGGAGTTGAACTGCTGCGTCCGGCTACGCGGGTAGCATCTCCCATAGCCGGTTCTTGAGCGGCCGCGGGATCTCTACGCCCTGCCAGTCCTGGCTGCCGTGCTCGCGGCGGGCGCAGACGACGGTCCAGTCGCTGCGCGCGACGACCTCACGCCCGCCGGAGCGTTCGACCGTGAAGTCGGCGGCGTAGCGGATCGCCTTGCGGCGCACTTCGCGCACCCGGAGTCTCACGTCGACCTCGTCGCCGTAGCGGACGGCGCCCAGGTAGTCGCACGAGACGGAGACGCGCGGCATCCCGAACACGGAATCCTCGCTCCAGCGAAAGCCGACGAGGTCGAACGACCGGTAGAGGGCGTGCTCGGCCTCCTCCATGAACTTCAGGAGCGCCGTGAAGTGGATGAGGTTCGCGGTGTCGGTATCCGCGAACTCCACGCGCCGCGTGTAGACGAACTCGGAAGCCATGTCGCAATCTATCACCCCTTCGAACCCTGGCAGCCCGCGACCTGGGGTCGGTGGGCCGGGAGGCGCAGTGGCGGTTGAACCGAGACACATCACGATCGAGCGGCGCGTGCGGTTCGCCGTGCTCGAGCCGCACGAGCGGCCGGTGACCGAGATCTGGTTCGCCCTGCACGGGTACCACCAGCTCGCCCACCGCTTCCTGCGCTACTTCCAGCCGATTCACGAGGGCGCCCGGTGCATCGTCGCCCCCGAGGGGCTGCACCGGCATTACATCGAACACGAGTCGCGCAAGGTGGGCGCCTCGTGGATGACGAGCGAAGATCGCCTTACGGACATCGAGGACTACGTCGGCTACCTCGACCGGCTCCATGCGCACGTCCTCGCCGAAGAGTCACGACAGACGTCAGGCGGATCGGCGCCCCCGCGGATCGTCGGACTCGGGTTCTCGCAGGGCGTCCACACGCTGTGCCGCTGGCTCGCGTTCGGCCGGGCCCGCATCGACCGGGCGATCCTGTGGGGCTCCACCGTCCCGCCCGACCTCGACCTGAGCGAACACGGGGACACCCTCTCCGCCGCCGACCTCCACCTCGTCGTGGGGGATGAGGACGAGTACTTCGACCGCGCCGCCATCGAGGCCCATGAGGCGCGCCTCCGGGCGGCAGGCGTCGCGTTCACCTCCCACACCTATCCCGGCGGACACCGCCTCGACGCCGGAACCCTGAGGCGCTTCGCCGAGCCCGGAGGAACGGGATAAGACGTTCCCGCGGGAACGTCTCGGGCTGGAGTTGCGCGTCGCGATTCCCGCAGCGGCGGCGCGTCGGAACCTATTTCGTCGTGATCACGACGGCGCCGCAGCGGGCGTCGTAGCCAGAGAACTCGGCCGGTAGCGACGCCGCTCCCGTGTACACCTCGAGCCCCTCGATCTCGACGGGGAGGACGAAATCGTTGACGGTCTCGTTCACATTGCTCATGCGGGTCATGCGCAGGATCGAAAGTGGCACCTCTTCGGCGGCATGACGCTCGTCGCTCCCCCGGATGACCCGTGTCCCGTCAATGTAGACGTTCAACTTGCATCCCTGGCCCGAGAACCCCGCCGATGCCCTTGTGCTGTACAGGTGGCAGCCGTGCGCCTGCACGCCGCAGTTACCCAGCCTGACTCCGGGAACATCCGCGATCATGTGCGAAATCCGCATCGGGTTGCGGCGCGCGATGTCCTCCGCCGTGAAGAACTCGCCGCCACCCGTGAGTTCCCCCCACTCCCTGCGTTCGTAGAACCCCGTGGTCTCCAAACGCCGGGACCTCGTGGCGACCGCGACCAGCGGCGCCAGTTCCACCGGGTCCGGCGACAGCCCGATCATGGCCTCGGTCGTGAGGCCTCGCGCTACTGTCACCTGCTGGACCAGAGGCGCGTAGCCGAGGTGTCGAACCGAAAGCTCGTGCTCGCCCACCGGCAGCCCGCTGAGCACGAAGTACCCGCGGCTGTTGCTTTGTGCCGCCTCTGGTCGGCCCGGGACGGACACCGAGGCCGCGGCGACGGGCCTGTCGTTCCGCGCATCCCGCACTTGCCCGAGGACGCGCCCGGTGGCCGAAGTTCCGAACAGAAGCTGGAGTTCGACCGCGGTCACCACGCCGGGATGCAGGGCTACCGACGCCTCCTCGCTCGAGGCGTCGCCGAACTCGGCCCACAGGACAGCCCCATGTACGTCAGGCGGAACGCAGAGCACGAGCCGTCCCTCGGCATCCGCAGCCTCGCGGATCGGCCGCCCCTCCGCCGCCGACCAGCGGACCGCCACCGCCGCGCCCGGGATCGGAACCAGCCCGGAATCGTCGCGCACCTCCACTGACAACGATCCGCGGCCGCCGCACACAGCGTCCTGCAGGGCTCCGATGGGTCCGGCACCGACCACGACCAGCATCGCCGCCATCCACACGGCGAGCGACCCCACCTGCATTATTTTGAGTCGCCTTTCTTGCGACGACGGCGGCGGGCTTCGAGGCGGCGGAAGAGGAGGGGGCTCACGAGGCCCGACGTCGTGCCGCCGATGAGGGCGAGGATCCCGACGGGTCCGGGGTTCGAGAACGCCGGGAACTCGATCTGGGTGTTCATCCACATCCCGAGCGCCGCGAACACGATCGCGCCGACGACGAAACCGAGCCAGGTGAGGCGGATCACGGAGCCGTGTGCCCGGCTTCTATGAGCCGCCGTCCCCGCCGCCGCCCGGAAGGCCGATGGTGGCGATGCACTCGATCTCCACGCGCGCGTCCAGCACGAGGCCGCCCACCGCCAACGCGCTGCGCGCCGGCCGATGGTTGGGGAAGAACTCCATGTACGTGCGGCTCATGTCCCGGAAATCCGCGATGTCGGCCAGGAAAACGGTGCACTTCACGACCTGGTCGAGCGACGATCCGTAGCGTTCGAGCGCGTCCCCGATGTTCCGCATCGTCTGCTGCGTCTCGGGGATGATCCCGCCCTCGACGAGTCCCTCGCCGGGCACGGTCCCGAGCTTGCCGGAGAGGTAGAGGACGTTCCCGACCCGGACGGCCTCGGAGAAGGGCGAGTTGGGCCGTCCGCCCAGGTACTCGACGGAGTGCATCATCGCGGACATCTCGGCGTGTTCCTGCGCCGCGAGCGGCGTCGCGGGCACGAAGGCCGCCGCGAGCCCGAGAACCGTCGCGAGACCGAGGACCGTCACCGGCGCCGCGCCCGGCGTGCGAGTCGTCCCTGAGAATTGTTTCCTTGTCATTTCTCCTCCTTCGAAGCTTCTTCGAAGCCTGCCGCCACCGCCTCGCGCCGGGTCATGGCTCCGGGCCGGTTCATGGCGTGATGCGGGTCATCATGCGGGGGAACGCGATCGTCTCGCGCAGGTGATCGATCCCGCACATCCACGTCACCGTGCGCTCGACTCCCAATCCGAACCCGCTGTGTGTGAAGGTCCCGTATTTTCGGAGATCCAGATACCAGTCGTAGGACGCCTCCGGGAGCCCTTCCTCGCGGATGCGCGCGAGGAGCTTGTCGTGGTCGTCCTCCCGCTGGCTGCCGCCGATGACCTCGCCGTATCCCTCGGGGGCGAGCATGTCGTTGCACTTCACGGTGCGGGGATCCTCCGGGTTTTCCTTCATGTAGAAGGCCTTGACCCCCTTCGGATAGTCGAACACGAAGAGCGGCTTGTCCCGGCCCTCGACGAGGAGCGTCTCCGCCGTGGCGCCGAGATCCGAACCCCATTCGATGTCGCTCCCCTTCGACTGCAGGAAGGCGACGGCGTCGGTATAGCTGATCCGGTCGAACGGAGGCTGGATGGCCTCGAGTTTGGAAATGTCGCGGCCCAGCGCCTCCAGCTGATCGCGCTGGTTGAAGAGGACGCGCTTCACGATCCAGCAGATGAAGCGCTCCTGGAGCGCCATGTTGCCGTCGGAGTCGATCCAGGGGGCTTCGGGTTCCACCATCCAGAACTCGGTCAGGTGCCGGCGCGTCTTCGACTTCTCGGCCCGGAAGGTGGGGCCGAAGCAGTACACCTTGCCGAGCGCCGCGGCGGCGGCCTCCACGTAAAGCTGCCCCGTCTGTGCGAGGTACGCCGTGCCGAGATCGAAGTACTCGGTCTCGAACAGGGTGCCCGCCGACTCGCCGATGGCGCCGGTGAGGATGGGGGTGTCGACGTGAACGAACCCCTCGTGGTGGAGGAAGTCGTGGATCGCGCGGATGACTTCGTCCCGGATGCGCATGATCGCGATCTGCCGCGCGCTCCGCAGCCAGAGGTGGCGGTTCTCGAGGAGGAAATCGACCCCGTGCTCCTTGGGCTGGATCGGAAAGTCGGTCGACGGGCCCAGCACCTCGAAGTTCGATCCGGTGAGCTCGACGCCGGAGGGGGCGCGGGCATCGGAGCGCACGACCCCCGTCACGGCGACGCACGCCTCGTGCCCCACGGTGGTCAGCGGTTCCCACACCTCGGGCGGGACCTCGTTGCGCACGAAGACGCACTGGATCTCGTCCGTGCCGTCGCGAAGCACGAGAAAGGAGATCTTGCCGCTGGAGCGGAGGCGCCGGACCCAGCCGCGGAGACGGACTTCCTCCCCGATGTGGGCGGGCAATTCGCGTATGGTGACGGTGTGTTCGGACATGGCGGCGACAAGTTGCGGCTCCCTTCGGGACGGGGCAAACGCAGCCGCCGGGGCGCCGGCCGGATCAGCCGACGTGGTAGAGGGCCTCCCGCTGGGCGTAGCGGAGATCGAGTTCGTGGCGGAACCGGCGGTGGGCCGGCTTCGAGAGCCCGGGGTCCGCGTCCACGATGGCGCGGGCTCGCCGGCGCGCGGCCTCCAGCAGGTCGATGTCGCGGTCGAGTTGCGCGAACCGCAGGAGCACGGCGCCGTGCTGTTCCTTGCCGAAGAGATCGCCTTGGCCGCGGATCCTGAGATCTTCCTCGGCGAGTTCGAAGCCGTCGGTCTTCTTCTCGAAGGCGACGAGCCTCTCCGATGGCGTCTCGGAGGCGTGGAAGACGATGCAGTAGGACTGCTCGGCGCCCCGCCCGACGCGTCCGCGCAGCTGGTGGAGCTGCGCGAGGCCGAAACGCTCGGCGTCTTCGATGATCATCACGGTCGCGTTGGGGACGTCGATGCCCACCTCGATGACGGTGGTCGCGACGACGAGGTTCGTGTCGCCCGCGAGGAAGCTCCGCATCGCCTCATCCTTCTCGGCGGAGGAGAGGCGTCCGTGCAGGAGGCGCACGGCGACGTCGGGGAAACGGGCCTGGAGTTGCTCGAACATGACCGTGGCGGCGCGGGCCTCGAGGGCCTCGGATTCCTCGACGAGAGGATAGATGACGTACGCCTGGCGGCCCGCCGCGAGCTGGTCGCCGAGGAAGTCGAACGCGGCGTCGCGGCTCTCGGGACCGCGCACGGCGGTCCGGATCGGCCGTCGGCCGGGGGGAAGTTCGTCGATGATCGAGAGGTCGAGGTCGCCGTAGAGGACGAGTGCGAGGCTGCGGGGGATCGGCGTCGCGGACATCACGAGGGCGTCGGGGGCCTCGCCGGTCTCCCGGAGCCGGCGGCGCTGCTCCACGCCGAAGCGGTGCTGTTCGTCGATGACGACGAGTCCCGGGGACGCGAAGTCGACGCCTTCCTGGATCAGGGCGTGCGTCCCGACGACGAGACGGGCGTCGCCGGCCGCGATCCGCTCCAGCGCCTCCCGCCGCGCCTTCCCGGTGACGGCGCCGGTCAGGAGTTCGGGCTCCACACCGAGCGGCCCGAGCATCTTCACGAAGGTGCGCCGGTGCTGCTCCGCCAGCAGCTCCGTCGGGGCCATGATCGCCGCCTGCCGCCCCGCCTCGAGCGCCTTGAGCATGGCGAGTGCGGCCACGACCGTCTTCCCGCTCCCGACATCCCCCTGCAGCAAGCGGTTCATCGGCGCGGGCCGGGCCATATCCGCCTCGATGTCGGACCAGGCGCGACGCTGGGCCGCCGTGAGTTCGAAGGGGAGGGCGTCCAGGAGCGCGCGGGTGAGCGTGGCCGGAGCGTCGAAGGCGATGCCGCGAACCTCGTGGCGCAGGCGCGCCCGGGCCCGGGCGTGGAGAAGCTGGAGGAAGAAGAGTTCCTCGAAGGCGAGGCGTCGCTGGCAGCGCCCGACCTGGGCGACGGCGGACGGGCCGTGCAGCGTGCGAAGGGCCTCCGCGAGCGGGGGGAGGGAGAGTTCTTCGAGCCAGCCGCCCGGAATCGGGTCGTCGTCCCCGAGGTCGGAGAGGAGACGGGAGAGGTTCAGTTCGATGACGGCGCGGATCTGCCGGTGCGTGAGCCCTTCGGTGGCGGGATAGACGGGAAACACCCGCCCCGCGGCGGGACGCTCCCCGGAGTCCGCGGCTCGCTCGGCGGATCCGTCTCCGGAGGCGCCTCTCTCGTCGGAGGCTCGGGCCAGTACGGTGTGTTCTCGCGGCTGGAGTTGCTTGCCGTGGTAGAAGCGCACGGGTCCGGCGGCGAGCAGCAGGTCGCCCTTGTCGATCGTGCGGTCGAGCCACGGGCGTCCCGGCCAGGCGCACTCGAT
>JAJDUL010000057.1 GCA_022826685.1 Gemmatimonadota bacterium | reverse complement strand
GTGCAACTGAACGGCCTCGACTGGATCGTCCTGGCCGCTTACGGGACCGTGGCCCTCGGAGTCGGGCTCTGGTTCGCCCGGCGCGCAGGCTCCGGCACGAACGAGTTCTTCCTCGCGGGCCGGAAGCTCCCCTGGTGGCTGCTGGGGACGTCGATGGTTGCGACGACCTTCTCCACCGACACCCCGAACCTCGTCACGGACCTCGTCCGCAACGGCGGGGTGAGCCGGAACTGGGGCTGGTGGGCGTTCCTCATCACGGCGATGTGCACGACGTTCTTCTACGCGAAGCTGTGGCGGCGTTCCGGCGTGTTCACCGACATCGGCTTCTACGAGCTCCGCTATTCGGGGCGCGCGGCGACCTTCCTGCGGGGCTTCCGGGCCCTCTATCTGGGCGTCTTTTTCAACGTGGTCATCATGGCCACCGTCACGCTCGCCGCGATCAAGATCTCGGGAGTCCTGCTCGGTGCGGACAAGTACACGACCGTGCTCGTCGCGGGCACGGTGGCGGCGCTGTACTCCGCGACGTCCGGGCTCTGGGGCGTGGTCGTCACCGACCTCCTCCTGTTCGCGATCGCCATGATCGGGGCCGTCGCGGCGGCCTCGTACGCGCTGGCGCAGCCCGAGGTCGGGGGTCTGGCCGGGCTCGTCACGCACCCGGAGATCTCGCAGAACCTCTCGCTGCTGCCCGACTTCTCGGACTGGCGGACGGCGGCGATGGTGTTCGTCATCCCGATCGCGGTGCAGTGGTGGGCGAGCTGGTATCCCGGCGCGGAGCCGGGAGGCGGCGGGTACGCGGCGCAGCGGATGCTCGCGGCGCGGAACGAGCGCGACTCCATGCGCGCCACGCTGTGGTTCAACATCGCGCACTACTCGCTGAGGCCGTGGCCCTGGATTCTCGTCGCCCTCGCCTCGATCGCGGTCTATCCCACGCTCGACTCCATCGGAGCGGCATTCCCCGACCTCGATCCGAGCATTCTGGGGCACGACCTCGCCTACCCGGCGATGCTCGTCTTCCTGCCGCACGGACTGCTGGGACTCGTCGTCGCCTCGCTCGCGGCCGCCTACATGTCGACGATCTCCACGCACCTGAACTGGGGGTCGTCCTATGTCGTCGACGACTTCTATCGGCGCTTCGTGGCCCCGGACCGGGACGAAGCCCACTACGTGCGGGTGGCGCGGGTTTCCACCGGACTTCTGATCGTCCTCTCCGCCGCCCTCGCGCTCTTCCTCGACAGCGCGAAACAGGCGTTCGAGCTCATCCTGCTGCTTCACGCGGGGAGCGGCCTGATCTTCCTACTGCGCTGGTTCTGGTGGCGGGTGAACGCGTGGTCGGAGATTTCGGGCATGGCGGCTTCCGCGACGGTGGCGCTCTGGTTCCCGCTCTTCCACGAGCGAGTGGGGCTGCCGGCGCTCGACCCCGCGGTCAGCCTGCTGCTGGGTGTCGCGCTGACGACGGCCGTGTGGCTCCTCGTGACCTTCCTCACGCGGCCCACGGATACGGCGACGCTGCAGGACTTCTACGACCGCATCCGCCCCTTCGCCCGCGGCTGGCGGAAGGCCGTTAACACGCAGCCGGATGCGCCCGGGAGCCTGGCCGCGGGTCTCGCCTCGTGGGGCCTCGGCTGCGTGACCGTCTACGCCGTGCTCTTCGGCACGGGGATGGCGCTGTACGGGAGGCCGACCGCCGCGGTCGGATTCGGACTCGTGGCCGTCGCCGCCGCCGTCGGACTGTTTCGGGCGCTCCCCCGGGTCGGCTTCGACTGACCGCCCCCCTCTGACACGGCGACCCGCCGCGTCAGGGGTCGATCTCGAGGTGATCCAGGAGGAGAAGGTGACCCGGCGGTCCCCATCCGTCGAGGGAGATCCGATCGATCCCCGCAGCCACCGCGACGACGACGCGTTCAGCGCGGAAGACGCCGCGCCCGCTCGGATTGTAGGTGGCCTTCCCCGACCCGGAATTCTCGGCCGCCGCGTAGCGCATATCGGGTGAACGCGCAGCAACGGACTCGGGCAACCGTTCTTCTTCGCTGCGGACGATGACGAGGAAGCGCTCGATCAGGTCGGGGCCGAGCAGGGTGAAAGCCACCCTGCGCGGACGCCCCGGGAAGTCGAGGTGGATTACGCCAACTTCGAGTCCGCGCTCTCCCTCCAGCGCGGGACCAAGCACGTAGGCCGGAGCGTCCGGGGGCAGATAGCGACGGGCGTCGAGCACGTAGGGCCGGACGGCGTTCGCCGTGTACGACTCGAAGGAGAGAACGAGACCCTGTTCGCGCCATTCCTCCGACACCGCGGCGTTCGATTCGACCGGCCGGCCATCGCCGTACGTCTCGAAGTCGATGCGCGCGGGCGGGTAAACCGCGCCCTCACCACGGGCCGGGAGCGACGGGCCGCCTTCCGCGCCTGCTTCGGACGCCTCCCGCGCGCCCCCGAGCGGCGACACGGGCGGCGGCATGCGAGCCCGAAGCTCCGTCGGCGGGGCCGGTGGCGGCGGAGCCTCGACCTCCCAGCGCGGGCGGAAGCCCAGGGATCGCAACCCCGCGTACGCGGCCGCGACGACGAGCCCGGCCAGAGTGAGGGCAGCCAGACCACACAGCGCACGCACGACGGGATGCCGGCGGCGACGGCGCACCTCTATGCGCCGACGACGCCGAGCTGCGGCCACGTCTCCCACCGGCCGCGCGTGAAGTCGGGGAAGTCGACGGGCCGGCTCCGTTCCGCCACGGACGCCTCGCTCACCGCGCACACGGCCGACAGCGCCGCCGCATCGTACACGTTCATGTCGGTGGGCAGCCCCTCGCGCAGGCACTTGATCAGCCGGTAGTCCTCGAGATAGTCCATGCTGCCGTGTCCGCGGCCCGCCCCGGCCCCGGCCATCTCGCGCCACAGCGGGTGCTCGAATTCCGCCACGTAGTCCTCCGCCCCGTCCCATCGATGCCCCTCGCTGCGGCCCTCGATGTAGACGCGCTCGGGATAGCCCTGGAAGAGGCCCCGCGTCCCCTGGACGAGGTGGATCCGCGAGTACGGGCGGGGGAGGTTCGTGTCGTGCGAGACGTAGATCGTCCGGCCGAGGGCGGTCTTGATGAGGGTGACGTTCACGTCGCCGAGCGAGAAGGTCTCGTCACGCTCGGGCGCCCCCTCCGGGAAGTGCTCGCGGGCGAACGCCTGCAGCCCGCGCGATGGCCCGCTCATCGAGACCGCGTAGTCGAAGCGGTCTCCCCGGTTGATATCCATGCAGTTGGCGATCGGTCCGAGGCCGTGCGTGGGATAGAGGTTGCCGTTCCTCGTCTTCGAGTGTTCCCGGCGCCACAGCCCCTCGCCCGTGTCGGCGAACTTTATCGCGCGCAGGTCGTGCAGGTACCCGCCCTCGCCGTGCAGGATCTCGCCGAAGAGTCCGAGTCGCACCATGTGGAAGACGAGCATCTCCCAGCGGCCGTAGTTCACGTTCTCCATCATCACGCAGTGCCGCTGCGTCGCCTCGGCGGTTTCCACCAGGCGCCAGCAGTCCTCCATCGTGTAGGCCGCCGGGACTTCCGTCGCCGCGTGCTTCCCGTGCTCCATCGCGGCGACGCAGACGGGCACGTGCCAGCGCCACGGCGTCGCCGTGTAGACCAGGTCGAGTTCCTCCGCCTCGCACATGCGGAGGAAGTCCGTCTCCCCGCGCGTGTAGAGGGTCGGCTCCGGCCCCCCGGCCTCGAGCACCCAGTCGCGGGCACGCTCGGCGTGCTCGGGCCGGATGTCGCAGAGCGCCGTGAGTTCCACGCCCTCGATGTCCAGGAGATTGCGGACGTGGACCGAACCCATGCCGCCGATCCCCACAAAACCGATCCGCACCGTCTCCATCGGCGGGGCCGCGAAGAGCGCCTCGGGCGCCGCACCGCCGCTCGCGGACCGCTCCGATCCGCCGCCGGCCCCGGGCTCGCGGCAGCCGCCCAGGACCGCCGCCCCCGCCCCCAGCGCCCCCAGCTTGAGCAGCGTCCGCCGGTCGACCCCCGCGGGTGTCATCTCGCCGGTCTCGTTCGATTCGGGCTTCGTCGGTTCCATCGTCACCGTCCATCCCGCCGTGTCAGAGAGTCGCGTCCGACCCGATCCGGGTTTGCCTGAGGGTCCGGGACGTGACATATGGAATCCAACTTCGGAGCGGTGGGGAGCGGATCGCAAACATGAAGCGATACAGGACGAATCGAGCGTCACGCACGGCGACCGCGGCGGGCGTCGCGGCCGCCCTGTGCCTGTCGTGCGAGTCGGCGCCGACGGGCCGGGACCGGCTCCTCGATGCCGCCGCCGCCATCGAGCGGCTTTCGAGCCTCGCGTACGAGTATGCGTACGAGGGCACCGGGAGCGCCGCGGGATCCTACACCGGGAGGGTGCGGCTGCTCAGGGCCGAGGGCGAACCGTCGGTCTACTGGGCCGAGCTTCGGCCGTCGCCGTCATGGACGCCCGATGCGCAGCCGGACGAACCGCTGCCGGGCGACGCCCCCGACGAGATGCCCGCCGAGACTCCTGCGCTCATCGTGTCCGGGGGCGGCGATTACGTCGCGGCCCGCGACGAGGCGCTGGCCCGGTTCAGTCACGGGACGGTCTCGGGGGGCTCCGGCCATCTCGTGGCCAACGCCCCCTTCGCGGTACTCTCGGCGTTCACGGATCCGCAGCCGTTCCAGGCGGAACTCGCGAGCGGCCTGGAACTCGTGAGCCGGGAGACGATCGGCGGCGTCCTGTGCGATGTGCTGCGCGGAAGGACGACCGAGTTCGGATCCGCGCAGGTGTGGTGGCACATCGGGGTCGAGGATGACCTGCCCCGCGCCTTCCGCTGGGAGGCGGATGATGGGAGCGGGACCCTCGCCTTCGAGATCCGGAGCATCCTCGTCGACGCGAGGCTCACGCCCGATCAACTCGCGATCCGCATGGACCTCCTCGATCCGGCGAGCGACGTCATCGACGAGGACGCGCGGCGGATCGAACCCGGCGTTCCGGCGCCCGACTGGACGCTCGAAACGGAAGCGGGCTCGTCCCTCCGCCTCTCGGATCTGCGCGGGGACATCGTCGTGCTGAGTTTCGTGGCGAGCTGGTGCGCCCCCTGTCGGGACCTCGCCGCCGCGTACGCCGCCGTCACGGAGCGGTGGACGGCGGAGGGCGTTCGGTTCCTCAACCTCAGCGCGTGGGAAAGTCCCGAAGTCGATCCCGGCACGGTCGTGCGCGAATGGGGGCTCGACGCCCCCCTCCTCCTGCGCGCGGAGCGGATCGCTTACGACTACAAGCTCGCCTCGGTTCCGGCCCTCTTCGTGGTGGATGCCGCGGGGGATCTTGCGCTCGTCCGGAACCCGACGCTTGCGGATCCCGAGGCTCAGGCCGGCGAACTCGAGCGGACGCTCCGGTCGCTCATCGACGCGGATCCCTGACCGCCCGGTCGCGAAACCCTACTTGTCGATCGGCAGCCCGCTGGGCACGGCCGCCGGCGCCAGGTGCGACAGGTCGCGCGCCGCGTCGTCCGTCAGCGACTCGAGGAAGGCGACGAGGTCGTCCGCCTCCGCGTCGTCGAAGCCGATCGGGATCAGGATGGTGTCCCGCGTCGCGAGGATGTCGTCGAAGTTGTTCAGCAGCGTGCCCCGCAGTTCGGGATCCACCTGCGACACGTCATAGTCCCGGAGCCGGGTGTCGATGCTGTCGTAGTGGACGACGATCGCCTTCAGCGTGGCGAACTGGCCGGCGTGACCGTACGGCCCCGTGAGTTCGACGTTCCGCATCGGCGGCGTCTTGAAGAGCCTCCGGTGCGCCGGATCTCCCGTCACCCGCTCGCGCCCGAAGTCGTCGTTCCCGGCCGGCCCGTCCCCCAGCCCGGGTCCGATCTGCGGGATGGCCGCGTTGTGGTGTTCGTTGTTGCGGTCGTCGAACTGGTCCGTCTCGTGACAGTGCATGCAGCGGATCGTCATGAAGCTCTTCGCGCCGCGCAGCGCCGCATCGCTGAGCTGGTCGTTGTCCCCCTTCAGAAACCGGTCCCACGGGGTGTCGATGAAGGTGAGTTGGGCCACGTAGAAGCCCGCGATCGCGTTCGCCGCGTGCGCGAAGGACATGTCGTCGAACGCCGTGCCGGGGTACGCGGCTTCGAACAGGTCCCGGTACTCCCCGATCTCACCCAGCCGTGCCATGAGCGCCGCCCACACGCCCGTGAAGTCGTCATCGTCCAGCGCCGCCAGTTCGTTGTCCTCACCGAAGCCGCGCATCTCCTTGCGCCGCAGCACGGGGATCATGGGCTGCGCCGACAGCGCCCCGAACTCGAACACCGCCTGCATCTCCGGCGTCAGTTGATCCCCGGCCTCCGTCGAGATCGATCCGTCCTCCAGTTCCTCGACGAACCCGTCCCAGAAGAACTGCGTCGAGAGATGGAGGTTGAAGAGCGCGGGCGAGTTGCGGGGGATGAACTCGCCTTCGGGGTGCGTCCGGTTCGGGCCCAGCCCTCGTCCCCCGACGCCGATCGAGAGCGACCGGCCGTCCCCCAGCGCGAAGCTGGGCAGGTGGCAGGACATGCAGGAAATGTCCCGGTTCCCGCCCAGGATCCGGTCGAAGGCCAGCGCGCGCCCCAGTTCGACGAGTTCCGGCCGCACGGAGGGCGGCGGCTCGAGCGGGTCGAGGTTCCGGTGGTCCGCGAGCAGGCGCACCGTGTCGATGAGCATCGCCCGCACGACCTCCGGAGGAGGAGGAGGCGGGGGCGGCGGTTCCGGCGGAGGCGCGGGCGGGGGCGGCGGCGGGACAGGCGGCGTGACGGAGCCGTCCCCGCAGGCCGCAAGGCCAAGGAGGATTCCGGCGGCCACGAAGGCGAGCGCCTTCCGAGTGCGATTCAGCATGAGAGAGATATATACACCGGGGTCGCGGAAAGCTCCCGTCAGGGACTTTCCACGGTGATTCGCACATCCATCATGTACTCGTGGTAGCGGCAGAAGAACACGTACTCGCCTTCAATCCTCGGGCGGTACTCCCAGATCGTGCCCGGCCGCAGGTCGTCGCTGTCCACTGCGTTCGCGCCCTCGGGGACCTTGCTGAACTCCACCCGGTGGATGTTCGTGCCGTTCTGCGTCCATGTGATCACCGCGTGCCGCTTTACCGTCACCTGGGCTTCCTGATCGTGATTCCCGTCGGGGTCGACGAACGTGTCGTCCAGGATGTCGAAGTTCGCATCCGACCCGAAGGGCGCCTCCACTCGCGTCGGCGGGGGTGGGGGCGGGGGAGGAGGCGGCGGGGGAGGAGGCGTCCCGGCCGGCGGAGGCGGGGGAGGCGGAGGCGGCTCGATGGGCGTACCGACCGGGCCTTCGCCCGAACCGCCACCCCCACAATTGAGGGCGATGCCCATCGCGAACAGCAGGGCTGGCCAGCGACCCTTCATTCAAGACCCTCCTGGGCGTACCTCTCCCACGATCCGACCTTAAAAAATGAAACGGGACGCGGGCTTCAGGCAAGCTCCAGCGGCTCGCCGGCGGCCCGGCGTTGCTGCGGGGCCTGATCCGTGCAAGAATCGGCTGCATGCGAACCTTACCCGAAATCCGTCCGGTGACACCCATCATCGGCGCCGAGGTCGACGGCGTGGACCTCGCGGCCCTCGATGATGACAGTTTCGAGACCATCCGCGATGCGTTGATGGCGCACTGCGTCCTCTTTTTCCGGGACCAGGACATCTCCATCGAGAGCCAGAAGGCGCTGGGGGCCCGGTTCGGGGAACTCGTCGAGCACCCCAACGAGCCCGGCATCGCGGGACATCCTGAGGTGTTCCGGATCCATGCGGACGAGAACTCGGTGCGGGCGACCGGGGAGCGCTGGCATTCGGATGTGTCGTGCGACCCCATGCCGCCGATGGGTTCGATCCTCCGCCTGCACACGGTGCCCGGGAGCGGCGGCGACACGCTGTTCGCGAACATGTACGCCGCCTACGAGGCGCTGTCGGACCGCATGAAGGCGCTGCTCGATGGCCTCACGGCGATCCACGATGGCGGCCCGTTCTACCGGGAGGTCAACCGGCTCATCGGGCGCGACGACGGGGGCCGCTCCTACCCGTCGGCAGAACACCCCATCGTCCGCACGCACCCCGTGACGGGGCGGAAGGCGCTGTTCGTGAACGAGATGTTCACGGTCCGCATCGCGGATCTCCCTCGGGGCGAGAGCATCGGGCTGCTCGACTTCCTCTTCCGGCACGTGCAGCGGCCGGATTTCCACTGCCGCTTCCGGTGGCGCCCGCATTCCGTCGCTTTCTGGGACAACCGCTGCACGCAGCACCACGCGATCTGGGACTACTTCCCTGCCGTGCGCTCCGGCTACCGCGTCACCATCCGCGGCGAACGCCCCGTCTAGCTCCGGCCGATTGTCGGTTGGAGGTCCGGCCATTTGTCGATTAGGACGTCGGCCATTTGTCGATTAGGACGTCGGATGTCCGTCGTTTTCGGGTCTCGGCGATCTGTCGGTTCGCGAAAGCCGATCTTCTCAGATTGCGGGGAGTATCTTACGATGGTCGTCTACTCGCCCGAGGGCTGCGGCGAGCCATCCGCGACAGGAGTCCGGACCATGATGAAACTCACCCAGCGCTCCGTGATCGCACTCCTCGCATCGGCGACTCTCGGGGCATGCGACGCCGCCGACCGCGAAACGTCGCCGGTGGACACCGCGGAGGCGTCGGCGCTGGCGGTCGTCGGCGCGACGGTCATCGATGGATCCGGGGCGGATCCCATGCCTGACGCGACGGTCGTGGTCCGCGACGGGCGCATCGAGTCCGTGGGACCGTCGGCGGAGATCGAGGTTCCGGCGGACGCCGAGGTCCTCGACGCGGCCGGCAAGTACCTCGTCCCAGGTCTCATCAACGCGCACGGCCATGTGGGTGCGACCCTCGGACTCGAAGGCGGGCACTACTCGCGGGACAACGTTCTGCGCCAGCTCGAGCTGTACGCGAGCTACGGAGTGACGACCGTCGTCAGCCTCGGCGGGGACGAACCCGCCGGCGTCGAAGTGCGCGACGAGCAGGACACGCCATCCCTCGACCGGGCCCGGCTCTACGTGGCGGGGGCCGTGGTGGCCGGGATCACGCCGGGGGCCGCGCTCGAGATGGTGAGCGGGAACGCGGCGATGGGGGTCGACTTCATCAAGATCCGGGTCGACGACAACCTCGGGAGCACGTACAAGATGACGCCGGACGTGTACGAGGCGGTGATCGCCGGGGCGCACGAACTCGGCCTTCCGGTTGCGGCGCACCTCTTCTATCTCGAGGACGCGCACGGGCTGCTCGACGTGGATGTGGACTTCATCGTGCACAGCGTCCGCGACCGGGACGTGGACGACGCGCTCGCGGCACGGCTCGTCGAAGCCGATGTCTGCTACTCGCCGACGCTGACGCGCGAGGTCTCGACCTTCGTGTACGAGAGCGAACCGGAGTTCTTCTCCGATCCCTTCTTCCTCGCCTCGGCGGAGCCGGCCGTGCTCGAAGCCCTCCGTACCCCCGAGAGCATGGCGCGCTACCGCGAGAGCGAGTCGGCCCAGCGCTACAAGGAGGCGCTCGCGCAGGCCCAGGAGAACCTCGGCGCGCTGTCCGACGCCGGCGTCACGATCGCGATGGGCACGGACACCGGCCCGCCCGCCCGCTTCCAGGGCTACTTCGAGCACATGGAACTCGCGCTCATGGCGGAGTCGGGCATGTCGCCGATGGAGATCCTCGTCGCCTCCACGGGCGACGCGGCGCGCTGCACGGGGCTGGACGATGTCGGCACGATCGAGGCCGGCAAGTGGGCGGACCTCATTCTCCTCGACGCGGATCCGCTTGAAGGCGTCGACAACCTGCGCGCGATCGAGTCCGTCTGGATCGCCGGCAACGAAGTGCCTTCCGTCTCCGGCTAGCTCCGTTCGCGCAGGTCGACGATCGGGGGAGCATCCTCGGGGATCGTGTCCGGCTCGACCGCGCGAACTTCCACGCGGAGCCGGGTCGCGTCCCTGAGTCGGGCGGCGAGTTCGTCGAGGTCCGGCGGCCGGCTCGGGGTGGCCTCGACGGAGACGGTGAGCACGTCGCGATGGTCCTCCTCCGTGACCGCCCCCTGATAGCGCCGAACGCCGGGCGCGCCGCGAAGCGCCTCGGCCAGTTGCCGCGGATGGACGAACATGCCCCGCACCTTCACGCCCTCGCCGGTCCGGCCCAGGAAGCCCGCCAGTCGGGGTGAGGTCCGGCCGCAATTGCACGCGTCCGACCGGAACGTCGACAGATCGCCGGTGCCGAAGCGGACGAGCGGGTAGACCGGGTTGGCGCTCGTGACGACGACCTCCCCCGGTTCGCCGGGCTCGCACGGCTCGCGCGTGCCGGGGTCCAGCACCTCGACGACGACGCCCGGCGCGACGTGCCAGCCGTCCTTCGCGTCGCACTCGTAGCCGATGGCCCCGGCGTCGGCGGTCCCGTAGGCCTGAAAGACGGAGACTCCGTGGCCCTCCTCCAGCAGCCTGCGGAGATCGAGCGGCAGGGGCGCTCCGCTGACGAGCGCACGGCGGAAGGTCGACCGGATCCCGTCTTCCCTCCCCCGCTCCAGCAGGGTCAGCAGGAACTGCGGTGTCCCCACGTAGCCGGTGGCGCCGAGTTGCGACGCGAAGGCGGCCTGCGCCGCGGTGTTCCCCACCCCGCCCGGCACGACGACGCACCCCACCGCCCGCAGCCCCGCATCCATCATGTGGCCGCCCGGAGTCATGTGATACGAGAACGTGTTGAGCACGATGTCGTCGCGCTCGAACCCCGCCGCGCGGAAGGCCGGGGCCATGCGCCAGTAGTCCGCCCGCTGGCCCTCCGGGTCGTTGATCGGACCGGGAGACCGGTGGATGCGCCGGAGGACGCCGAGATCCACGCCCAGCATCCCGCCGAAGGGAGGTTGGGCCGCCTGCAGCTCCGGCAGGTCATCCTTTGCCAGGACCGCCACGTCCCGCAGGCCCGCCACGCCGCGCGGCTCGGGGTGAGCGATCCCGGCCTCCCGGAGGCGGACTCCGGCTTCCCCGCTGCGCTCGAGAGCCAGGCGGACGGCTTCATCCGCCAGCCTGTCCTGCGCCGCGTGCCAGTCCGGCGGCGCTTCCGCGGCATCCAGGGGACGACGCCCCACCGCGCTCACGACAGCCACCGCTTGCGGCGGCGATAGTGCTTCACGTCGCGATACGAGCGCCGCCCGATCTCGCTCAGGCCGAGGTAGAACTCGCGCACGTCCTCGTTCTTCCGCAGCTCCTCCGCGGGACCCTCCAGCACCACGCGGCCCGACTCCATGATGTACCCGTAGTCCGCGACGGAGAGGGCGAGGCGCGCGTTCTGCTCGACGAGCAGGATGGTCGTGCCCTCCTCCTCGTTGATCCGCCGGATGATTCCGAAGATCTCCTGCACGAGAATCGGCGCGAGCCCCAGCGACGGCTCGTCGAGCAGCATGAGCCGCGGGCGGGCCATGAGCGCGCGCCCGAGGGCGAGCATCTGCTGCTCGCCGCCCGACAGGTAGCCCGCCCACTGGCGGCGGCGCTCGGCCAGACGCGGGAAATACCCGTACACCCGCTCCAGGTCCGCCGGCACGCCGGCGCGGTCCCTGCGCGTGTGGGCCCCCGCGAGAAGGTTCTCGTGCACGGTGAGGTGTTCGAACACGTGCCGCCCCTCGACGACCTGGAAGATGCCCCGGCGCACGATGCGATCCGCGGGAAGACCGTGAATCTCCTGTCCGTCGAAGCGGATCGATCCGTCCGTGACCTCGCCGTCCTCGACCTTGAGCAGACCCGAAATCGCCTTGAGCGTCGTTGTCTTCCCGGCCCCGTTCGAGCCGAGGAGGGCGATGATGTGCCCTTCCGGCACCTCCACGGAGAGTCCACGCAGGACGAGGATGACGTCGTCGTAGAGGACCTCGACGCTGTTGAGTTCGAGCAACGCGCTCACGCGCGCCCCCGGATCACGGGGCGTCCGGTCCCCACGATGGCGCGGTCAGGACTTCCGTCATCGGGGTCCACCTTCCGTCTTCGGCGCGGAAGAGCCGGAGCCCCTTCGAACCGCGGTGGTCGCTCGGCGTGAAGGTGAGCGGCGGGCCGGCCCCCCCCGTGTCGAGCCCGTCGATCGTCTCCAGCGCCCGCCTGATGTTCTCTCCCGTCAAGTCCTCTCCCGCAGCGAGCGCCCGCCGGATCCCCTCGACGAACACCGCCATCGTCCACCACCCCTGCGTGTACGCGTTCGTCTTCTCCGCGTAGTCCGCGCCCCGGGACTCGAGGTAGCTGCGGATGTCCAGGATCCCCGGCACATCGTCGGTGAGCGGCGCCCACGGGATCGCCCCCACCACTCCTTCGGCCGCGTCCTCCGCCAGCCTCCACAGGAGCGCGTTGGCGCACCAGTTCAGGCACACGAAGGTCGCGTCGATCCCCAGTCCCCGCGCGTTCCGCAGAGCGACGGCCGCCGGCGCGGAGGTGTTCTGGAACACCACATACGTCGCGCCCGACTGCCCGATGCGGGAGAACTCCGCCGTGTAATCCGTCGCGCCGCGCGGCATCTCGTAGGGCGTGACGTCCACGCCGATCTCCCGCGCGTAGTCCTCGCCCCCCTGCGCCCACGGCGACAGGCCGAAGGGACTCGCGTTGTGCATGAACGCGACCTGAGCGTTGCCTTCGCCGCCGTTCGCCCGGTGATCCTCCGCGATCCAGCGCAGCACGATCCTGAACTGGTCGCTGTAGCTCGTGGCCACGAGGAAGTTGTAGGGCGATTCGTGCGCGTCGCCGAGCACATGCGAGAGGGAGGCGGACGAGAACGGGATCCGGTCGTCCGTGATCCTGAGCCGGAGGGCCTCCGTGTCGCCCGTGCCCCAGCCCATGAAGATGAGGGCGCCCTCCTGCACGAACTGCGTGTAGAGCTGCTCCGCCCGGTCGACCTGGTAGCCGTAGTCCTGGTAGATGAGCCGGACCGGCCGGCCCTGGATGCCGCCCCGCGCGTTGAGCCAGTCGACGTGTCCCCGCACCGCGTCCGCGTAGTCGATCCCCACGTCGGCCGTCGGACCCGTGAGGTCGAAGATGGCCGCGATCAGAATCTCGTCTTCCGCCCTCTCCTCCGAACCTCCGCACGCAGCGAGCACGAGAACCGTGGCCAGACATCCCGCGAGGGTGCAGGTGAAAACGGATCGGCTGGAGCACATATCCCGAGACCCCTTCGTGTTCGTGAAGTTCGCCGACCTGGGGCGATCAGCGGCCCTCTCCGCGGCGGTACGCGAAGGGCCACACGTAGAAGTAGTCTTTCACGTTGCGCCACAGTTTGGACAGACCTTCGGGCTCGAAGACGAGGAAGAGGATGATGACGATCCCGAACACCGCCTGCTGCACGCTCGGCAGGAGGGCCGCGATCGCGGGCGCCGACCCCTGCAGTTCCTGCCCCACCCTCCCGATCATGGCGGGAAGGAGGGTGATGAGCGCCGCCCCGAACAGGGAACCACGGATGGTCCCCAGGCCTCCGACGATGATCATCGCCAGGTAGAGGATGCTGGTCTCGAAGGTGAAGCGCTCCCACGAGATGATGTTGCGGTAGTAGGCAGTGAGCGCGCCGGCGAGGCCCACGAAGAACGACGAGGTCGCGAAGGCCAGGAGCTTGGTCCCGAACACGTTCACCCCGATGACGCTCGCCGCGATGTCCTGGTCGCGGACGGCGACGAAGGAGCGGCCGATGCGCGAGCGGAAGAGGTTCGCGGTGAAGAGCGCCGTGGCCCCCGCGAGGACGATGCCGAGCCAGTAGAACCCGAAG
Source organism: Gemmatimonadota bacterium (assembly GCA_022826685.1). Taxonomy (GTDB): domain Bacteria; phylum Gemmatimonadota; class Gemmatimonadetes; order Palauibacterales; family Palauibacteraceae; genus Palauibacter. Next base: position 7,199 of record JAJDUL010000057.1, on the reverse strand, counting down.
TCCGTGTTCAGCCGCTGCCCGAAGAGCCGCGGGGCCGGGACGACGACGGCTTCGACCCCTCCCGTGAGCGCCGTCCAGTGCGTGACGATCCACTCTACGATTTCCTGGGCGGCCAGCGTCGAGATCGCGAGGTAGAGCCCCTTGAGCCGCAGCGAGGGGAGGCCGAAGAAGACGCCGACCGCCGCCGTCGCGAAGCACGCGGCCACGATGCTCACGCCCCACGGCAGCCCCAGCCTGAGCGTGAGCAGCGCGGACGTGTACGCCCCGACGGCCATGAAGGCGCCCTGCCCCAGCGAGACCTGCCCCGTGTATCCGACGAGGATGTTCAGCCCCAGCGCGCCGATCGTGGCGATCGCGATCTGGTTCGCGAGGTTGAGCCAGTACGGCGACGCCAGGAAGGGGAAGACGACGAGCGCGCCCATGAACAGCCCGAGCCGCACGCGCTCCGCCGGCACGCGCCGGAGCCCGATATCGGTTCGGTAGTCCGTGTGAAAGACGCCGCTCTCCAGGAGATCCTCCCTGTTGCCTGTCCGTTGCCTGTCCGCGCGCGCCTATACGCGCTCGATGATTTCTCTGCCGAAGAGTCCGTACGGGCGCACCATGAGGACGACGATCAGCACGACGTACGGGACGATGAGGTTGAGCCCGTGGCCGATGTACCCGCCCGCGTAGAACTCCAGGAGCCCGATGATCGCGCCGCCGATGACGGCCCCCCGGATCGAATCGAGTCCGCCCAGGATCACGACCGGAAAGACGCGCAGGCCGATCTGCGCGACATTCGGGGTCACGCCCACGATGTTGCCGAGCATGATCCCCCCGATGGCGGCCGTCACCGCCGCCAGCGCCCAAGCCGTCGCGAACACCCGCGGGATGCTGATCCCCATGCTGAGGGCGGCCTGCTGATCGTCGGCGATGGCCCGCATCGCAATGCCGCTCCGCGTGTGCCGGAAGAAGAGCGCGAGTCCGCCGAGCAGCGCGAGCGCCAGCGGAATCGCCACGAGCCGGTCCGCGCTCACCACGGCGGATCCCAGCATCACCTGGCCCTCGGGAAGGAAGGGTGGGAAGGTGCGCGGCTGCGGTCCCCAGATCCCGTGCACGACCGCCCGCAGGACGCTCGAGAGGCCGATCGTGACCATGATCATCGAGATGATGGGCTCGCCGATCAGCGGCCGAAGCACCGTGCGCTCGACCGCGAGGCCGATGGCCGCCGCCACGAGCATCGTGAGGAGGACACCGGCCGTCCACGGGAGACCGACCTGGACGAGGAAGAAGAAGACGAGATAGGTCCCGAACAGGAGGAGGTCCCCCTGCGCGAAGTTGATGACATCGCTCGCCTTGTAGATGACGACGAAACCCACGGCGGCGAGCGCGTAGATCATGCCCGTGCCCAGGCCCGCCACCGTGAGTTGCAGGAACTGGTCCACGATCACCCCGCTCCGCCGGGTGCGGCGAGTCCGCCGGGCGCGCCGGGGCCGCCGGGTCCATCGCGTCCGTCGAGCCGCTCGATCCGCAGATCGTGCTTCACGCTGGCCGTGCGGCCGTCCTGGTAGGTGATCTCCATCTCGACCGCCACGGAGTCGTCCTCCCCGTACAGCGCCTCGATCAGGGACTCGAAGCGCTCGGCGACGAAGCGCCGGCGCACCTTCCGGGTCCGTGTGAGTTCGGCGTCGTCCGCGTGCAACTCCTTGTGCAGCAGGAGGAAACGCCGGACGCGGGCCGCCTCGGGCACATCCCCGTTCACCGACTCGACGTGCGCCCGCACCAGGTCGTAGACCTCGGGTTTCTGCGACAGGTCGGTGAACGTCGTGTACGCGAGCTGGCGCCGCTCCGCCCACTGCCCCGCGTTCTCGAAGTCGATCGCGATGATCCCCGCCACGTACGGATGCTCCCCGCCGAAGACCACCGCTTCGCCCACGTAGGGGCTGAACTTGAGCAGGTTCTCGATGAACTGGGGCGAGAAGGTCGTCCCGTCCGCGAGCGACATCACGTCCTTCAGCCGGTCGACGACGACGAGGTGGCCCTCATCGTCGAAGTACCCGGCGTCGCCCGAGTGCAGCCAGCCGTCGACCAGCGTCTCGCCCGTCGCCTCCGGGTTCTCGAAATACCCCTGAAAGACGGCCGGACCCCGCGTGAGGATCTCTCCATCGCCCGCCACCCGGACCTCCATCCCTGGCAGCGGCTCCCCGACCGTCTGGTATCGGATCTCCCCATCCCGGTGCAGCACCGAGATCCCCGCGACCTCCGTCTGCCCGTAGATCTGCTTCAGGTTCACGCCGAGCGCGTGAAAGAAACGGAACACGTCCGGCCCGAGCGCGGCCCCGCCCGTGTAGGCGTCCCGCAGGTGGCGAAGGCCGAGCTGGTTCTTGATCGGACGCATGGCGACGATCTCCGCGACCCCACGCCGGAGGCGCCGCCAGCCGTCCGGCGCCCGCCCCTCGAACGCGTCGTCCGCCGCCTCCCCGCCCACCTTCATGGCCCACCCCTGCACGCGGCGCTTCAGCGGCGTCGTATCCTCCACCATCACCTGCACCTCGGAGACGAGGTTCTCCCAGATGCGGGGCGGCGAGAACATCACGCGCGGCCCGATCTCGCGCAGATCCTGCCGCACGGTGCCCGGCTCCTCCGGGAAGTTCACGGGGAAGCCGACCAGGACGTGGCGGGAGATCGTCATCATCTGCTCTCCGATCCAGGCGAGGGGGAGAAACGAGACGAACTCGTCCTCCGCCGCCATCGGGTCCACATCCTGCAGCTGTGCAGCCATGCTGAGCAGGTTCGAGTGCGAGAGCACGGCGAGCTTGGGCTTGCTCGTCGTCCCCGAGGTGGTGCACAGGAGCGCGGGATCGTCGCCCCGGACCGCCCCCAGGGCGGCGGCGTACTCGTCCGGCATCGCGTCGTCGCGCTCGGCCCCCCGGCGCTCCACATCCGGGAACGCGAGAAGCCCGGGCGCCTCATAGCGGCCGAGTCCGCGCGGATCGTAGTAGACGATGTGCTCCAGGCGCGGCAGCGCTTCGCGGATCTCGAGCACCTTGTCGACCTGCTCCTGGTCCTCCGCGACCACGATCCGCGCCCTCGAGGCCGCGAGCAGATACTCGAGTTCGGTGGCGACCGCGTCCTGGTAAAGGCCGAGGGGCAGCGCGCCGAGCGACTGCGCGGCCAGTTCGCCGATGACCCATTCGGGACGGTTGTCCCCCACGATCGCGATCCGGTCCCCGCTCTGGAGACCGAGTTCGCGGAGCCCCATCGCGAAGTGCCGCACGCGCCGCGCGTATTCGGTCCACGTGATGCTCTGCCAGATCCCGAATTCCTTCTCGCGCATGGCCACGCGCCCGCCGCGGTTCGCCGCCTGCGACTGAAGGAGCCCGGGCAGGCTGCCGTCCACGAATCCGACGCTCATGACCCGCTCACGAGACGGCGCCGGCCGCGGATTCCCCGTGGCCCAGATACGCCTCGATTACACGCCGATTCGCGCGGACCTCGGCCGGTGGGCCTTCGGCGATGACCTGCCCGAACTCGAGCGCGATCACGCGTTCGGAGATGTCCATGATCACGTCCATGTCGTGATCGATGACGACGGGGGTCGCCCCCCACTCCTCGTGCACGTCGAGGATGAAGCGCGCCATCGACTCCTTCTCCTCGGAGTTCATTCCGGCCAGCGGTTCGTCGAGGAGCAGGATCTGGGGGTCGAGCGCCAGGGCGCGGCCGAGTTCCACGAGCTTCTGCTGTCCGTAGGGGAGGTTGCCGACGATGGCGTGGCGGATCGGCTCCAGGTTGAGGAAATCGATCACTTCCTCGACCCGGACGCGGTGCCGGATCTCGCGGCGCCGCTGGGGACCCCAGAAGATCCCGCCCGACAGGACTCCGCCCCGCATGTGGACGTGGCGCCCGAGCATGATGTTGTCGAGCGCGGTCATGTGCTTGAAGAGCTCGATGCTCTGGAAGGTGCGCGCGACGCCGAGCCGGGCGATCCGGTGCGGCGGCAGGCGGTGGAGCGCATGCGACCGGCCCGCGCCGTCCCGCAGGGCGATCGTGCCCTCCGTGGGCCGGTAGAGCCCGGAAATGCAGTTGAGCACGCTCGTCTTGCCGGCCCCGTTCGGGCCGATGAGCGCGAGGAGCTCGCCGCCGCGGATGTCGAGGCACACGTTCTCGAGCGCCGTCACGCCCCCGAAGCGGAGGGTGACGCCGTCCAGATGGACGTTCGCTCGGCCGTCGGGCTCGTTCATGTCGGCGCCTGCCGCGGCTCGGGACCGTCCGGGGGAACCCCGGGGGAAAACGGGAAGTAGTTGACGAGCGGGCCTCCGGCAATCCTTATGAGCGTATGCTGCATCTCCGATTGCGCTCCGCCCCGATCGTCGCCACCGGGCTGGCCGCCGTGCTCGCCGCCGCCGCCGTGACGGGCATGACGGCGCGATCCGACCCGCCGCCGGAAGGGGTCGCCGGGGCGGCAACGGCTGCCACGCTCAGCGAGCGCGCGGCCGCGCGCGACCGGCTCCTGGAGCGCGAACCGGGGCTGGCCCAGGCGCAGGCGGAGTGGGGCCGCGACTTCTACTTCACGCGCGCCATCTACTCCGGTTCGCGAGGCTGGTGGGGGGGACGGGGACGCGGTACCTGGTCCACGGACTTCCCGAAGGCCGACCGCCAGTTCCTCTTCATCCTCCATCGCCTGCTCACGATGCTGGACCTGCACGAGTGGGAGAATCCGGTTTCGCTCGCCGACCCCGAACTGCGCCGATTCCCCTTCCTCTACATGCTGGAGGTCGGCTACATGAACCTCTCCGAGGCCGAAATCGAGGGGCTCCGGGGCTACCTGGAGGCGGGCGGCTTCCTCGTGGTGGACGATTTCTGGGGAGAAGAGGCGTGGTACAACTTCGAGTACCACATGTCGCGCGTCCTGCCCGGCCGCCCGATCGAGCCGATTCCGCTGGACCATCCGATCTTCCACCAGTTCTACGACATCGACGAGATCCTGACGGTCCCGGCCATCAACAACGCGGCGCGCGGACGGTACGAGGAGTGCTGGGGACCCTGCCCGCCCACGGTCAGCGGGATCTTCGACGACCGCGGCGAACTGATGGTCGTCATCAACCACAACACGGATCTGGGCGACGCGTGGGAGTGGTCGGAGAACCCGTACTACCCGATCGACCGGTCGACCTACGCCTACGAACTCGCCATCAACTACATCATCTACGGCCTCAGCCACTGATGGGGCCGATCTCCCGGCGGCGGTTCGGGGCGCTCGCCCTCGGCGTCGCGGGGGCGGCGGCCACTTCCGGACCGCTCCGCGCGCTGCGCGGCCAGCGCCTGCTCGTGAACGGCGAACGGCTCAACCGCCGCCTGGCCGAACTCGCGCGCTTCAGCAGCGCCGAGGAGGGCACGACGCGGCTCGCCTACAGCGACGAGGATCGGGCGGCCCGCGCCTGGCTCTCGGACATCCTGTCCGATCTCGGCCTCGAAGTGCACGTGGACCGGGCCGCCAACCTGATCGGACGCCGGCGCGGCACCGACCCCTCGCTCGCCCCCATCGTCCTCGGCTCCCACATCGACTCCGTCCCGGCGGGCGGGAGCTACGACGGCCAGGTCGGCTCCATGGGCGCGCTGGAGGCGATCGAGACACTGGTCGACGCGGGCCGCGAGACCCGGCATCCCCTGGAATTCGTGATCTGGGCCAACGAGGAGGGCGGCAAGACGGGAAGCCGCGCGATCGCGGGCGAGACCCTGCCCTGGGAGCGCGACATCGTCACCGCGAGCGGGTTCATGATCGGCGAGGGCACGGAGCGCCTGGGCGGCGACCTCTCGGACCTGGCCGCGGCCCGGCGGGAGGCCGGCAGCCTGACGGCCTACCTCGAACTGCACATCGAGCAGGGGTTCGTCCTCGACCGGAACGAACTCGACATCGGCGTCGTGCAGGGGATCGTCGGCATCCGACGCTGGACCGTCACGGTCGACGGTTTCGCGAACCACGCGGGCACCACGCCCATGGACATGCGGCAGGACGCGATGGTGACGGCCGCGCGCATCATCGACGCCGTGCACGTGACAGCGCGGGAACTGCCCGGGCGGCACGTGGCCACGGTCGGCCGGCTCACCGCCGAGCCCGGCGCCCCGAACGTCATCCCGGGCCGGGTCACCTTCAGCCTCGAGATCCGCGACCTCGCCATGAGCGGGATCGACGCCGTGTTCCAGGCGATCCGGGGACGCGCCGAGGAGATCGCCGCGGCGGACGGCACGACGGTCTCCATCGAGCAGTTCTACGAGAGTCGCGCGGCGCCGACGGACCCGCGTCTCAGGGACATCATCGAGGCGGAGGCCCTCGATCTCGGCCTCACCGCGCTCCGCATGCCGAGCGGGGCGGGCCACGACGCGCAGAGCGTCGCACTGCTGGGGCCGGTGGGGATGATCTTCGTGCCGAGCCGCGACGGCATCAGCCACTCGCCGCTCGAGTTCACGGAGCCGGATCAGATCACGGCGGGGACGAACGTGCTGCTCCGGACGCTGCTCGCGCTCGACGCGCGCGGCCTCTGACCCCGGCCGCGCCCGCAGACCTTCCGTGGCCGGCCGTCAGTTGCCGATCACGTCCTTCGAAATGCGCATGGCGACGAGCATGTTCGGCACGTCCACGACCTCGGAGATCTTGAGGTCGCCGGCCATCGAAGCCAGCTGGTAGGCTTCCTGGCGGGACAGGTCCCGCGAACTCGCCAGGTAGTCGACCATCGCCTCGACGGCATTCCGCGCCGCCTCGTCGATCGTCGGCGCGAAGCCCGTCACCGCATAGAATTCATCCGTCTCGTAGTGGGGCGACGCGATCGGTCCGGCGCCCTTGATGACCTCGAGTTCGTACACCACGCGCAGCGGCCCCTCGATCGCCGTGCCGCCCACCTCGCCGTCCCCCTGCGCGATGTGCGGGTCGCCCATCGAGAAGAGCGCCCCTTCCACCAGGACCGGGAAGTACACCGTCGAGCCCTCGACCATGTCGCGGTCGTCCATGTTGCCGCCGTTCTGGCGGGGCGGGATGGTGACGAGCATCGAATCGGTGTCGGGCGCCACCCCCATCACGCCGGGGAAGGGCCGCAGCGGAATCCGGACCCCGGGCGCAAAATCGACGCTCGTATCCCCCGGCTCGAACTCGAAGGTCCTGAGATACGGGTCGGGAAACCGGTCGGCGAGGAACCCGAATCCGGGGACGTTCGCGACCCAGCCCC
>JAJDUL010000024.1 GCA_022826685.1 Gemmatimonadota bacterium | reverse complement strand
CTCGATGTCGCGGGCCGTGAATCTGTGCTCGTCGCCGCCGCTCAGCAGCGGCTCGACCACACGCCGCACCCGATCTTCCTGGAGCTTGTCGGCCAACTGATCGAGGTGGGTCTCGCGCGAGACGATGAGCCGCTCCTGCGCCGCCTCGACGACATCCACCGTGATCGAGTGTCGCCGGTCGCGGCCGCCGGCATGCGAGAAGCAGGCCGCGTCGGCAAGGGCGTTGACAAGCCAGGGCTGACCCCGGGTTTGCGTCCAGATCGTCTCCAGTGCTTCCGTCGTGAATTCCTGCCCTGTCTCGTCGGTGTGCTGCGCCAGCAACGCGAGCACTTCAGCCCGTGACAAGTCACCCAGGCGCAGGGACCGGGCCTTGATGTTGAATGCGCTGCCGCCCGCGATGACGGAGCCGTCCACGCTCGAACGCATGCGGTAGTCGCGCACGTCGCGCACGCCGCACAGCACCACGCTTTGCGGGAAACGCTCCGGGCGCTGGACGTAGCCGGCTCGGAGCTGGCGCAGCACCGAGATCAGCGTGTCGCCGACCAGCGAATCGATCTCGTCGATCAACAGCACAAGCGGCTTCCGGTCGGCTTCGGCCCAGCGGTTCAACACCTCCCCCAGCGCGCCGTACGGGCCGACGCGGTCAAGGATTCCGGACCAGATCTCTTCCGGCAGTGAATCCCGCAGAGTAAAGCGGGCCCAAGAGGCCAGCTCCCGGAATATCGCCTGCATCGCGCGGGTCGTGTCCTCCCGAGCCGCCTGACCCGCTTCCACGTTGAAGTACACGCATCGATACTCCCCCACCTCGCCGCTGTTCAGCAGGTCCCGCAGCGCGAGCAGGATGGAGGTCTTGCCGGTCTGACGCGGCGCATGGAGGACGAAGTAGCGCTTGTTGCGCACTAGCTCGCAGATGTCGTCCAGGTCCACGCGCGTCAGGGGAGGAATGCAGTAGTGGTCCGCCGGGACGACGGGACCGCTGGTGTTGAAGAAGCGCATCGGGTCAGTATTGCATGTTCGACAATCTCGCGAGACTTGACGCAGGACTCGATCCGGCGTCACTTCGCGTTGTGCGGGGATGGGACGCTGACGCTCTCCCGTTCTCCCCAAGGAGAAAGGCTTTACGTCCCGCTCGCGTGAGATGGCTCCGGGATTCGATCGTCGAGCAGGTACTCGCGCGGCGGAGGACGGGGACGAAACAATGGGTTGGCGCATCGGAGTCGACATCGGCGGGACGTTCACCGACGTGGCGGTCCTGGACGAGGCGAGCGGCCGGGCGGGGATCGCCAAGGTATCGACGACCCCCCGGGACTTCGGGGCCGCGGTCATCGCGGGCACCCGGGCCGGGATGGAGGAGTACCGCATCGCCCCCGAATCGGTCACCCTCATCTCGCACGCCACCACCGTCGTCACCAATGCCCTTCTCGAAGCGAAGGGCGCCGATGTCGCACTCGTCGCCACCCGCGGCTTCCGGGATGTCCTCGAGATCCGACGCTCCGCCCGCGCGGACCTCTACGACCTCTTCCAGGATGCCCCGGCGGTGCTCGTTCCGCGTCGGCGAAGGTTCGAGGTCACCGAGCGAATCGACGCCCAGGGCGAAATCGTCGCCGCGCTCGACGATGCCGAGATCGATGAGCTCATCGACTCGATTCGCGGCCTCGGCGAGGTACAGGCGGTCGCGGTATGCCTGATGTTCTCGTTCCTCAACGATGCTCACGAGCGGCGGCTCGGCGAACGGCTGCGGGCCGCCCTGCCCGACCTCCCGGTCTTCCTGTCGAGCGAGATCCTGCCCGAGATCCGGGAATTCGAGCGTATGAGCACGACCGCCGTGTGCGCCTACGTCGGACCGGTGCTGACCTCCTATCTCGAGCGTCTGGCCGCGGCCCTGGCGGAGCTCGAGCTCCCCGCTCTCCACGTCATGGGGTCGAACGGCGGAGTCCTGGACGTGGCGGAAGCGCTGAGGATGCCCGCGGTGGCCGTGGAGTCCGGACCCGCGGCCGGAGTCATCGCCGCGCAGCGGCTGGGCGATCAGATCGGCCGTCCCAACCTCATCTCCTTCGACATGGGAGGCACCACCGCCAAGGCGAGTCTCATCGAGAACGGCCGCATCGAGACCACCTCCGAGTACGAGGTCGGCGGCCAGGGCAACGTCGGTCGCTGGCTGCACGGCACCGGCCATCCCATTCGCGTTCCGGTGATCGACCTCGCGGAGGTGAGCGCGGGCGGAGGCAGCATCGCCTGGATCGATCCGGGCGGCGCGCTCCGGGTCGGCCCGGCAAGTGCGGGAGCGGAGCCCGGCCCCGCCTGCTACGGCCGCGGCGGGGAGCGTCCGACCGTCACTGACGCGAACGTGGTGCTCGGACGCCTCAGCCCCACCCATCTGCTCGGTGGACGGCTCCCAATCGATTCGGCGGCGGCCGAAGCCGCAGTCCGCACCCACGTGGCAGATCCCCTCGGGCAGGACGTGATGGAAGCCGCGGCGGGCATCGTCAGCGTCGTCAACCACGGCATGGCGGAAGCGCTTCGCATCGTGTCCGTCGAGAGAGGGCACGACGCACGCGAGTTCAGCCTGGTGGCGTTCGGCGGAGCGGGCCCCGTCCACGCCGCGGCGCTCGCCGACGAACTCGACATCCCCGAGGTCGTCATCCCCCCGATTCCGGGCGGATTCTCCGCGTTGGGACTCGTCGCCACCGATCTGCGCCGCGACTGGCCGCACACGTTCTACAGTCCCATCGACTCGATTGACGTCGAAGCACTCGACCGGCGGCTCGCGGAGCTCGAACGCTCGGCCCGCAACATGCTTCGCGATGCGGGACTTCCGGAAGCGGACCGCATTGTCGAACGCGCCGCGGACTGTCGCTACACGAAGCAGGCCTACGAGCTCACCGTTCCACTCGCGCCCGGAGCGGTGACCCGCGAGACCCTGGACGCGCTCGCCCGCGAGTTCCACGCCCAGCACCGTCGGACCTATGGCCACGAGAACCCGAACGAGTCGGTCCAGATGGTCAACGTGCGGGTGACCGCGACGGGACGAATGCCGCGCGTCGAGTTTCATGCCGGGGCGGCGGAGGCGGAAGCAGGCGCCACGACTCGGGATGGCACGGTGCCGGTTCGCCGCATCGAAGCGGAACGGGAAGTGTGGTTCGGCGAACCGGTTCTCTGCCCCGTCATCCGACGGCGCGACCTTGCCCGCAAATCGTCCGGTGACGACACCCCGCGATCCGGCCCGTTCATTGTGGAAGAGATGGATTGCACGGTCGTCGTGCCGCCCGGCTGGAGCGCCGCCCTTGACGAACGCGGCTTCATCCTGGTGTCGAGAAGCGGCCGATTGGACGACCACGCCGGTTAGACCGGAGGATTCGAGATGGAAGAGACAACGACTGCTCCTCACCACCGCCGAGCCGCTCGGGACGATGCGGAATCCACGCCGCGCACCGACGCCGCCACCTTCGAAGTCGTGAAGAACAGCCTCTACGCCGTAGCCGAAGAGATGAAGGTGGTGCTCGCGAAGACCGCCTACTC
>JAJDUL010000022.1 GCA_022826685.1 Gemmatimonadota bacterium | reverse complement strand
GTCACATCCTCGCCCTCCGCCAACATGAGAGCCGTGTGCCACCGGTAGAAATCCCCCTCGGCCAGATCTTCCTCGTAGCTCGCGCCCAGGTCGTCGGGCCACGGCTGGTATACGAAGCGGCCATCGGATGCGCAGACGAGGCCCCTGTAAGGGCGTACGCCGACTGCGAGGAGCGAACGCGTCGCGAGTACGTTGCCGTCGAGATCCAGCTCAGTGATGCGGTCCAGATTCCAGTCGAAGACGGTGAGCGGCGCCCGGGGGCAGTTCCCGAGAAGCCGGAGCCCCTCGTACTCGCCCGGACCCTCGCCCGACCGTCCGCTGGTCCAGACGTGGCGCCCGTTCGCATCGAATCGGCGGAGGTTACCGCTCTGCTCGTCCGCGACGACGATGCTTCCGTCCTCCAGGCGGACCGCGCCCGTGACGTTGCCGAAGATGTACTCGAGCGGCCCGTCGACGATGCCGACCCGCAGCAGCGGCTCCTCCGCGAGCGTCAGATCCGCATCGCGCGGGGCTGCGCTCTCGACCGTTTCCTGGCTGGCGAGTGCCTGTCGCGGCACGATGATCGAGATGGCGAGGAGGAGTTCGGCTGCACCTGCGACGCCGAATCTGGGTCTGTGCATTTCCGCCCTCCCGGGGAGATGTGGACGGGGGAACGTCGATCTCTCTCTCGGGGGACACGGCTTCGATGTGAAAGCGTTGCGTCTCGCCGACCTCATGTGCGACGGGGCTCGATTCGCGAGCGAAACCACTTGGCGATGGCTTCTTCGTCGAGTTCGCCCGCGGCAAGCGCCCACATCTTCGTCGCAACCTCCTTCTCGGGCGCGACCAGGTCGAGTCCGTTGAGGCCGAGAAAGATGACCGCCGTCAGGAACGAGATCCGCTTGTTCCCGTCCCGGAACGGGTGCCCCGAGCAGATGCCGAACGTGTAGGCCGCGGCCAGGCGCGGCAGATCCGACCCCGGGTCGTACGCCCATCGCTGCCGCGGGCGGGCCAGGGCGGCCTCGAGAGCGTCCTCGTCGCGAAGGCCGATGAGGCCGCCGTGCTCGCGAACCTGGTCAAGCTGCACAGCCTCGACGACGATTCGGGGAACCCAACGCGGTTCCGGCGGCGTCACTCCGCGAGTTCTCTCAGTGCCTTCCGGTATCGCTTCTGAGCCTCGATCGCGATGGCCAGCCCTTCCTCCACCTCCGGATCGTAAGGACTCAGCAGGATCCCGTTCGCCGTCTCGACCGCCAGCACTTCGTCGCCCGCCTCGAGGTGGAGGCGCTGCGCCATATCCCTCGGCAGCGTAGCCCCGACGGACCCGCCCATGCGCCGCAGTTTCACGCTTCGAACCATGAATCCTCCCGAGTAGCACCTCAATGCTACACTATTCCGGGCCGCTCATTCCTGCAAGCCGGTCCCATGGCCGTCGGGCGTGTCCTCGTCGGTCCCTGACCCGGACCGTATCATTGAGGGTTGGAAGTTGCGGACCCGGTTCACCTTTCGTGCAAGAGGTACAGATGCGTTCCCTCACCGTCGCCCTCGTTCTTCCCGTCGCACTCGTCGCCCTGCCGGCGGATGCACCGCTCGCCGCGCAGGAGCGACCGTTCACGTTCATGGATGTGCAGGAGATGAAACGCGCCGGCTCGTGGACCCCGAGCCCGGACGGCGCGTGGATGCTCTACACCGTGACGACCCCCGACTGGGAGGCGGCGGAATCCCAGACGGACATCCACCTCGTGTCGCTGAGCGAGGGCGTGCCGTCGGCCCAGCGGCTGACCTACACGGAGGACAAGGACGAGCGCAGCCCGACCTGGGCTCCGGACGGGTCGTTCTTCCTCTTCGCCTCCAACCGCGACGGGGACGACACGCAGCTCTACATGATGCGCCACGACGGGGGCGAGGCCCGGAAGATCACCGACGCGGACGAGGGCGTGTCGAACTTCGCCTTCAGTCCCGACGGGCGCTGGCTCGTCTATCGCTCCGGCGAGAACGGCCGGGAGCAGCTCCACCGGCTGCCGGCGGACGTCCTCGCGGGAGCCGAGACCGAGCAGATCACCGATGGCGAGGCCGGCGTCGACCAGTGGGACTTCTCCCCGGACGGGAACCGCATCTACTTCGCGCGCCCCGACTCCTTCGATGAGGACGAGGTGAAGCGGCGCGATGAGGGCTTCACCGTCGACGTGCGAAACGCGGTCACGCCGCTCTCGAGCCTGTGGAGCGTCGATGTCGCGTCGGCCGACGAGCGGCGCGAGACGGACGATGCGTCGTACAGCGTCAACAACTTCACGCTCTCCGACGACGGACGCTGGATCGGGATCACCGGCGGCTCGACGAAGCGCTACGAGCGCAACATCACCGCGCAGCGGCTGTACGCGGACCTCTATCTGATGGAGGTGGCAACCGGCGAGATCGAGCGCCTCACGGACAACTACGAGGTCGGCGAGGGCGGGCTCAGCTTCTCCCCCGACGGCCGCTGGATCGCCTTCTCGGCACCGGACGAGATGGAGCGCTACTCGATGACCGAGAACCGGGTCTACATCCGCGAGGTGGGCGACCGCGGGGGCGCGTTCCGGAAGCTGGGGGCGGAGTTCGACCAGAGTTCGAGCGTCGGATTCTGGTCCGAGGATTCGGAGACGATCTACTTCAACGCCGGCGTGAAGGTGACGACGCAGTTGCACGCGCTCGACGTGGAGACGGGCGCGGTGCGGCAGCTCACCGAGGAGCGGGCGGCGCTTTCCGTGTCCGAGGATGACGACACCGGCACGATCCTCATCAACTACAGCGACCCCAAGACCCCGCCCACCGTGTTCGCCGTCGCAAGCGTGGACGATGTCCCGGACCGCTCGAAATGGACCCAACTCGTGGACGCGAACCCGCAACTGCGCGAGGTGGCGTTCGGCGACGAGACGGAGGTCAACTGGCGTTCGTCGGACGGGAAGATGGTCGGAGGCGTGCTCGTCTATCCCGTCGGATACGAGGAGGGGACCCGCTATCCGCTCATCGTCGCGATTCACGGGGGCCCGGCGTCGGCGGACATCCTCCGCTTCAACGGCGGATACAGCGCGCAGGTGTACGCAGGGGCGGGGTACGCCGTCCTCAAGCCCAACTACCGAGGCTCGCGCAACTACGGGAACGCACACCGCACGGACATCGTGGGCGACTACTTCACGATGGGCTACGAGGACATCATCACGGGCGTCGACTACCTGATCGCCGAGGGGATCGTGGACGGCGACCGCATGGGGGCGCTGGGCTGGAGCGCGGGCGGCCACTGGTCCAACTGGATCCTCACGCAGACGGACCGCTTCAAGGCGATCAGCTCCGGCGCCGGGACGATGAACTGGATCAGCATGTACGCGCAGAGCGACGTGCAGCGGAACCGCCAGTTCTACGTGGGCGACGGCTTCCTGTACGAGGACTTCGACACCTACTTCGACCAGTCCCCGCTCAAGTACATCACGAACGCGAAGACGCCGACGATGATCCACGTCGTGGAGGGCGACCCGCGCGTGCCGAGCCCGCAGTCGGTCGAACTCCACATGGCCCTCAAGAAGCTCGGCGTGCCGACGGAACTGTTCATGTACCCGGGCCGCAGCCACGGCATCCCGGATCCGCGCAACCGTCTGGTCAAGGCCGTGAGCGAGATGGCGTGGATGGACTACTACGTCCGCGGGATGGGCGAGAAGTTCCAGTGGCGCCAGGTCCTCGAAACGCTCGAAGGCGAGGAGGCCCCGACGGTCGTCTCCGAACGCTGATTCGGCGGCTTCCTTGAAGCGGGTGTTGAGCCGCCTGGTCTGGCCGGCAGTCCGCACGGCGGCCCCCGTCGCGCTCGTGGTGGTACCGTTCGGTTACGCGATCACCGAGGTCCACCGCGACGTCTGGATGGGAGCGGGCTGCGGCCTCGCCATCGGCGTGGGCATCGGCCTCCGAGGAGGCCCGCAGGCCGGTCCGTGGATGGGTATCCTCATCGGTTCGATTGTCGGGATGTCCACCGCGTTGATTGCCGGCGTGGCGCCTTTGGAAGGGTTCGGAGTCCTTGTCCCACCCATCCTGGCCCTGGCGGTCGGCATGCATGACGGTCTCCGCGAGACATCCTTCTCCGACTATAGGGACATGAGCCGGGAGACGTTCATACTGTCCGCCCTGCTCGCTCTGGGGCTCTTCCCTGTCCTGGTCACTTCGGAAGCGTTGGCGTTGGCGGTATTACCACTCGCGTGCATGCCCTGGATCGCGCTGATTTCCGGCCTCCTCAGCCACCGCCGCGAGGGATGGCGCGACACCCGTCCTCCCCGACTTCTCGTCCTGGGTGCGGTACTGCTGTTTGCCTCGATGCTCTTCCTGACGGTGGACGAGGAGATTGGATCCGGTCGTTTGACCCCCCGCATCGTCCCGGTCCTCCAATTCGTCGGGATACTGGGGCTCGCGCTGGCGGCAGTTCCGGCCGCCACGTTCCTGCTCGGGCGCGTCGCCATCGCGTGGCTGCAGCCGCGCCTTCGGGTATACGGACGGCTCGCCGACTACCTGCGCATTATGTGGGTCCCCATCGGCGGGTTCGCGATCGGCTACCTGATGATCATCGTTCTGTTCGCCGGCTTCTACGGGATGCTGGAGCGCTTCAGCCCCGGCGCGTTCGCCGATGCCACCGTCGGCATCAAGGAGTGGATCTTCTTCGCGTTCTACACCGGCCTCGCCCAGGATTATGCGACGATCGCCCCGGTGTCGGACAGCGCCCGCGTGCTCGTCGGCACGCACCTGATCCTGTCGGCGGGGTGGGTCGTGGTACTGTTCGCGGCGGTGATGTCATTCATCGGGCCCAAACTGGAGCGGATCGCCAGACGCCACGCGGAGGAGGAATCGTGAAGCGGCTGATTGCGCTGAGTCTCCGGATTGCGGCCGCGGTCGCGCTCGTCGTCGTCCCCTTCGGTTACGCGGTCACGGGGAACCACACCGACGTGCTGCTGGGCGCGGGGTGCGGGGTGGCCATCGGCGTGGGGGTCGGCCTGCGGGGGGGAGCGGGGACCCGTTCGGGGACCGGGATCCTGATCGGCTCGGTGGTCGGGGTCGTCGTGGCGTTCCTGGCCGGGGGGCTGAGCGTCGGCTGGGGCGTCATCATTCCGCCCCTCGGCCCCCTTGCGCTCGGCCTGATCGGCGGGTTCGACCGGTCTTCTCTCTCCGGGTACAGGAATGTAAGCCGGGAGACCTTCATTCTCGCCGTCCTCCTGAGCCTGGGCTTGATCCCCGGGCTGGTCGCGGGCGGTGTCTATCTGGCGCCGCTGGTGGCGGCGTTTCCGCTGGCGGCCGTGCCCTGGACCGCGCTGCTGATCGGCCTCGTCAGCCGGCGCCGCGAGGGATGGGGCAACGTCCGACCTCCCTGGCTGCTGGTCGTGGGTGCGGCGGCGCTGCCTGTCCTGGTGGGTCTGTTGTTCGGTTTCGGGGTTGTGCAGGAAGACGTCGGGCTGTCCGGCATCGCGGCGATCCTCTTGATCGTGCTTGTAATAACCCTCCCGCTCCTGGCGCTTCCGCTGACCGCGTTTCTTGTGGGGCGCGCCGCCGCCGTCTGGCTCCGTCCGCGGCTCCAGGTGTACGGCCAACTCGCCGCCTACCTGCGCGTCATGTGGGTCCCGATCGGCGGGTTCGCGGTCGGCTACCTCACGATCATCTTCCTGTTCGCCGGATTCTACGGGATGCTGGAGCGCTTCAGCCCCGGCGCGTTCGCCGGCGCCGGCCCCGGGGTCGCGGACTGGCTGTCGTTCGCGTTCTTCAACGCGCTGGCCCAGGACTACGCGGCCGTCGTCCCCGTCTCGGTCGGCGCCCGCATGCTGGTCGGCCTCCACCTGATCCTCTCGGTCGGCTGGGCGCTGGTGCTGTTCGCGGCGGTGATGACCTCCATTGAACCGAAGCTCGCCCGCATCGCGCAGCGCCACGCGGACGAGGATCCCGACTGACTTCCGGTGGCCGTAGCCGCTCCCGCCGTGGCGCGGCGGCTCGAACTGCGGGCTGGTGCCGGGACGTACGGTGGACGAACATCTTCACATGACGTTCGACATCGTATTCGTGCTGGGTCTGACCTTGGCGGCGCTGGTCCTGTTCGCCCTCGACCGGCTGCGGCTGGACCAGATCGCCATGTCGGTCCCGGTGGTCCTCCTCCTGAGCGGCATACTCACACCCGCCGAGGCCGTATCGGGCCTGTCGAGCCGCGCGACGGTGACGGTCGGCTCGATGCTCGTCCTCGGCCTGGGGCTCCGCAAGACGGGTCTCGTGTCCGCGATCGGGGCCTGGGCGCGAACCGCTCCCCTCGGCGGCAAGTACTCCCGCATGTTCGCGCTCTGCCTCATTTGCGCGCTCCTCTCGCCCTTTCTCATGACCACCGCCGTCGTGCTGGTCTTCCTGCCCGTCTTCGTCGCGCTCGCCGAGCAGGCCAAGGAGCCGGCCTCGCGGTATCTCATGCCGCTCTCCTTCGTCTCGATTCTCGGGGGCACCGTCACCCTGATGGGGACCTCCACGAACCTGGTCGTGCACGGCGAAGCGATGAGGCGAGGCTTCGACGAACTCCACATGTTCTCGATCACGCCGCTCGGCCTGATCTGTCTCGCGGTGGGCCTGCTCTATCTCTTCACCGTCGGCCGGGTACTCCTGCCGCGGCGTATCCGGCCGCCGGACCTCTCCAGCAAGTACGACATCCGCCGCTTCGTCACGGAGCTGCACGTCCCGGAGGATTCGCCGGCGAACGGCCGCTCGCTGGCCGAACTCAAGTGGGGCGAACGGTACGGCGTCACCGTGCTGGACATCGAACGGGGGGAACAGGAGATCACGGCGCCGCACGGAGACCGTCACATACGGCCGGGCGACGTCCTCTACGTGCAGGGAGCCGCCGAGCGCCTTCTCGAACTCGCGCGCCGGCAGCGACTCGAGACGCCGAGGGAGCGTAAGGAGCAGGGACTCGATCTGGCCGGCGGCGGCCGGCTGGTCGAAGTCCTCGTGGCGCCCGGCTCGAGTCTCGTAAGCCGGACGCTTCGCGATCTGAACTTTGCGCAACGCTACGATGCGGCCGTGCTCGCGATCCAGCATCACGGCGTTACCGTAACGGAACGACTGGCCGAGGTCTCGTTTCGCGTCGGCGACCTTCTCCTGGTACACGGGAGGGCGAACGCGCTCGGACGCCTCGTCGAAGACCCCGGGTTCGTCCCCGTGGGCGAAGTGAAGACGCAGGTCGGGAGCAGACCGCGGGCCGGCGTGGCCGCCGGGATCATGGTCGCCGTCGTGCTCAGCGCCAGCCTCGGCATCCTCGACATCATGACGGCCGCGCTCACCGGCGTCGGCCTGATGGTGTTCACGCGCTGTGTGCGCGTCGAGGAGATCTACGCGGAGGTGGAGTGGCTGGTCATCTTCGTGCTGGCCGGCCTGATTCCGCTCGGGGTGGCGCTCGAGGCCACCGGGGCGGCCGAGTTGCTCGCGCATTGGGTGGTGATCCTGACGGCGCCGCTGGGAGAGGTCGGGCTCATCGCGGCCTTCTATCTGGTGACCGTCCTCATGACCGCCATCGTGTCCAACGCGGCGACGGCCGTGATGCTCACCCCCGTCGCGATCCTCGCGGCCACGCAGGCGGGCGTGAACCCGTACGCGCTCCTCATCGCTGTGATGTTCGGGGCATCGGCCTCGTTCGTCACGCCCTTCGGCTATCAGACCAACGTCATGATCTACGGGCCGGGCGGATATCGCTTCTCGGATTTCCTGAAGGTGGGTGGCCTGCTCAACCTCGTCCTCCTCATCACGGCCAGCTTCCTCATTCCTCTTTTCTGGCCCAGCTGAAGGACCGACCGACGAACGTGATGGTGAACCGCTTGATCTGGCTGGCCGTCCGGATTGCGGCCGCCGTCGCGCTCGTCGTCGTGCCCTTCGGCTACGCGACGGCGGGGAGCAACGGCGGCGTCGCGGTCGGCGCCGGCTGCGGTCTCGCCATCGGCGCCGCGGTCGGTCTCAGCGGAAACCGGGGGCCGCGGCCGTGGACCGGCATCCTCGTCGGCTCGCTGGTGGGGATGGGCGCGGTGCTTGCCTCCACGGTGGCCGTCACAAGCGGAGCGATCGCCATGTCGCCCGTTCTCGCGCTGGGCGTCGGGCTGATCCACGGCGAAGACCTGCTGGACGGGGTCGGCGGAACATCCTTCTCGGGGTATCGGGACGCATTCAAGGAAACGTTGTTCGTGTCCGTCCTTCTCGCACTCGGACTCCTGCCCGCCATCTATGCGCTGGCGGCACCGTCGCTCTTCGTGGACATCTTCCTGTTCGTACCCTACGTAGCGGTGTCGGCCGGCCTCCTCAGCCACCGCGCCGAGGGATGGCGCGACACTCGTCCTCCGGCGCTGCTGGCGCTCGCCACCGTCCTCACGCTTGCGTATGCGGGTGCCGCGATCGTGAACGGACTGCTGGAGGAAGACCCCGCGTTGGGCATCGGCCCCGGCCTCGGAATGGCGGGCGCCTTGCTGTTCCTGGAGCTCGCGGCCACGGCGGCGTTCTTCGTCTTCGGGCGCGCGGCGATCATCTGGGTCCGGCCGCGGTTTCGGGTGTACCGTGGTCTCGCCGACTACCTGCGCGTCATGTCGATCCCGGTCGGCGGGTTCGCGATCGGCTACCTGACGATCATCGTCCTGTTCGCCGGATTCTACGGAATGCTCGCCCGATTCAATCCCGGTGCGTTCGCGGACGCCGGCACCGGGATCGTCGACTGGCTGTTCTTCGCCTTCTTCGCCGCCGTCGGCCAGGACTTTGCGACCATCGCTCCGGTGTCGGTGACGGCGCGCGGGCTCGTCGGCGTCCACCTGATCCTCTCGGCCGGCTGGGTCGTCGTCCTGTTCGCGGCGGTGATGACCTCCATCGGACCGAAGCTGGACCAGATCGCCAGGCGCCACGCGGCGAACGACGGCGACTGACGTTCAGCAGTCCGTGCAACGGCCTGCTAGGCTTTTCTGAAGCGCCAGCCGTAGAGGATACGTCCGTAGTAGTTGAACATCTTCCTCGCCTCGGGATCGTCAAAGGGGTAGTCCGAGCCGATCTGTCTCGCGGCGGCGAGTCCGGTGACGAAGGCCGTTTCCTGGCTGTTGATCAGCGTGTGGGCACCGCAGTGCCAACTCCCTCTCCTGCCCTGTATGAAGCGGAAGAGGGGGACGATCCACGCGACATGACGCACGTCGTGCACGATGTGCTGGAACCACCACCTCTTGATGACCTTCCCGTCATCGATCTTGCTGATCGGGTTGTACGTGACCAGACAGGGTTTGTCCGAGCGCTTCGCCCACGGCTGCTGGTTGTGCATGATGTAGGTGATCTCGTAGTTGTCCGGCCTGGCGCCGTACTGTTCGATATGGTTGCTCCGGGTTTCCAGCGCCTTCACCTCGTCATCCGGCAGGACCGAGGCGTCGGAATGCACGACCGTATGGTTGTGGAGTTCGCTCTCGTAGCGGATCGACGAGAGGATGTAGCGCTCCAGGTACGACGGCTCGTCCAGCATCATCAGCGTCTGGTTCGCATTGCAGGCGAAGATCACCGCGTCGAACCTCTCCCGCGCGCCGTCTTCGTCCTCGACCACCACGTGGGATCGCCGTCGAACCACCCTGCGGACGGGCCGGTTGAGATGGATCTTCTCCCGGAAGCCGGCGGAGAGGTTGTCGTAGATCCACCGCGTCCCCTGGTCCCACGTCTGCATCGTCGTCGCCGCTTCGATGTCGAAGAATTCGAGGTACCTGGAGAACAGCGAGGCGGGCATGTCGAAGACGTTCGTCGCCATCAGGAAGTTGACGAACATCGGCTTCAGGATCTTGTACCTGAAGTTTCCCGAGAGGCCGGCCAGGTTCAGGACCGCGCCCATGCTGATGTAGTTGAACGGATTGAGCGCGTTCACGAACTTCGACCGCGAATGGGTGAGCCGTCCGAACCGATGCAGCAGCCGCAGGATGCGCTGGAACTTCCGGATCTCCAGCTGCAGCTGTTCCCTGATGTCCGAATCAAAATCGTGGGCGTAGGTCTCCCCGCGGTACTTGACGCTGTAGCTGAATCTCGTGTCGATCAGATCGATGCCGAACTGCTCCAGCAACACCACGAAGTGATGATATACGGAGGGGATGCAGGCGGTGACGGAAATGTCGAAGGGGATCGAACTCCCGTCCTCCTGGGGCATGTCGACGGTCACGGCGTTTCCGCCGATCCGCTCCCCGGCCTCGAACAGCCGGAAATCGAACCGGTCCGAATCGTGATGGAGCGCCCATGCGGCCCCCAGGCCCGAGACGCCTCCGCCGACGATGGCGATTTTCCTCATCGGTCTCCCCTTCCCGAGTCGCCGTGTCCTCTCACCGGGTCGATACCGGCCTTGCTGTTCAAGGGGCGACCGCCGCAGTTTTTTCGAGCTTCGCCAACGCATGAACCACAAGCTGAACGATATGATTTTCCCTGGAGATGAGATGATCAAGCGAACCCCACTGGCGATCTTTGCCGCCGGGCTTCTCCTGTCGACCACGACTCCGGCGCTGGGCCAGGAGGTAATGCAGTCGGCGTACCACGACTACCGGCTCGTCCCCGTGGCGGAAGGACTGGTTCGCCCGTGGTCGATCGCGTTTCTGCCCGATGGCGAGATGCTCGTCACCGAGAAGGCGGGCACGCTTCGCGTCGTGCGCGACGGGCTGCTCCTTCCCGAACCCGTCAAGGGCGTGCCGGAGGTGATCTCGGCCGGCCAGGGCGGACTCCTCGATGTGGTGCCGCACCCCGACTTCGAGGACAACCGGCTCCTCTACCTCAGCTACTCGAAGCCCGACGAGACCGAGCGCGGGACGACCGCCGTCATCCGGGGACGCTACGAGAATGGTGCCCTCACGGGCATCGAGGAGGTCTTCCTCGCGGTATCGGAAGGTCGGGGGCACTACGGGTCCCGTCTCGTCTTCGACGGACAGGGGCACCTTTTCATCAGCGTCGGCGATCGTCAGGCCTCGACCCGCGGCGATGTCTACGCGCACCCGGCGCAGGATCCCTCGAACCATCACGGCACCGTCAGCCGCGTATACGAGGACGGCGGGATTCCCGAGGACAACCCGTTTCTCGATGACCCGAACGTTCAGCCGGAGATCTGGAGTTTCGGGCACCGCAACCAGCAGGGGATGGTCATGAACCCGGAGACGGGCGACCTGTGGGCCACGGAGCACGGTCCGCAGGGCGGTGACGAACTCAACCTGGTTCAGCCGGGGCTCAACTACGGCTGGCCGATTGTGGGCTACGGGGTCAACTACGGCTCGGGCACCGCGATTCACGAGGGGACGCACAAGGAGGGGATGGAACAGCCGGCCCACGTCTGGGTGCCGTCGATCGCGACCTCCGGGCTGCTCTTCTACACCGGGGACCGCTTCCCGCACTGGCAGGGGAACCTGTTCGTGGGCGGGATGGCCGGGGAGCAACTCGCGCGCCTGACGATGGACGGGCACGACGTCGTGCGGGAGGAGACGCTCGTTCAGGGACTGGGACGCATCCGCGATGTCCGGCAGGGTCCGGACGGGCTCATCTATCTGGCCATCGACGGCCGGCGGGGCGAGCCGACCGCGATCGTGCGGCTGGAGCCGGTCGCCACCCGCTAGCCGTCGACCGATCCCACGGGGGCCACGGCACGCCGGTAGGCTTCCGACAGCGCCCGGGTGATCTCGCCCGGGCGGCCACTCCCCACGGGCCGGCCGTCCAGCTCCACGGTCGGCCGCACCTCCGTCGTCGTCCCCGTGAAGAAGATCTCGTCGGCATCCCGGAGTTCGTCCACCGTGAAGGCGCGTTCCCGGGCGGGGATGCCCAGTCCGGCGCACAGTTCGAGCGTGAAGGCGCGCGTGACGCCGTGCAGGATGTGGTTCGTGGCCGGGGCTGTCGTCACCTCTCCGCCGAGAACCGCGAACACGTTGTTGTGCGTTCCCTCCTGCACCATCCCTTCGCGAATGAAGATCGCGTCCTCGACCTCCGCCTCCACCGCGGCCTGCTGCGCGAGGACGTTGGGCAGGAGGCCGGTCGTCTTGATGTCGGCGCGGGCCCAGCGCTGGTCGGGCAGCGTGATGGCGCCGAAGCCCCGCTCCCACCGCTCCGGCGTCGTGCGGACGAGTTCCTTCGCGAACGCGTAGACGGTGGGCGCGACCGCCTCCTTCGGGAACGCGTGCGTGCGGGGAGCGGCGCCGCGCGTCACCTGCATGTAGAAGACGGAGAACTCGGCGGAGCCGAGGTCGTTCCGCGCGATGAGTTCGTCACCCACATCGGCGAGGGGAGCCACGTCCGCCTCGATCCGGAGCGTGCCGAGACCCCATGCGAGCCGGGCCAGGTGGCGCTCGCGCAGGAAGCAGCGGCCCGTGTATGCCGGAATCGCCTCGTAGACCGCGTCCGCGAAGAGGAAGCCCCGGTCGTTCACCGAAACCCGCGCCTCGCCGACGGGGAGGTAGTCTCCGTTCAGATAGACGATGATGGTCTGCAACCCCTCCGTTCTCGGGAATCGCCGGGCGGTCCCGCCGCCGCGGGACGCGGCGCCTCGGCACGCTCGGTGGCTCGCGGTCCGCCCGGACACCACACCAGATGCCCGTGCCGAGCGCCGGGGGGCAAGGTCGGCCCCCATCTGGTTCACGTTCGTGCACCGCGTTAGCGTTCAGCGGCGGGTTCCGCTATCGGCCCGTTTTCTTCTGCTTCCGGAGGACTGATGAAGGTTTCGCGGCGAGTTCGCGGCATCCCTGCCGCTCGGTGGCTCTTCCTGGCGATCATCCTGCCCTCGACGATCCTCGCGGGCGCGACGTGGTCCGTCCCGGCTCTGGCCGCGCAGGAAGCGCGCACGCTTTCCTACGGCGAGCCGGAGGAGGTCGGGATGTCCCGCGCCGTCCTCGAGGGCGCTCTCGGACTGTACCACGAGGCGGTCGAGCGGGGAGACATCGTGGGCGCCGTCCTCCTGGTCGCCCGCAAGGGGAAGATCGTCCTTCACGAGGCGGTCGGCATGCGCGACAAGGAGCGGGGGCTGCCGATGGAGCGGAACTCGATGTTCCGCATGGCCTCCAATACGAAGCCCGTCGTGGCCACCGCGATCGCACAACTCGTGGAGGAGGGCAAGCTCTCCTACGACGACCTCGTCCGGGAGTACATCCCCGAGTGGGACAACTACCGCGCGGGGTTCATCACGGTCGGACACCTCCTGTCCCACAGCAGCGGGCTCCGGATCCCCACCCTCTTCCTGCAGCCGCTGGGCGAGAATCCGACCCTGCAGAGCGAGTCGGCCCGCTTCGGCGCGATCGGAGCGGAGGTGACGCCGGGCGAGACGTATTCCTACAACAATCCGGGCTACAACACGCTCGGCGCGCTCGTGGAGATCGCCTCCGGCCAGTTGCTGGAGAACCGGCTCATGGAGACGGTCTATGGACCGCTCGGGATGGCGGACAGCTACAATCACCACGCCGCGCACGAGGTGGGCGGGAAGGTGGATCGCATGGGCTCGGTCTACTACCAGCGCGGACCCGACGGGGACTGGACTCCCGGCGGCACGCCCGGGGGCCCGGTGGCCTTTCCCTTCGCTCGCGCTTCGGGCGGCATGATCTCCTCGGCGTGGGACTATGCGGTGTTCTCGCAGATGTTCCTTAACGGCGGCACCTACGATGGGGCCGAGATCCTGACGCCGGAATCCGTCGAACTCATGACGTCACCGAAGATCCACATCGGCGGCGAGGGGGACGAGGCGAGCCACTATGGATACGGCTGGCGGCTCGCCGACGGCACTTACGGCCACGGAGGATCGGACGGCACGAACGCCTGGCTCGACCCCGACCGCGAGATCATCGGTCTCGTGTTCACGCAGACGCCGCGCGGCGACAATCGCGGGACCCGCCTCGAGCGTTTCCGTGAACTCGTGAACCTGTCGCTCGAGGGCGGCGGTTCGTAGCGGTGGTTCGTAGGAGCGGCTAGGACGCCCGGCGGCGGAGCCATTCGACGGTAAACAGGAGCGCGAGCGCGAACACGATCAGGAAGGTGGCGACCGCGAGGATCGCGGGACTGATCTGTTCGCGGATCCCCGCCCACATCTGGCGCGGGATGGTCCGCTGCTCCAACCCGCCCATGAAGAGGACGACGACCACTTCGTCGAACGACGTGGCGAAGGCGAACAGGGCTCCCGAGATCACGCCGGGCGCGATCAGCGGCAACTGCACAGTGCGGAACGTGCGCACGGGCCCGGCGCCGAGGCTGGCCGCGGCCCGCGTCAGGTTGCGGTCGAAGGCCGACAGCGTGGCGACCACCGTGATCACGACGAAGGGCAGGCCCAGCGTCGCGTGCGCCAGGATGAGCCCCAGGTGCGTCTGGGCCAGTCCGAGATTCGTGTAGAAGAAGAACATCCCCGCCGCGGCGATGATGACCGGCGTGACCATGGGCGAGATCAGGAGACCGGTGATGAAGCGGCGCGCCGGCATGGCGGGACTCGACAGCCCGAGCGCCGCCAGCGTCCCGAGCACCGTCGCGAGCAGGGTGGCGGAGACGCCGATAACCAGACTGTTCACGAGGCCGCGCGTCCACGCCTCGTTCTCCACGATCTCGCGGTACCACCGCAGCGACCACGCCTCGGGATCGAGGCGGAGCATGCCCTCGGTGAAGGTGAAATAGGGCTCCGCGTTGAAGCTGAGCGGCACGATCACGATGATCGGCGCCACGAGGAAGATGAAGACGCACGTGCAGAAGGCGAGGTAGCCGATGCGGCCGACGCGGGCTCCGATCACCGTCTTCAGCCGAGACTCATGCGCTCGACGCCCACCAGCCGGTCGTAGAGCAGGTAGAGGACGAGCACGCCCACCAGCAGGAGCGCGCCGAGCGCCGCCGCGAGCCCCCAGTTCAGCGACGTCTGCATGTGGTAGGCCACCATGTTCGAGATCAGCTGGCCGCTGCTCCCGCCTACAAGCGCCGGCGTGATGTAGTAGCCGATCGCGAGGATGAAGACGAGGAGCGAGCCCGCGCCCACGCCGGGCAGCGTCTGAGGCCAGTAGACGCGCCGGAACGCCTGGGCGGGCGTGGCGCCCATCGACGCGGCGGCCCGCATGTGCAGGGGCGGAATCGACCGCATGACCGAGTACAGCGGCAGCACCATGAAGGGCAGAAGGACGTGGGTCATGGCCACGAGCGTGCCCGTCATGTTGTAGACCATCGACAGCCGGCCGTCGTCCCCGATGAGTCCGATCGCCACCAGCAGGTCGTTGACCACGCCCTGCGTCTGGAGGAGGACGATCCAGGAGGTCGTCCGCACGAGGAGCGAAGTCCAGAAGGGAACGAGGACGAGAGCGAGCAGAAGGCCGGCTCGGCGCGGCCGCGCGTGCGCGATGAGATGAGCGATCGGATAGCCAAGGACGAGGCAGAAGACGGTGATCGCCAGGCTCACGAGCAGCGTGCGCCACAGGAGCGGCAGATAGATGCGCCGCTCCTCCGGCTGCCGCGCGACGGAGCCGTCCGCCAGCCGCTGCATGTCCAGCGCGTTGAGGTAGTGGCGGGCCGTGATGCGCTCGCCGGCCGCGCGGATCGCGTGCCAGGTGCCCGGGTCGACCCACGCGGAATCGATGGCGGCCATCGCGTCTCGCCACGGACCCTCCACCACCTCCCGCAGATCCCGGCCGGTCCGCGTGAACACGCCGCGCAGCCCGCTCTGGAGCCGGTTTGCCCGGCTGGCGACCTGTCCCAGCGTCCTCGCCTCCCGCGCCGCCCCGATTTCCCCGGCGGCCGCCTCGTACGCCGCCTCCGGAGGGAGCCCTTCGCCGTTCCACTCGCGTAGCGCCGTCAGCGTCGCGGGCAGGGCGTCCGCCACGACCGGATCGTAGACGCTCCTCACCAGCATGGTCCCCAGCGGCGCGAGGAAGGTGACGCCCAGGAAGATCAGGAGCGGCAGAACGAGCCCCATCGCCCGAAGCCGGTCCCGGCGGCCCGGACCGACCCTCGCGACCCTGCGTCGCCGGCGTCCCGTCATCCGGTCACCGGGCCAGCCAGGCGCTGAAACGCTCGTTCAGCTCATCCTGGTTGTCGACCCACCAGGACCAGTCCCTCCGCAGCGCGCGCGCCATGTTGGAGGGATGCGTGGGCAGGTGCGGACCCATCTCCACGCCGGTCTCCAGGTGAGTCGTGATCAGCGGCGCGGCCGATTCCCGCGCGGGACCGTACGAGATCCTCCGGCCGAGATCGGCGAGTGCCTCCGCGGTGCTCGCGAAGCTCACGAGCCGCATCGCTTCGTCCAACCTCGGCGTGCCCGCGACGATGGCCAGCTGGTTGATGTCGAGGAGCTGTCCGTCCCAGACGATCACGAAGGATTGTCCCTCGAGCATCTGCGCGTTGAAGATGCGGCCGTTGTAGGCCGTGCTCATTACGACCTCGCCGTCGGCCAGCATCTGCGGCGGCTGGGCGCCCGCTTCCCACCAGACGACCTCGTCCTTGATCGTATCCAGCTTGTCGAAGGCGCGGCTCACCCCCTCCGGCGTGTCCAGAACGGCGTACACATCCTCGGCCGGCACACCGTCGGCCAGAAGGGCGAACTCGAGGTTGGCCATGGGCACGCGGCGCATCCCGCGGCGCCCGGGGAACTTCTCGATATCGAAGAAATCCGCGATCGTCTCCGGCCGGACGCCGGGGAAACGGTTGGCGTCGTATGCGTAGATCGTGGACCAGACGACGTTCCCCACCCCGCAGTCGGAGAGGGTGCCGGAGATGAAGTCCTCCTCGGCGGGCGTCCCGTCCGGTCCGGGGGGGAGCGCCTGCGGATCGACATACTCGAGCAGACCCTCGTCGCAGGCGAGCGTGACGTCCGAGGCGTTGAGGTCCACGACATCCCAGAAAACGTTGCCCACTTCGACCTGGGCCCGGATCTGTGCCAGACCGCCATTGAAGTCCTCGACGTCTACGCGGATGCCGGTGGCCGCAGCGAACGGTTCGTACCACGCCTCGATGCTCGCCTGCTGATACGAGCCCCCGTAGGAGACGGCCGTAATCGACTGGGCCGCGGCCTGCCCGACGAAACACGTCGCGAGCAGGGCCGTGTACGCCGACCCTCGCGCCAGGGCCGTCATCCCCTCGTCAGTTCGCACGGGTCAGCCAGGCGCTGAAGCGCTCGTTCAGCGCGTCCTGATTGTCCACCCAGAACTCCCAGTCGTTTCGCAGGGCGCGCGCGGCGTTCTCGGGGCTGGTGGGCATGTGGGGAGCCATTTCGACGCCGGTCGCCAGATGAGTCGTGACGAGCGGTTCTCCCGACCGGCGGGCCGGACCGTAGGAGATCCGGCGCGCGACCGCCGCGAGCGATTCCCCCGTCGTCGCGAAGCGCAGGAAGCGGAGCGCATCCTCCAGTCGCGGCGTCCCCGCCACGATGCTCAACTGGCCATAGTCGAGCAGCTGGCCGTCCCACACGATCGCGAACGGCTGCTCCTCGAGCACCTGCGCGTTGAAGATCCGGCCGTTGTAGGCCGTGCTCATCACGACTTCGCCGTCCGCCAGCATCTGCGGCGGCTGGGCTCCCGCCTCCCACCAGACGACCTGGTCCGAGATCGTGTCCAGCTTGTCGAAGGCCCGGTCCAGCCCCTCCGGCGTGCGCAGGACGACATAGACCTCGTCGAGGGGCACGCCGTCGGCGATGAGGGCGAACTCGAGGTTGACCTGCGGCACGCGACGCATGCCGCGGCGTCCGGGGAACCTCTCCAGGTCGAAGAAATCCGCCATCGTCGCGGGCTTCTCATCGGGGAAGAGGTCGTCGTTGTAGGCGTAAACCGTGGAATAGAACAGCATCCCGGCCCCGCACGGACCCTGCATCTCCGCATAGAAGTCGTCCCTCGCGGGCGTCCCGTCGGGGGCCGGCGGCAGCATGTCGATGTCGATCGGTTCCAGAAGACCCTCGTCGCAGCCCCGCATCGCATCGGCCATTTCGAGGTCGACGACGTCCCAGTGGACGGCGCCGACGTCGACCTGCGCCCGTATCTGCGCCAGACCGCCGTTGTAGTCCTCCGTATCCACGCGAATCCCGGTCTCATCGGTGAACGGGACCTGGATGCCTCCGCGATACGCCCGGCCGTAGGAGCCTCCCCAGGAAACGGCCGTGATGGCCGGACCCTCGGGAGCCTGGGGTCCGCACCCGAGCGTGAACGCCGCTACGGCCGCGAGGACGACGAGCACCACATCTCGCGACGTGTGGATTGCAGATCTTCTCTTCATGCGATCTCCTCTTCCCCTTCGAAGTCCAGCGCGCGGCAGTCGTTGACGGTCCAGCCGATCCGGATGGGGTCGCCCACCATCATGGCGCCGTGCCCCACGATGTTCGGGATCTTGGCCACGACATCCCGGCGCCCGCAGGCGGCGAGCCGGACGCGCAGGTGGTCGCCGAGGAAGGTCATGTCTTCGACGACGGCGTCGACCTCGTTGTGGTACAGATCCTGCTGGGGCTTGATCGCGATCCGCTCGGGGCGGATCGAGAGCGTAACCGTGTCGCCTACTCCGCACGGGGCGATCCGGAAGGCCCGGATCCGCTCACCCCCGACGTCCACCTCGCACAGGTCATCTTCCACGAGCAGCACCTCGCCGTGGAGCCGGTTGTTCTCGCCGATGAAGCGGGCCACGAAGGCGCGCTCCGGCTCCTCGTAAAGCCCTTCCGCTCCGGCGATCTGCTCGATCCGGCCGCCGTTGAGGACAGCGATCCGGTCGGACATCACCATCGCCTCCTGCTGGTCGTGGGTGACGTAGACGACGGTCACCCCCAGCCTCTGGTGGATGGAACGGATCTCGTACTGCATCTCCTCGCGCAGGCTGCGGTCCAGGGCGCCGAGCGGCTCGTCCATCAACACGAGTTCGGGTTCGAACACGAGTGCCCGCGCGATGGCCACGCGCTGCTGCTGGCCGCCCGAGAGCTGGCCCGGCCGCCGGTCCTCGAGGCCGCCGAGGCGGACGAGGTCGAGCGCACGCGTGACGCGCTCGCGGCGCCGTTCCTCGGCGATGCCTCGCACTTCCAGGGGGAACGCGAGGTTCGCGCCCACGGTCATGTGCGGAAAGAGCGCATAGTTCTGGAACACCATCCCGATCCCGCGCTTGCGGGGCGGAAGATCCTGGACGGAGCGTCCGCCGATGCGGATCACGCCGGACGTCGCCGGCTGAAAGCCCGCGAGCATCATCAGGATCGTCGTCTTCCCCGAACCCGAAGGGCCGAGCAGGGTGACGAACTCACCCTTGCCGATGCCGAGATTGAGATCGTCCACCACCAGCGTGTGGCCGTCGTAACTCTTGCTCACGCCCTCGAACTCGACGTGCTTGGCCTGGCTGCGACCGTCGCCCTCCGCGCCGTTGGAACCCGCGATCATCTGGCGATTCTGCCTTGTTCTTCGGAATATGGAATGGTGATCGGTCCCCGGTCGGGGTCGATCAACTTGAAGCCGGCGGCGCGAATCCGCGAGTGTGTGCCACCGTGGCTGTTTTGAGCGGAGGAGGAACCATGAAGATCAGGAATCGGACGGCGGGACGGGTCACGTGGGCGGCCTGCCTGCTCGTGCCAGTGGCCGGGCTCGCGATTGCCGTCGGAGGAGAACCCGGCGCGAAGATGGATTCGGCCTCTGCCGCTCAGGCCCTCGTCGCCCTGCTCGACGAGGCGGGACGAGAGAAGGCGCTCTTTGCCCTCGATGACGAGGAGCGTTTCAACTGGCACTTCGTACCGAGGTCGCGGAACGGACTGCCGCTCGCCGACATGACGACCGAGCAGCGCGCCGCCGCCCACGACCTCCTTCAGGCCGCCATGAGCAGCCAGGGCTTTCTGAAAGCCAGCGCGATCATCGAACTGGAGCGAATCCTCGGACTCCTGGAGGGACGGCCCGAGCGCCGGGACCCGGAGAACTACTATGTCGCGATCTTCGGCGACCCGTCGTCGGAAGGGCCGTGGGCATGGCGGTTCGAGGGACATCACCTCTCCCTCAACTTCTCATCGCCTTCGGGCCGGCTCACGGTGACGGGCCCCGCGTTCATGGGCGCGAACCCGGCCCGCGTGCCATCGGGTCCGAAGGCGGGCTGGCGGCCGCTGGGGCGCGAGGAAGACCTGGCCCGGGCGCTCATGCGGAGCTTCACGCCGGACCAGCGCGAGCGGGCGACCATCGCCACCGAGGCCCCCAGCGACATCCTCACCGGGAACGACCGCGAGGCCCGGCTCGGCGCGTTCGAGGGCCTCCCCGCCGACGCCATGACCGCGGAGCAGCGCGCGATCCTGTTCGAGATCGTGCATGAGTACGCCGGGAACACGGCGACGGACTCCGACTGGATGATGCGGGTCGAGAACGATATCCCGGCGGACGACATCCATTTCGCCTGGGCAGGATCGCTCGAACCCGGCGAGGGACACTACTACCGGGTCCACGCCCCGGTCTTCCTCATCGAGTACGACAACACGCAGAACGACGCGAACCACGTCCACTCGGTGTGGCGGGACCTGGAGAACGACTTCGGGGGCGACGCGCTGGCTCGCCACTACGAGGAGTCCGACCACCACTAGCGGCGACGCGGATCCCGGGCTTCCGCGAGGCGCCGGCTCGCGTCGCTAGCGGCCGATGAGCCTCAGGAAGCGGGGATCCTCGCGCACGCGCTCGAAGTCGCCTGCATCCGGCAGCGTGCGCCGTCGTCCGGGATTGAGTTCCACCGCCCGCTCGAGGGCGTCGAAGGCGTCGTCTTCGCTTCCGCTTTCGAGCAGGAGCGCGGCCAGCGTGACCCACGCGTTGTCGTTCTCCGGCGACCTGGCCGAGGCTTCGCGCGCCACCGCCAGGGCGCCCTGCAGATCGCCGTCCCGCCTCATCCGCGAGGCTTCGCGCAGCATCTGACCCGAACGGTACATGTCGAGGACCCGGCGCAGTTCGGCGAGCGGTTCGTCGTGGTCGTCCACCCGGATGTCGACGACGCGGTCGCTGTAGCCGCCGTTGACCCGCGGGGCCACGACGAGGATGGCGCCGGACTGCATGCCGCGCGCGTCGCCGCCCGCCGCCTGTGCGGCGTCGAGCGCGTCCATGAGCCGTTCGGCCAGCGGGCCGGTGGACGATTCGAACGAGGCCGCCATCGCGTCGACGACCTCGGGCCCCGTGAGGATGTTCCCCTGCGCGCAGTAGTCCACGCCGCACCGGTGGCCCTTCCAGTCGCTCGCGCCGGTGCCGGTCCAGGCGGCCGTCCGTCCCTGCTGGTCGAGGATCGCGACCTGGCGGCGATCCCGGCCCTCGTCGCTCCCCACCATCATCTCGAGGGCCTCCTCGGGCGAGTAGCCGGCCTGGAGGAGCTGGATGCCGATCGCCCCGTACATGGGGTTCGCGGCGGCCTGATGGGCGATGATCACGAGTCCGCCCTTCGCGTGCATCGCGCGGTTTCCCGCTCCGAACGCCTTCGACTGCACACCCATCCCCAGTTCGCCGGTCGCGGGATCGCGCCCGATGATCGAGTAGGTCCCGAGATAGTTCGGATCCGGGAGATCGGCCCCTTCGCGGTTACCGGACGTCGGGACCATGCGTGGCTCGGGGGCCGCCTCGGGCGACGCCCAGGCGCCTCCCAGCGCCCGATGGACGGCCAGCCTCGCCAGGGCCAGATCTCGTGTCGCACCCGCCAGCGCCGCCTCGACGTTAAGGAGCGTGCGCAGGGCGTCGAGATAGTCGGTGTAGCCCACGACCCCCGACTCGTACCGCTGCGACTGCAGCTCCATCGTCGCCAGCGCCTCGTCGCGCTGGGAGGCGAGGAACGCGTGCCGCCGGGTCTCGTTCTCGAAACCGGCGAGGGCGGTTTCGACCTCGTTCACCGCCGTGACCACCGTCCGTCCGTACACGTTTGCCGCCTCGTCGAAGCGGCCCTCGGCAAGCGCGACATTGTTCCGAAGCCGGCCCGCCTGGAAGATGGGCGCGGTAAGGTTCGTGATCAGATTCGTGAACCACTGCTGCGCGTTGAAGAGGTCGCCGGCGTCCGCGCTCGCCAGCCCGATGGAGCCGGACAGCGAGAGCGACGGAAGCAGTTGGGCCCGGCGCGCGCCGATGCTGTAGCGGGCCGCGTCGAGCCGCTGGCCGGCCGCCCTCACGTCGGGCCGCTGGAACAGGAGGTCCGCCGGAACCCCGGCGGGGACGGGATCCGCCGCCAGTTGCGGCGCGAGGGCGTCGGGCAGAATCGCCTCGACATCCTCCCGGTAGCCACCCAGCAGGACGGCCAGGCGGGCTTCGGCGCTTGTGAGCTGCGTCTCGAGCTGCGGCAGCCCCGCCTGCGTGTTCCTGAGATCCTGGCGAACCTGGGACAGCGTCCAGGAATCGATCAGGCCGCGATCGTAGCTCGTCGAAGCCAGCGACTCGCGTTCAAGCAGCACCCCCACCGCCTCGGCCGCCAGTTCGGTCTGCCGCCGCAGGCTCACGATGTCGAAGTACGTGGTGATGGTCTCGGCCAGGATGCCGATCCGCGCCGCGTGAAAATCCGACTCCGAGGCCAGATACTCCGACCCCGCGGCGCGCGCGTCGTTGCGGGCGCGTCCCCAGAAGTCCAGCTCGTAGGCAAAATCCGCGCTGACGGAATACGTCGTCAGCTCGATTCTGTCGGGAAACGCGAAACCCGCGATCGAATCCCCCGGACCGCCCAGCCCGAGGGCCTGAATCTGCGCGCCGATGCCGGCATCCGTCGGCGTGTCGGTGTCGGCGACGGTTCCGCTCGCCCCCACGCTCGGGAAGAGGTCGGCCCGCGCGATGCGCGCCCTGGCGCGAGCCTGCTGGACACGCGCAACGCCCGCCGCGAGGTCGAAGTTGGAGGCGAGCACGGAATCGACGACGGCGTCGAGCACCGGATCCCGGAACGTCGTCCACCACTCCAGCGGCTCGTACGCCCCCGGCTGCAGCCGGGCCGAGAAATCGTCCGGCATCTCCGCCACCGGCTCCGGAAGGGACGGCCCCGGAGCCAGGGAGCAGGCTGAGAGAAGCAGGAGCGGGGCGGCCCGCATCAATTTCCTCACACGCGGTACTCCCGTGCGCGTCATCGCGTACTCAGGGCGCGATGCTGAAGCCGAACACCAGGTGCGCGCGATCCTGGTCGGGGTTCAGGATGTACGCGACGCTCACCGGCACGGCGAAGGTTTCGGTGATCGCGAGGTCCTTGCTCGCCGTGACCCCCAGGTTGACCACGGCCGCTTCGTCGGTGCCGTAGAAGTCGCTCTCGCCGCCCACGAAACCCATGTGCAGCCCGACACCCACTCCGGAGATCTCGAAGGGCACGCCCACCTCCGCGTACAGCACGCTGCTCTCGGTGAGCATGCCTCCGAAGAGGGAGATCGGGAAGGTCTCGGGACCCGAGAAGCCGAGCGACAACTCCACCGTGTGCGCCGCGCCCGCCCCGAAGCCCGCGTCGGCACCGGGCGACGGGAAGTAGTAGTCGGTGATTCCGACCGCGACGGAGAGGCCGGACTCGGCCGTCACGGTGTAGGTCGCCCAGAGATCGTTCTCGTTGGCGGAGGCGCCCGATGCGGAGATGGAGTACGAACCCCACGCGCCGAACTCGAGCCCTCCGGCCCCGAAGGTGATCGCCGGCTGCACGGCCATGGATTCGCCGAAGTCGACGCCGCGCCAGACATAGCGGCTCACGACGTCGGCCCCGATCGAGACGGACTGGCCCTGCGCGGGGACGGCGAAGGCGAAGAGGGCGGCGACGGCTACAACGAGCCGAAGCCCCTGGAGCCGGAACGAATCAACGCGGATCACGGGCACGATTCTCCTCCTCTTTCTATGGTAACCCGGGTGCGAAGCATGGACTCCGCGGAACCCCGGAAGACGCCGCGAGTCGGCGGAACGTCGGCATAGTCGCGCCCCACCGCGACCCGCACATGGCGCTCGTCGCATTGTGTGTCGTTGGTCGGATCGAAGCCGACCCATCCCATGCCGGGGAACCAGCTCTCGACCCAGGCGTGGCTCTCGCCCGTCGCCGCGCCACCGCCGTTTCCGCTGTCCGGACCCAGATAGCCCGACACGTATCGCGTCGGGATTCCCCAGCCCCGCAGGATCGACGCCATGACGTGAGCGTAGTCCTGGCACACGCCCTCGCGGCTCTCGAGGATGCGCTCGATCGGCGAATCGACGGCGGTCGTACCTGGAATATAATCAAACGACTCGTGGAGTCGGCTCCCCAGGGCCGTGGCGGTCGCCAGCGGATCGTCCCCGCGTTCGATGCCGCAGCTTCCGATGAAGTCGGCGAGGAGCGGCGAGGAGTGGACAAAACGGCTCGGCTGCAGCATCAGCCCGAGTTCGGGAGCGCTCGTCGCGGCGCCGAGCCGGGCCCACGCGTCTTCCCCGGCCTCGGAGGACGTCTCCGGTATCGGGCCCACCTCCACCGTCGAACGTCCGACGATCGAGAGGCGACGGTGCTTTCCGGGGCGATCGAAGAAGTGGCCCCGGTTGTGAAAGGGGCCTTCGAATTCGAATACGGAGCCGGACGGGTCGGTCTCGAGCGTGAACCCGCGCACGACCTGCCTTCGGTCCTGCACGGGGTGCAGATAAAGCGT
Organism: Gemmatimonadota bacterium; assembly: GCA_022826685.1. GTDB lineage: Bacteria > Gemmatimonadota > Gemmatimonadetes > Palauibacterales > Palauibacteraceae > Palauibacter. The sequence goes on along the minus strand of JAJDUL010000022.1, from coordinate 3,318 downwards.
CATGACGGACACCGTGACCGGCGCGCTGTAGACGAACTCGATCTCGTGTTCGATGGTGTAGCGCGCGATCATGATGGGAGCCCCGCGGCCACCGGGTAGTCGACGTACGAAGTCTGGATGAGGCTGTGCAGCGTCCGGCTGTCGCGCGTCAGAGACTCGAAGACCTCCGCGGACGCCCCATCGGGTGGGGGTTCCGCCCCGCCCGGGTCGAGTTCGAGGGCCGCCGCCATGCGGAGCACCATGCGGTGCGGGGGGGCGAGCGGCGGACGTCCACCGGCCGGGTCGATTCCCCGCAGCGCGGATCCGATGCGATCGGTGGCGTAGCGCACGGAACGGGAGACCTCGGGGTTCCGCAGCAGAAAGCCGAGCACGGAGCTGCGCCGCAACGTGAGCGACCGATCCCGGCGGTAGGGTTCGAAGGCGCCGCACACGCGCAGCAAGTCGACCCAGGAAAGGACCAGGCCGTCACCGTCCGGCCGCGCGATCCGATCCCACATGTCGAGCAGAACGACCTGCTGCTGCAACCGCTCCACGTAACGTCCGATTTCGAGGAACCGCCACGCATCGTCACGCGCCATGTTGGCGTCCACGACTCCCGCGAGGAGGCGGAGCCGGTCGATCGCCTGGCTCACCAGCGCCGCGGGGCCTTCTCCCCAGGCGTCGGCGAACTCCGTCTCCTGGAGCCAGAGGAACCCCTGGTTCAGGCAAACCCACACGGGCAGGGGCAGCCGGGGCCGGATCTCCCTGGCGTTCTCCCGCGCCATCCCCCAGCACGAAATCATCGATGCCGGGTTCGTCGTGTCCTCGACGAGGCCGCCGGTCAACGTGTAGGCATCCGCGATGAGGAAGGCTTCGGCCTCGTCCACGTCGGCCGGCGCGTGCGGAGGGGACTGGCTCAGCGCGCGGTAGACGACGCGCCACCCGAGGGCGAGTTCGTCGGCATCCGTATCCACGAGCCGCGTCAGCTGATACTCGAGCAGACGGGCCGTGTTCTCGGTCCGTTCCGCATAGCGCCCAAGCCAGTAGAAGTTCGCCGCCATCCGGGCTAGCATCGTTCGGCGCCCCTCTCCCGGCCGCTACTCACGCAGGATCCAGAGGTCCTTGCAGCCTCCGCCCTGGCTGGAGTTCACGACGAGGCTTCCCTTGCGCAGCGCGACGCGGCACAGGCCCCCCGGAACCACGTGCTGCTCCTCCCTCCCCTGGAGAACGAAGGGACGCAGGTCCACGTGGCGAGGCTCCAGGCGTCCGTCGACGAAACAGCCCGCCCGGGAAAGGGGCAGCACCGGCTGCGAGATGTAGTTCGCCGGGTCGTTCCGCAGATGCTCCGCGAACGCCTTCCGCTCGGCCTTCGTCGCATGGGGGCCCACGAGCATCCCGTAACCGCCCGACCCCCCGACCTCCTTCACGACGAGTTCCGCGAGGTTGTCGAGCGTGTAGGCGAGGCCGTCCGGCTCTCGGCAGAGGTGGGTGTCCACGTTGGCCAGAATCGGCTCTTCATCCAGGAAATAGCGGATGAGGCGCGGGACGTACGCGTACAGCGCCTTGTCGTCCGCCACGCCCGTGCCCGGCGCATTGGCGAGCACGAGGTTGCCGGCGCGGTAGGCGTGGAAGAGACCGGCAGCCCCGAGCACGGAGTCTTCCCGGAACGCGACCGGATCCAGAAAATCGTCATCGATTCGCCGGTAGAGCACGTCGATCCGCCGCAGACCCGCGGCCGTGCGGGCGAACAGCGTCGCGTCGTGCACCACGAGATCCCGCCCCTCCACGAGGTCGACGCCCATCTCGCCGGCGAGAAACGCGTGCTCGTAGTAGGCGGAGTTGTATCGGCCCGGCGTCAGCACCGCCATGCGGGGCGTGTCCGCGGTCAGCGAAAGCGACGCGATCGTCGAGTAGAGGCGCTCCGGGTAGTCCGCCACCTCGCGGACCCCGTACGCTCGATACAGATAGGGGAAGGCCCATTTCATCGCCGTGCGGCAGGCGAGCATGTAGGAGACGCCCGACGGGACCCGGAGATTGTCCTCCAGCACCGCGAAGGTGTCGCCCGCCCGCACGATGTCCGTCCCGCACACGGCAACGTACACGTCGTGCGGCACCTTCATCCCCCGCATCTCGACACGGTACTGGGGACAGCCGAGCACGAGGTCGAGGGGGACGATGCCATCCCGCAGCGACTTCCCGTCGTGGTAGACGTCGTGCAGGAACAGGTTGAGGGCCGTGAGGCGCTGCTTCAGCCCCCGCTCGATGTGGTCCCACTCCTCGGCGGTGATGAGGCGCGGCACGCAGTCGATGGGGATGATCTGCTCCGAGACATCCTCGACGCCGAGGACCGTGAACGTGATCCCCTCATGGACGAAACGGCGGTACACGCCGTCCTGGAGCCGCTCGAGATCTTCGGGAGGAATCCTGGAGAGGGCGGCGCCGAGCCGGCGCGCCCGCGCCCGCGGGGTGCCGTCCTCGTGAAACAGCTCGTCGTGAAAGGCGGAATCCAGTTCGTAATGACGGAAAGGCCCGGACCCCGCCGAGATGGCGGGGTCCGGGTCGGCATAGCCGTGATCGACAAACTTCACCGACGACATCGCGCGGTGCCCGTGCGGGGGACGCTCAGTCCGCGTCGCGGTAGTCGTCGTCGGCGTCGGGGTCCACCATGAGGACGAATTCGGGATAGGCATCGATCCCGAGTTCCGCCGCGTCCTGGCCGATGCTCTCGACGCTCCGCGACACGCGAACGCCCATCACCCGGTCCAGCACCATCCAGAGGATCCAGGAAACGGAGAAGGCGAACACGCCAACGGCCACGACTCCGGTCAACTGCACGACGAAGTCGCCGCCGGCCGCGATGCAGGTGGCGAGCGTGCCCCAGATTCCGGCGAACAGGTGCGCGGGCACGGCCCCGACCACGTCGTCGACCCGCCGCACCTCCAGCAGCTTCAGCCCGAGCATGCAGAGGAGGGAGCCGACGGCGCCGATCAGGATCGCCCAAAGCGAGTTCGTAATGTTGGGGCCGGCCGTGATCGCCACCATGCCGGAGATCGCCCCGTTGAGCGTGGCGAAGAGGTCGACCCGGCCGAGTATGGACCGCGACAGGCAGAGCGCCGTGATGACGCCGGCCGCAGCGGCGAGGTTCGTGTTCACGAGGATGTTGCTCATCGAAACGGCGTTGACGACGCCGGAGAGGGCGAGTTCGGAGCCGCCGTTGAAGCCGAACCAGCCCATCCAGAGGATGAACACGCCCAGCGTGACGGCGGGGATGTTCGACGGGGGTGTCGGCTGGATGGAGCCGTCCTTGCGGTACTTGCCCCAGCGCGGACCCACGACGAT
>JAJDUL010000049.1 GCA_022826685.1 Gemmatimonadota bacterium | reverse complement strand
ATGCAGGTCGCTGGCCATCGCGTAGGCGAGCCGGACGACGGCGTTCTTGGCGAGGTCGTAGAACAGGTTGCCGCGGTAGCCGAACGTGTCGCCGTCGGTGACCTCGACGATGAGGCCGGCGTTGCGCTCGACCATCAGCGGAGCGCCTTGCCGGCTCGTGATGATGTGCGTGTGGACGGCGCGCTCCAGCATCTGTTCGCCCTGCGCGACGGAGAGTTCCCAGAAGGGCTTCCCCCACTCGGTCAGCGCGTCGCCGCCCCAGATGTCGTTCACGAGGACGTCCAGCCTGCCCGCCTCGGCGCGGACGCGGGCGAAGAGTTGCTCGACTTCGGACTCGACCGTGTGGTCGGTGCGGACGGCGATGCCCCGGCCCCCCTCCGCCGAGACCATCTCCGCCGTCTCCTCCAGCGTCTCCGGTCGGCCGGGCGTGGCGGGCCGGCCCCGTACGCTGCGGCCGGTGCAGTAGACGGTGGCGCCTGCCTCGCCGAGCATGCGGGCGATGCCGCGGCCAGCGCCCCGCGTGGCCCCGGCCACGAGGGCCACCTGGTCCTTCAGCGGACGGTCCGGCACCCCGTCTGCCTCAGAAGCGGAGGCGGAGGAGCGGGACGCTCCAGGCGGTGTGCCGTCGTCCGCTCCGTCCGGGATCGAAAACGGTTGTCGGGAACGGCAGCGGCAGGCCCACCGCAAGCGGTTCTCCCTCGGACCAGTTCAAGAGAGCCGGGGACGACGAACCGGACGCCGCTCGGGCCGCGCTCGACTCTCCCGCGGGCGCGTCCTCCGACTCGCCGGTCAAGAGGGCCCCGAAGCCCAGACCCGCGAGACTCGTCGCGAGCGGAATCGCGAACTCGCTGCTGGTGCTGCCGGGCTTCGTGATGAGCACGATCCCGATCCCGCCGAAGCCGCCGATCAGACCCCCGAGACTGATCATGTGCGCACGACGGGACGAGAGGTCGAACCCGCTCCCGGCCAGCGCTCCGGCAACCAGGCCCGCGTTGCCCACGAGCAGCGTGCTCGCCCACATCGCCTCGTCGTCCAGGTCCAGCGCGGTCGCTCCCCCGAGTCCGAACCACGTCCCCCACAGGCTGCCGAGGTAGGTCGCCGCGGCCGTACCTTCCGACGTCTCGCGGGCGAGGAGGCCGGCCGTGACGATGCCGGCCAGTCCGCCGGCCAGTGCCGCGGTTACGGCTTCTTTCTCGCCCGGCTCGCAGTACTCGCAGCCGGGTTCGGCGCCCAGATTCAGCGCGTGCGCCCAGCCTGCGCCCTGCCACGTGCCCCATGTGCCGGCCCAACTGATCGTGCGCGATCGTCCCACCGAGAGGGAACGCGAGAACATGCGGCCGACGAGGTATCCCGTGGGCCCGCCGAGCAGAAGACCCGCACCGTAGGGCTCGGAGCCTTGCGCCTCCGCGAGCATGGGCACCGCGACGCCGAGCCACAGCCCGTACATCGTCGACCACACGCGAAACTCCGTGTCGCCGCGCCGGTCCTGCGGGGCGCCGCCCGGAGCCGGCCCCGCCGGCGTCGGGCCCTCCGGAGCCCCCAACCCTTCCAGCCGAGCCCGGGCCAGCGCAGCACCCGGAGTGCCGGGGTAGCGGCGGACGACCTCCTCATACAGGGCCCGCGCGACCTCGAGTTCGCCACGCTCCTCGAAATCCGCCGCGGTCGCTACGAGCACGGCCGCGGAGTCCGCCGCGGTCAGCTGGGCAGCGGCGGGCCGCGGGCCGCCGAGGGCAGCGGCCAGGAGCGCGATGATCGTGAGGCCCGAGAGCCGGACCCACGCCTCTCCTCGCGAGTTCACCGCGGGCGGCCCGTCAGCGGATGCCGACGATGCCGCGGACCGAGTCGATCAGTTTGGGCGCGTCCCAGCCCACGCCGCCCTTGAACACGATGCGTGTCTCGCGGATGTGGCCGTCCGCCTCGGGATCGCCCTCCAGCACGACGAGGTCCGCGACCTTTCCGACCTCGATCGTCCCCGTTTCGTCGTCGATTCCCAGCACGCTGGCGCCGTTCGCGCTCATGATCCGCACGACCTCGGCGGGCGTGAACCCGGCCTCGAGCAGCAGTTCGTAGTTCTTCTGGTCTCCGTAGCCCGGGGGCGCCGCGCCGTACCCGGTCGGGTCGACGCCGGCCGCGAGCGTGCCTCCGGCCTGCACGAAGGCGTACTCGTACTCGAGCGCCTTCCGGTAGACGTCCGGGTGGATCCCGATCCCGGAATCGAGCGTCGCGTTGCGCCGCAGGTTCGCAATCTCCCGCACCTCCGCCGCGATCTCCGGCGCGAGGATGTCGTAGATCCGCTCGTCGATCGGGCCCCGGCCGGGGACCGAAATCTCGTAGACCGCGAGCGTCGAGGTCATCGCGACGTCGTTCTCGATCATCATGCGGAACGTCTCCTGCACCTCCTCGGAGTTCACATCGAGGTCGGCGTAGCCGTTCCGGAACCCGGATGGGCAGTCGTCGGGCTCCTTCCCCGGGAAGTATTCGCTGTTCGCGAGCAGGCCGTGCTCCAGGTTGTCGATCCCGAGCGCCACCGCCTCCCTGTATCCGACCGAGCAGAGGTGGGCCGTCACCTTCACGCCGTGCCGGTGCGCCTCGTCGATCGCCGCGCCGAGTTCCTCGCGGCTGATCCAGGTGTACGCCTTGAACCAGGGCACGCCCTCCTCGGCCCAGTAGCGGACGAGGCGCCGGGCCTGCTCCGGCCCCTCGAGCTGGGCCATAGTCCGGGAGCCCTCCTGTCCGGTCAGGTAGGGACCGGTCGTGAACATGTTGGGGCCGATGGTGCGCCCCTCGTCGATCGCCCGCTTGAGGTTGATCTCCTCGTACGGCGCGCGGGCGCCCGTCGTCCGGATTGTCGTCACGCCGGACGCGAGGTAGAGCCGCGACCCCGAGAAGGAGAGCTGCGCGGCGCGTCCATTCCCGCCCGTGTAGTAGCTGTGGTTGTGGAGCCCGATGAGACCCGGGATGACGGTGTGGCCCTCTAGGTCGAGGACCTGCGCGTTGCGAATCCGCCCCGCGACCTCATCGGCGGGCCCGATATCGGCGATGCGGCCGTCCTGGATGACGATGGTCTGCCCCTGGCGAGCGGGGCCGCCGGTCCCGTCGATCACCTTGACATTCGTGAGCGCGACGGTGGGCGCCTGCACCGCGATGAAGTCCTCCATTGCTTCCTGCGATTGCGCTTCGGTGGGCGACATTCCCCCGACGGCGAGCGCCGCGAAAAGGGTAGGAAAGAGACGGCGGCGGTCGGTCATCATGCGAACTTCCTTTCTCACGGCGGGGCGTCGGCGACGTTCATCACCATCTTCATCCCGGCTTCGAGGTGTTCCGCGATGTGGCAGTGGATCATCCAGCGGCCGGGGTTCGACAGTTCCAGCAGGATGTCCGTCGTGGATGCGGCGGGCAACAGGACCGTGTCCTTCCACACCAGGTTGTCGTTCGGCACCCCGTTCTGCGACAGGACGAGGAAGCGCTGGCCGTGGATGTGAAGCGGGTGCTGCATCGCGTGGAAGGCACCCCGGTCGTTCACGACGCGGATCTTCACCACGTCTCCGACCGCGAAGTTCCACTCGATCTCCTCGTTCTCCCGGCCGGTGTCCGTCTCCCGCAGGAGCCAGCGGATCTCGCTGCCCGTCGTGGCCCAGTTCATCCGCGGCATCGTCCCGGTCCATTCGACGGGGTTGAAGTAGACCCAGTCGTAGGCCATCGAACGTTCGATCGCGAGCGGGAGATCCTCCGTTTCCAGCGTCATCACGAGTTCGTGCTCGGGTTCGTCGTCGAAGCGGGGCCGGTAGCGGTCGATGTCCGCGATGACGTCCTCGTGTTCGCGCAGCGTCTCGAAGGCGGCCCCGTGGTCCTGGGCCGCGGGCCGTGACGCGACTAACACCATGCCGAACGTCCAGAATTCCGAACGGAAGACGCCCTGCCGGTGGTTGATCCCCTGTACCTGGTTGACGAGCGCATGCGCGCCGGGGCCGTCGAAGCGGACGTCGATCACGTAGCGCTCCGCGGGCGCGAGTACGACGCTCCGGGTCCATTCCTCCCGCTCGAAGCGGCCCACGTCGGAGGCGATGACCTTCATCGGAAGACGGTGAGGATCCTCGACGTCGGGGTCCGCGACGCGCTGGTCGGGGTCGGGCACGCCGCCGCGTTCGATGTCGACGAAGGAGAGGTTGAAGGTGCGCGTGTTGGAGGCGTTCGTGAGGTGGAAGCGGACGACCTCGCCGCGGTCGACACGCAGTCCGTATGTCGGCTGCCCGTTCACCAGGGGCCGGTTCCCGAACCGGCCCATCAGCATGTAGTTCGCCGACTCCTCCCCGAAGTCCACGAGCCCTTCGTCGTCCAGGAGGATGTCGTCGAGGATCAGGACTTCCTCACGGTTCGCCGGACCGTAGTAGTCCGCGGCCGCGGGGTCGACGAGGAGGTTCCCGTACAGGCCGAGTTCCTGCTGGATGTCCTCCCGGTGATGCGGGTGGTACCAGTAGATGCCGGCGTCCCGGAAGTGGATCCGGTACCGGAACGATTCGCCGGGGGCGACGGGATCCTGGGTGAGGCCGGGGACGCCGTCGAACGCGTTGTCGAGCCGGATGCCGTGCCAGTGCACCGCCGTCGGGTACGGGGTCCGGTTCGTGAAGTTCACGAAGATGGTGGACCGCTCCGGGACCCGGATGAGGGGACCGGGGTGCTGGCCGTTGAAGGCGAGCATGGCGAGTCGGCGGCCCTCGATTTCGCGCCGGACGATGGTCGCCTCGAGGTCGAGCGTGCCCCCGTCGGGGAGATCGACGAGTTGGCGCGGAGCGGCCTCGGGGAGCGTCCCCCACGGGGGCAGGTCGGCTGCGCTTCGGAGGCTTGCGGGGTGGGCGCGCGGTTCGAGGTCCATGACGCCGGGCAGCATGGCGATGCCGGGGTACGATGGCGGCGCGTCCCAGCGCGTCGGGGCCCGGTCGGCCGCCCGCCGCGTCGCCGACGGCGCGAGGGCCAGGAGATCGTGCGCCTCCATGAGCGCGGACGGCGAGCGCCCCCGCAGCACGAGCGGCCCCTCTCGCTCCGTCACATCGGCCGACGCCTCCGCGCTGACCATCACGAGAAACTTGTTGAACGCGACGCGTCCCAGCGCGTGCTCGCCGTTCCCGACCGGGCCGAGCGGCACCACGGGAGCCAGTTCGAGCGGCGTCGCCCACGCCATGTAGACCGTGTACGGCCCGAGGCTGTAGGGCGGCGGGAGGCCTTCGACGTGCGCGGTCAACGCGCGGACGTGGTGGCCGGACGACGTCACCGTCACGCCGAACGGCGACGGCACCCGCCCGAGTTCGACGAACCCCTGCGCGTCCCCGCCGCGCGCCGTGGAGTAGAGGCTGATGCAATGGAGATCGGCCGCGACCCGCCCCGTCGGCGTGTCCGTGAGCGCCCCGGCGGCCCCCGCGGCGCGAGTCTCCGCGCTACGGGCTTCGCAGGCTCCGCTGGAGCCCGGAAGCTGGCCCTCCGCGCCGGACGCCCCGACGAGCAGACCGAACGCCCCCGCCGTCAGCGCCCGCGCCGGATGTCGGATCAGTCGTCCGGGTCGTCGTCCGGGATGAACCGGAGCGCGACGCCGTTGTTGCAGAAGCGCTTGCCCGTGGGCTCGGGGCCGTCGTTGAACACGTGGCCCTGGTGACCCCCGCAGCCGGTACAGTGATACTCCGTCCGCGGGAGGATGAGCTTGAAGTCGCGTTTCGTCTCGAAGGCCCCGGGCAGCGTCTCGAAGAAGCTGGGCCACCCCGTGCCGCTGTCATATTTCATGTCGGTCGTGAAGAGCGGCTGCCCGCAGGCCGCGCACTCGAAGGTGCCGGGGCGCTTCTCATCGTTCAGCGGGCTCGTCCCCGCGCGTTCGGTCGCTTCCTCGAACAGCACCTTGTAGGCCTGCTCGGGAAGCTCCTCCCGCCACTCCTTCTTCGACTTCGCGGACTTCGACTTCATCGTCTTCGATCTCATCGTCACCGGCCGGGGTTCTCCAGGATGAAGATCTTGTCGTCCGTCTCGTCCACGCCGGTGAGATCGAGATCCCCGTCCAGATCCCGGTCGTGGATGACGACGCATGAGCCGTTCGTGCTCGCAGCGTACGATCGGGGGTTCACGAGCGTTCCGTCACCCGCGTTCTCGTGCACGGTGAAGCTGTTGCCCTCGAAATCGCTCGTGACCACGTCGAGGTCGCCGTCGCCGTCGATGTCGCCCACGTCGACGGCCAGCGGCGAGTCGCCCGTCTCATACTCCACGGGATCCGCGAAGCCGCCCGCGCCGTCGCCGACGAGGACCGCGACGTTGTTTCCTTCACGGTTCGCGGACATCACGTCGACGTTCCCGTCGCCGTTCACGTCGCCCGCCACGATCATCCACGGCTTGCCGCCGGCGCGCACCCGCGTGCCCAACTCGAGATTGCCGCGCCCGTCCCCCAGGTAGGTGAGGACCTCGTCGGTGAAGTAGGCTCCGACGAGCAGGTCGGGGAGGCCGTCATTGTTCACGTCGGCCGTCGCGCACGTCTTCTCGCCCTGGCCCGGCGAAGCGATCTCGGAGGCGCGGCGCAGATCGCCCGTACCATCCGCGTTGTTGAGCAGCATGGCCACGTTGCCGCGCGATTCCTCCGGACCGACGGACATGTTCACGGCCGCCACGTCGGGCCAGCCGTCCTGGTCGAAGTCGCCGATGCACACGCCGCGCACGTTCTGCCCGGACTCGATGTTGCTCCCCAGTTCGAACCACCCCTCGCCATCCGCGAGGAAGACGGATACGAGATCGTTCCCCGCGTTCCCCACCACGAAGTCCGTGAGACCGTCGCCGTCGAAGTCCGCCCCTTCGTTCGGGCTCGGCCAGCTCCCGCCGGGGATGTCGAGGACGCGGAACTCGCTGTAGTCCCCCTTCCCGTCGTTGAACATCACGCGGACGTCCGCGGAGACCTCGTTGGGAATCGCGATGTCGGGGTAGCCGTCGCCGTTGAAGTCGCCGGCGTACGCCCCGTACGGCTGGACGTGCTTCTCGCCATCATCGAGGACGGTCCGCGCGCCGCGGTCGATCATGTCGAGCGAGCCCGCCTGGGGCCGGATCCAGAAGTTCCACGCGAACCCTGTCTCCATGGCGCCGCCGTCCGCGAGCTTCTCCCCGGCGCGCAGCGAAGCGGTAACGGATTCGCCGGCGTGGAAGGCCTCGCCGGGCTCGAAGCGGATTCGCCGGCCATCGTCCGAGAGTTGCACGGAGCCGGTCATCACGCCGCTCCAGCGGCCGAACACGGACAGCGCCGAGGGATCGAACCCGCCGGGGTCGAGCGGCTGCGCGAGCACGAGTTCGACCGGCGACTCCGGACCGGCTTCGATGGAATGCGGGGCCGGCGAGACGAGAGACACGGCGACCGACGAAGAGGCGGCGGCGGGCGGCGGGGCTTCCGTCGCGGCGGCCTCGCCGCGGTTCGTGCCCACGAGCACGAGCACGGCGGCGGCGGAGATGGCGAGCGCGGCGAGTACTCCGGAGACGGTCTTCATTTCACAACCTCCTGCAGCTTCCTGCGCCTTCGATCCGAAGGCAGATCCGAGACTCGCAAGCTATCTGCGGGCCTTGCCGGTGACGAGCGGGAGATCATCCCGCCGGCCCCAATCGTTCCACGAGGCGTCGTAGAACTTCGTTTCGTAGCCGAGGTACCTGGAAATCATGTAGGTGTAGCTCGCGCGCATGCCGATGAGGCAGTAGCTGACGACGACGCCGTCCTTCGCCGCCCCCGCCTCCTCGAAGCGCGCCTCGACCTCGGCGAGGTCGATCAGCGTGGGAATGTCCTCACCCGTGAGATCCTGCCAGTAGAGGTTGTAGGCGCCGGGAATGTGCCCGCCGCGCAGGAAGTCCCGCCCCGGCCGCTCGCCGGTGTACTCGGCCTCGGGCCGGGCATCGATCAGCGTGACGTTCGGATCGTCGAGCCGCTCGTGGATCCACTCCGCGGTGACGAGCATGTCCTCCTGGACGTCCGCCTCGAAGTCTCCCCGCGCGGGTGTCGCCGGCTCCGCCGCGATTCCGCCCCCCGCCGCCTTCCACGCCGCCAACCCTCCATCGAGCACCGACGTGCGGTCGCCGTGGCCGAGGTAGTCCAGCGTCATGAAGACGCGGGCGGCGTGGAGGCCCGGGTCTCCCACCACGATCACGCGGCTGTCGTTGGAGACGCCCACGGCCTGGAACACCTCCACGAGATCCTCGACCGGCGCGAGTTCGGTGATGAGATCGTTCCGGTCGAGGGCAATGTCGTGGTAATCGAGGTAGTGGCCCCCCTGGACGTATTCCTCCAGGGGTCGTCCCATGCTCGCCATCCCCACATGCAGCACGACCACACCGGGGTCGTCGCGGTGTTCGACGAGCCAGTCGCCGCTCACGAGGATGTCCGGATTCGCCTGCGCGGCGCCGGCCTGTACCGAACCCCCCAGCGCTGCCAACCCAATCGTGAGGGCCGCGATTCGTCGCACCCGGCTCTTTCTGGAGTTCGGCATTGGTTGTCTCTTCGCTCGAATTCGACTCGCTTTCAACCTGGGGGAGCATATTCGCGCTTTGGATCCGAGAGCAATGCGCCGATGGCGATAGTGCCCAGCCTGATGGAGTTTCGAAACCGGGAAGGAAGCGGGGAGTACGCGTTCTCCCTCCCGCGCCGGAATCGCACGCCGGGGGCGAGCGCCTTCGTGCGGGCGAAGGACGAGGCGACGAAGATCGAGCACTGCCTGCGCTCGATCCTCCCGGTGTTCGACGAGATCCACGTCATCGACAACGGCAGCCGCGATGACACGGCCGAGATCGTGCGGCGCCTGCAGCGATCCGGCGACGCGGGGGCGAAGATCCGCCTTCATTCCTATCCGTTCGCGGTGGGCCGGTTCGGGCCCGAGCACGACGGGACGCCCGCCGACTCGCTGCATTCCCTGGTCTATTTCACGAACTGGGCGCTGTCGCGCTGCACGCTGCGCTATGCCTGTAAGTGGGACGCGGACATGGTGCTCGCACGCGAGTTGCGGAGTGCCTTCGCCAGCCTGCTCGCCGGACTCGGACGCGGGTGGCCCGCCGCTTGGTCTCTCGCCGGACAGACCCTGTATCGGACGCCCGACGGGTCGTTTCTGGCCCGGCGCGGGGAGGTGAACCGGGAGGTGCGGATCGCTCCCTGCGGTTATCCCGTCAGGTTCCACAAGCGCGAACACTGGGAGCAGCTCATCCGGCCCCGCCGGCTCCGCACGCGCCACTTCGCGCCCGTCTGTTTCCATGAACTCAAGTTCGTGGACGAGGAGGAGTTCGATCACTGGTCGACGACGGAGTTCCCCTCGCCCCGCAAGCGACGTGAATGGGCGACCTTCCAGCGCCTCCGTGACGGCCGGGCGGGCGTCGCGGTTCGCCACCTGCCCTCGACCTTTCTCGATGACCAGATCGGTCCGTCGCGGTCGCCGGGAGCGGGCGGAGGGCGGGCGGCGGGCGGCGGGCATCGGGCCGACAAGCGTCCGGGCGGCGGGCGGGCGGGCAGATCCCGGGGCGGCGAGCGCCCGGCGCGCAAGCGCGTTCTGTCGCGCCGGATGCCTCGTTTTCTCGGGATCGGCGCCACGCGCGCGGGCACGAGCTGGGTGGCGGCGCAGCTCTCGAGCCACCCGCAGATCCGGATGGACCGCAAGGAAATCCACTTCTTCGATCGCAAGCTCGGGGCGCCGGCCGCAAGCGGGCCCGCGCGCGATCGAATCGATCGGCTCCGGTATCTTGCCCGGTTCGTCCGGGCTCGGGGCGGAGGTCGGATACGGGGCGAATTCACGCCCGCCTACGCGGTTCTCGAACCGGAAGTCATCCGGCGGATCGCCGAGTGGATGCCCGACGTCAGACTCGTCTTCATGATGCGCGACCCGATCGAACGGGCCTGGTCTCAGGCGCGCAACGGCTTTCCGCGTTGGCGCGGGAAGGCCCTGGAGTCGGTGGGCCGCGACGAACTCATCTCCTACTTCGACAGCGATCCGGTCCGGCGCCGCAGCGACTACGCGGGCTGCCTGCGTGTCTGGCTCGAGCACTTCCCGCCCGGGCACTTCTTCTTCGGCTTCCTGGAGGAGATCCGGGAACAGCCTGAAGATCTTATACGGGATCTGTTCGGGTTTCTCGAAGCCGGAGAGATGGTGGCGGACAGAGCGTCGTTGGAGACGCCGGTGAACGCTTCGGCCCCCGTCCCCATGCCGGGCTGGGTGCGCGATCACCTCGAACGGGAGTACGCCTTCGATCCGGACGAGGTGTCCGAACTCATCGGACGGCAGGTTCCGTGGTCCCGGTGAACCGGCCCCCGAGGCTCGACCCGCCCCGGGTTCGCCGCCGCCCGGTCCCGGCCTTCAAGCGATGGTTCGGTCGCGGCAAGCGCCGAGTCGGGTATTACCGGCTGCGCGACGGCCTTCGGAATCGGCTCCGGGAGCCCGAGTTTCGCCGGGCCCTGCGGTCCACCGATGTCTTCCTCGTGGGACACCCGAAGTCGGGGAACACCTGGCTCGCATACATGCTGGCCGTGCTCCTGTCCGACGATCGCCACGAGGACGTGAACCTGTACAACGTCGGCGACTACGTCCCGTTCGTGCACGGTCGCGACCATGCGATCGCCGACTACGACCACCTTCCGGATCCGAGGGTCTTCCGGAACGAGTATCCCCGCTATTCGCGCCGCTATCCGGGGACCGTCTATCTCGTACGCGATCCGCGAGCGGTCCTGGTTTCGTTCCGGCACATGTTCGCGACGATGTTCGACGACCGTGACATGACGCTCTCGAGGTTCGTCGACGGATACCTCTCCGGCGGCGCTCCGTTCGACGGCTGGCACCGGCACCTGGGGAGATGGGACCGGCAGGTCGCGGCCGCGCTTCGACGCGCGGAGGGCGGCGAGAGGGTCTGCATCGTGCGCTATGAAGACCTCGTGGCCGACCGCGAGGCGGCGCTGCGGCGCGTGGCGGATTTCATCGGCGCGGTCCCCGCGACACATGTTTCCGCCGGAGACGTTCCCGCGGGAACGTCCGAGCGACTCTCCCAGGCGGTGGCGCGCGGGTCGTTCGAGGCCATGCGGGACCTCGAGGAGCGTCACGGCGCGGAGGCGTACGCGGGGCGTGCCCTGGGCGGGGGGCAGTTCATTCGCCGGGGGCAGGCGGAGGGTTGGAAAGATGAGATGGATCCGGCGGACGCGGCCCGGATCGAAGCCGCGTTCGGCCCCGTCATGGAGCGCGCGGGTTACCCGGTGGCGTGTCCCGCGTATCCCCGGGACACGACACTGGCGTGAAGGCGCTCGACGGCCCCGCCATCGCGGTCATCGTCTCGACCTACGACCGGCCCGACGCGCTCGACGCGGTTCTGCGGAGTCTCGCCGAACAGACGTACCGCCGGTTCGAGATCGTCGTGGCGGACGACGGTTCCGGCCCGGACACCCGGAAACTCGTCGAACGGCACGCAGAGGAATCCAGCATCGAGGTGCGGCACATCCGGCAGGAGGACCGCGGGTATCGTCTGGCCGCGGTCCGGAACAGGGCCGCCGCCGCGACCGAACAGCCGTACCTCATCTTTCTCGACGGCGACTGTCTCGTGCGGCCGGACTACGTCGAGAGGCACGCCCGGCTCGCCGAGCCGGGGCATTTCGTCCACGGGAGCCGCGTGAGGCTCGACCCCGGACTCTCGCGGACCGCGATCGAGCAGGATCCCGGAATCGTGCGCTGGAGCGCCGTCCGCTGGCTCGGTGAATGGTTCCGGGGGCGCGTGGACCGGTTCGCCCCTTTGCTGCGCGTGCCGCTGGGACCTCTGCGCCGGGTGTCGCCGCGACGGTGGCGTGGCGTCAAGGGATGCAATCTCGCCCTGTGGCGCTCCGACTTCATGGCGGTGAACGGCTTCGACGAGGGCTTCCAGGGCTGGGGCTTCGAGGACAACGACCTCGTCGTACGCCTCATCCGGAACGGAGTACGCCGCAAGGAAGGCCGCTACGCCGTCCCCGTCCTGCACCTCTGGCACGAGCTGCGCCCGCCGGATCCCGCGAGCCGCAAGCGCTTCGAACACCGGCTCCGCTCCGACGCGGTGCGCGCAGAACGCGGAATCGACCGCTACATGTGAGTGTCGGGTCCGACGGATTCGGCGGATCGCGGACCCTTGCGAATCCCGTGCTCCGTCCAGTCGCGACCACGCGCGAGACCCTGGAAGATCTGGAGCGGCCGGGGCACGCCGCGCGTTTCGGCGCGCAGTCGTTCGTTCGTCGCCTGCGCTTCCGGATCCAGCCACGGCCGGTCGTGTTCGACGTGAGCGCAGACCGCCCGGTGCCGAGCCTGGATGGGGCGAATCCCGGCGTTGCGGAGACGCTCGCCGAGTTCGCGGTCCTCGACCGGATACGTCATGCGCTCGTCGAAGCCGTTCACGCGCAGGAGGTCGGTCTTCCAGGCCGAGGCGTTGTGCCCGTTCCACGTCGCCCGCGTCGTCGTCAGGCGGTCGAGCCACCCCGCGCGGCGCGCGGAAACCGTGAGCTTGTTGCGGTCCCGACCCCGTAGGATCGCGCCCTTCGCCCTCAACCACCGTTCGTCGAACAGCGAACCACCGAGCACATCGTTTCTCCGGATCCGGGATCCGATGTGGGGGGCGAGGCGAACCCTTCCGCCGGAAACGAAGTGCCCTCGCCTGGCGAGCCGGGCGTGCGTCTCCACGAAGTCGTCTCGCGGGATGCAGTCGCCGTCGCTAAGGATGAGGTAGTCTCCGCGGGCCTGCGCGATCGCGCGGTTCAGGATTCGACACTTCCGAAATCCGTCGTCCCGCTGCCACAGGTGGGAGATCTCGAGACCGGCGGACGCCCGTAACTGCTCGATCCGGTCACGCGTCTCCGGGCCGGATCCATCGTCGGCGATAACCACCTCGAAATCACTGTGCGTCTGCGCCCGATAGCCGCACAGCGTGCGTCCCAGTTCGTCCGGCGCGTTGTACGTGCTGAGTACGACGGAGATCGAGGGCAGCGTTCGACTAGTGCCGCGTCTTGCGCGGCTCCCGACCGCGCGTGGATCCCTCGAACGCTCCCTCGAGCCGCGCGATGCGCTCGGTGAGCTTCATCTCCGACGCACCCATGCGCTCGGTGAGCTTCGTCTCCAGCGCTCCCATGCGCTCGGTGAGTTTCGTCTCCAGCGCTCCCATGCGCTCGGTGAACCTGGCCTCCAGCGCTCCCATGCGCTCCGTGAACTTGGCCTCCAGCGCTCCCATGCGCTCGGTGAACTTGGCCTCCGACGCCGCCATGCGTTCGGTGAGCTTCGTCTCCGACGCCGCCATGCGCTCGGTGAGTCGGACTTCCAGCCGGTTCATGTCGCGGCGCATCCCGCGCATGCCCGGCACCATCACGCCGGCCAGCGCGATGGTGGCCGCGATAATCGCGATCATTTCGCCGCTCATGCGGCCCTCTTCCTTCGCAACGACACCTCCCGAGTCGACTCTGCAAGGTACGCCGCAGGGATGCGGCGAGCGAACACACCGCATCCTCCTCGCTTGCGTCAACTCGCTGTCAACACCGCAGATCCAGCCGGTCCGCGGCGCCTACGGCCGGTCGGGCTCGGCGGTCGAGAGGGCGATCGCGTTGAACAGGAACTTGAAGGTGCCGTGCGGTTGCGCGCGCCGCGTGACGAGCGGGCCGAACAGGTACAGATGCCCGTTGCCCACCTTCGCTTCCGCCATCGTCACGCCACCCTGCAGGTACTCCTGGCCCCACGCCCACCCGCTGATGAGAGGGGCGTCGGCGTCGAACCAGGCGAGCGGAGTAACTCCGTTCGCCCCGTCGTTCCTCGCCGCCAGCGCCGAGGCGCCGAATACGGGGCTGTTGTTGAACGATACCGCGAGCTCCGACGGAACCCCCGTGGCGACGAGCCGCGTGTTGTCCACCGTGACCTTCAGAATCGACCCGGGTACGTAGTAATCCTCCCGACCCAGCGGTTCTCCGTCCTTCACGAGATGGTCCTCGAGCGGAAGCCCCAGCTCGTTCCCGAGTGCCGTCGAACCGCCGATGGTGACGATCGAGCCGCCGTCCTCGAGGAACTCGAGCAGTGCCGGCGTCGTCGCATCCGAGGTGACCCGGCCGAGCCGGTCCCGGTACTCCTCGGGAATCGTCTCGGGCTCCGGTCCGCCGAAGCCGCCGAACTGGAACCGCGTACCGATGGCGCCCTGCGGGAAGATGATGACGTCGTAGTCCTCGCTCAGGCCTCCCGCGTCGAGCCGCTGCGGGAAGACGAGTTCGAAGTCCGCGTACTCGAACTGCTCGAGGATCCAGCGGATCCAGCCGGACGGCATGGAGCCGCCGTACGTGTCCCAGAGCGCGATGCGCGGCGCCCGCAGCCGCAGAGCTTCGGCGTCCGGATCGTCGTCCAGACCCTGGAAGTCGATGCCCAGCTCGGCGGCCAGCGACTCGACCGCGTCGTCCGTCCCTCGCCGACTCTTGACGTAGAAGGTGCCGGCCGGGTGCATCCGGCCGTCCTCGCGCAGCGGCGAAGTGAGCCAGTAGACCTCGTGCCCCGACGCCTGCAGGCGGTTTATCGCCGCGAACGAGTTGTTCGCCTCATGGCTGAACAGGAAGCCGTCCGCGCCACCCGCGTCCGCGACCGTCCCCGGCATGGGGCTCGCGTTCCACTCCGTGATCTCCTCGAACGGTCCGTCGAAGCTCTCCAGGATGCGGTCGAACTCGACCCCCATCTGGATCGCCAGCGTCCAGCCCGCGTTGTCGTACGGCGGGGTCGGCGACGCCCCCGGATAGAGGAAGTCGTCCGGGTGGTCCTGCGGCTCGAACATGTCGAGGACGTGCGGCCGGAAGGCCTGCGCGGCCTGTACTACGTAGGAGCCGGAGGGATACTGCCTGCCGCCCACGCTGAAGTCGGACGTCGCCCGCTCGACGATCACGCCGTTCTCGAGCAGCGAGTTGACGAACTTCGTCGCGGTCGGGAAGTCGTCCTGGTCCGAGGGGAGGATGTACCCGCGGGGATCGCGCAGGTCGGGATCGAACAGCCTGTCGTAGTCCGCCCGCGTGCCGCGGCTCCCGCCGAAGCCGCCCACGTTGCGGGCGAAGTCCGCCTCCGCCGCCCCGGCCCGCATCTCGTCGCGCAGCCAGTCCACCCGCCTCGGGTGGATCGTCCAGCTGTCCCTGCTGCCGCGCTCGATCGAGTTCATCCCCATGCGCCAGATGCGGTACAGGAAGGTCTCGCGATAGCGCGAGGCGACGTCGAGCACCGCCTTGTTCGCGGTCACCGAATAGTCGACCGACTGTCGGAAGTGCCACGGCTGCGGCTCGATCGGCGCGGGCAGGTTGTCGTTGGGCAGAACCCGTTCGAGGATGAGCGGGATCTCCATCGGCGTCGGGTTCCCGATCGTCTCCGTGAGGAGCCCGATCATGTTCTTGAAGTAGGGGGTCGTGCGCAGGCCGCCGTTCCACCAAGTGGAGTAGTTCGCGCCGCGCCGCCGCGTCGCCCCCGGCTTCCCCTCCTCCGTGAAGCGTGAGTGCATCGCGGATCCCACGAGATCGATCCCGGTGATGACCATGGGGTCGATGTTGTAGTTGAAGGGATCGCGGAAGGGAGGCGCGAAGAGCACGGTCCCGGTGGGTCCGGTCTGGTGGTGGTTGTAGACGATTTGCGGATACCACGTCCGGTACATCTGCCGGTTCATGTTCTCGGATTCCGGCTGGAAGGACGTGTAGAAGTCCCGGTTGTTGTCGTGCCCCACGTACTTCTGGTAGAGGACGGGGATCCCGCGCGTGGAGCGCTCCGTCTTCTCCTCGACCCGCGTGTACCAGTTCGAGACGAGGTCCATCCCGTCGGGGTTCGCGTGGACGAAGAGGATGATGACGTCGTCGAGGATCCGCATCGTCTCGTCGTCGGTCCCGCTCACGAACTGCCACAGCGTCTCCATCAGTTGCTGCGCGCCGAGCACCTCCGTCGCGTGGAGGCCGCCGTCGATCCACACGACGGCCTTTCCGCGTCTGGCGAGTTCTCGCGCCTCGTCCTCCGTCACGCCCCTGGCGAGCGCGAGGCGGGCGGAAATCTCCCGGTACTCGTCGAGGTTCGCATGGTTTTCAGGCGAGGTGACGATCGCCATCAGCTGGTCGCGACCCTCGGCCGTCGTCCCGATCGACTGCAGCGTCATGCGCGGGGACTCGGCGGCCAGCGTCTCCCAGTAGCGGGTGAGGTCGCCGTAGTCCGGGAGTTCGTAGTCGGCGCCGATTTCGTGGCCGAAGAAGGCCTCCGGGGTCGTCAGCTCCTGCGCGAGGCCGGGCCGGACGGCCAGGACTCCGAGGACGATCGCGACGGTCGGCAGGGCTCCGCGGACCGCGGTCCGATGGGGGGCGAAGAACGACATGTGCGGACTCTCCTTGCAGCAGATCACATGCGGGATAGCGGTGCTCATTATGGCGACGGCGTGCCCGGAAGCCCAAGCCCCCCGCCGCAACGGACCTTCAGCGCATCGGCGGAACGGGCACCCTGATCCGCTCTCCGAGGTCGGGATGGATCCCCGCCTGCCGCACCGCCGTGTAGAGCGCCGGCATGCGCTCCTCGACGAGGATGTTGAGACGGTCGATGGCGTCCGGCAGCGCCTCCCAGCCGCGCTCGATCTGATACAGCATGTCGGCGGTCGGCACCGTATAGTATCCCGAGAGCCAGCCGGAGACGTCCGCGCCCGCGTGCGCGAGGACGAGTTCCTCGCCGATCGCATCCAGTTCCGCACCGACCGCCTCGACTTCGGGGGTCAGCGACTCCCCTGCCTCATGGCCCGCGAGCCGGGCCCGGATATCCGACAGGTGCCCGCGCAGCCGGGCCACGGCCTGCACACCCTCGTTCGTCGGGTTCGCCAGCGCATAGGCGCGCAGGAGCGCGTCCTGGCGCGCGGTCAACTCGTCCCGGCCGATGTTCAAGCGCGGATCGAGCCTTACGGTCACGGAGGTTTCGAGCGTCCGGCCCGCCGCCTCGAGGCGTACCGTGTAGGCTCCGGGCAGCACCCTCGGAGCCGTGGCAGCTGCGCGGTAGAAATCCCCGCCGCCCAGCGTGGCGGGGACCGGCTCCAGCCGCAGATCCCACATCACCTCGTGCAGGCCACGCGTTCCGCTCCCGTCGAGTGTGCGGAGCAGGTTGCCTTCTCCGTCCGCGATCCTGACCGTGGCGCGCCCCGCCGTCTCGGGAACGTCGCTTCCCAGCCAGTAGCGGATCCGCGCGCCCGGCGGCGGGTTTTCCGCCGCGAAGATGCCGGGCGTGAAGCTCTGCGGCGTGTACGGGTTGTAGGCCACGGCCGCTTGCGACGAGAAGAGGTGGACGTCCGAGGCGAGCACGGCCGGGCTCAACTCCTCGAGCGGCGTGATGTCCTCCATGATCCAGATGCCGCGGCCGTGGGTGCCGACAACGAGATCGTTCTCGCGCTCCTGGATCTTGATGTCGTCCACGGGCGCCGGCGGCATGTTCCGGCGCAGCGGGTGCCACGAGCTGCCCGCGTCGATGGAGAAGTAGGTGCCGATCTCGTTCCCGGCGAAGAGGAGGTTCGCAGCGCGCGGGTGCTGCGCCAGCGCGTTGAGCGACCAGCCATCCGGGAGTCCGGTCGTGATCGCCCGCCACGACGCCCCATAGTCGTCGGAGACGTACATGTAGGGAGCCATGTCGTCGTCGCGGTGCTGGTCCCCCGCCACCCACACGGTCCCGGCATCGGCGTGCGAAGCGACGATGCGCGTCATGTACAACTGGTCGGGCGCGCCCGGCATGTTCGGGGAAGTGTTCGTCCACGTCGCTCCGCCGTCCCGGGTCACCTGCAGGTTCCCGTCATCGGTCCCGACGTAGACCACCAGCGGATCGAGCGGCGACTCCTCGATCGAGACCAGGCTTCCGAAACTCGTCGTGCCGTCGTTGGCCGACATCATCGGCTCGGAGCCGGGGACGCCCATGATCTCAAGCGCCCCGCGGTCGATGTTCTTCGTCAGGTCCGGGGAGATCTGCTCCCACGTCTGCCCGTAGTCGATCGACTTGAAGAGGACGTTCCCGCCGGAGTAGATCGTGTTCGGGTCACCAGGCGACGCCTCGATCGGCGCGTTCCAGTTCCAGCGGTATTCGGGAGGATCCTTCTCATCACCCTCGGGGCGTCCGAGCGGCCGCAGGAAAAGACGCTCGCCCGTCTTCAGGTTCGACCGCATCATCCTTCCGTCTTCGGCCTCCACAAGCATCGTCTCGCCGTCGGGGTGGAGGACCGTGAAATAGCCATCGCTCATCCCCACGTTGTACCAGTCGCGCGACCGGATCCCGTGATCGGACCATGTCTCCGACGGGGCGCACCACGAGCCGTTGTCCTGCAGGCCGCCGCACACGTGGTACGGGTCGCGGTCGTCGACGTCGATCTCGTAGAACTGCGCGAGCGGCAGGTTGCGGAGTTGCCGCCAGGTGTCGGAGCGGCTCCAGCTGATCGCGATGCCCCCGTCCCCGCCCAGGATGAGGTGGTCGGAATTGGCCGGGTTGATCCACAGGGCATGGTGGTCGGGGTGGACCCCGGCGGCCGCATCCGGCGTGAAGGTGCGGCCCCCGTCGGAAGAGCGGTACAGATCGCGTCCGCCCAGATAGACGCGGTCGGCGTCGTTGGGGTCGATGCGGATCTGGCTGTAGTACATGGGACGGTTGTTGGTCGCACTGACCTGCGTCCAGGTCTCGCCCCGATCGGTCGACTTGTAGATCCCCGTCCTGCGATCCGGGTCCACCGCCGCCCCGCCGACCGGATCAACCTGTCCGGGGGCCCGCTTGTCGGCTTCGACGATCGCCATGACGAGGTCGCCATCGCGCCGGTAGATGTCGATTCCGATGCGGCCCAGCTCACCTCCGGGCAGACCGCCCGCCAGCTTCGTCCAGGTGTCGCCGCCGTTCACCGTCCTGTAGAGGCCGCTGCCCGGGCCGCCCCCGTTGAAGCCCCACACCTTGCGCTGCCGCTGGTACATGGCCGCGAACAGCGTCATCGGATCGCCCGGGTCCATGGCGAGGTCGATGGCGCCCGTGTGCTCGTCGACGTAAAGGACCAACTCCCACGTCTCGCCCCCGTCCCTGGTCCGGTAGACGCCGCGTTCGGGGTTCGAACCCCACAGGTGGCCCATGGCGGCCACGTAAGCCACATCCGGATTCCGGGGGTGAACCTCGATGCGGGCGATGTGGTGCGTTTCCTCGAGCCCGAGGTGCGTCCATGTCCGGCCGGCGTCCGTCGAGCGGAACACACCCATCCCCCATGGGGAACTCTGGCGGTTCTGCGGCTCGCCCGACCCGACCCACACGACGTTCGGGTTGGAAGGGGCGATCGTCACGTCTCCGATCGACAGCATCGGCTGCTCGTCGAAGACGGACTCGAACGTCGTCCCGTGATCCATCGTTTTCCACAGGCCGCCCGTGGCCACACCGACGTAGAAGGTGGAGGGATCGGACTCGACAACGGCGATGTCGGAGATACGGCCGCCCATGATCGCGGGGCCGATCTCGCGCCATTCGAGTGCAGCGACGGCCGCCGCCATGTCGGAGTCCTGGGCCAGCGCGGTGCGGGGTGCGGCGGTGAGGGCCGACAGTGCGACGAGCCACAGCGCAACGGAGAGCGTTGAGCGAGTACGCATCTCGATTACCTCGCTTCGGCGGGGGTTTCCGCAGGCAGCGCCGCCCGCCCGCAAGCCCCGATCCGGGGGCTCGCGGCGGGCGGTTTCGGCTTGAGCCCGGCCAACACCTGGCGCCGGCGGTCCGGCGTTCGCGTCAGCGCATCGGCGGCATCGGGACCTGCACCGGATCGCCGAGGTCCGGACGGACCCCCGCGGCCTGCAGCGCGGCGTAGAGCGCCGGCATGCGGTCCTCGATCACGGCGTTGAGGCGGTCGATCGCGCCGGGAAGCGCACCCCAGCCGCGTTCGAGCTGGTAGAGCATGTCCGCCGTCGGCGCCGTGTGGTAGCCGGACAGGCCACCGGACACGCCCGCACCGCCCCGGGCCGTGTCGAGCACGTCTCCGATCTCGTCCAGCTCCTCGCCCACGGCTTCGACCTCTCCGGTGAGGGACTCGGACACGTCGTGGCCCTCGATCTGGCCCTCGATGGCCGACAGGTGCTCGCGCATCCGGGCCAGCGCCTGCAGCCCCTCGTTCGTCGGCTTCGCCAGCGCGTAGGCGCTCATAAGCGCTTCCTGCCTCGCCATGAGGTCGCCCTGGCTGATGTTCACGCGCGGATCGAGCCGCACCGTGACCGACGTCTGAAGCGTGTGCCCCGCCGCCTCCAGCTGCGCCGTGTACGTCCCCGGGAGGACCTTCGGCGCCACGCTGCCGGAGCGGAAGAAGTTGCCACCGCCCGGCGCGGCCGGCGGCGGCTCGTAGCGGAGATCCCAGATGACCTCGTTCAGGCCGCGGTCGCCGCCGCCCTCGAGTTCACGGATGACGGAGCCATCGGAGTCGAGGATCGTGATCGTCGCCTTGCCCGCCATTTCGGACATCGGCGCCGGGTCATCGCCGTTCGCGGACGGACCGGAGGTCACGATCCGCTCGCCGGTGTCGCCGCCTTCCTCGTCGGCCATCGGGGCCTCCGGAAGGTCGCTCCCCAGCCAGTAGCGGATCCGTGCGCCCTGCGGCGGGTTCTCCGCCTCCCACACGCCCGGCGTCCAGCCCTGCGGCGTGTACGGGTTGTACGCGACCGCCGACTGCGTCGAGAAGAGGTGCGCCTCGGAGGCGAGGATTTCCTGGCTCAACTCCTCGAGCGGGGTGATGTCCTCCATGATCCAGATCCCGCGCCCGTGCGTGCCGATCACGAGGTCGTTCTCGCGCTCCTGGATCTTGATGTCGTCCACCGGCGCCGGCGGCATGTTCCGCAGCAGCGGCTGCCACGAGTTGCCGGCGTCGACCGAGAAATAGGTGCCGATCTCGTTGCCGGCGAAGAGGAGGTTCGCCGCTCGCGGGTGCTGCGCCAGCGCGTTCAGCGACCAGCCGTCCGGGATCCCGTCCCTGACCGCCCGCCACGACTCGCCGAAGTCGTTCGAGACGTACAGGTAGGGGGCCATGTCGTCGTTGCGGTGGTTGTCCCCCGCGACCCACACCGTGCCCGCGTCGGCGTGCGAGGCGACGATGCGCGTCATGTACAGCTGGTCTGGGACGCCCGGCATGTTCGGCGCCACGTTCGTCCACGTCCCGCCGCCGTCCCGCGTGACCTGCAGGGTCCCGTCGTCCGTGCCCGCATACACGACCATCGGATCGAGCGGCGACTCCTCGATCGAGATCATGTTGCCGAAGGTCGATGTCCCGTCGTTGGCCGACATCATCGGCTCGGAGCCGAGGACGCCCATGATCGACAGCGTCTGGCGGTCGATGGCCTTCGTGAGATCCGGCGAGATCTGCTCCCACGTCTGCCCGTAGTCGGGCGTCTTGAATACGACGTTCGACCCGTAGTAGACCGTGTTCGGATCGCTCGGCGACACCTCGACCGGCGTATCCCAGTTCCAGCGGAAGTCGGGCAGATCCTCATCATCCCCCTCCGGACGCCCGAGCGGACGCATCCGCAGCCGCTCGCCCGTCTTGAGGTTCACCCGCATCGGATTCCCGTTCTGGGACTCCGCGATCATCTCCTCGCCGTTGGGGTGGAGGACGGTGAAGTAGCCGTCGCCGCTCCCCACGTTGTACCAGTCGCGGGGCCGGATCCCCTGGTTGGACCAGGTGTCCGAGGGGCCGCACCACGAGCCGTTGTCCTGCAGGCCGCCGCACACGTGGTACGGTTCGCGGTTGTCGACGCCGATCTCGTAGAACTGCGCGAGCGGCAGGTTCGTCAGCTGGCGCCAGTTGTCGGAGCGGTCCCAGCTGATCGAGACGCCGCCGTCGCCGCCGAGGATGAGATGGTCGGAGTTCGCCGGGTTGATCCAGAGCGCGTGGTGGTCGGAGTGGACCTCCGAGGCCGCGTCCGGCGTGAAGTTGTTCCCGCCGTCGGAGGACCGGTACAGGCTCGAGCCGCCCAGGTAGATCCGCTCCGGATCGTTCGGGTCGATGCGGATCTGGCTGTAGTACATGGGACGGTTGTTCGTCGTGCTCGTCTGCACCCACGTGTCGCCGCGGTCGGTCGACTTCCAGGTCCCCGTCTTGCGGTCGGGATCTCCGGGACCCTGCGGGCCGCCACCGCCACCCGGAGCGCGAGCGTCGGCTTCGACGATCGCCATCACGACGTTGCCGTCGCGCCGGTAGATGTCGAGCCCGATGCGGCCGACGTCACCCTCCGGCAGGCCGCCGGCGAGCTTCGTCCAGTTGTCGCCGCCGTCCATCGTCCGGTAGATGCCGCCGCCCGGCCCGCCGCCGTTGAAGCCCCACAGCGTGCGCTGCCGCTGGTACATCGCCGCGAACAGCGTCATCGGATCGCCAGGATCCATCGCGAGGTCGATCGCGCCCGTGTGCTCGTCAACGTAGAGAACGAGGTCCCACGTCTCCCCGCCGTCCATCGTCCGGTAGACGCCACGCTCCGGGTTCGAGCCCCACAGGCGACCCATCGCCGCCACGTAGGCCACGTCCGGATTCCGCGGGTGGACCTGGATGCGGGAGATGTGGTGCGTCTCCTCGAGTCCGAGGTGGGCCCACGTGCGACCGGCGTCCGTCGACCGGAACACGCCCATCCCCCACGGGGAGGACTGCCGGTTCTGCGGCTCGCCGGAGCCGACCCACACCACGTTCGGGTTTGACGGGGCGAGGGTGATGTCCCCGACGGACAGCATGGTCTGGTCGTCGAACATGGACTCGAAGGTCGACCCGCCGTTGATCGTCTTCCACACGCCGCCCGTCGCGACGCCGACGTAGAAGGTGGACGGATCGGCTTCGTCGACCGCGAGGTCGGCGACGCGGCCGCCCATGATCGTGGGTCCGATTTCGCGCCATTCGAGCGCCTGCACGGCCGCCTGCAGATCGGCGTCCTGAGCCAGCGCGGGGCGAGGGGCTGCGGTGAGGGCGAGCACCGCGAGTAGAGACACTGCGACCGGGAGCCCTGAGCGCGTACGCATCTTGCTTACCTCGTTTCGGCAGGAGTTCCGCGGGGAGGGGGCGGTACGGGCAAGGAAACCGGCACCGGCCACCCCACCCGACCCTACAGCCCGTATACAATAGATGAACCCACCGGAATCTGAAACGGGGTCCCCGCCGATCCGGCGCTCCCACCATGCGCTCCCACCCCGCTTCCCTCTCGTCCGCGGGTCTTCGCTTGACCGATACGACATCGCGTCGTATAGTTACGACACGTCGTCGTGAAATGGACTCATCGAATCGAGCAGGAGACGGATGACGGACGTAATTCTCCAGATCGGGGCCAGCAAGCTGGCAATCTCGATCGGCCTTGCCGGAGTGGCGTGGATCGCGACGCGGCGCCCCGGTAGCCCTTCGCTGGCGCACGGGCTGTGGTTGCTGCCGCTCGCGGTCCTGCTCGTGCCGCCGTTCGTCTCTGTTCCCGTCTGGTCCGCGGGAGTCGATCCGGTCGTGCCTCTGGCCCCGGTCGCCATCAGCCTTGCGCACGCGGAGCCGACGCCGTCGGCCTGGGCCATCCTGTTCAGCTGGTTCGGAAGCCACGGGAGGGAAACGCTTGTCTGGCTCTGGCTCCTGGGCACGGCATCCGTCCTCGCCTGGACGCTCGCGCGCACCCTGCGCTTCCACCGCTCGCTCGCGAGAGCATCGGAGACCGCGCCACTCGAGGTCCAGCGCCTCGCCGGGGAGATCGCCCTCGGACTCGGACTCCGCGCGGTCCCGACCGTGCACGCGACGCGCGCCCAGCTGTCTCCCATGGTGTGGTGGGCCGGCGGGAAGGTTCGCGTCCTGCTTCCCTCGGAACTGCTGGCCGACATGGATGTGTCCGAACTGCGCTGTATCCTCGCGCACGAACTCGCCCATATCCGGCGTCGCGACCACGTCGTGCGCTGGCTCGAATGGCTTGCGTGCGCGGCCTTCTGGTGGAACCCCGTCGCCTGGTGGGCGCGCCGGAGGCTGCGGGCGTCCGAGGAGGTGTGCTGCGATGCGTTGGCCGTCGAGACGATCAACGCCGAACCCCGCACCTACGCCCGGGCGCTGCTCCGGGTGATCGACTTCATGTCCACCGCCCGGACTCCGGGGCCCCTGACTTTCGCGAGCACGATCGATCGCTGCGGCCGACCGTCGCGGCTTGAAAGGAGATTCCGCGTGATCATGACGAACCGAACCCCGACCCACTCCCCGCTCTGGCTCCGCGCCGCCCTGCGGTGCGGCGCCGTCTGCCTGCTCGCGGGCGGCCTCATCTACTGCACCGACCAGTCCGACCTCACCTCCGTCGACCCGGCGCGGGTGCCGGCGGTAAGCGAGTCCACGCTCCTGAACGACGATGCCCCGACCCCGGACGGCGACATCCTCTACTTCGACGACGACGGGGTGTTGCTCCGACGCGTCCCGGCTGCGGACCGGCCCCTGGAAGCGATACGAATGCTCGGCGACCGAATAGAGGCAATGGCAACGGAGCACGCACTCCCGAGCGAACTCGCGGAGGCCCTTCGGGACCAGGCTCTTTCCGTTCCCCGAGGCCTGTCGAAAGACCGGGGCGATGACCCGGACCGCAGCACCGCCGACTTCTTCCTGGCCGTGACGCCGGAAGACGGAACCGGAGACTTCACGACGGTCGCGCTGAATCTTGCCGGGCTTCGTTCCGCGCTTTCGGGCGACCCGCTCTCGCCGGAAGCCCTCCACTCCGAACTCGCCCAACATCTCCGGGTGGATCGGAGTTCGAACAAGAACCTCTCGTTCTTCGAGGGGATGCATCTGGTGTGTGAGGGTGCGGAAGGCACGGTGCTTCCGACGGACGAGCGTACTGCCGGGATCATGACCATGACGTGCGAATCGGCGGAGACCAGCACCGGAAGGCTCGGCACCGGAAGGCTCGTCGTGCGCCGTCCGAAGGACTAGCGGAGCCGGACCCTGGTGTTCGACAGCCAGCGTCAGCAACGATCGAGAAAGAGCTTCAGATGACGACACCACGATTGGCCAACGCCGAACTTGCGGTCATGGAGCGACTCTGGAAGGAGGGGCGCCTCACCGCGCGCCGGCTCCGGGAACGGCTCTACCCGGACACGACGAGGTCGGCGCACGGCACGATCCAGCGCCTCCTGCAGCGACTTGAGGACAAGGGCTTCGTCCACCGTGACGCGAGCCTCGGAACCCAACTCTTCTCCGCCCGGATCAGCCGGGAGGAGTACGCCTCCGCCCGGCTCGAGGCGCTGGCCGACCGCATTACGGGCGGCTCGCTCGTCCCCATGATCACGCAGTTGCTGGAAGAGCGGAAGCTCGAGCCCGAGGAGATCGAACGGCTGCGGAGGATCCTGGAGGAAGGATGACGGACCTGATCCTCCAGATCGGCGCCAGCAAGCTGGCCGTCTCCGTCGTCCTGGCGGGCCTGGCGTGGACCGTGCAGCGCCGTGTGCGGCGGCCTGCGCTGTCGCATGCGCTCTGGCTCCTGACTCTGGGCGCGTTGGTCATGCCGCCGCTCGTCTCGATTCCCGTGTTTTCCCCGGGGGCCGCGGGGGCGGTTCCGCAGGCAGCGGATGCGTTCAGCACCGTGGCGCAACCACCGTCGCCCGGAAGTGTTTCCGGCGACCGGGGCGCGTTCTTCGGACAATCGACGGTCGTCTGGCTGTGGCTTGCCGGCGCCGTGGTCGTTCTCGCAGGGACGCTGGCGCGGACCGCGCGGTTTCGGCGCCAACTGGTTCTGGCTGCGGAGATCGCTCCGCCCGAGGTCCAGCGTCTGGCGGACGAGACCGGCGCATCGCTCGGCCTCCGCCGCATCCCGACGATCCACACGACGCGAGCGGACATCTCGCCCATGGTGTGGTGGACCTTCGGGCCGGTACGCGTCCTGATTCCTTCGACTCTGCTCGCGGCGCTTTCGAGGGATGAACTGCGCTGCGTCCTGGCCCACGAACTCGCGCACGTCAGGCGGCGAGATCATGTGGTGCGGTGGCTCGAGTGGGCGGCGTGCACCGCCTTCTGGTGGAACCCGGTGGCCTGGTGGGCCCGACGGCGTCTGCGGTCTGCCGAGGAGGCCTGCGCGGACGCGCTCGCGGTATCCTCGGTGCAGGCCGAACCGCGAACCTACGCCCGGTCGCTGCTCCGCACCGTCGACCTGATGACGACACTCCGCACACCCCGGCCGCCAGCCTTCGGCAGTACCGCGCATGCCGCCAGGGCGGGAGCGAAACTCGAAGAGAGGCTCAGGATGATCATGACGACGGCACCGTCCTCGGCTCCCCTCTGGGTCCGCGGCGTGCTGAGGGGAGGCGCCGTGTCCGTGCTCGTCCTGGGTCTGGTCTATTGCACCGACCGGTCGCCGGCGGGCTTCCCCGACGCGGCGCTGACGCCCGCGGATTCGGAGATCGGGCCGATCCTCGAGTCGCAGGCTGAGAGTCGCAGGCTCGCGGCCGCGCTCACGTCCCACATCGATTCGCTCGCTGCCGATGGCCAGCTCACGCGAGACGCGGCCGAGTCCTTTACCAGCGCGTTCGTGCCTCGTCTGGCCGACCTGGGCGCATCGATCAATCTCGATGCAGACGTGCCCCAGGAGTTCGATATCCGGATCCGGATCTCGGGAAGGGATCATGACCGGCGCTCCGATGCCGCGATCGGGAACCTCATCGGCCTGCAAAAGGCCCTGGCGCTGGCGAACGGCTTGGACCCCCGAGAAATGTTTGTCTCCGAGGAGGCCGCTCTCGGCGGGCGCACCATCTACGTCCGGGGGCTCACGATGGAGGCGCGTCTGCACATGGGCGAACCCGACGAATGCTTCGTTGAACTTCACGACGCTACGGGCGTGAGTCGCGTTTCCTGTGAGACGTGGCGCGAGGTGAGCATCCCCGAGTTCGAGGCGCACAGGTCGCGGTGACGGCGCGACGGCGCGCCCAGCCAGCCTGATCCCGGGGTAGCGCCCCCGTCCGGGTCGGGGGATCTTCGGCTTGCGACAGGCTGCGGGACCTGATGCCTCCCGCCTCCCAGCCCCAGCGAGCCGGAGCGCCATCCATGTCGGCGGAAATCAGAATGGAACGGATGACCTCGCCCGAGATCGGGGCGGCGATCGAGGCCGGGGTCACGACCGTCGTCGTCGCGGCGGGGGCGGTGGAGCAGCACGGGCCCCACCTGCCGCTCTTCGTGGACGCGGAGCACGGCGACCGGCTCGCGGTCGAGATCGCCCGGCGGCTCGGAGGCGCGCTCGTCGCGCCCACCATCCGGGTCGGCTGGTCGGCGCACCACATGGCGTTCCCCGGCACCGTCTCCCTCGAGAAAGAGACCTTCCTCGCGGTGTGCAGGGACTACGTCGTCAGCCTCGCGCACCACGGCTTCCGGCGCGTCTGCTTTGTCCCCACGCACGGCGGGAACTTCGCCCCGCTCGCCGAGGCGCTTGACGCGTTCAACGAAGCGGCGGGGCCCGACTGTTCCGTGGACGTGTACGCGGACCTGGCCGAGGTCATCGGGGTCTGGCGCGGGGTCGCGGAGGCGAAGGCGGGCCTCGGGGCACGCGTGGGTGGCCACGCCGACATCGCCGAGACCTCGCTCATGATGGCCATGCACGATGGCATCGTCCGCGAGGGACTGGCCGAATGCGGGCGCCTGACGACGCCGGAGGAGGAGCCGGAACTCATCCGGCGCGTGCTCAGCGAGGGGTTCGCGAGCGTGACGCCGAACGGCATCCTCGGCGATGCGCGGGGGGCGAGCGCCGAACTCGGCGAAGAGATGATCGCCGCGCTGGCCGACCGCATGGCCGCGCATTTCGCGAGGTAGAGACGCGTCGGATTTCGGCCCGGAGATGGAGATGCAGGGATGAGGGATGGACGAACGACCGCGCTGATCGCGGTTTTGTTGAGCGGGGTCTGGCCGGTCGTGACCCCGGCCGAGGCCGAAGCGCAGGCGCGGCGCGGCCCGCCCATGCCCCCGGACACGTCCCCGCCGATGACGGTCGAGGCGTACGACCCCCGCTCGACGCTCGTCGTACCGGAAAACCCCGTCTCGCGCGCCGCCTTCCCCTTCGTGGACGTCCACCTGCACCTCAACGGGACGATGCCGCGGCCACAGCTGGACCAGCTCGTCCGCGACATGGATGCGCTCAACCTCGCCGTCGGCGTCAACCTCAGCGGCGGCACCGGACCCCGGCTCGCGCAGCAGATCGAGGCCTTCGAGGCCGCCTATCCCGGGCGTTTCGTCGTGTTCGCGAACGTCGACTTCAACGACATCGACGACCCCGAGTTCGGGCCGCTCGCCGCGGCACGCCTCGAGGCCGACGTCCGAGCCGGCGCCCGCGGCCTAAAGATCTTCAAGAGCCTGGGGCTGTGGATCACCGACGCGGCCGACCGGCGCGTGCCGGTGGACGACCCCCGTCTCGATCCGGTTTGGGCCAAGGCGGGCGAACTCGGGATCCCCGTCCTCATCCACTCGGGGGACCCGGCGGAGTTCTGGCAGGAGGTGGACGCGCGAAACGAGCGCTGGCTCGAGCTTCGCGTGCGGCCCGGCCGCCGGCAGAGCGGCCCGCCCTCCTTCGAGCAGGTCCTGGGCGAGCAACTGAACATGTTCCGCCGGCACCCGGAGACGACATTCATCGCCGCGCACCTCGCGTGGCTCGGCCACGACCTCGGCCGCCTCGGACGCACGCTGGACGAGATTCCCAACATGAACGTCGGGCTCGGCGCCGTGATCTACGAGCCGGGCCGGCAGCCCCGCTTCGCCCGCGAGTTCTTCACCAGATACCAGGATCGGATCCTGATGGGAAAGGACTCCTGGGCGCCGAGCGAGTACCCCACGTACTTCCGGGTGCTGGAGACCGCGGACGAGTACTTCCCCTACTATCGCAGGTACCACGCCTTCTGGCGCATGTACGGCCTCGACCTCCCGGACGAGGTCCTGCGGAAGGTCTACTTCGAGAACGCGCTCCGGCTCATCCCCGACATCGATCGAAGCCGCTTTCCGAAGGGGGACGCGAGATGAAGGATCCGGCGAAGAGAGCCCTCGACGCCTACAGGAAGGCGATGTCGAGGGAAGAGGCGTACGACGCGGCGTACCGCGCGCTGGCCACCGCCACTCTCGCGGTGAAACGGGCGGAGGAACGACTGGAAACGGCCCGGGAAGCGAAGGCCGACGCCGCGACCCTGGTGCACCAGGAGGCCGGAGCCTTCGTCGATGCCCTCAGGAACGCCGAGGAGGCGTACGCCGCGGCGGAGGCGACAGGGACGGTTCCCGACCGGGGTCCCACCGAACTGAACGACGTGAACCGCGAATCGATCAGCCGCCAGGCCGACAAGGCGAGCGAGCTGCGGAGCTGGCTCAAGCTCCTGGACTGACCGTACCGCCTCCCTTTCCCGTCACATATCCGGATGGTCCGCCGTGGGCCCGAACATCTGGGGCACCGGCACGTCGAGAAGCCGCAGGTAGACGCCCAGCTGCGCCCGGTGGTGGATCAGGTGGTCGAGGACGAAGCTTCGCAGCACGACCGCCTTGGGCATCGAGAAGCGATCTTCGCCCGCCACCTTCAGCGTCCACGAATCGGCGAAGGCCTCCTCCGGGGTGGCCTCGATCGCCTCCCGCGCCGTGGCCGCGCTCCGGTCGAGCGCCGCGACGAGTTCGGCCGAAGACTTGAGTTCGGGATTCTGCGGCGGCTCGCCGCCTTCCGGAGCGACGTCGAACTCGGACATGGTCAGCGTCGCCACGGTCCAGTTGGGGAGCATCGCGACGTGGGTCGCCAGCTCGCCGAGCGTCCACGATTTCTCGTGCGGACGCCAGTCGAGGCGGTCATCCGGCACGGCTTCCAGGGTAGCGCGGCAGCCCGACACGATGTGGTCGAACTGCATGAGGGTCTGTTGAGCGAACATGGGAGACTCCGTTGTGGGGTGCGCGGTCATCGCCTTCGCGGGCGGTGATGATCCAGCGGGCGCGATAACCTGCAATGTCCGCCCGATGGAGGGAACCTTGCGCCCGACCGCGTGTTCGACCGGCACGGCGTCGACCGTCTCTGGTAGCTACTCGCGCTTGCCGGTGTCGCCTTTCCGGATCTCGAAATCGCGGCGGTCGCGGTAGAAGCGCGCGCGGTTGAGGACGTAGTCGCCGTTCTCCACGTCCATCTCCGCGCACTCCGTCATCGTCCAGTACTTGTGGTCGCCGAGGAACAGGTACTCGCGCGTCTGATGGAAGAACCGGCAGGTGACGCCCTCGCCGCGCCGAATGCGTTCACAGAAGGCGGCGAGGAGTTCCTGCTGCCCGTCCTTCCCGCTCACGACGTACTCGTGGGGCCAGGTCTCCCGGTAGGTCACCGCCTCGCGCCACGGGGCACGGGCGATGAGCGCCATGATGTCCAAGTTCAGATCCTTTCCGGGCACTGCGAATCGCAGCGACGCGCGATGCCCCGAAGCATGCCGCGGAAGATCAGCCAGTGGATGGGGTACAGGCCATACCAGTACAGCAGGCCGCCCAGACCCAGGGGGTCGAAGACTGCCGTCTGGGTGATGCGGCTTCCCTCCTCCGCAGGTTCCACCTCGAACTGTAGCCAAGCCCGGCCGGGCACCTTCATTTCGGCCTGCAGATGCAGGAGGCGGTTGGGCTCGAAGGCCTCGACGCGCCAGAAATCGAGCGGGTCCCCCGGCCGAACGTCGACCGGATGCCGCCGGCCGCGGCGCATGCCGACGCCGCCCGCGAGCAGATCCACAGCACCACGCCACGTCCACAGCCAGTTCGCAAAGTACCAGCCCCGGGATCCGCCGATACGCTGGATCGGAGCGAAGGCTCCGGCGGCGTCGGCCCGGACCACGGCCTGCCGGCGGTCGACGATGCGCGAACCAAACCGTTTTCCGCCCCAGAGCGGCTGTCGGCCGCTCGAGGACACTGCATCGCTCCAACGCGTCCCGGCCATCTCCCGGTCCTCCTCGCGCAGCGCGCGGGCGACCGCCTCGCTCACATCGAGAGGACGAACCGGGAAGCGCTCCAGCGCCGCCGTGTCGCGGACGACGGTTTCGTTGCGCAGGCTCGTGACGAGTTTCCGACCCACGCGCGCGTACACGGGCGTCACAAGGCCGAGCCAAAGACTCGACAGACGGGGATTGAGGAAGGGGACCGGAATCATGACCCGGCGGACACCGGCCTGGCGGGCGTATTCGCGCATCAATTCGCCGTAGGTGACCCGTCGAGGTCCGCCGATTTCGAACACGGCGCTGCCCTCGTGCTCAATATCGAGTCCGTGAATCAGGTACGCGATGACATCATCGATCGCGATGGGCTGGGCCGCGGTCCCCACCCAGCGTGGCGTGACCATCACCGGCAGCTTGTTGACAAGACTCCGCAGCAGTTCGAAGGAGAGCGACCCCGATCCGATGATGATGGAGGCGCGGAACTCCAGCGTCGGCACCCCTTCCGACGCGAGGATGCGACCGACCTCCAGGCGGCTGGCGAGGTGGGGCGACAACGGGCCGTCACCGGCGAGACCGCCGAGATAGATCACCCGGCGCACGCCCCGCTCACGCGCGGCGCGGGCGAAGTTGCGGGCCCCGACCCGGTCCTGCTCGCCGAAATCCTCTTTCGATCCCATCGAGTGTACGAGGTAGTAGGCGGCATCTACTCCCTGGAGGGCCTTGCGGAGGGAATCGGGATCGAGCACGTCGCCCGCGACGACGTCGGTCCGGCTCGAGAACCGGCCGGCGAGGTACTGGGGCTTGCGGGCGAGGCAGCGGACCCGGGCTCCACCCTCTTCGAGCGCCGGGACGAGGCGGCCGCCGACATAACCGCTCGCCCCGGTGACGAGAATCACTCGTCGGAGCCCCGGGTGATCCGTCTGAGTTCCACTACGGCGATGGACTGTACGGTCGTCCCACGTACAAGGAAGCCTTCGATGCGATCGTCGGCTCTGAAGCGCCCTTCATAGGCCTCGGAAAACGATCCGTAGTCGAGAATCAGCCTGACTTCCGAGGAGGCGTGGACACCCTCCACGGTCCCGGGGGATATGGTTTCGCTCGGCCCCGGGATCACGGAGAAATCCGTTCGGCTGACGGTGCCGGAGACGTTGCCCATCCCGTCTTCCTGCAGCCGGAACTGCCAGGCCAGCCCGCCATCGATGCGAAGCACGCGGCCGAGCCAGTCCCCCGTGAGGGGCATCTCCGCCGGATCCGTCGTGTAACGGCAGGCCGCGAGCACCCCCGGAAGAACGATCAGGACGGCGACCCGCGCGTATCTGCGTGCCTTCATTCGTCACCCCACATGAGCTTTCCTGTGACGATCCTCCCCCGGTAGCGGCGAGCGCCGCGCATACCGGCGAGATAGGCAGGTGATATGATACAGCCCGCTCGCTCGTTGTGTCTCGTGTACGACGGAGCGAGTCGATCTCGAACTCCCGCGAGGCGCATGCCCGATATCCCTCAAGACGCCCGATCATTCATCCACGTCACGCTGCTGGCGGCGGCCGCGCTCGGCGGCGGGTGCGGACCGGGAGCGCCGGACTGGGTCGAGGAGGACGGGTACCGCTGGGCCGAGCTTCGGGTGTCGGGAGAGGACGAGCCGGGGTTTGAGCGACTCGACCCCTCGGAGACCGGAATCTCGTTCGAGAACGTGGTGACGGAAGCGCAGTACATCGAAAACAGCCACTTCCTGAACGGGTCCGGCGTCGCCGCGGGGGACGTGGACGGGGACGGCCGCGTCGACCTCTATTTCGCGGGGATGGACGGGCCGAATCGGCTCTACCGGAACCTGGGCGGATGGCGTTTCGAGGAGATCGCCGAAGAGGCCGGGGTCGCGGCGGCGGACCGCTTCTCGACGGGGGCAGCGTTCGCGGATGTGGACGGCGACGGCGACCTCGACCTGCTCGTCCATGCGCTCGGGGGACCGAACGCGCTCTACCTGAACGACGGGACGGGGCACTTTACGGACGGGACGGAGGCGGCGGGGCTCTCCTCGACGCTCGGGAGCATGTCGATGACGCTCGCCGACATCGACGGGGACGGGGACCTCGACCTCTACGTGGTGAACAACAAGGTCGCGACGGTGCAGGATCTCTTCCCCCCCGAAGACATGCAGCCGAGCAGCATCTACCGGCAGACGGAAGGGGGCTTCGAGATCCTCCCCGAATGGCGGGAACACTTCACGCTCGGTGAGGTCCGGGAAGGGATGGTCCCCCGGCTCGAACTCGCGGAGCCCGACCGGCTCTACCTGAACGACGGAACGGGACGGTTCACGCCGGTGCCGTGGACGGAGGGCGCGTTCCTCGACGAGGAGGGGCGGCCCCTGGAGGCCGAGCCGCTGGAGTGGGGGCTCGCGGCGCGTTTCCAGGACATGGACGGAGACGGGGATCCCGACCTGTACGTCTGCAACGACTTCCACAGCCCGGACCACATCTGGATCAACGACGGGACGGGGCGTTTCCGGATGCTCGATCCGCTCGCGATGCGGAGTACGAGCTTCGCCTCCATGGCCGTGGATTTTTCGGACGTGGACCGGGACGGATTCACGGACTTCTTCGTGGCGGAGATGCTGAGCCGGGAGCAACGGCTGCGCATGAAGCAGATCGTCGGCGGGGTCGCCGACCCGCAGTTCGCGGGGCGGATCGTGAACCGGCCGCAGAAGCCGCGCAACACGCTCTACCTGAGCCGGGGGGACGGGACCTGGACGGAGGCCGCGCAGTTCGCGGGCCTCGACGCGTCCGGCTGGTCGTGGGGCAGCACGTTCGTGGACGTGGATCTCGACGGGTTCGAGGACCTGCTCATCGGGACGGGGCACTTCTACGACGCGATGGACAAGGACGCGGCGCAGAGGGTGGGGTCGATGGACTGGCGGCAGCGGATTCTCGGCTTCCCGCCGCTGCGCCTCTCCAACGTCGCCTTCCGCAATCGCGGAGACCTGACCTTCGAGGAGGTGGGAGAGGCGTGGGGGTTCGCGGGGGATGAGGATATCACGCACGGGATGGCGGCGGCGGATCTCGACGGGGACGGGGACCTGGACATCGTCACGAACCGGCTGCTGGCGCCCGCGGGGGTGTACCGGAACGTGGGCCGGGCACCGCGCGTGGCGGTGCGGCTCGTCGGCCTGGGACCCAACACCGGCGGCGTCGGCGCGCGGGTTCGCCTCTCGGGCGGCGAGTTGCCGGCGCAGACGAAGGAGATCGTCGCGGGAGGCCTTTACCTCTCCGGTTCGGAGGCGATGGCCAGCTTCGCCGCCGACGAGGGAGAGATGACGCTCGATGTCACGTGGAGGGACGGGACGACGAGCCGGGTGGAGGACGTGCGCGCGAACCGCATCTACGAGATCCGGCAACCGGCGGATGGCGGCGCGCCGGCGGCTTCCGGGGCGACGGGATCGGAGGCGCCCCTGTTCGACGACGTGTCCGCGCTGCTCGGGCACCGTCACCGGGAGAACGCGTTCGACGACTTCGCGCAGCAGCCGCTCGTCACCTGGCGTCTGGGACAGGGCGGCCCGGGCGTCGCGTGGAGCGATATCGACGGTGACGGAGACACGGACGCCCTGATCGGCGGGGGGGGCGGCGCCGG
Source organism: Gemmatimonadota bacterium (assembly GCA_022826685.1). Taxonomy (GTDB): domain Bacteria; phylum Gemmatimonadota; class Gemmatimonadetes; order Palauibacterales; family Palauibacteraceae; genus Palauibacter. The sequence continues at coordinate 99,801 of JAJDUL010000049.1, read as the reverse complement.
CCTTTCGGTCTTCCACGGCGACGGCGAGGGCGGGTTCTCGCCGGACCGCGGAGCACGCGGCGGCGGGACGGCCGGGCCGGCGCCATCGCCGGGCGATCAGACGGGCCTCGTCGTCGTCCCCGGCCGGGCCGGCGCCACGGTCGTCGTCGGAACCGCGACGTACGACGGCACCGACCGGGCGGCCCCATCGGCTACGGTGCTGCGGTCCTCCGGGACGACGCTCCGCGAGGCGCAGACGCTCGCGTCCGCCGAATCGAGCACCGGCCCTCTCGCCGCGGCCGACTACGATGGGGACGGCGACGTCGATCTCTTCGCGGGCGGCCGCGTGATCCCCGGCCGGTATCCGGTCGCGGCGACCTCTCGTCTCTTCCTCAACGAGGGCGACCGCTACGTCCTCGACGAGTCGAACGCGGCGGCCCTGACCAACGTGGGTCTTGTGTCCGGCGCCGTCTTCAGCGATGTGGACGCGGACGGAGACCCGGATCTCCTGCTCGCCATCGAGTGGGGACCCGTGCGGCTCTTCGTCAATCGCGACGGACGATTCGAAGACGCGACGGCCGCCTTCGGGCTCGAGTCCCGGACCGGGTGGTGGAACGGGGTGACGGCGGGAGACCTGAACGGAGACGGGCTGCCCGACCTCATCGCCTCCAACCGGGGCCTCAACTCGCAGTTCACCGCGAGCTCCGAGCGCCCGGCGACCGCCTATCACGCCGATCTCGACAACGATGGCTTCCGCGATGTGATCGAGGCGCGCTACGACGAGTTCACGCGCTCGATGGTGCCGGTGCGGGGACTCCTCACGCTGGCCGGCGGCCTCCCCTTCCTTCGCGGCCGCATCCAGGGGTTCGAGCACTACGGACAGCTGGGCGTGAACGAGATCCTGGAGCAGCCCGCGGATCTCCTCCCGACGGTCGAGGCGACGACGCTCGCGCACACCGTGTTCATCAACCGAGGGGGGTCGTTCGAGGCGTTCGAGCTGCCGCGCGAAGCGCAGTTGGCACCGGCGTTTCACGCGGGCGTGGCCGACGTGGACGGCGACGGACACGAGGATGTCTTCCTGAGCCAGAACCTGTTCGCGCTGCGCGGCGAGGCGGACCGGAACGACGGGGGACGCGGCCTGTGGCTGCGTGGCGACGGAACGGGGGCGCTGACGCCGGTCCCGGGACAGCGGTCGGGCATCGCGGTGTACGGCGAGCAGCGCGGGGCGGCGTTCGCGGACTACGATGCCGATGGGCGCGTGGACGTCCTCATCAGCCAGAACGCGGCCGGGACGAAGCTGTACCGCAATACCGGCGCGAAGCCCGGGCTGCGTGTCCGGCTGCGCGGCGGCCCCGGCAACCCGGCGGCCATCGGCGCCGCCATCCGCCTCGAGTACGCCGGTGGGACCCTCGGTCCGCTGCGAGAGGTGCGGGCCGGCGGAGGCTACTGGTCGCAGGACGATCCGGTTCAGGTGATGGGGTTGGCGACCACGCCGACCGCCGTCCGCGTCCGCTGGCCCGATGGCTCCGAGACGGTCACGCCGCTGGACGCGCCGACTCCGCTGGAGGTCACGATCGACGCGGACGGCACGCTCGCCGCCCGCCGGTAGAAGCCGGAGCTGCCCGGCGGGGGCGCTTCGCCGCCCCGGGCGTTCAGCCGCCCTTGAGGGTGCGGATGCGCTCGGCGACCTCGCGGGCCATCTCGTTGGGAATCGGGATCGTGAGGTTGTACTGCGCGATCTTCCAACCCCCGCCTTCCATCACGAGCACGCCGCTGCCGCGCGTTTCGCCGAGGTTGGCGTTCTCCAGACGCTCGTCGAACCAGGCGGTGCGCCCCCCGGGCGCGATGGAGATGTGGCGCTCGAGCATGTGGTAGGTCCAGCCGGTGCCCGTGTCGAAGCGGGCCTTCGTGTAGTCCATGAACTCCTCGCGCGTCCAGCGCTCGGTCGCGTCGGTGCCGAGGAAGACGGCCTCGTCGGCGTAGAGGCTGAAGTAGCGGTCGAAGTCGGCCTGCGAGGCCGCCTCGTGGAGCGCGTCGAGGATCGCGGAGACGTCGGCCCGGGCATTGTCCTGCCCGGCGAGAGGCGCGGCCGGGAGCACCGGCGCGATGAGGAAGGCGAGGACGGCAAAGCGAGCCAGGGGGCGATGCGGCCGGCGGCCGGCGTTGTTCATCACGTTCATCACAGCTCCTCCGGATCTGGCAGCCCCTGCAGCGAGAGCTCTGCCGGGGCCGCGGGTGTCGCGTGATCCTACCTGAGCCGCGCACGAGCAACTAGTCTTGATGTCATGCCCCCATGCGCTACCGATTCGACGCGAAGCCACAGGGCTCTGATCGCCCGAGCGGCCGCCGCCGTCCTCACGATCCCGGTCGTGGGCGGGTGCGCGACGGACGCCGGGCAGGACGCGTCGGGTCTGCACGCCGCCGATCCGGGCGCCGTGGTCGTGATTCGGGCGGACCGGATCCTCGACGGGCGCGGCGCCGTGCTCACGGGCCGGGAACTCGTGGTCCGCGACGGCCGGATCGAAGCCATCGCCGCGGAGGGGACCACGGAGGGCGCCGTGGTATACGAACTTCCGGGGGCGACCGCGCTTCCGGGGCTCATCGACACGCACGTTCATCTCGGCTGGCACTTCGACGCGGCGACGGGACGACTGGGCAGTGCGGGGCCGACGAGCACGGCGGAGGACCGGGTGCTCTATGCGGCCGAGAACGCGTGGAACATGCTCGCGAGCGGCGTTACGACGGTGCAGAGCCTCGGCGGACCGGAGGATGTGCCGGTCCGGGACGCGATTGCGCGCGGATCGCTCCCGGGTCCGCGGATCCTGACGTCGATCCTCCCGATCACGGCCGGGAGCGGCGGACCGGAGGAGATCCGGGCGCGCGTGGACACGCTGGCCGAGGCGGGCGCGGACGTGATCAAGATCTTCGCCTCCGCCAGCATCAGGGTCGGCGGCGCGCCCACGCTGAGCCAGGAACAGCTCGACGCCGCCTGTGGCCAGGCGCGCGAGCACGGCCTGCGCGCCGTGGTCCACGCCCACGGCCCCGAGAGCGCGAGGCGCTCGGCCCTCGCCGGCTGCCGGCAGATCGAGCACGGCGCCCTCCTCGACCGCGAGACGCTCGAACTCCTGGCCGAACACGGACTCTACTACGATCCGCACACGCACCTGATCTTCGAGAACTACTTCGTGAACCAGGACCGCTACCTCGGCATCGGGAACTACACGGAAGAGGGGTTCCGCCAGATGCGCGAGGCCGTGCCGGTCGCGCTCGGCGCCTTCCGCGAAGCGCTCGACGTCGAAGGGCTCGACATCGTGTTCGGAACCGACGCCGTGGCGGGCGCGCACGGGCGCAACTGGACGGAACTGGTGTACAGGGTGCGTGAAGGCGGACAGGACGCGATGGAGGCCATCATTTCGGCCACGAGCCTGGCAGCGGCTTCGCTCGAACTCGAGGAGACGGTGGGCACCCTCGCGCCGGGGTTCGAGGCCGACGTGATCGCGGTCGCGGGCGACCCGACGGCCGATATCGGCGCCCTCGAGCACGTCGTACTCGTGATGCGGGGCGGAGTCGTCTACCGACACCGGCCGCTCGCGGGGACTCCGTGAAGCGGCGATCCGCCGGCGGCGGCACGGCGATCCGCCGACACACCGACACCTGGAGAGCGGGACTCTCGTAAGGAGGCGCATGAAACGCTCGATCGAAGATGCGCAGCAGCGACTCGCCGAGAAGCTGCTTTCGCGCAGGGACGTGTCCGCCGTGGGCATCGGAGCCGACAACGGGGACCCGTGCCTGAAGGTCTACCTCTCCGGGTCCTCTTCCCGGAAATCGATCCCCGACCGCTACGAAGGACACCCGGTGCGGGTGGTCGGCGGGGGCCCGTTCCGGGCGCAGGGGAACGGACCGGCGGGCTCATCGGCCGGCAGCGCGTGACGGGCGGAGAGGACAGGCGATGACGCCGCGCCGGAACCTCGTTCTTGCGATTACGATCGCGGTCGCCACGTGCGTCGGGGTCGGCATCCACTGGACGCTGACGTCCTGGCCGACACGGCCCCCGACGCTGCCTCCGCCGCGGCTTCCCACGCGTCCGCCGCTGCGTCCCCCGGGCCCCTCCGCCCAGGAGTGGCTCGCCGCCGCCATGCAGGTACAGAGCGACAACGAATCGACGCTCTTCGCCGTTCCGGGCGTGGTCGGCGTGGGAATCGGGTTCACGGACGCCGGAGCGCCGACGATCAAGGTCTTCGTCGACCCTTCCGCGTCCCCCGTATCCCGTGGTCTCCAGGGCATCCCGGAGACGCTCGGCCTCTTCCCCGTCACCGTCGAGCCGGCGGGTCCGTTCCGCGTCCTGCCGCCGGAACCCGTCGCCCCGGTTTCTGCGGACGAAGGGCCGGTACCCACGGGCCGCTTCGATCGGCCGGTGCCGATGGGCGTGTCCACGGGCCACACCCGCTCCACGGCGGGCACGATCGGCGCCGTCGTGACCGATGGCGAGCGCCGGTACGCGCTCAGCAACTGGCATGTGTTCGTGCCGGGCGGCGAGGGGCAGCCGGGCGACGTTCTCCTGCAGCCGGGACCCGTCGATGGCGGCTCGGACCCGGGGGACGCGTTCGCGACCCTCGCGGCGTTCGAACCCGTGGTCCTGTCGCCGTTCGCGTCGAACCGGATCGATGCGGCGATCGCGCGCACGGACGAGGTGCTGCCGGAGACGCCGGTGGGGGGCTATGGGTCGCCGCGCAGCACGACCATGGCGGCGAAGCCGGGGCTGCAGGTCCAGAAGTACGGGCGGACGACGCGCCTCACGGTCGGGGAGGTGGAGGCGGTCAACGCGTCGATCAACGTGACCTACGGGTCGGCCGGGTCGCAGGTGGGCCGCTTTGTCGGTCAGATCATGGTGTGCTGCAACTTCAGCAAGGGCGGCGATTCCGGTTCCCTGATCGTGGCGCGCGATCTGGACCGCAACGGGAACGCGGGCCCGGACGACCGCAAGCCGGTCGCGCTGCTCTTCGCCGGCGACGGCCGGCTCACGATCGCGAACCCGATCGACCTCGTGCTCGACCGCTTCGACGTGACGATCGTGGGCGAGGACGCCGGCCGCTGACGCCGGCCCCTTCACGGCTGGCCGGTGGTGCCGGCCAGTCAGTAGTTTGGCGACCATGACACGCTTCCGGTCGCATTTCCTGCCACGAACGCCGACGGGCCGCCGGCTCACCGTCCTCTTCCTGGTGCTGTTCGCGTTCACGCAGTGGCCGTTCGTTTACGTGATCGGGAACCGCGTCGAGCCGTGGATCGGCGGCATGCCCTTCCTCTACGTGTACCTGCTCGTCCTCTACTGCCTCCTCATCGGGGTTCTGATCCGGGTACAGAGGCGGGGACTCTGATGGAGGCCTGGGTCGTCGCGACCGGCCTCATCTTCGTCTATCTCGTCGCCACCATCGTGCTGGGGGCGGTCGCGAACCGGCGCATGTCGGTGGACCTGGAGGACTTTCTCCTCTACGGACGCAAAGCCGGGTTCATCGTCCTCTATCTCACCGTCGTCGCGACCTACCATTCGGCGTTCGCCTTCCTCGGTTCGGGCGGTTTCTTCTACACGCACGGGATCGGGTTCTGGGCGGCGGGCGCGTGGACCGTGCTTGTGGGGGGGATCACCTACGTGCTCGGAAGCCGGATCTGGGCGCTGGGGAAGACCTTCGGCTACATCACGCCGGCCGACCTGCTGGCGGATTTCTACGAGTCGGATGCGGTGCGGGTCGTGACCGCCATCGTGTCGGTGCTGTTCACGATCCTCTACATCCAGGTCCAGGCGGTGGGGCTGGGCTACATCCTCTCCGTCGCGTCCGGCGACCGGATCTCGTTCGAACTGGGGACGCTGATCCTGCTCGTGGTGGCCGCGGGCTATCTCATCGCGGGCGGACTGCGCGCGGTCTACTGGACGGATGTGATCCAGGGCGTGTGGATGTACGTCGCCGTGTGGGCCGGCGCCCTCGTGCTCGCCTTCGAGCTTTTCGGCGGACCGTTCGAACTGTGGCGGCAGGTCGCGGCGCAGCGGCCCGATCTGCTGTCGCTCCCGGGGCCGGAGGGCTTCTTCACCCCGGGGATGTGGTTCGGGATGATCGTCGTGCTCTCCTTCGGCATCATCTTCCAGCCGCACCTCTTCATCCGGTACTACACCGCGGTCTCGGCCCGCACGATCAAGCTGCTGGGCGCGACAACGCCCATCTACCTCATGACGCTCTACATCCCGGCGGCGCTCGTGGGCCTGGGGGGCGCGCTCGTGATGCCCGACATCGCGATCCCGGACCGGATCTTCCCGGAGATGCTCTTCGCGTATGCCCCGGCCTGGCTCACGGGCGCGATCCTGGCCGGCGCGACGGCGGCGGCGATGTCCACGCTCGACTCGATGCTTCACGCGAACATGACGGTGCTGACGCGTGACGTGTACCAGCGCTACATCCGCACCGGCGCGACCCAGAACCACTACATCCTCATCGGCCGGCTGATCGTCGTGGCCCTCCTCGCCGTCGGGTACCTCCTCTCCGTGAGCACGTTCGATTTCCTCGTTCAGCTCGTGGCTCTGTCGGGTTCGGGGGCGCTGCAGCTGATGCCGGCCGTTCTCGGGGTCTGCTTCCCGGGCCGACACCTGACGACGAAGGCGGGAGTGATCGCAGGCATCGGGGCGGGTCTCGCGACGCTGTGCGTGACGCTCCTCGTCGTGCCTCATCCCCTGGGCCTGCACGGCGGGGTGTGGGGACTGCTCGTGAACTTCGTCGTGACCTGGGTCGTGAGCCGGTTCACGGTTCCGCCGAGCGACGTGACCGTGTCGCGGATCCACGGCGCGGTCGAACGCTTCGTGTACGAGGGCGACCCCGCGTGAGCCCGGCCGGAGTCTGACGCCGTGGGCAGGCTCGTCGGAAGCGTCGCCCTCCTGGCGCTCGCACTCTTCGTGTTCGTGGGGTTCCTTCGCTCGGGCGCCGATCCGTTCGCCCTGAGAACGCTCTTCGCTCTTTTCATCGCGGCCGGACTGCCCGCCGCGGGCGGCGGCCTGCTCCTCGCGCGCCACTTCGGGGTCGGGCGCCGCATCGAACACCGGCGGGAGGAACTCCGCCGCGACACGCTCGAGGCCGAGATCCTCAAGATGGCGGGGCGCCACGGCGGTCGGCTGACGGCGGTCGAGGTTGCGGGGGAACTGGCAGTGCCGACGACGACGGCCGAGGAACTCCTCAACGAACTGATGGCGCGGGAAATGGCCGAGATCGAGGTCACGGATTCGGGCCTGCTCGTGTACACCTTCCACGACGTCCGGCACCTGTCGGAGAAGGAAGCCGCGCGCGGGCTCCTCGAGCCGTGAGGGGAGAGCCGGTGTCGTGAGCGAGACGCGCTGGCCGTGCCCCGTATGTCTGGGCACCAAGATGGAGAAGACGTCCCTCGGGACCCGGGCCGGAGACGCCTCGGGGCCGCTGACGCTCGACCATTGCGCCCGTTGCGGCGGCATGTGGTTCGAGTTGGGGGAGGTGCAGCGCCTCCGTTCCGAGCGGCCCGAGTCGCTGTGGGCACAGATCCCCGCGCGAGAGGAGCGGCACCGGGCCCAGTGCCACGCGTGCCGTGCGTTCGTGGACCGTGACGCGCCGAAATGCGCCGCTTGCGGGGCGAAGATCCGCCTGAACTGCCCCGTCTGCGACACCCGGATGCTGCAGGTGAGCCAGTCCTCCCTCACGCTCGATGTCTGCAAGCGGTGCAAGGGCGTGTGGTTCGACCACCACGAACTCGAGGCGATCTGGGAGCTGGAGAGGGACCGGCTCGTCGCGCGGCGCGGAGGCGACGGCGCGATCGGGCGCACGGCGGAGGCCGGCGCCGATGTCCTGTTCGAGACGCTCTTCTGGGCACCGGACCTCGTCTTCGTGGGGGCGTACGCCGGCGGTCACGCCGTGGCGGCCGCGGCGGAGGCGGCGCCGGCCGCGCTCGACGCCGTGGGCGATGCCGCCGCCAGCGTGTTCGAGGCGATCCTCGAGATCGTGGGCGGGATCTTCGGCTGACACCCGCGCGGATTCGCCGCAGCGCTCGACCCGCTACACTCCGGGTCCGCTCCGACCCAAGGCAGTTTCTTTTTTCCAATGGAGAACCGACGAATGGAAATCGTGCTGGCCACACTGGCCGACGCCGCCAATACCTCGAGCGACGGCAAGCTCAATCTCATGGGTCTCTTCGACACGCTGTACGCCGGGGCCATGCCGGTGACCCACCCGTCCATGCAACTCGTCCTGAGGATCCGGGCCGAGCCGTCCGAGACCGACCGGCAGCACGAACTCGAAATCCGGTGCATGGACGAGGACGGAGGGGAACTGTTCAAGGTGGCGGGCGAGTTCTCCGTCCAGGGCCCGCCGGGGAAGGCCGCCACCTTCAATCACGTCGTGGGCATCAACAACCTGACGTTTCAGAAGTACGGCGGATACACGATTCCCATCTTCATCAACCGGGATCTGAAGCGGACGGTCGAACTCGACGTCGCGAAGGCCGAGGGACCCGCCGAGCCGCCCCGGGGCTGAAGAGCCCCAGGACTGAAGAGGGGGAGGGTCAGCGGCCGTCCGGGACGGGATCGGCGGCCGACTCCGCCTCCCACAGGCGCCGCTGCTCGCTCGTGAGATAGTGTCGGATCGCGGTGACGTCCTCCATCGAGAGAAGGTCGCCGAAGCCGGCCATGCCGTTCACGGCGAGCGCGCCGCCGAGCACCACCGCGTCGAAACTCTCCCACGCGCCGCCATCCATGCGGCGCAGGTCGGGATAGGCGGAGAGATGTTCGTCGGAGGCCCGGTGACAGATGCCGCAGTGGACCCCGAAGAGTTCCGCCCCGCGTCGGACCCTGGCCGCGTCGAGCGCGAGATCCGGCGGTTCCGGGGTCGTCGGCGCGATCTGCGCGGGGGGTAGCGGCACCTCGCCGCCATCGAGACGGAAGACGAGCAGCCGTCCCGCGCTGTCGTAGTCGTACGCCGCCGAGCCGAGCGGATAGGCGGAGCCCCTCGGCCCGCCGTAGCCCGCCATGACCGCGATGTACTGCACGCCGTCGACCTCGTACGTCATGGGCCCCGCCATGACGCCGGTGCCGAGATGGATGCTGTGGATGCGTTCGCCGGTGTCGGCCTGGTGGAAGTCGAGCGTGCCCGCCGCCGTCCCCTGGATGACGAGGTTTCCGCCCGTCACGAGGGTGCCCCCGTTCCACATGCTGCCGCGCGGCACCCGCCACAACTCGCGCCCCGCGACGGGATCCCACGCGAGGAGAAACTCGTTGGGGCCGATATCGGGGAGACCTTCGGCGAGGTGCGCGAACTCTTCCGGGAACGGAGGCCAGGAGGCCGTGAAGCCCTCGTACGCGACCTCGGGCCGATGGTCGAATTCATCCAGCGAACGCCACAGCATCGCCTGTTCGCGGGCGGGGATGTAGGCGATGCCCGTCTCGGGATTGAAGGACATCGGCTGCCAGTTGTGTCCGCCCGCGGAGGAGGGGAAGACGACGCGCGGCTCGTCGCGATAGTCCGCGGCGGGGTTCGGGATCGGCCGGCCGGTCTCGAGATCGATCCCGTGCGCCCAGGTGACGGTCACGAAGTTCTCCGCCTGCAGCAGCTCGCCCGTCGCGCGGTCGAGCACGTAGAAGAAGCCGTTCTTGGGGGCCTGGAGGAGGACGTCGCGCGGCCGGCCGTTGATCGTGACGGTGCTCAGGATGATGTTCTGCGTCGCCGTGTAGTCCCAGATCTCGCCGGGCACCGTCTGGTAGTGCCAGGCGAGGCGGCCCGTCTTCGGGTCGATCGCGAGGATGGAGACGAGGTAGAGGTTGTCGCCCCCCGACGGGCTCCGGTGCCAGATCGGGTACGGGTAGGAGTTCCCCGTTCCCACGTAGAGAAGGTCGAGCACGGGGTCGTAGGCCATCTCGCCCCATACGGTGCCCCCGAGTCCTCCCTCCCAGGCCGAGTCCGGGTCCCACGTGGCCGCGGCCGCCTCCATCTCCGGGTGCTCGAAGCCGTCCGCCGGATTGCCGGGGACCGTGAAGAAGCGCCACGCCTCCTCGCCCGTCTCGAGATCGTACGCCGTGATGTACCCGCGCACGCCAAAGTCGCCGCCCGCGTTTCCGAGGACGACGACGTCGCCTGCAACCTGCGGCGAGCCCGTGCTCGTGTAGGAGAGGGATCGGTCGATGAAGGTGTCGACGCGCCAGATCTCCTCCCCCGTCGCCGCGTCGAGCGCCACCAGCCAGCCATCGAAGGTTCCGATGTAGACGCGGCCCTCCCACACCTCGAGTCCGCGGTTGACGGGACCGCAGCAGCCCTTGCGCGTGGTGCTCGGGTCGACCTGCGGATCGTAGCGCCAGACCGGCTCCCCCGTCGCCGCGTCGAGCGCCGCGACGCTTCCCCAGGGGCCCGGCGAATACATCATGCCGTCGACGACGACGGGCGTGGCCTCGAGCCCCCAGTGCACGGAGCCGACGTGGGACCGCCACTCGTACTCCCAGGCGAGCCCCACGGCGACCGCGTTCATGACGTGAATGCGCCCGAGCGGGGAGTACCGGGTCTCCCCGAAGTCCCGGCCGGAGGTCAGCCACTCCGCGGCGACCGTGTCGGTCGCGAGCAGGCGGTCCCGGGTGACGGCGCCGGCCGCGTCGCCGGGCGGTGACGGTTCGCAGGCCGCCAGCGCGCAGGCCGCAAAGAGCGCGCCAGCCAGCGGGCGGGCGCCCGGATTGCCGCGACGCGACAACTAGAAGCGGGGAGTGACGGTGAGGCGGAAGCTTCGGGTGGGTCCCGGACTCCGTTCCTGCACGTCCACGTAGGTCGTCTGGAACAGGTTTTCGATCTTCGCCTGTACGCGGGTCCCCAGAATCTCGGTGCGCGCGCGGAGGTCGACGAGGGTGATCGCGTTGCGCTCGTCGAGCGGGAAGGCGAGCACCTGCTCCACGCGGCTCCGGTGGCGGAAGTCGATCGCGACGGCGCCCCTCCAGCCGGAGGCGGTCGCCGTGAAGTTGTGTCGCGAACGGTAGGGGAGCGCGCGTCCGGTCCGGTCGTCCCTCGTGTCGAGGAAGGTGTAGTTCGTATTGAGGTCCAGACGATTCGGGATCACGCCGATCCGCAGGCCCGCGTCGACTCCCCGCACCATGGCTTCGGCGACGTTGCGGAACTGGAAGGTGAAGAACTCGTCCGGTGCCGGCGTGGGTTCGATGAGGTCGGTGTAATCGCTCCAGAACAACCCCGTGTCGAACCATACGCGGTCGCTGAGGGCCACCGTCGCGCCGACTTCGCGGGCCCACGCCGACTCTCCTCGCATCTCGAGGTTGGGGACGACGCGGAACCCGAATTGGGTCGTCGACGTGAACTGTTCGGACACGCTCGGCGCACGGTATCCCCGGCTCAGGGATCCGCGCAGGCTCAGCCGCTCGCTCGCCTCGAAGACGACCCCGAGTTTCGGGTTGAGCACGACATCCGTCATCGCCGACGACGCCTCGTGGTAGTCGAGCCTCAGCCCCACGGAGCCGCGAACCCGGTCCGAGAAGGTGATTTCGTCCTGCGCGAACACCGCGAGGTCCGTCACCTCGGGCGTCGGATCGAGGAAGTTGGAGCTTACGCCCGTCCACGCGCCTTCCCCGCCGATCGTCAACGCGTGCGAGGCGTTCGGGAAGAGGGACCACTGGACGTCGGTGCCGACCCGCGTCGAGCGGTGGAAGTCCCGATTGTCGTGGAAGTGGTTCTGGTTCCGCGCGTGGTAGATGTGCGGGCGCAACTGCAGGCGCTGCTTCTGGCTCACATACGGCGTGGCCGTGACCCCGAATACGACGTCGTCCGCCCGGATCCAGTCGCCGAGTTCGGCCGGATCGACCTCCAGCGGACGATCCGCCGACAACCAGGTGAAGAACTCCTCCTCGTCCCTCCGGGTCCAGTTGACGAAGATCTCCCAGGGATTGGAGGACTCCGCGGGGAAAACGGTCTTGAGCCGCACCCGCCAGCGTTCCAGCGCCCCGTTCTGCCGGAACCCGTCCGATTCCTCGCGCGCAAGGTACAGGGTGGTGCCGACATCGCCGAGGCGGCGGGAATGCTGGAGCGCGATCCCTTCCCTGCTCAGGCTCTCGTCCGTGAACGAGTGCCGGGCCGGAGTGTCGAAGAGTCCCACGTAGCCGCGGACGATGGTCTCGGGCTCCGCCGGCGGGCGTTTCGTGATCACGTTCACGACGCCGCCCAGCGCGTTCGTCCCCCACAGCGTGGAATGTGGACCCTTCACGATCTCGATCTGATCCACGTCCAGCACGGGGAGGCCGCTGAAATCGATCGACGCGCCCACGCCGGAGAGCACGCGGTGGCCGTCGAGGAGCATGAGGACCCGGCTTCCGACACCCCGCGCGATGCCGGTGGCGCCGCGGATGTCCATCTGGCCGGAGTTGAAGATCACGCCCTGCGCGAAGGGGAGCGCCTCGTCGAGCGTCACGGCGTCGCGGTTGCCGAGTTCGTCGGAACTCATCACGGCGACACTCACCGGGGCTTCGCCGGGACGGGCGGCGGAGCGGTTCGCCGTCACGGTCAACTCGGGAACGTCGAACAGCCGGCGTTCGAGAGCGATGCGAAGTTCGTCCGACGAACCGGTCTGAAGTTCGCGTTCAGCGGCGCGAAAGCCGTCCGCGACGACGACGAGGGTAAAGGTCCCGTCGGCGGGCGAGGCGATCCCGAAGCCGCCGTCGGCCCTCGTCGTCGCCGTCAAAGTGGTGTTTCGGATGAAGACGGCGGCCCCCGCGACCGGCGCACCCGTCTCCGCATCCAGCACGCGGCCCCGTACCGCATCCTGGGCCTGGGCGGCCAGGCGGTCGCTCGCCACGAACAGGGCGAGCGCCGCCCACGCCGCGAGACAACGGCGGACGCCGGCCGCTACTGCCGCTGCCAAACTGTGGTCGCGACCGCCGCCGGGGGCTCCGTCACCATGACGGTGAGAACGTTCCCCGCCATCGTGAACGTGCCGATGTTCTGCTGCGCCTGCCCCGCAAACTCCCAGCTCCCGTCCGTCCGCAGCGTAAACGTCCCCTGGTCCGCGATCTCCGTGACTTCGCCGTTCAGCGGGTTCGTAAAGGTGAGGGACATGGACATCGAGCCGGTCGCAGTGTCACCCGATGCAGGGTTCTGCGACAGCATGGCCGTTCCCACGGCAATCGGCGGTCCGATCGTCGCACCCATGGTGATCACACCGGACAGGGATACGAGATTGTATGTGCCCGTGACGTCCGGCGGCCCCGCGACGTCCGGCGGCTCCGGGTCCATCGTGTCGTCGCCGCCACAGCCGACGACAAGGGTCGCGACGACCAGCGGTACGCAGAACGTTCGCAAACGCTTCTTCATGAAACCTCCGTCAGTTTCGGATCAGGCGTCTTGGCGAGGACGCCGTTCCTTTCAAGATAGTCGTCCGGTCCGGCGTTGCCGAGACCGATGCTCCGCCCTGGCGGGCCGCTACCCGCCGTCCTCGCTGTCGGTGGATACCGGGTATCGGTCCGTTTCTTCCTCGGGTTCTTCGCGTTCCACGACGATCGAGCAGTTCGTGACGAGCGCGGCGATGGCGCCGATCGCGGCCCAGGCGGGCAGCATCAACGTCCCCACGACGCCGATGGAGAGCGGAACCTCGATGAGTTCCTTTCCGTCCTCGTTCCGGATCGTGATGCGGCGGACGTTCCCCTCCCGGATGATCTCCTTGATCTTCCGGACGAGGTTCTCACCCGGCACCCTGTGTTCCTCGGTCATGTCCACCTCCCTTGCGGCGCGCCCACGATTCCGGCTTGATGTTGAATCCCGGCAGTCCGCCGTACGCTCGTCATCCGGGTCGGGTTTTACGAGCCGGAGAAACCTCTCGCCCGAGGAATAACGATGAAACGCTATCGAACGGAACTCTGCGCTCTCGCGCTCGCACTCGGCTTTGCCGCCTGCGACGAGCCGGCGGACGAGGCCGGAACCTCCGGCGGGGGCGGCCTCCCTGCGGGGGCGGAGGCGATCTCCCTCCTGGGCGAACCGCTCCATCCATCCCCCGCTTCGGCGGAGCAGCAGCGCGACATCGAAGTCGCGCGAGCGGACTACGACGCCGACCCGGATGACGCGGATGCGATCATCTGGCTCGGCCGGCGCGTTGGGTACACGGGGGCGTTTCGCGAGGCGATCCAGATCTTCTCGGAGGGGATCGAGAAGCACCCGAACGATGCGAGGATGTACCGTCATCGAGGACATCGCTGGATCAGCGTGCGGGAGTTCGATCGCGCCATCGAGGACCTGTCTCACGCCGCGGGCCTGGTGCAGGGCGAGGAGGACGCGGTCGAACCGGACGGACAGCCCAACGCGCGCGGCATTCCGACGAGCACGCTGCAGTCGAACATCCACTACCACCTGGCTCTGGCCCGCTACCTGAAGGGGGACTTCGAGGGAGCGCTGCCGTCGTACGAGGGTTATATGGCGGTGACGACGAACCCCGACCAGCTCGTGGCCATCTCGCACTGGTGGTACATGGCCCTCCGCCGTCTGGGCCGCGATGCCGAGGCGGAGGCCGTCCTCGAACCGGTGACGGCGGATCTCGACGTCATCGAGAACACCAGCTATCACCGGCTCCTCCTCATGTACAAGGGGGAACTCGACGCGGACGAACTGTGGGATCCCGAGAGCGGTGACCCGGCGGGCGTGGCAGTGGCCTACGGAGTCGCGACCTGGCACCTCTACAACGGCCGCGAGGCGCAGGCGGCGGACATGTACCGCCGCATCCTCGAGGGCTCCGGCTGGGCGGGGTTCGGCTACATCGCGTCCGAGGCCGAGATCGCCCGCCTGGAGGCCGACGCGGGCGGCTGACGTGGGCGACTGACCCGGACGGCTGACCCGCTGCAACTTTTTCTCCGCCGGCCTCGTTCCCGCCATTGACGCGGCTGCCGATGTTGCAAGCCAGGTACGGACCGCAACCTTTCGACGGCTCGACGCGTCCTACTTCGCGAGGTTTGGAGTTCGGGCTGCTTAAGGAAGGTCACCTTGGGGGTTTTCTCGTTCCTGATAGATTCCGCCGCCCCGTTGCGCCGATGGGCGGCGTTCGTGTTGCTGATGGGCCTGACCGCGCCGCTTGCGGCGCAGGACTCCGCGATCGGCGGCGAGACAAACGCACGGGCCGCCGCGGCCCCCGCGCTCCGGGCCGTCCGCGCGACGGAACCGCCGCAGATCGACGGACGGCTGGACGAACCCGCGTGGAGCGCCGCGTCGGTCGCCACCGACTTCGTCCAGTTTCAGCCCGACCCGGGCGAGCCGGCGAGCGAGCGCACCGAGGTCCGGGTCCTCTATACGGACGACGCCGTCTACATCGGCGCGCGGATGTACGACCGCGACCCCGACGGGATCATCCGCCGGCTCGCGCGCCGCGATGAGCAGGTGACGACGGACGCCTTTTCCGTCGCGTTCGACAGCTACTTCGATCACCGCACGGCGTTCCGCTTCTCCGTCAGCGTGGCGGGCGTCCAGAGCGACGCGCTGATGTTCTCCGACACGCAAGAAGACGGTGATTGGGACGCGGTGTGGGAGAGCGCGACGCGCTCGGACGAGACGGGCTGGACCGCCGAACTGCGGATCCCCCTCTCGCAACTTCGGTTCGCCGGCTCGTCGGACAGCGGTTCCGGAAGCACGTGGGGCATCAACTTCCTGCGCGAGATCGCCCGCCTCGAGGAGTTGAGCGTGTGGTCGCCCCTGCCGGAGGACCGCTCGCGGGTCGTGTCCGCCTTCGGCACGCTGCGCGACCTACAGGGCCTCCGGCCGCGCCGCAATCTGGAGGTACGGCCCTACGTCCTCTCGTCGGCGACGCGGGCGCCGGGCACTGCCGACAATCCGTTCTACGCGGCCACGGCCCTGCGCCAGACGGTGGGGGGCGATCTGAAGTACGGGATCACGGAGAATCTCACGCTCGACGTCACCGTGAACCCCGATTTCGGGCAGGTCGAAGCGGATCCGTCCGTCGTGAACCTCACGGCCTTCGAGACGTTCTTTCCCGAGAAGCGGCCGTTCTTCCAGGAGGGGTCGGACATCTTCGGGTTTTCCTTCGGCGGGGGCGATGACAACAACGAGTCGCTCTTCTACAGCCGCAGGATCGGGCGTACGCCCCAGGGGTCCGTGACCGGCCCGGCGGAATACCGCGACGTGCCGGAGGCGACGAGCATTCTCGGAGCGGCGAAGCTGTCCGGGAAGACGGCGGACGGTTGGTCGATCGGGTTCCTCGATGCCCTCACCTCGAACGAGAACGCGCGCTTCATCTCGCCGGGGGGCACATCCGGCGCGCAACTCGTGGAGCCGATGACCAACTACGCGGTGGCGCGGGTCATCAAGGACTTCCGCGACGGCGAGAGCGCCGTCGGCGTCATCGCCACCGCCACGAACCGGGGTCTCGGCTCCGGCGGGACGCTCGCCTTCCTGGCGGACGAGGCGTACACGGGAGGGTTCGACTTCCGCCATCGGTTCGGAAACGGGAACTATCAGATCGACGGTCACGTGATCGGGAGCACCGTGAGCGGGAGCCCGGCGGCGATCGCGCGCATCCAGCGTTCCTCCGTCCACTACTTCCAGAGCCCGGACTCCCGGCACGGACTGGACCCCACCCGTACGCGCCTCTCGGGCAGCACGTCGACGATCAGCTTCTCGAAGGTGGGAGGCGGGAACTGGCGCTACGGACTGTTCGGCGAGAACCGGTCGCCCGGCTTCGAGTCGAATGACCTCGGATTCCAGCAGAACGCGGATTACCGGGTCGGGGCGGTCTGGGTGAACTACGAGCAGTTCCGGCCGCAGGGGCCGTTCCGGAACTGGGGCGTGAACGCGGCGACCTGGTCCGGCTGGACGTTCAACGGGGAACGGCAGTTCACGGGCGGCAACGTGAACGGGAACTTCCAGCTCAAGAACTTCTGGCGCGGCTTCGCCGGGTTCAATCAGGAGTGGGCGGGGCTCGCCACCACGGCGCTGCGCGGCGGGCCCGCGCTCTACCAGCCGAGCCAGTGGAGCAGTTGGGGCGGCGTGTTCACGGACCAGCGGAAGCCCGTGCGGCTCGGAGCCGTCTTCAACGCGGGAGGAGAGTACCGCACCGCGACCCGCCGCCTGGGCCTGTCGCCGAACGTGACGCTCCAACCGTCGAGCCGTCTCCAGCTCAACTTCGGCCCGAGCGTGCAGTGGAACGATCGGGCGTGGCAGTTCGTCTCGCGGCCCGACGGCTCCGACGGGACGCACTACGTGTTCGCCCGCCTGAGCCAGCAGACGGTCTCGATCACGACGCGCCTGAACTACACGTTCAGCCCGGATCTTTCCCTTCAGTTCTACGCCCAGCCCTTCGTGAGCGCGGGGAGCTACGACCGTTTCATGGAAGTCGATGATCCGCGGGCTTCCGATTTCTCCGACCGCTTCCGGACGTACGGCGAGAACGAGATCCGGCGGCTGGAGGCGAACGGTTTCGGACTCTACCAGGTCGACGCCGACCGGGACGGGAAGGCCGACTTCGGCTTCGCGGATCCCGACTTCAACGTGAAGTCGTTCCGCTCCAACCTGGTCCTGCGCTGGCAGTATCGGCCCGGATCGACCGTGTTCCTCGTCTGGAGCCGCGACCAGCAGGCGTTCCGCAACGACGGTTCGTTCCGCCTCGGCGACGATCTGACGGACCTCGCGCGGATTCCCTCCACCAATATCTTCCTCGTCAAGTTCGAGCACTGGCTGGGGCTCTAGCATAGCCCGTGCATAGCCGGTGGCGGGGGCAACGCGGCTCCCGCCACGGTCCGCCGGCCGGCGAGAATAGTGGGAAGCGGTGACCGGTTACATTTTCGTGGCGCTTGCGGTGCTGGTGGCGGTGGCCGGCTGGAGACGCCGGAGCCAGTTGCGTCGCCGGACCCGCCCCGGCGTGACGGACGAGATCGTGCAGCGCATCGAAACGGTGGGCCGCGTGGACGCGGAGGACGTCGAACCGGTGGATCTCGAGCTGGCGAGGGCCGAAGAGGACGAATTCTGGGCCCAGACCTGGGACGAGCCCGAAGAGAACTGGTAACTGGTGAGAGGATTGGCGGGAATTCGATGATGAACACGGCACGGAACTCCGGGGCGATCCGCGTCGGGCTGGTGGCTGCGATGACGTTGTCGCCAACGGCCCTTCTCAGGGCGGAGGCGCAGGAGGCGCCGCGGATTTCGTTCGGGATGGCGACCGCGGCCTTCGAGGACGGCCTGGGTTCCATGCGTGGCGTGCGCGAACTCGAGGACGGCCGCGTACTCATCGCCGACGGTTTCGGGGCGGCGGTCATCGCCTGGATGCCCGGGGGCGGCGCGGACACGCTGACGAACACGGGCCAGGGGCCGGAGGAGTATCGGACGCCGGACGGTCTCTTCCCCCTTCCCGACGGCGCGACGCTCCTCGTCGATCTCGGCAACGCCAGGCTCACCCGCATCGAAGCGGACCTCAGCTTCGGCGAGACGTGGCCCATCGCCCGGGGAGGGCCGAATGCCGGGATGACGATGATGATTCCGGTGGGGACCGACCGCGAAGGCGGGATCTACTTCCAGCAGCGACTCGACGGGATGGCGGGCATATCTGACTCCGCGGCCGTGGCGCGCTTCGATCCGGCGACGGGCGAGACCTCCGAGGTCGGACGGGTCCGGCTTGCGGAACAGACGCGCGTGGAGTCCGGGGACGCCAACAACCGCAGCGTGAACATCCGGCCCGTGCCGTTCTCCAACCAGGATGCGTGGAACGTGGCCTGGGACGGCCGGGTGGCGGTCGCGCGCGCGGACGACTACCGACTGGAGTGGCTGGACCTCGCGGCCGGGGTGACGCGGGGGCCCGGGATACCGTACGAGCCGGTGCGGGTGCGGCGGGCGGACCAGGACGAGTGGCTCGACCAACTCGGAGGCGGTCTGCGTGTCGAGGCCACGGACGATGGGAGCGGGATGCGGATGTCCATGAGCCGGGCACCTTCAGGCTCCAGCAATGCGGATCCCTCCGACTTCGAGTGGCCCGACGTGAAGCCCGTCATTCCCGCAGGCGCGGTCGCGGTCGATGGAGAGGGCCGGGCGTGGGTCCGGCGCCATGTGCCGGCGGGGGAAGCGCACCTGTACGATGTGTTCGACGCGGGCGGGCAGCGAGTCGCCCAGGTGGAACTGCCCGGGGAGCGGCGGCTCGTCACTTTCGGAGCGGAGAGCGCTTACCTGGTCCGGAACGACGACTTCGGTTTCGCCTGGCTCGAGAAGTACCCGATGCCCGCGGTGCCCGGGGCGCGCTGACCGCCGGGCGGGCGGCGGCGCGGCTCAGCGCGGACGCCGTCTCGACAGATCCGGATCGTCCGGTAGCAGCGTCGCGTCATCCGTCGGCGCGAAGTCCGCGGAGCCGGTGAGGGGAATCGGGGGCTCCCACACCTCTGTGTCCGGCTGGAACGCGGCCCAGGCGAACCAGAAGGCGTGGTACGCCTCGGGGTGAGGCTCAAGTCTCTCTCCGTCGAGCGGGCCCGCCACGGCCTCGCCGCCGAAGTTCCAAACGCTCCCCGTTTCCACGTCCTGCCGGCGACCGTCGACGACTTCGAACGTGAGAGACCGCCCGTTGACACGGGCGTGGTAGATCCGCGCACTCTGCGCGACGGAATTCCAGAACGCGACCACGGGTTCTCCTCCGACCCGGGCACTCGCGGCCCAGACGGTGAAGTTCTGCCCCTCCTGGTCCTGCGCGGCCACCTCTCTCAGGTCCGAGATGGCGAATGCGTAGCCGCCGGTCCCCGACGGGACTCCGACCACGCGCTCCTTGGGCCTTCGGCGCAAGTCGATCGGGGCGGACGTCGGATAGAAGAGCGATGCGTTGTCCGGATCCCGGTAGTTCCCGTACGGGTAGAGGGTGTAGAGGAAGTCATGCCCCGTCACGCGCGTTGCGATCCAGGTGTCCTGAAAGACCTGGAGCCAGGCCCCGTACACCATCAGTTCGTACGGGACGCGCTTCAAGCTGATGCCGTCCTGCGGGCCGCACGTGGCGGATCGCGTCAACTGGGGGTAGAGCGTCCCGGAACCGTCGTCCATCACGAGATTGTTGTCGAGGACGTAGTTGGACACCGCAAAATCCGGCGTCTCGGTCGCCGCGGGATCGAAGACGCGGACGGATCCCGTGAGCGGCGAATAGGTGATCGTGAGCCGTTCTCCCGTCGCATTCGGGACGGTCGGGTCGACGTCGGCCTGCAGGTTCAGGACCTCGTGATACCAGAGGAGCTTCAGCGGTATGGCGAGAGGCTGGCCGTTGAATTCGAGCCCGATCACGAGGTCGCCGCGATTGACGTAACCGACGTGGGGCGCGATGAGCCGCGTGGCGACCTCGGGATTGGTGAGCGCCGGAATGTTTGAGCGCGCGGCGCCGGCGTCCGTGAAGTTCAGGAGCGGAAGCGAGCAATCCGAGAAGGGGGGCGGCGGCCCAAAGCCCTCTCCGGTGCATGCGGCGAGCCCCACCGCCTGCAGCACGATGGCGACGCGGGCAAGGTGTGCACGCGAGCCGATCCGTCGGGTGACGTCGCATTTGGCTGGACTCATGCGGTGTCCTGGACCTGTCATGCTCCGTCACCGTCCGACCCGAGAGTGCCCGACGGTACTCGAAACGTAAGGGCCGGCGAGGCCGCCGGCCGTCGAGCTAGATGAACAAGGCCTCGTTCTCGGAATCGAACCCCTGGACGTCGGCCTTCTGCGTCCGCACATCCTTCTGGCCGACCTGACGCTGCCCGACGACGATCATCGCGATACTCGCGACGAGCGCCAGCGCGATCCTCAGCTTCTTCATGGCGTCCCCCCTCCTCCATCGTCCCTGCACCTAACGCCGCACCCAACGCCGGATCCGGACACAGATCGCTCCCATAGTATAAGGCCTTCCTGCCGTTTAACGAACTCTCGGGCCCGAAGGTGACACGCCGGATGGGAGCGTCAGCGTCGATGGCCCAGCGATTGAGTGTGTCCCCGGCCAGCGCGAGGTCGGTCGCCGCCAGGAGTACGCCCTCCGCATCCCGAGCCTCGAGGCGGACGAGATCGGCGCGCACCCGGACGTTCACCCGGACCGAATCCCGGCGCGGCACGGTATCGAGCACGACGCTTCCCGCCCCCGCCGCGGCGGAGACGTGCGCGTCGACGTCGAGCGGGTTGACGAGGAGGATCCGATATTCCCGGGTCGGTCCCTCGCCCGGGAGCGGAGGGACCGCCGCAGCGTCGGCGGCCGGCGTGGAATCGGGCGGGACGCCGGACGAATCGGACGTGTCGTCGGCCGGAGCGCACGCCGCCGCGAGCCACGCAAGGGCGGCAAGAACGTGGCCCCATCGGCATGGCCGCCCGTTCAGCGACCCGCCTTTGCGCGGGCCGCGAGCTCGCGGATCGCGCCGTCGTCCACCGCCCTGAAGGCCAGCGCCCGTTTCACTTCCTCCGTCCGTCGTTCGGCTGTCCAGTCCAGCTCCGGGGCCACGACTTCGGCGACGCGGCGCGCCGCCTCCGGCGTCCCGGAGCGCGTCTCGAGGCCGACCCGCATCCGCCGAAAGAGAATGTCCTCGACGTGCAGGGCC
This sequence comes from Gemmatimonadota bacterium, assembly GCA_022826685.1. Classification (GTDB taxonomy): domain Bacteria; phylum Gemmatimonadota; class Gemmatimonadetes; order Palauibacterales; family Palauibacteraceae; genus Palauibacter. Next base: position 78,272 of record JAJDUL010000049.1, on the reverse strand, counting down.
ATCTCGCTCCGCACTGAATACACCGCTTCGGCCAGAAGGTGCGGCCTCCCGGCGACGACCCTCTCGCCGAGCCGCGGATTACGATCGACGAGGTCGAGAACCCGGTTCGCTCTCGTCCCGTACGCGCGTGTGAGGCGGTCGGCGGAAGCGCGCTCGAATCCCTGCGAGCGGGCACGTGCCCGGATCCGGCTGCGCAGCGCCTCCAGATCCCGGAATCGCGCGCCGGGGAGCGGAACCTTGTCCGTGTCCACCTTCCGAATCGCCTTCACGCCGGCCGGCGCAAGGAACGCCTGCACGCGGTCCAGCGTCGCCTCGGCCATGTGCCGGTGAGAGGTCAGTTTTCCTCCGCTCAGGGTGAAGACGCCCGGGGGATGCTGGTGGACCTCGAACTCCCTCGACACGGCGCCCTCCTGGTCGCCGTCCGCGGGCGGCGCGACGAGCGGCCGCAGGCCGGCCCAGGCGCTGATCACATCCTCCGGGCCCAGCTTCGATGCCGGGAGCAGGCGACGGGTGGCGTCGAGCAGGTAGGCGATGTCGCCCGGGGTGGCCGCGACCTCGTGCGGGCGGCCGTCGAAGAACTCGTCCGTGGTGCCGATGAGGGTGAGGTCCTCCCGCCACGGGAGGATGAACATCACGCGGCCGTCCTGGGGCGCCTCGAAGATCAGGGCACCGGAGTGCCCCACTCGTTCGCGCGCGACGTGGATGTGCGTCCCGCGCGAGGGACGGATACGCACGGCGGCCGCCGCGCCCTCCCCCGGGCCGGACCCCCGTGCGTCCGCGGTGACGCGGTCGAGCATCTGTTCGGCCCACGCGCCGGTCGCGTTCACGATCGCGAGGGCGTCGACCTCCACTTCCCGTCCGCTCTCCGCATCTCTCACCCGCGCCCGGTGGCCCGGCCAGTCCGAAGCGTCGATGCGGACGACTTCGGCCCGGTTGACCACGGTCGCACCGGCCTCGAGGGCCGCCACGATGGTCGTGACGACGAGCCGCGCATCGTCGACCTGGGCATCGAAATAGCGCGCGCCGCCGAGAAGCCCCTCGGCGCGCAGTCCCGGTTCACGGTCGAGCATGGCCTCGGCGTCGAGCATCTGATGGCGTTCGATGTTGCGGAACAGCGATAGCGCGTCGTAGAGCCACATCCCCGCGTCCAGCTTTCTCCGGCCGATGCGACCGTCCCGGAAAATCGGAAAGTGGAACTCCAGCGGCCGGACGAGGTGGGTCGCGATGCGGAGCAGAGTCCGCCGTTCCTGGCTCGCCTCGAACACGAGGTCGAACTCGAAGTGCTCCAGGTAGCGCAGGCCGCCGTGGACGAGGCGGGAAGAACGGCTGCTCGTGCCCGACGCGAAATCCGCGGCTTCGACGAGAGCGGTGCGAAAACCGCGGCGGGCCGCGTCACGCGCGACGGCGGCGCCGGAAATGCCGCCGCCGATAACGAGGATGTCGAAGGCGGTCTCCGCGAGGTTCCGGAACCGCTCGGCGCGCCCCGGAGCCGTCACGAGGTCACGGCTCGAGGACGAGCTTCCCGAAGACCCCGCCCGCCTCCAGCCGCTCGTGGGCCTCGCGCGCCCGGTCCAGCGGCCACACGTCGTCGACGATGGGGGTAAGAGTGCCGTCCAGCACGAGGGCCATCACCGCCTCGAACTCGGCACGCGTGGCCATCGTGGTCCCCATGATCGATGTCTGACTCCAGAACAGACGCGCGATGTTGAGTGAGCCCTGCGGCCCGGTCGTCGCACCGTACACGACCATCCTGCCCGCACGCGCCAGCGTGCGAACGCAGCCCTCCCACGTCGCCGCGCCCACGCTGTCGAGGACGAGATCGACGCCGCGCTTCTTCGTCTCCGCCCAGACGCGCCGCGAGAAATCCTCCTCGAGACGATCGATGACGAGGTCCGCGCCCAGCGCCTCCACGCGCCGCGTGTTCGCGGGCCCACTCGTGACCGCGAACACGCGCGCCCCGTGGTGCTTCGCGATCTGGATCGCGGCGGTGGAGACGCCGCCGGACGCCCCGGTGACGAGGACCGTCTCTCCCGGCGCCAGCCGCCCCCGCGAAAGAAGTCCGCGCCATGCCGTCTGGTATACGAGCGGGGCGACGGCCGCGGTCGCGAACGGGAAACCGTCGGGGAGCCGAACCAGATTGCGCACCGGGACCGCGACCTGTTCCGCGAAACCGCCGGGTACGTGCTCGCCGAGGATGCGGTAGGTGGTACAGAGGGGGTGCTCGTCGCGGGCGCACCACTCGCAGCCGTCGTCGACGCACCAGAGGCCCGGGTTTACCGCAACCCGGTCTCCGGCGGTCCAGCCCTCCACCCCATCCCCCGTCGCCGTGATCTCGCCCGCCACGTCCGAGCCTCCGATGTGCGGCATCTTCAGCGTGAGCCCGGGCAGGCCGCGCCGCGTCCAGAGGTCGAGGTGGTTGAGGCCCGCCGCGCGCACGCGGATCACCGCCTCGCCGGGACCCGCCGTCGGCTCGGGCAGGTCGCCGACGCGGATGACGTCGGGCCCTCCGTGTCGTTCGAAGTAGGCTGCTTTCATGGCCGCCAACCTACGGTCGCGCCGCGGCCCGTGCAGGAGCCGCCGACCTCTTCGAAATGGGGCGGAGAGACGACATGTAACGGTTGAGAACGGGTCTCAACGAGGGTTGATAAGGGGCCGTGTGCCGCGTACCTTGTCTCGTCGATAATCGTTATCGGTTCATCTCGAATTGATTGCTGTGTTTCCAGGCCGGCGCCCCTGGGTGACCGGCCTTTTGCAACGCAAGAGGACACGAATGTCAGAACCGCTTCTGTCGATACGCGGACTCCGGGCGAAGGTCGACGGTGAGGACGGGGAGATCCTGCGCGGCGTCGATCTGGACGTCCAGCGCGGCGAGGTGCATGCCCTGATGGGCCCCAACGGCTCCGGCAAGAGCACGCTCGCCAAGGTCATCGCCGGCCACCCCGCCTACGAGGTGACGGCCGGCGAGATCCTGTTCGAGGGAGAGGACGTCCTCGAGCTGGAGCCCGATGAGCGGAGCCGCGCGGGGATCTTTCTCGCCTTCCAGTATCCCGCGGAGATCCCGGGGGTCTCGATCGCCAATTTTCTGCGGACGGCCGTGAACTCGCGGCTGGGCGAGGGCGAGGAGATGGATGTGTTCGGGTTCCAGCGCACGCTCACGGAGAAGATGGAGATGCTGAGGATGGATCCGGGCTTCGCGGCCCGGTACGTCAACGACGGCTTCTCCGGCGGTGAGAAGAAGCGAAACGAGATCCTGCAGATGGCCGTGCTTCGGCCGGCGCTCGGGGTCCTGGACGAGACGGACAGCGGACTCGACATCGATGCGCTCAAGGTCGTGGCCAGCGGCGTGAACCGCCTCTCCGAAGCCGACGAGGCGCTCGGGGTCCTGCTGATCACGCACTACAAGAGGATCCTGAACTATATCCGGCCGGATCGAGTACACGTGATGATGGCGGGCCGAATCGCGGAGAGCGGCGGCGCCTCGCTCGCCGACAAGCTGGAGGCGGAGGGTTACGACTGGCTCCACCGGGCGGTGGCGGCGGTCTGACGTCGTAAAGCCGTAAAGGAAGGAACAGACATGCCCCGGAACGAGACGATCACCGAACTCGGACTCGACGAGTACAAGTACGGATTTGTCACGGAGGACAAGCCGGTCTTCAAGGCCGTCCCCGGTCTCTCCAGCGACATCGTCCGACAGATCTCGCACCACAAGGAAGAGCCGGACTGGATGCTCGAGTTCCGACTCAAGGCGCTCGAGGTCTACTACTCCAAGCCGATGCCGAAGTGGGGGGGCGATCTCTCGAAGCTCGAGGACACGCTCGACGAGATCTACTTCTACCTGAAGCCGCAGGACCAGATGGAGCGGTCCTGGGACGACGTCCCGCAGGAGATCAAGGACACGTTCGAGAAGCTCGGGATCCCGGAGGCGGAGCGTAAGGCGCTCGCCGGGGTCGGGGCCCAGTACGAGTCCGAGATGGTCTACCACTCGCTGAAGGAGCAGTGGGAGGAGCAGGGTGTGATCTTCGAGTCGATCGAGGATGGGCTCGCCAGGCACCCCGATCTGTTCCGGCAGTACTTCTCGACCGTCGTTCCCACGCACGACAACAAGTTCGCGGCGCTCAACTCGGCCGTGTGGTCGGGCGGGTCGTTCGTCTACATCCCGAAGGGGGTGAAGGTGGAGATCCCGCTCCAGGCCTACTTCCGGGTCAACGCGGAGCGCATGGGCCAGTTCGAGCGCACCCTCATCATCTGCGAAGAGGGGGCCGAAGCCCACTACATCGAGGGCTGTACGGCGCCGGTCTACTCGACGGACTCCTTCCACTCCGGCGTCATCGAGATCGTGGTCAAGAAGGGCGCGCGCTTCCGGTACACCACGATCCAGAACTGGTCGAACAACATGTACAACCTCGTCACGCAGCGGGCGCTCGTGCACGAGGAGGCGAAGATGGAGTGGCTCGACGGGAACCTGGGCTCGAAACTCACGATGAAATATCCGTCGTGCTATCTGGTCGGAGAGCGGGCGCACGGCGAGATCCTCTCCATCGCGTACGCGGGGGACGGCCAGCACCAGGACACGGGCGGCAAGGTGATCCACGCCGCCCCCAACACGACATCCCAGATCACCTCGAAGTCGATCTCGAAGGGGCTCGGGCGCTCCTCGTACCGCGGACTGTGCAAGGTGTACGACGGCGCCGAGGGCGCGAAGTCCAACGTCGAGTGTGACGCCCTGCTGCTCGACGAGACGTCGCGGACGGACACCTATCCCTACATCGAGATCGACGAGAACACGGCGTCCATCGGACACGAGGCCACGGTCTCGAAGGTCGGCGACGAGCAGCTCTTCTATCTGATGAGTCGCGGGCTCGACGAGGCGGAGGCGATGGCGATGATCGTGCGCGGCTTCATCGAGCCGGTGGCCAAGGAGTTGCCGCTCGAGTACGCGATCGAGCTGAACCGGCTGATCGAGCTGGAGATGGAGGGATCGGTCGGATGAGCACGATGACAGCCGGGCCGGCGGAGTCGACGCTGGCCGCGGCGGATTTCGACACGCTTGCCGGCGCGCTGACGGAGCCGGAAGCGCTCGCGGGGGCACGGGCCGCCGCATGGGAGCGGTTCACCGCCCTTCCCTGGCCGACGAAGAAGTCGGAGGAATGGCGGTACACTGACCTCGGGAAGGTCGGTTTCGAGGCGCTCACTCCGGTGGTCCCGACGCCCGCGACGGCGGAAGCGCTGTCGGCGGATGTCCGCGAGGTGCTTGGACGCTCCGGGGAGCGCGCGGGCGTCGTCGTGCTGCGGGAGGGCCGGGTCGCGCACCTCGAACTCGAACCCGAAGTGGCGCGGAGCGGCGTGGTCCTGTCTTCGATCCGGGACGCGGCGGATCGGCATCCGGAGGTGCTGAGGCGGGCGCTGCTCGAGGCGCAGCCGGGCCCCGCGGAGGAGAAGCTCTGGGCGCTGCACCTCGCTCTCCTGGGCGGAGGCTACTTCCTCTACGTTCCGCGCGGCGTGGAGATGCCGGCGCCGATCCACGCGTTCCACATCGTCGAGCGGGCGGGGACGCTCTCCTCCGCACATTCGTTCGTGTACGCGGAGTCCGGCGCGCGGGCCGCGGTCATCGACGAGTTCCTCTCCGACGACCTCGATGCCGAGACGGTCTCGCTTCACGGGGCGACGATCACGGGGGAGGGGGACGCGGGGATCGAGTACGTCGCGCTCCAGCGCTTCGGCCGCGGCGTGAAGCGCTTCTCGACGCAGCACGTCACCGCGGGCCGCGACGCACGCGTCGTGACCTTCAACGTCGCGCTCGGGGGCGACCTTTCGCGGGCGGACGTCACAAGCCGTCTCGACGGGCCCGGGAGCGACAGCGAGATGCTCGCACTCTGGTTCGGCGACTCCGACCAGCACTTCGACCATCACACGCTGCAGCATCACGCGGCGCCGCACGCGCACAGCGATCTGCTCTTCAAGGGAGCGCTGACGGATGCCGGGTCGAGCGTCTTCCGCGGGCTGATCCGGGTCGACAAGGGAGCCCAGCTCACGGACGCCTATCAGACGAACCGCAACCTGCTGCTGAGCGAGGGCTCTCATGCCTCCGCGCTTCCCAACCTCGAGATCGAGGCCGACGATGTGCGCTGTTCGCACGGGGCGACGATCGGACAGGTGGAGGACGGGCAACTCTTCTATCTGATGAGCCGCGGCCTCACCCGGCGCCAGGCCGAGCGCCTGCTCGTGTTCGGGTTTTTCGATGAGGTGCTGGGGCGTCTTCCGATGGAAGGGGTGCGCGCGCGCGTACGCGAAGCGATCGAGGAGAAGATCGGGCTATGAGCCGATTCGTCACGGTCGCCAAGGTCGACGATGTGCCGGAGAATGGAACGTGCGGGGTGATGGCCGGGGACCTGGCGATCGCTCTCATCCGCAGCGGAGGCGAGGTGTACGCGCTCGAGGACTGCTGCTCCCACGAGGAGTTCCCGCTCTCGGACGGCGAGGTCGAGGCAGGGGAGATCACCTGCCTCCTCCACGGGGCGCGTTTCGATCTGGCGACCGGCGCGCCGAGGGCGCTCCCGGCGGTCATGCCGGTCCGGCGCTTCGACGTGAGGATCGACGGGGACGACATCCAGGTCGACCTCTCCTGAGCGGGACCCAGCCGAGGACCGGAGCCCGATGGCGGAGATGACGGATACGAAGCAGGCAACGGGCATCCTGGCGTCCGAGCGTCCCCGGGAGGCGGCGGGAAGCCGCGATGCGGGTGAGGCTTCGGAGGAAGGCGGCTGGGATCTCGCGGCGATCCGGGCCCAGTTCCCCATTCTCTCAAGGGAAGTCCACGGCCACCCCCTGGCCTACCTCGACAACGCGGCGAGTTCACAGCAGCCGCTCCGCGTGCTGAGGCGGGTCGAGCGCTATCTGCGTGAGGAGCACGCCAATGTGCACCGCGGCGTGCATCAGCTCAGCGCGGAGGCGACGGAGGCCTACGAGGGCGCGCGTCGTTCCGTGGCAGCGCATGCGGGGACGAGAGACCCGGCGGAGATCGTCTTCACGCGCGGCACGACGGAGGCGGTGAACCTCGTCGCGTCGAGTTGGGGGGACGCGTCCATCGGCGCGGGCGATGAGATCGTGCTCACGAAGATGGAGCACCACTCGAACCTCGTGCCGTGGCAACTGCTCGCTGGCCGGACGGGGTGCAAGCTCCGTTTCGTCGACGTCACGCCCGAGGGCACGCTCGATCTGGACGACTACGACCGGCTCCTCGAGGGGCGTCCCCGGCTGGTCGCCTGTACGCACGTCTCCAACAGCCTCGGGACCGTCAATCCGGTCCGTGAGATCGTGGACCGCGCTCACGCCGCCGGCGCGCTGACGCTCATCGACGGAGCGCAGGCCGCGCCCCACATGCTGACCGATGTGGCGAAGATCGGGTGCGACTTCTACGCGTTCAGCAGCCACAAGATGTGTGGCCCGACCGGCGTCGGAGCGTTGTGGGCCAGGAGAGAACTGTTGGAGGAGATGCCCCCGTATCAGGGCGGGGGCGAGATGATCTCGGACGTGAAGCTCGAGCGATCCTCCTGGGCGAAGGTTCCCCACAAGTTCGAGGCCGGAACGCCCAACATCTCGGGCGTCGTGGGCTTCGGCGAAGCCGCCCGCTTCCTCGCGGACCTCGGGTCGGAGGCGATCGCGTCGCACGAAGACACCCTGAAGCGCGCCGTTTTCGAGCGGCTCGACGAGATCGAAGGGCTCCACCTGTACGGCCCGCGCGAAGGGCGGACCGCGGTCTTCTCCTTCACCTACGGCGACATACATCCGCACGACCTCTCCACGATCCTCGATCAGCGAGGAATCGCGATCCGGGCGGGGCACCATTGCAACCAGCCGCTGATGGACCACTACGGGATCAGCAGTACGGCCCGGGCGAGCTTCTACTTCTACAATTCGCCGCGGGAGGTCGACGTGCTGTGCGACGGGCTCGCCATGGCAGCCGAAGTCTTCGGCGGCATCGCCTGAAGCCATGATCGAACCCCGTTCGACGACGCCCGGGACGATTGATCGGGAGATCCCTTCGTCGCTCAATCAGCTGTACCAGGAAGTCATCCTCGATCACTACCGGAAACCCCGGAACAAGGGGCAGCTGGACGGAGCCACGCACGCGATCACGATGAACAACCCGCTTTGCGGCGACGTGATCGAACTCATGTTGCGCGTGGAAGGGGGGACCATCGCCGAGGCGCGCTTCCTGGGCCGCGGGTGCTCGATCAGCCTGGCGTCGGCGTCGATGCTCACGGGACGCGTGCGGGGCAAGTCGCTCGAGCAGGCGCTGGAACTCTCCCGCAAGTTCACGCACCTCCTGCACGGAGACGGAGCGCTGCTGTCGGACGACGACCTCGGCGATCTGCGCACGCTGGCGGGGGTCTCGAAGTTTCCGGTCCGCATCAAGTGCGCACTGCTGGCGTGGAACTGTCTCGAGGAGCTGGGCGACGGGACGGACGCCGACGGCGGCTCCGGGTGAACTCCCCGACTCCGGACGGAAGCCGCAGCTCGGCGTGAGCTCCGGCGGCCCCTCCGCTACCGTTGGCCGCGTGCTGCGGATCGCGGGTGGGGTCTATCACGTCGACGATTCCAAGACGGTGGTCCGGGCCTCGCTGCGGGGGCGCCTGAAGCGGACGGACTCGCGCATCGTTTCGGTCGGCGACCTCGTCGAGCTGGAACGCGCCGGCGACGAGATGCGGATCGTTCGGCTTCGCGCGCGAAGCGGCGCGCTCTCCCGGCACGGCGTCTCCAAGCGGCGGGAGCAGGTGATCGTGGCGAACGTGGACCAGGTCGCCGTCGTCGTCTCGGTGACGGCGCCCGATCCCGACTTCCTCATGGTGGACCGACTGCTCGCGCTCGCGGCGCTGAGCGGCATCGACGCCTTCCTCGTCGTGAACAAGACGGACCTCGCGGAGCCTGTGCCCGGAGACGGCCTCGAGCAGTACGCGGCGCTCGGCGTGGAAACGCTGCGGACGAGCGTCGAATCGAGGGCGGGACTGGAGGCGCTTTCGGGACGCCTCGCAGGGCGGATCACGGTGCTCAGCGGGCAGTCGGGCGTGGGGAAGTCGAGCCTGTTGAACGCACTCGTGCCGGAACTCGACCTGCGTGTGGGCGAGATCAGCGAGCGGCGGGGTCGGGGGCGGCATACGACCGTGGCGTCGGCGCTCTATCGATATCCGGGGGGCGGCTATGTGGCGGACACGCCCGGCTTGCAGTACCTGGCGCTGTGGGAGCTGGATCCGGCGGAGCTGTCGGGGGGCTTCGTCGAGATCGCCGCGATGAGCGACGCCTGCCGGTTCGCGGACTGCCGGCATCGGGTGGAGCCGGACTGCGCGGTTCGCGCGGCCGTGGAGGTTGGGACGATCGCGCGGCGGCGGCTGGAGAGCTACCTGCGCCTCCTCGACGAGGCGGAGAAGGGCCGGTGAGCAAGGGTTGGAGCGCGGTACGGGTCGCTCATCGGCTGGTCACGGCGGGTCACACCGAGGTCGATCCCGGGGCGGCGGAGCGGCACGCGGCCGTGACGCTCGTGGTCCGTCCGCGCGATCGCGACCTGGAAGTGCTCTTCGTCCGTCGGGCGGAGCTCCCCGGCGACCCGTGGTCCGGTCATATGGCGCTTCCCGGCGGACACCGGGACGCGGCGGACGCGGATCTTTTGGAGACGGCGCGCCGCGAGTTGCGCGAGGAGGTGGGGCTCGATCTTCCGCGCAACGGGTTCCTCGGACGGCTCGACGACCTGCACCCGGTGACGCGCCGGATCCCGTCGATCCTCATCTCCCCCTTCGTCGCGTGGCACGGGGGGGGCGCACGGGTCTCGACGAACGCCGAAGTGCAGTATCATGTGTGGGCTCCGCTCCGCGCGCTGCGTGACCCGGCACTGCGCTCGGAAGTCCGCTATCCCGATGGTGGCCACGAACATGTGTGGCCCTCCATCTTGTACGAGGGCGACGCCATCTGGGGGCTCACGCACCGCGTCGTCATGAACTTCCTCGACATCATCACGGAGAGAACCGGCCAATGAGTGAAGTCGTCTACCACTCGCACGTGAAGATCGTGCGGCAGAAGGGTCCATATCGCACGGCGGAGATCCCGGCCACGGATGCGCCGGTCGATTTCGGCGTGCATTCCGCAGTCGCCGAGTACTACGGCGTTCGCGACAACCGCGACATTGCCACGACACTCGACTATGTCATCGCCGCGACCGGCGGCTGACTGGCCGGAACCTTCGGGGGCGCGCTGGAAGCGCGCGGTGTCAAGGCGGATGAGGGACGGTTGGTGGCTAACGTGGAGGGCGAGGTCGAGACGGACGAGGGCGTGCTCGTGATCCGGCGGATCCGGGCCCGATACCTCCTGCAGGCGGATGAGGCGCACGCCGATGCGATCCGGCGCGCGTTCGAGGCCCATCCGCCGAAGTGTCCGGTCTACCGAACGCTTTCCGGCTGCATCGACATCACGACGGAACTCGACGTCGTCCCGATCGACTGAACTCGCGGCGGCTCAGGCGAGTGGGTCGGCGAGGCGGCCGTAGAGGTCGGCGAGGGCCGCGATCCCCTTTCGGTAGACCTCGAGATCGATCCACTCGTCCGGCGCGTGCATGTTGCTTCCCGGCAGCCCGAAGCCGATGAGGAGCGCCGGGGCGCCGAACGTCTCCTCGAACTCCTGCACGATGGGGATCGAGCCGCCCTCGCGGATGTACGCGGGCGGAGCGCCGAACCCCGACTCCAGCGCGGCGGACGCGGCGTCGAAGACGGGATGTTCGGTGTCGGCCACCCAGGGCGCGCCGCCGTGGGAGCGCTTGATCTCGACGGTCACGCCCTCCGGCGCGAGTTCGCGAACGCGGGCCTCGAAGGCCTCGACCACCTGCGCCGGGTCCTGATCCGGAACCAGCCGCATCGACACCTTCGCCATCGCATGCGAGGGCAGGACGGTCTTCGAGCCCTCGCCCGTGAAGCCGCTGAGCAGCCCGTTCACGTCGAGCGTGGGGCGATACCACAGCCGCTCGAGCGCGGAGAACCCGGTCTCCCCGCCGAGCGCCGGTGCCCCGACGCCCACGCGGAGCGTCTCCTCATCCATGGGGAGGCGTTCGAGATCGGCGCGTTCGCGGGGGCTGATGGGTCGAACGGCATCGTAGTATCCCGGCACGGTGGCCCGGCCATTTTCGTCGCGGAGGCCGGCGAGGATGGCGGCCATCGCGTTGGCGGGGTTCACGACCGCGCCGCCGTAGGTGCCGGAGTGAAGGTCCGACGCGGGGCCGTGGACGTTGATCTCGGTGTAGACGATGCCCCGCAGCCCGGTCGTGATGCACGGCAACTCGGGGGAGAACATCCCGGTGTCGCTGACGAGGATCGCGTCGCACGCGAGCCGCTCCGCGTGCTCGTGGAGGAACGCCGCGAGGTGGCGGCTTCCCACCTCTTCCTCGCCCTCGATCACGAGCTTGAGATTGACTGGCACGCCCGCCCCGGTCGCCAGGCGCGTCTCGAGCGCCTTGATGTGCATGTGGACCTGCCCCTTGTCGTCGATCGATCCGCGGGCGTAGAGGCGGCCGTCGCGGATCTCCGGGTCGAACGGCGGGCTCGTCCACAGCTCGTCGGGCTCCGAGGGCTGCACGTCGTAGTGCCCGTATACGAGCACGGTCGGGGCGTCTTCGGAGTGGATCCGTTCGCCGACGGCGATCGGATGCCCCCCGGTTTCGATGACCTCGGCCTCGTGCATCCCCGCCGCGAGGAGGTGCTCCGCGACCCAGTCCGCGCACGCGCGGACGTCGCCCGCATGCCCAGGATCGGTGCTGACGCTCGGAATGCGGAGAAAGGCCGTCAGTTCGTCGTGAAAGCGAGGCAGTTCGCGGTCGATATGGGTGGCGAAATCGGACATGTGGCTCCCGGGCGGATCGAGGGGACTCGGCGTGCCGTGGCGGTCGCGCGGGCGACTCGATGATCGGCGTGATCGACTATACGGACGAGGAGGCCGGCGGCAAGCGGCCGCGGTCAGTCGAAACGCTGCTCGGTGACGAGCGCGCCGACCCTCGAGGACGCGTCGAGGCCGAGGAGCCGGCGCAGGCCGGGGAGGCGGGCGAGGGCGAGGAGCGCTCCTGCGCCGGCGGCGCCGGACGGGCCCGCGATGATGCGGGCGCCCAGCCGACCGGACTCGAGCGCCTCGGCGCCGGCGGTCCACACGGGCTCGGGGAGCGCGATCGCCGCGTCGAGCAGCGGCGCCAGATAGTCCCAGGCGATCGTCGACGCGACGCCGGCGGCGAGACCGCCCATCGCGGTGTGGAACGGCGGTTCCGCCATGCTCGCCCGGCCGAGTCGCAGGCTCCGGCCGAAGCAGTCGGCCCGCCACGGCTCGACGGCGATGAAGCGCGGCCGCCCCTCGCCGCACACCTGCGCGAAATGGCCGCACACCCCGGTCGCGAGGCCGCCGACGCCCGCCTGCACGAAGAGGTGCGTCAGCGGCGCCGCGCCGGCATCGGCAAGGTCGTCCAGCATCTCCGCGGCGAGGAGCGTGTAGCCCGCCATGATGCGGCGAGGCGTCTCCTCGTACCCTCCGTACGCCGTGTCGGAGACGACGATCCAGCCGTTCCGCGCGGCTTCCCGGTCGGTGTGCCCGACGACACCGTCGTACTCGCCGGGTACGCGGACGACCCTCGCTCCGTGTTCCTCGATCGCGCGGGCGCGAGCCGGTATCGCGTCTTCCGGAAGGAAGATCACGCAGCGACAGCCGAACTCGGCGCTTCCCCACGCCACGGATCGGCCGTGGTTCCCCGCCGAGGCGGTCGTGACGGTGATCTCCGCCGCCAGCGGATGCCCGGCCCGCAGCTCCGCCGCCGTCGGACGCGTGCCGTTCCGGCGCTCGATCTCGTCCTGCAGCGCGCGCAGGACCGCGAACGCCCCGCCGAGCGCCTTGAACGAGCCGAGCCCGAAGCGCGGCGATTCGTCCTTTACTCGGACCGATTCCACTCCCAGCAACGCGGCGAGCCCCGGCAGTGTTACCATCGGCGTCGCGTCGTATCCATGCCAGCTTCGGATCACGTCCCTGGCTGTCGCGGCCGCGGACGGATCGAGGATCCCCTCCGCGGCCTCGCGCCGCAGTTGCGGTGAGCGGAGCGAAAGACGGAGGGCGCTCATCGCGCGGACGGCCGGAACCGGAGAGCCGGGCGGTCTCGGCGCGCACCGTTGGCGGCGCGGCCCCGGAGCATCAGTTTCCCGGCGACCGTCGCCACAGCGCCCACAACCCGGAGCGATCCCTTGGATCTCGGCCTCTTCTCGATCAGTCTCACGGTAAAGGACCTCGCCGCCTCGAAGGCGTTCTATGAGAAGCTCGGTTTCGTGCAGACGGGCGGTGACGCCGAGACAAACTACCTGATCATGATGAACGGAGGGACGGTGGTCGGCCTCTTCCACGGCATGTTCGAGAAAAACATCATCACCTTCAATCCGGGGCTCACGCGCGAGGGCAAGCCGATGGAGTCGTGGACGGACGTCCGGGAACTCGAACGGACGTTGCGGGAACGTGGCGTGGAGATCACGCAGGGGACGGAAGAGGCGGGCGACTCCGGACCCGCGCACGTCGTGCTCGAGGATCCCGACGGCAACCCGATCCTCATCGACCAGTTCTTCTAGCCGTCCATCAAGGATATCCCCGAGTGAAGCTCTCGACCTGTCTCGCTGCCGCGGCCTGCCTGGTCGCCGTTCCCCTGCCCGCGCAGGAGGTGACGCCCATCGCCAACGGCAACGGCGCCCTTCGCGTCTTCTTCGACTGCGACGCTGGCCGCGGCATGTGCGACTTCGACTTCTACCGGCGCGAGATCCCGTACGTGAACTACACGCGCGACCGCGAGGACGCGCAGGTCCACGTGCTCATGACCTCGGAAGGCACGGGCAGTGGTGGCCAGCGCTTCACGCTCGACTTCATCGGGCGGGAGGAGTTCGCAGACGTCACGGATCGGCTCGAGGTCGTGACCCGCGTCAACCTCGCGGTCGAGCAGCGGCTGACCGAGGTCGCGCGCGTACTCGAACTGGGACTGCTGCGCTACATCGCCCGCACGGAGCAGGCCGCCAACATCGACGTCCGCTACGACGGTGCGGAGGGCGGCGAGGCTGCGGCCAGACCCGAAGACGACCCCTGGAACTTCTGGACTTTCCGGCTGCGCTCGAACGTCGAGTTCGAGGTGGACGAGCGCACCGAGGAGTACGAACTCGGGGGCGGGTTCTCGGCCGATCGGGTGACCGACGCCCTGAAGCTCGAATTCTCGATCGGCGGGAGCTACAACCGGAGGCTCTTCGAGACTTCGGACACGACATCCGTGACGAGCGTCCGCGAGAGCTACGATGCGGAGGGACTCAGCGTGTGGAGCCTGTCGGATCACTGGTCGGCGGGCGCCGCGTACGAAGTGGGACACTCCAGCTTCGCCAACGAAGACCTGCAGCTCCGGGTGGGGCCGGCTCTGGAGTACAACATCTTCCCCTACTCGGAGTCGACCCGGAGGCAGTTCAATTTTCTGTACACGATCGGCCTCCGGTACCACGACTACATCGAGCAGACCGTATTCCTGAAGCACGAGGAGACCCTCCCCCACCACCGGTTCAGAGTCCGTCTCAGCGTCCGCCAGCCGTGGGGCGAATCGTACGGGTTCCTCACCTTCTCCCAGTTCCTCCACGATCCGTCCAAGAACCGCTTCACGGCCTTCGCGGGGGCCGATTTCCGGATCTTCCGCGGCCTGTCGCTGCGGCTGAACGCGAACTATTCGCGCATCCGCGACCAGCTCAACGTGCCCGCCGGCGACGCGACCACCGAGGAGGTGCTCCTGCGGCAGCGCATCCTGCAGAGCGGCTTCGAGTACGGCGTGTCGGTGGGCTTCTCCTACACCTTCGGGTCGATCTACTCCAACGTGGTCAACCCCCGGCTGGACCGCTTCTAAGTCTCACCGGCGGGGGCCTACTGGGCGTCGGCATCCGGGGTGTCGCGGGTGCGGATGACGTCGGCGAGTTCGCGGACCTCGTCGCGCAGGTCGCCGATGTCGGTGCGGACTTCCTGGCGGAGGGTGCCGATTTCGGTCCGCATCTCGTGGCGGAGGTCGCGGATGTCGGCGCTGACTTCCTGGCGGAGGCCGTTGATCTCGGTGTGCAGTTCCGCGCGCAGATCCCGGACCTCGGACTCGACGCCGGAAATCCGCTCCGATTGGAAGGTGAACGCACCGCCGAGGATGGTGACGGCGAGGGTGAGAGAAATTCCGAGACTCCAACGGGTGATCGTGACGCCGTTCATCGGGGCCGGGGCGTCCGTCGAGACGGGGCGATCCGCATGCGGACGGGGCTTGGCACCGGTGCCGGAGGATCCGGGGGCGGGTGCGGGCTTCGCGGTGTCGGCTTTCGAGTTGGGCATGGCGATTCCCTGAGCGTCGATGTGCAACCTATGCGCCCCGCGTCTCGCACGGAAACGTTGCGTGCGGGAGCGTTGCGGTTCGCCTCTTGGTCACAGGATGGGGGCGGGACTCAAGGGGGCGTCATCAGGGCGGCGACGTGGCGGCCGCTCTTGTCCGCTGCCGTTAACGATTCCTATGCTCAATCCGGCAGGCTGGTGTCGTGACGCAGAATCGGCGAGCTACCGAGAGTGCCGAGGCGTCGTTGCCTGCCAGGCGCTCCGACGAGGAATAGCCCAGCTTCTGCGTCATGGCACCCGGGTCTCAGGCCTGCGCCGGATCGGGGACGGGACGTGTCAGGGGGGGCCACCCACCCTCAGGCGGAGGTAACGCCATGAACACGAAGTGCCTCGTCGCATCAGTCGCCGGTGCCGTCGTCCTTTTCGTGGGGGGCTACGTACTGTATGAGCTTGTGCTCGGCGGATTCTTCGCAGCCAACGCGGGGTCCGCCACCGGCGTCATCAAGGAGTCTCCCGATTTCCTCTGGATCGCCGTAGGCCAACTCGCCTCGGGGGGCGTGCTCGCGACCGCCCTGGGCTGGAAGGGCGCGACGGACGTCGCGGGCGGCGCTCAGGCGGGCGCGAAGCTCGGTGCGCTCATCGCCGTCGCCTTCGGGTTCGTGACGTTGGGCGCGATGAACACCTCGACGCTCGCCTCGGTGGTCGTCGATGTCGTCGTCACCGGCGTCCTGTGGGGCGCGGCCGGCGCCGTCGTCGGGATGATGCTCGGACGCGGCGACTAGCCGCCCGACGAACTCCACCAAGTCTCTGTCTGCCGGGGGTCGGTCGTCCGGACCGGCCCCCACCGGCAGGGTGCGCCCATCTGGACAGGCCACGGCACCTCCTCCACGTTCTCCGACGTTCTCTCGTCGCCCGCTCTCCAAACGACAACCACGAGTCTTGCCATGAACTCCGCATACCGTGCCCGTCTCCGCAGTTTTCTTCCGTTCGCCGCCGTGATCCTGCTCGCGGCGCCGCTCGCCGCGCAGGAGGCCACCGAAGACCCGGCGAACTACCGCCTCGCGGCGCGCTTCGCGCCTTACAAGATCCAGGATCTCGTCTACTCCACCTCGGTCGATCCGCAGTGGATCGAGGGTTCGGAGTCCTTCTGGTACGAATGGGAGACCTCCGACGGCTCCTTCTACCACATCGTGGATCCGGTGGCCGGGACGAAGCGGCAGATCTTCGACAACGACCGCATCGCGGCCGAACTCACCCGCATCACGCGCGATCCCTGGGACGGCCAGCACCTCCCGATCCGCGCGATCAAGTTCATCGACGTGAACACGCTCCAGTTCGAGGTCGAGTCGTCGCAGGATGAGGAAGAAGACGAGACCGAGTCCGAGATGGAGGAGCTGGACGAGGAGGAGGAAGAGGGCGAGCAGCAACGCCGGCGCGCGCGCAAGAAGGTGTTCCACTTCGAGTACGACGTGAACACGCGGGTGCTGCGAGAACTCGAGGACTGGGAGGCGCCCGACAATCATCCCTCATGGGCCAGCGTGTCCCCCGACGGCCAGACGGTCATCTTCGCCCGCGACCACAACCTCCACATGATGAGCGGGGACGACTACCAGCAGTTCCTCGAGGCGCGCCGCGGGAAGAGCGGGGACGAGGCGGACGAAGCGGAGGAGGGGATCGAGGTCGAGGAGACGCAGCTCACGACGGACGGCGAAGAGCACTACAGCTACGCCGTGTTCGAGCGCGGAGACACGGACATCGAGCGGAAGGAGAACGCGGACGAGCGGAAGCGGGTGTCGATCTCGTGGGCCCATGATTCCCGCCGCTTCTCCCTCATCCGCCGCGACAGGCGGGAGGTGGGGAACCTCTGGGTCATCCACATGGTCGGCAACAAGCGGCCCGAGCTCGAATCCTACAAGTACGACATGCCGGGCGAGGAGACCGTGAGCCAGCCCGAGCTTCTCATCTACGACCTCCAGGACCGGAACATGGTCGAGGTCGCGATACCGGAGGAGTGGAAGGACCACCGCCTCTTCACGACCTCCGCGCGCCAGTTCCGCTATCCGGACAGCGAGGAGCCGTTCCGCTCGCTGTGGCTCTCTCCCGGCTCGGACGAACTTCACTTCGTGAGGCAGAGTCGCGACCAGCACCGCGTGGACGTGATGGTGGCGGACGCCGCGACGGGCGCCGCGCGCGTGCTGTTCGAGGAGCGGCTCAACACCTACGTGGAGTTCCAGCGGCTCGAACTCCTCGAGTCCGGCGACATGCTTTGGTGGTCGGAGCGAGACGGCTGGGCGCACCTGTACCGGTTCGCGCCGGACGGCACGCTTCGCAACCGCCTCACCGAGGGTCCGTGGTCCGTGCGCCAGGTGGTCGGGATCGACGAGTCGGCCGGCGTCGTCTACTTCCAGGCCAACGCGCGTGAGGAGGGCGAGGATCCGTACTACCAGCACGTGTACCGCGTGAACCTCGACGGCTCCGGGCTGACGCTCCTGAACCCCGGCGACTTCGATCACCGCGTCGAGATGGGGGAGTCGAACCGCTTCTTCGTCAGCAACTACTCGCGGGTCAACACCACTCCGGCGGCGGCGCTCCATGCGGCCAACGGCCGCCGGATCATGGACCTCGAGACGGCGGATTTCTCGAAGCTGGAGGAGGCGGGGTACGGGTTCCCCGAACCCTACACCGTGAAGGCGGACGATGGAGTGACGGACCTGTACGGCGTGATCTACAAGCCGTTCGACTTCGATCCGGACAAGACGTATCCGATCGTCGCCTACGTATATCCCGGGCCGCAGACGGAGTCCGTCGCGAAGTCGTTCTCGACGGCGCGCTACGAGACGGCGCTGGCCCAGTTCGGGATGATCGTGATCACGGTGGGGAACCGCGGCGGCCACCCGGCCCGCTCGAAGTGGTACCACAACTACGGCTACGGGAACCTCCGCGACTACGGACTGGCGGACAAGAAGACCGCGATCGAGCAACTCGCCGACCGGCACGACTTCATCGACATCGACCGCGTGGGCATCTACGGGCACTCCGGCGGCGGCTTCATGTCGACGGCGGCGATGCTCGTCTACCCGGACTTCTTCAAGGTCGCGGTCTCGTCGTCCGGGAACCACAACAACGATGTGTACAACCAGAACTGGTCCGAGAAACACCACGGCGTGCGTGAAGTCGTCGACGACAGCGGGAACGTGACGTTCGAGTACGAGATCGAGCGCAACTCCGACCTCGCCGCGAATCTGAAGGGGCACCTGCTGCTCACGACGGGGGACATCGACAACAACGTCCACCACGCGGGCACGCACCGCATGGCGGAGGCGCTGATCCGGGCCAACAAGCGCTTCGACTACTTCGTCTTCCCCGGCCAGCGGCACGGCTACGGGGACATGAGCGACTACTGGTTCTGGCTGCGCGCGGAGTACTTCGTGAAGCACCTGCTGGGCGACACCCGCTGGAGCCCGGACATCACGCAGCTGAACGTGGAGCGGGAGCAGACGGGCGGCCGCTGATCCGGCCGCCCACCGCTCCCCGGCCCGCGAGCCCGGGCCGGGGAGCCCGGCGGACTGTCCTTCCGGCTAAGGGACGAGCTTGTTCGCGAAGTCGCCGCCCCGGACGATCGTCAGCTTCGCCGGGTCGATGTGGCGCCGCATCGCGGCCACCACGTCGTCGGCGGTCAGCGCCTCGATCGCCGCCTCCTGCTCCGCCGTGAATGCGAGCGGGCGGTCCAGGAACAGACTGTTCGACAGCATGTTCGCGATGACGGCGTCGTTCGAGCGGGCGTTCTGCGCCTGGTCGAGGTATCCGCGCTTCGCGCCCTCGAATTCCTCTTCCGTGAACCCATCGGCCAGCGTGACGTCGAGGATGTCCGTGAACGACGCCACGACCTTGTCCGCGTTCTCCGGCGCGAAGATCGCGAATGCGATGAACTGCGCGTTGTCATCGATCGGGGGCGCGCCGTAATTCGAGCCCACCCCGTACGACAGGCCTTCCTCCCCCCGAATCCTGCTGAACATCCTTGAGTTCATGCCGCCACCCAGGATGTGATTGCCGAGGAGCAGGGCGGGGTAGTCGGGGTGATCGTCGCGCATCTGAATCGTAAGGCCGGCGAACATCATGGCGTTCGCCTTGTCCGGCGTCTCGATGTCGAGGGTCAGCGGTGCGATGTCGCGGTACTGAACCGGCACGCGGGCGTAGGGTTCGCTCGCCGTCCAGTCGCCGAACAGTTCCTCGATCAGCGCGCGGATTTCCGCAGCGTCGAAGTCGCCGACGACGGACATGGTGCCGCCCTGCGCCCCGTAAAATCCCTCCCAGAACGCGCGCGCCTCGTCCACCGTCGCGGCCTCGAGGCGCCCGATCTGTTCTTCGAAGGTCGGCGAGTAGCGGGGATGATCCGCCGGATACTCGCTGAAATGGCGCTGGAACGCCTGGACCACGAGGGCCTGCGGCTCCGACATCTGCGACTCGATGCCGGCCAGTCGTTCCTCGCGCAGCAGTTCGAATTCGTCAGGGGTGAAGGCCGGCTGCCGGAGTATCTCGGCGCCGAGCCGGAGGACGGCCGGGAGATTCTCCCGCACAGTCGTGAACGATCCGGTCGCCGAAGTGGCACTTCCGCCCACGCCTCCCTGGGCCTTGAGGCGATCGAGTTCGTCGGAGATGTCCTGGCGGGACCGGTTCTCCGTCCCGCGCATCAGCATGGAGCCCGCCATGGAGGCGGCGGTCGCCTTCCCCATGAGGGCGCTCTCCGTCCCGTGCCGCAGGGAGAAGCGCACGTTCACGGCGTCGCCGCGGTTCTCTTTCGCGAGAAAGGCCACTTTGAGGCCGTTGGGCAGTTCGAACCGCTCCGTCCGGGCCTCGATGTTCTCGATCGTGGGCTCGAACGCCTCTCCCTCGGCCACCGCCTCGCGCCCCGTGTAGGAGGCGACGAGCGCACCGACGTCCGGTGGCGCGGGGATCTCGGCGCGGGCTGGGGTCTCGTCCGTCGGGTAGAAGTAGCCGATCGTCCGATTCGAAGGCTTCAGGTAGGCCTGCGCGACCTGGTGGACCGCTTCGGGCGTCACCCGCTCGAGGCGATCCCGGTGCAGGAAGAAGAGGCGCCAGTCGCCCATCGACGCCCATTCGCTGAGCTGAAGGGCGATCCCCTGGGGGTTGTTGAACGAGAGTTCGATGCCCGAGAGGAAGTCCGTCTTCGCCCGGTCGACCTCCTCTTGGGTGGGAGGTTCGTCGACGAGCGCCTGAATCGTGGCGAGCATGACGTCGGCGGCTTCGTCGAGCGAGTCGCCTTCGCGCACCTCCGTGCCGGCGAACAGAATGCCCGGCTCGCGCAACTGGAAGTTGCCGGCGAACGCGTTGGCCGCCAAACCCGGCTCGACGAGCGCCTGGTAGAGGCGCCCGGCCGGACGGGTGGTGAGGATGTGCGTCATCACGTCGACGGCGGCGAAGTGCTCGTGAGAGCCGGGCGGCATGTGATAGGCCGCCATGGCGAACTGGACGTCGCCGACGCGCCGCAGGGTGACGGTACGCTCGCCGTCCTGGGCGGGCTCGGCGGTGTACGTCTGGAATAGCTGGTTCGCCCCCGTGCGATCCGGTCGCGGGAGGGCACCGAACTTCTCGGCCACGAGTTCGAGCGCCCGGTCCGGGTCGAAGCGCCCGGCGACGACGAGGATCGCATTGTCCGGCTGGTAGTACTTCCGGTAGAAGGCCTGCAGCCGATCGATGGGCACGTTTTCGATGTCCGCGCGCGCGCCGATCGTGGAGTTCCCGTAGTTGTGCCAGTCGTAGGCGGCGGACAGCACTCGCTTTTGCAGCACGCCCCGCGGGCTGTTCTCCCCCGCTTCCCACTCGTTCCGGACAACCGTCATCTCGGAATCGAGGTCCTCCTGGGCGATGAACGAGTTCACCATGCGGTCGGCCTCGAGGTCGAGCGCCCACTCGAGGTTCTCGTCGGTGGCCGGGAACGTCTCGAAGTAATTCGTGCGGTCGAACCACGTCGTACCGTTCGGGAAGGCGCCGTGCTCGTCCAGCTCCTTCGGGATGTCCGGGTGGTTCGGGGTCCCCTTGAACACGAGGTGTTCGAGGAGATGGGCCATGCCCGTCTCGCCGTACCCTTCATGTCTCGAGCCGACGAGGTAGGTGATGTTCACCGTGATGCGCTGGTTGCTCTGGTCGGGGAAGAGCAGAAAGCGCAACCCGTTCTCGAGCTGATACTCCGTGATCCCCTCGACGCTTGCGACCTCGGTGACGCCCGCTGGAAGCTGGGCCTCGGCCGTACACGGTACGGCCAGCACGGACACAAACCCCGCTACCGCCGCAAACCTGCGTGTCGTTCTCATCTCGTTCTCCATCACATGTTGTCGATCATCGCCTGGCCGAACTCGCTGCAACTGAGGAGTGTCGCACCATCCATCAGGCGCTCGAAGTCGTACGTCACCCGCTTCTCACTTATCGTTCCACTCAAGGAGGATACAATAAGGTCGGCGGCTTCGTTCCATCCGATATGCCGCAGCATCATCTCCCCGGAAAGAATGACGGATCCGGGGTTCACCTTGTCCTGTCCGGCGTACTTCGGCGCGGTGCCGTGCGTCGCCTCGAAGATCGCGTGGCCGGTCTCGTAGTTGATGTTCGCGCCGGGGGCGATGCCGATCCCGCCCACCTGTGCGGCGAGCGCGTCCGAAATGTAGTCCCCGTTCAGGTTCATGGTCGCGATCACGTCGTACTCCGCGGGCCGCGTGAGGATCTGTTGAAGGAACGCGTCGGCGATCACATCCTTGACGACGATCCCGTCCGAGCTCCTGCACCAGGGCCCGCCGCCGAACTCCCGGGCCCCGAACTCGTCCTTCGCGAGTTCGTAGCCCCAGTCGCGGAAACCGCCCTCGGTGAACTTCATGATGTTCCCCTTGTGGACCAGCGTGACGCTGCCGTATCCCCGGTCGCGGGCGTAGCGAATCGCGGCGCGGACGAGACGTTGCGTCCCTTCCCGCGAGATCGGCTTCACCCCGAAGGAACTGGTCTCCGGGAAACGGATCGTCGAGACGCCCATCTCGTCGCTCAGGAAGGCGCGCAGTCGGCGGGCCTCCTCGCTGCCGGCTTCCCACTCGATGCCGGCGTAGATGTCCTCGGTGTTCTCGCGGAAGATCGTCATGTCGACGAGGTCCGGCTGTCGCACCGGCGACGGAACGCCCTCGAACCAGCGCACGGGGCGGACGCACGCGAACAGGTCGAGTTGCTGGCGCAGCGCCACGTTGAGCGACCGGATGCCGCCACCCACGGGCGTCGTGAGCGGTCCCTTGATCGCGACCTGGTGATGCCGGATGGCGCGGAGCGTGTCCCCGGGAAGCCAGTCCCCGGTGCGATCGAACGCCTTCTGGCCCGCAAGCACCTCGAACCACGCGATCCGTCGCTCGCCGCCGTAGGCCTTCTCGACGGCCGCTTCGAAGACCGCGCTCGCGGCGCGCCAGATGTCGGGACCGATCCCGTCTCCTTCGATGAAGGGAATGATCGGGCGGTCGGGCACGTCGAGGCTGTCGCCCGCCATGCGGATGGTTCCGCCGGAGGGCGTGCGCAGGGTGTCGTATGAGGGAGACGCGTCGGGCATGGGGGTCTCTCGAACGGTTTCGGGGATCTTCCTTACGCTCACCGGGGATCGGCGCGGCGGGAGGGGAGAGTACGCACGCCCTTCACCGATGACAAACCATGCAGATTGTATACAACCACATCGTATGTATACGCTCCGCGCTCGTGGGGATCTCATGTGGATTCTCACTGCAGCGCCGCACGGGGGCCGAGCGGGGCGGCCCCCGTACGAACAACGCGCTGCCGGTCAGTGCCTTACGGGCACGATCTGCAGGCCCAGCACGAAGGTCAGATCCGTCTCGAGCTGGGGACCCTCGAGGTCGCGGACGAGGGGCAAGAGCACTTCACCGGCAATCCGAAAGGCCTTGGCTTGAGGGATATAGAGGTTGAGGCTCAGTCCTCCCTCCACCACCGTGCCGGCACGAAGATCCGTTCGCGCCGTGGGGACCATGCCCGGGTTCACGCTCGGCGCCGCGTCCCTGCCGTCGATGTTGCCCCTCCGCGTGGCGACCAGGCGCACGCCGGCCGAAAGGTTTCGGCTCAGCACCCGCGCCCACCACGCCGTGCCCTGGACCGTGTTGCCGAGTGACCAGTCGCGGTCGTTCTTCCCCATGCGCATCACGGCGTTCCCCTGCGCTCCCCAGGACCAGTCGCCGGCCTGGCCCAGCCATGTGAGGCCGGGGCGCAGATCGAGGGTGCCGGAGCCGATCTGCATGGGATAGGGAAGCTGAACCTCCATCCCGTCGCTGATGGGGAGGACGTCCACCTGTTCGATCGATCCGGTCGGGAGGCCGACCATCGCGTTCAAATGGAGCGACTGGTTCGCCCAGTCGGCCAGGCCAATCATGGCGCCCACTTTGAGATCGCCCACGCCGCTCGATGCGGTCGTGAACGACCCGCCGTGGCGCGTGATGTGGTCCATCGAACTGGACGTGAAGGGGAGCATCGCCATGAAAGTGATGCGATGGGACGGCGCGAACATGGCCCCGAACATGTGCATCGTCATGGGCATGCGCGTCGGCGTGATCATGAAACCGCCTCCAGGCGAAACGATGTCCGCGTCGGCGACGGGATCCGTGCCGATGCGGCTCCCTTCCATGGTCATCGTCATGTAGCGGTAGGAGAGCATCACCTCGCCCGCCTCGTGGCGGTGGTCGGCCATGACGCCGATGGGGGCGTGGCTGTCCGCGCGCGAGGCGTTCCACTGCGCGGCGACCGGCGCGGCAAGGGCCAGCAGCGCGAATGCACCGAGTATCGTGTATTGCTTCAAGGTTCGACTCCTCGTTCGACAGGGGATGCGTCGCCGTTCGATGCACGCCGCCTCGCGAGCGGCTGGGTCGATCCGGCAACGGGCCCGATGCACCGACCCTGTCTGACCGACGGGGTTGGGCTATCGGGCGTTTTCGTACGGGCTCTTATCGAGGAGTCAGGCGGGGGGCGGTTGTCCGAACGGTCGGAGGTAGGCGGCCGGGTCGGGTGCCGGGCGGACGAGGGGCCGCATCCCGCGCGGGGCCGGGCTGGTAGGGGTCGGGTGTGCGGTCTGCAGCCTGGATCCCGCTATGGCCGGCCCGCAGCAGGTCAGGCATGTCGCGAGACAGTCGCACGGTCCGCCCGAATGCGGGTGCGAGTTCGTGGTGGCGCCGGCACCATCGGCGTGAGAGTGCCCCGCGTGGCTGTCTGCGCGGGCGGTCTCCGCATGCGTGCCATGGAGTGTGGCGGTGTGGGGCGTCGACTCCTCGCCGTGCACCGCCTGGTGCTTCGGACAGGGTTGAAGGGGCGCACCCGGCCCGATTCCAAGGAGGAAGGCCGCGATGACGGCCAGCGCGTCGAGCCGGCAGCGTACCGGTCCTCTCCGCATGCTCCAGGTCGGCTTTCTCGGGCGTGGGCGAGCCATCAGCGGCTGGGCCAGACCCCGCTCATCTCCTGATTTCCCCGGACCCATACGACGGTGGGACCCTGCTCGGCATCCGAGTCGAGCGCGGTGACGAGGTCCTCGAGTTCCCGGGTCGGACGGTCCGCCGCTCTCAGGAGGAGATCTCCCGCCCGGAGCCCGAGCCTGGCGGTGACCGTGCCCCGCGCGACCCGGAGGACGAGGAGGCCGTCGAGGCCGGCTCGGTCGGAAAAGTCGCGTACGGGCTCGAACTCTGCTCCCGCGAACGTGCGATGGAGGCGCACGGCGAGATCGGGCTCCGGCAGTGCCACCCGAGCGGCACGCGCCACGCGGCGCCGGAACTCCATCGCCGAGAGGCGTGCCCGCACGGCCCCGACGTTCTGGAGCGCCAGCGTGAAGTCCCGATAGGCCGATTCCGTCTCGCGCTGCAGGTCGCGGAGTATTTCAACGCGAACCGCCGGCAACTCCGACGCCGGACGGTCGCGCACGGGCAGCACGTTGAGTCGGCCGTCCACGACCCGCACCGCGGAGGGCTCCACCGCCACACCGGTCTCGTCCGTATCGCGGAACGCGAGGGCGAAGCCGGCGCGGTCGCGGTCGGTCGAGTCGCGCCCGGCGGAGTCCGTCAACCACAGGACGAACGTGCCACGCCGCGGGTTCCCGGCCGTCGCGACGATCGTCCGACGGCCCACCATCGGGATGTCGTCCGCATCCGGGGGCCGCGCGGCGGGGATGACCTCCAGCGTGCGGTCCGTCCCGTCTCGCGTGACCTGCAGCCGTACCGGGACGCTCGGGCGGATCGATGCGAGCAGGTCGGGCAGATTGACGAGGGTGATCGTCGTACCGTTCATCGCGGCGAGTCGATCGCCGACGAGGAGTCCCGCACGCGCCGCCGGCCCATCTTCCTGCATTTCACGCACCTGGATGACGAGCGTGCAGTTCTTCCAGTCGTCCGAAGTCTCCCAGCCGCAGTTATATCGCTCGTCGACCCGAACCCCGATCCAGCCCGGAGCGTCGACCGCCGGGATCTCCTGCGCCGCAACGGGTGGGGGCGTGAGCGCAAGGACCGCCGCGGCGAGGACCGCCGCGAGAACCGCGGCGGGCGGGCCCGGAGAGCGGGAGGAGGGCGCGGTCACCAGGTTCGCGTCCCGCTCGCCCGGCCCAGATCCTCCGCGAGCCGATCGCGCGTTTCCACAAGTTCCAGCAGGTAGGCACTGGCGAGGGGATCGTCGGGATTCGTCGCGAGGCGGTCGCGGAGCGCCCGGATCAACCCCTCCAGCCTCGCCAGCCGCTGGGCCGTCTCCAACGGATCTCTCGCACTTGAACCGCCTTCCGAAGCGGGGTCCGTCCCGCCCTCTCCCACCTGCCTGAGCGGCGACCGCAACGACTCCATCCGGCTGAGCCCGTCAACGAGCGCGCGGTCGTCCTCGGTTGAAACGACGGTAGGAAGATCCCCCGCCGCACCTGGCGGACTCGCGACGCTCCCGCCCGTGAACTGCAGGCCGGCGATCACGCCGCCGGCAAACAGCACGAGGGCGGCCGCGGCCTGCAGCGGTCCCGGGACGAAAAGACGGCCGCCACTGCCGCGTCCGATCCAGCGGGTGCCGCGGCGGGTCTCGCCGGCATCGAGCGCGGCTTCGATTGCGGCCCACTGCCCGGCCGGCGCCTTCTCGTCCGGCAGCGCGGACAGCGCCATGCGCAGCCGGCTCAATCTCTCGAACTCCGCCTGGCATTCCCTGCACGTTTCGAGGTGGGCCCGGCAGTCCCGGTCGGCCCACGGCTCGTCGAGCAGTGCCGAGATTCGCTCGGCATCCATGTGGTTCGCCATCTCTTCTATCCCTCTCAGAGGCGCGCTTCGCCTCGTGCACCGCCGTTCCCGGAATCTTCCGGAGCGATGAGCTTCCGCATGCGCGCCCGCGCCTTGTGCAACTGCGATTTCGACGTGCCGGGCGAACAACCCAGGGCCTCGGCGATGTCGTTGTGCGTCCAGCCTTCCACGTCGTGCAGCACGAGGACCCTCCGGTACCCCGGCGGCAACTGGTCCAGCGCCCGGGTCAGGACCCGTCGCGTCACGATCACGTCGTCGTGCGCCCGCGCCACGCGGGGAAGCTCGGCCGCGGATTCCACCGGACGCCGCTTCGCCGACCGGCGCAGCCGGTTGAGCGCCACGTTCGTCGCCAACCGGTAGAGCCACGTGCCGAAAGCCGCATCTCCCCGGAAGAGGTGGAGCTTCTCGAACGCGCGGATCCACGCTTCCTGGGAGAGGTCCTCCGCGAGGTGATCGTCGCCCACGAGGCGGCGAATCACGGTGTAGACGCGTCGCGCGTGGAGTTCGTACAGCTCCCCCATCGCGGATCGCTCTCCCGCTTTGGCGCAGGCGATCAGTTCGCGTTCGTCCACGTCATCCCTCTGAAGGTCACCTTCCGGATCCAACGCTATGATGCGCCGTTCAGCCCGCGGGTTGCCCGTCCTCGGCCGCGCGGGCGCCCTCGAGTGCGCGCAGTACGGCGCAGACCAGCAGCCCGAGCAGGATGCCCGCGAGGGCGTCGGTCGCATAGTGAAAGCGACCGTACACCGTCCCCGCAGTCAACGCGAGTTCCGGGACGAGGAGGAGCCAGAACCAGCGCCGATCCTCGCGTCCGGCGGCCACGACCCCGGCCAGGGAGGCGGCGATGTGGGAACTGGGGAAAGCCGTGCCCTTTGACGATCCGGTCTCCAGGATCCCGTGCACGATCCCGAACAGCGTACCCTCGCCAATCTCGCCGCCGATCTGGACAAACTCGTATCGGGGGCCGGCGACGGGGAAGAACATGAAGATGAGGTAGGAGGCGAAGAAGGCGGACGCCACGGCGAGGGCGGTGCGCTGGAAGGCCTCGATCCCCCGGGTCGCGAACACGCCCAGGATGGCGACGGGGATGATGGCGTAGTAGCCGAAGTAGCCCAGATGCAACACCTCGGAGAAGGAGAGCCAGGGGAGCCACGCGCTGAGATCGATGCTCGGCTGTCCGCCGAACAGGGCGGCATCCCACGCCTGCACCGTGGCGTCGAAATACCGTTGCGTGAAAAAGCGGTTGAGGACCGACAGTTCCGCATACAGGAGGGGCGTGATGAGTACGGCGTACGCCCCCCTTGCGATCGCGGCGAGGCCGGCCCGGGGGTGCCAGGCCGCAAGTCGCGTGATCCCGAAGACCGCGATCGCGTGGGCCGCCGCGATTCCCGCGCCGGAGAGGCCACCGAACACGAGGGCGACGAGGCCCGTGCAACCGAAGTAGCCGATGGCCACGCGGTCGACGGGCAGAAGCCGCCTGCGGACACCGCCGCTCACAGCCAGCCCATGCGGCGATACCACTCGGCGGTGCGCGCGAGCCCCTCGTCGATGCCGATCCGCGGACGCCAGGGGTCGAGATGTCTCCGACTCGACTCGATGTCACAGGTCCATGCGTATGCGGACAGATCGCGCGCGCGCCTCCGGTCGAACGCGGGGGCCTTCCCCGTCAGGCGGCCCGCGAGTTCCGACAGCGCCCCGACGGTGAGAAAGAGGGCGGATGGCAGCCGCAGGACGCGGCCGGGGCGGTCCACAGCGGCCATCAGCGCGCGCGCCAGCGCGCGCCAGGTATGGCGTTCCGCCGCCGCGATGGGAAGCGGGAGCGGCGCCTGCGCCGCCTCGAGGGCGGCGAGGACGGCCGAGACGACATCGGCAACGTACACCGGCTGCAGGGGCGCACGGCTGCGCGGAATCGCGGTCCACCCTCGCGCCGCCAGCCGGAAGAGCGGCAGCAGGTCGGAGTCGCGCGGGCCGTAGACGCCTCCCGGCCGGAGCACGACGACCTCCATCGGCCCGTGGATGCCGGCGAGCGCGGCCTCCGCCTCGGCTTTCGACCGGCCGTAGGGGCTCACGGGGCCGTCCGCGCCATCCGGGCCCCGGGCGGCGAGGCTGCTGATGAAGACGAACCGCCGGACTCCCGCGTCCGCCGCCGCCGCCGCGAGCCTCCGCGTGCCGACCGCATTCACGGCCATGAACTCCGACTCGTTGCGCGCCCGCGTGAGTGCGCCGCAATGGACGACGGTGGCGCAGCCCGCGAGTGCCGCGGCCGTCTCCGACTTGTCCTCCGCCCCGAGATCGAGTTCGACCTTCTTCAGCTCCAGGGGGTCGAGATGACGCGTGTCGCTCGTTCGCCGCACGCTCGCCGTGACCTGGTGTCCGGCCGCGACGAGGGCCTCGGCGAGATGACCGCCGAGGAACCCGCTTCCCCCTGTCAGAAAGACCGATGCCACTAAAGCGCCGCTTCGTACAGCCGGTAGGTCCGGTAGATCCTGCCGCCGAGACGCTCGATGGCCTGGTTCATCTTCCGGTTGTCCTCGAGGATCCACGACTGCTCGGCGGACGTCATCCCCGCGGCAATCCCTTTCCTGAACAGCCAGAGGTAGAGCAGGACATCCACGGCCTTGCCGCGCCATTCCTCGGCAAGGCCCAGGATGATGACGCGCATGCACGTGATTTGCCGCCTATAGAGGAGCGCCTTGAGAATCCCGAAGGGGAAGAGTCTTCCGTTCATCCGGCGCAGCACCTGGTTGAAGTCCGGTAGCGCGAGAGCGAAGCCGGCGGTCTCGCCCTCCGGCGTCTCGGCGAAGAGCGCGAGTTCGGGGTCGAGTATGGGCTTGAGTTCGGCCGCCATGTGATCCATCTCGGCCTCGGTCATGGGGACGAAACCCCAGTTCTTCTCCCAAGCCGCGTTGTACAGGCGCTGGATGCGGCCGAGTTCCTCGTCGAATCGCGACATGTTCAGCGTCCTGATCCGGATGCCGTACCGGCGTGTCGCGACCTTTTCGGCGCGGAAGAGGTGCGGCGGCCAATCGCCCTTCGTGAGGAGCCAGGCGAAGAGATCCTTGACCTTCCGCAGCCCGGCAGCCTCCATCAGCCCGGGATAGTACGGCGGATTGTAGGCCATGAGGACGACAGGCGGTCCGGGATCTCCGTCGATGAGGAGGCCACAGGTTTCGTTTGTCGAGAAGCTCGTGGGACCCCGCATGGCGGTGAGGCCGCGTTCGCGGAGCCAGGCCCGAACCGCGTCGAGCAGCGCCCCGGCCACCTCAGGGTCGTCGACGCACTCGAACCAGCCGAAGAACCCCACCGATTCGTCGTGCAGGCGCTCATGATTACGGTTCCGGATCGCGCAGACCCGGCCCACGGCTCGGCCGTCGCGCAACGCGAGGTAGGGCTGGACTTCCGAGTGCAGGTGGAACGGGTGTTTCGCGGGATCGAAGGCCGCACGCATGTCCCTTTTCAGCGGGGGGACCCAGTCGGGGTCGCCCCGATAGATCGACCACGGCAGTTCGATGAAGCGCTTGAGGTCGGCGCGGCTCTCGACGGGGACGACGCGCAGGGAGGAAGCGAGACTCGTCATGGTGGGAGGCGCCGGTTCAGACGACGCCGAGCTTCTTCCCCACGCGCTCTACCTGCTCGAGCACGAAATCGAGGTCGTCGTCCGTGTGCGTGGCCATGTAGCTCGTGCGCAGACGGCAACTCCCCTCGGGAACGGCGGGGGGAACGACCGGGTTCGAGAAGACGCCCGCCTCGAACAGGGCGCGCCAGAACACGAAGGTCTTCTCCATGGGCCCGATGAGAATGGGGACGATCGGCGTCTCGGTCGGCCCGATGTCGAACCCGATCGACTTGAAGCCCTCCATCATCCTGTACGTGTTCTTCCAGAGCTGCTCCCGGCGTTCCGGCTCGTCGCGGATGATCTCCAGCGCCTTCAGCACGGTGGCGGCGGAGGCGGGAGGCATGCTCGCGCTGAACATGAGGGCGCGGGCGTTGTGCTGGAGGTAGTCGATGACGTCCGCGCGGCCCGCCACGAAGCCGCCGATCGAGGCGAAGGACTTCGAGAACGTGCCGAGGATCAGGTCCACTTCGTCGGTGAGCCCCCAGTGCTCGGCGGTGCCGGCCCCGGTCTCGCCCAGCACGCCCACGGCGTGCGCGTCATCCACCAGGATGGCCGCGCCGTACTCCCGCCTCAGTTCGACCAGCGTGGGCAGATCGGCGATGTCGCCTTCCATGCTGTACACGCCGTCCACCGCGATGAGCTTGCCGCGCGAGGGCGTCTCGGCCTCGAGCATGCGGCGCAGCGTGGCGAAGTCGTTGTGGTTGAAGCGTCGCGTGCGGCCGAGCCCCAGACGTACGCCGTCCTGGAGGCTCGCGTGGTCCAGCTTGTCGATGTAGACCGTATCCGCGCGACCGATCAACGCACCCAGCGTGCCCAGGTTCGTCTGGTAGCCGGTCGAGAATACGAGCGCCGCCTCCATGCCGGTGAAGTCTGCGAGCTCGTCCTCGAGCTGCTCATGAAGATCGAGGTTGCCGTTGAGGAAGCGGCTGCCCGTATTGCCGCTTCCGAACTTGTTGAGGGCGTCGCGGGCCGCCTCGAGGACGCGCGGATCGTGCGTGAGCCCCATGTAATTGTTGGAGCCGACCATGATCTTGCGGGCGCCGTCGATGACGACCCAGGTGTCGTGCGAGGCCTCGATGGGCATGAAGTACGGATAGAGACCGGCCTCGCGAAGGTCGTTCACGGTCGCTAGTTCACGACACTTGTCGAGGATCGGAGGCGGCTGGACGCGGCTTTTCATTGAGCCCGACCGGGACGCCGCAGCGTGGGATGTAGGATTCTGCACGAAGCGAAGCTAAGCCGGAATCGGGACGCCCGGCAAGGAAAATCGACCGTTCATGGGGAGTAGCAACGTGGATCGAGACGGGATGTTCGACATCGTCGCCATCGGCGGAGGTACGGCGGGTCTCGTGACGGCCGCCGGGAGCGCGGGGCTGGGCGCGAGCGTGGCGCTGATCGAGCGCGACCGCCTGGGCGGGGACTGCCTCTGGACCGGATGCGTGCCCTCCAAGGCCCTGATCAGCTCGGCCCGGGTGGCGCATCATTTTCGCGACGCCGCCGCGCACGGTCTGCGGCCCGTCCAACCGACGATCGAGGGAGCGGACGTTCTCGCCAGCGTCCGCGCCGCTCGGGCCGAGATCGAGCCGCACGATGATCCGGAGCGTTTTCGGGCCATGGGCGTCGATGTGGTCGAGGGAGCGGCCTGCTTCGTTTCGCCGCACGAAGTGGAGGTGGACGGCCGCCGCATCCGCGCGCGACGGTTCGTCATCGCCACCGGCTCCCGGGCGGCCGTGCCGCCGATCCCGGGGCTCGAGGAGGCGGGTTACTTCACGCACGCCGAAGCCTTCGACCGCGACACGATCCCCGCCTCGCTCGCCGTGGTGGGCGGCGGGCCGATCGGCGTCGAACTCGCCCAGGCCTTCCGTCGCCTCGGCTCGGACGTCACGGTGGTGGAGTTGCTCGACCGGCTCATGGTGCGCGAGGAGCCGGAGCTGGGAGAACTCCTGACGAGCAGGCTGCGTGAAGAGGGCATCGAGGTCCGGACCGGCCATGTCGTGACGCGGGTCGACCGGGCGGGAGACCGGCGGCGCGTGACGATCGCCGCCGCCGGGGACGCAGGCCGCGACCATCCGGGGGTCGCGCCCGAGACGTTCGAGGTCGACGAGGTGCTCGTCGCCGCGGGGCGCGCGCCGAATACGGAGGACATGGGACTCGACGCGGCAGGGGTGGAAACCGCGAAGGGCTGGGTCACCGTCGATTCGAAGCTGCGCACGTCCAGGAAACACATCTTCGCCGCCGGCGATGTCATCGGCGGCTTCCTGTTCACGCACGTCGCCGACCACGAGGCGCGCACCGTCGTGCAGAACGCGCTCTTTCCCGTGCGCGCGAACATCGACTACGGCGTGATCCCGTGGTGCACGTACACGGAGCCCGAACTCGCCCACGTCGGGCTCACCGAAGCCGAAGCCGTGGATCGCCACGGATCCGCGGTGTCCGCGCACGTTTACGACGTCGGGAACCTGGACCGGGCGATCGCCGAGCGCGCCGCCATGGGCCGAGTCAAGATCGTCGTCGGGAAGGGGGGCCGGATCCTGGGCGGACACGTCCTCGCGCCGGGCGCAGGGACGATGATCGCGGAGATCTCGCTCGCCATGAAGGCGGGGGTGAAGCTGGGGACGCTCGGGTCGCTGGTTCATCCCTATCCGACGATGAGCGAGGGCGTGAAGCGCACCGCCGACGCCTACCGAAGATCGACGCTGACGGGGTGGCGGAAGTCGGCCGTCGATCTCGCGCTCAGGGTGGGCAGATCGATGCCCCCCTGAGCGGTTCCATGGGAACGTCACCCCACGAAGGCCGTCTGTTTGCGAGGGCGGACGACTCCGCCGTAGGCTGGTTCAGAGCGGACCGTTCAGCGAAGGCTTGCATGATTCATCGCCCGGGCACCGTCGGCGGGGCAGCCACCCGAAAACAGAGTCGCCATGGCTTGGGGCTGGCCGTCGTCGTTTCGGTGACCGCCGCCCTGTCGTGCGGTGAAGATGCCGTCGCCCCTCCATCCCCACCTGCGGAGCCCGCCCGACCCACCTCGATTTCGATCAGCCCGTCCGTCGTGCTGTTCGAGGCGCTGGGCGACACGGCACGACTCGTCGCCGAGGTGCGAGACCGGAATGGTGAAGTCGTGCGCAGCGCCAGGGTGACGTGGGAGAGTGGCGATCCATCCGTGGCAACCGTGGACGCCGCGGGCCTCGCGACGGCGGTCCGCAACGGCACCGCCTCCATCGCGGCCGCGGCGGAAGGGGCTTCGGGCACCGCCGCGGTAACGGTGGATCAGGTCGTGACCGCCCTGGAGGTGTCGCCTTCCTCCGTCGGCCTGGCGCTCGAGGACTCACTCCGCCTGCGGGTGGAGGCTTCGGATGCCAACGGTCATCCGGTAACCGACTTCGGGCTGGTCTGGCGTTCGACCGACGAATCGATCGCGACCGTGGACGCTACCGGGCTCGTCATCGGCGTCGGCATCGGGATGGCGACGATCCGTGCAACGTCCGGCGCGGCCTCGGCTGATGCGGGCGTGGAGGTGCTGTCCGGCGCGGATGCCGACCGACTCGTCCTCACCACGCTGTTCGACGTCACGGACGGGGCTGGCTGGATCCACGACGAAAACTGGCTGACGGACCTCCCGCTCGCGGACTGGCATGGCGTCGGCGTGGACGATGAAGGACGCGTCACGGAACTGGACCTCGAGGCCAACAACCTCGTCGGTCCTATACCGGTCGAGTTGAGCCGTCTGAAGCGCCTCACGGAGTTGAACCTGATCCGCAACAGCTTACGCGGCCGGATCCCGCCCGAACTCGGCACGCTGGCGCACCTCGAGGTTCTGGGCCTCGGGATCAACCGGCTGACCGGCCCCATCCCCCCGGAACTCGGGCAGCTCTCCAGGCTCAGGGAACTCCACGTCTACAGGAATCCGCTGAGCGGCGGCATCCCGGGCGAGCTCGCGGAACTCGATCGCCTGGAGAAGTTCGTCCTGTATTGGACCGACATCGCGGGCCCCCTCCCCCAGGCCTTTCTGCGCCTCGAACGCCTGAAGGAAGTGGCCGCGTTGCGGACGCCCATCTGTGTCCCGGGCACGGCGGCCTTCGCGCGCTGGGCGAAGGACATCCGGATTGCCGAATTCGAGGCTCACTGCAACCGGAGGGATATCGCGGTTCTGACCGGGCTGCACCGGACCGCCGGCGGCGAGAACTGGCATCGCTCGAGCGGCTGGGGCGAGGGCTCCGTGCTCGAGGATTGGCACGGTGTCGGTGCCGACTCCCTGGGCCGCGCGGTGGCGCTCGACCTGGCCGGCAACGGACTCGCAGGGCGCCTCCCGGCCTCCCTCGGGGAGCTGACCCGGCTCACGGAACTGCGCCTCGGCGGCAACGCGCTCACGGGGCCGCTTCCGCTTGCGCTATCGAAACTGCCGCTGCGCGAGTTCCACTACGTGGACACCGAACTGTGCGTCCCCGACGATGAACGGTTCCGGGACTGGTTACGGGGCCTCGCCTCCCACGACGGCCCCGGCGCGCAGTGCTCCCTCACGTCCCGCGAGATTCTGGAGACGCTCTACTACGCCACCGATGGTCCGAGCTGGAAACGGAACGACAACTGGCTGACGAACGAACCGCTGGGGAGCTGGCACGGCGTGGAGGCGGATACCACCGGCGTGGTGCTCCGCGTCGATCTCCCCGAGAACGGCCTGGCCGGCGAAATCCCGGCGGAGATCGGCAGGTTCTCCGCACTGCGGGTCCTGGACCTCGGGGACAACGCGCTGCGCGGTTCCATACCGTCCGACCTGGGCGGCCTCGCCAGTCTTCGGCAACTGTTGATCGGCGGGAACCGGCTCGAAGGCGAAATTCCGCCGGAACTCGGCAACCTCGCCGCGTTGCGCCAGCTGGTGCTTGAGGGGAATCAGTTGCGGGGGCCCATTCCCGCCGAACTCGGAAACCTCGCCACCCTGAGAACCTTCGACCTCTCCTCGAACCGATTGACGGGTTCGATTCCATCGGGCCTGGGCCGCCTTTCAGCCCTCACCGGGCTCGGCCTGGCGAACAACCGCCTGTCCGGCCCCATCCCCGCCGAACTCGGCAGTCTCGCGAATCTCGGGTGGCTGTCGCTTTGGGGTAACGATCTGTCCGGCCCCGTCCCCGCCGAACTCGGCGGCCTCCGCAACGTCTCCGCCCTGTGGCTCTCCGGCAACGAACTGACGGGGCCGATTCCCGCGGAGTTCGGGGATCTGGCGAACCTGACGAATCTTTGGCTGAACGATAACGAACTCTCCGGTTCGATCCCGTCCGAACTGGGCTCACTCGCGAACCTTCGACAGTTCAGGGCCGGAAGTAACGAACTGAGGGGGCCGATCCCGCGGGAACTGGGCAACCTTGCCGCTCTGGAGCACCTCTTTCTCGGATCCAACGCCTTGACGGGGCCGATCCCTCAGGAACTGCGCTCGCTCGCGTCCCTCACCTGGCTGGACCTGTCTGCGAATCGCCTCTCCGGTGCGCTCCCGGGAGAGCTGGGAGAGCTGGAGAAACTCAACGGGCTCGTCCTGAACGACAATCCGGGACTCGCCGGCCCGGTCCCTCTCTCCCTCGGGCGCCTTGGGTCGGTCGGCGTGTTCCTGGCCGGTGGCACGGATCTCTGCGCTCCGGCGGACGCCGCCTTCCTCGCCTGGCTGGAGGGCCGCCCCCAGCGCCGGTTGGCGCGCTGCATCGAGGCTGGAGAGGCGGAATCGGCGGCGTACCTCATCCAGGCGATCCAGTCGCGGACACACCCCGTCCCGTTGATCGCCGGCGATCCCGCCCTCCTGCGGGTCTTCGTGGCCTCCGCTGGCGCCGGCGGCGCGACGCTGCCGGCGGTTCGCGCGCGATTCTACCACGGCGGCGAGGAAGTGCATCGGGTGGACATCCCGGCCGGGACCGCCGGGATCCCGGTCGCCGTGGACGAGAGTTCGCTCGACTTGTCCTCAAACGAGGAAGTGCCCGGCCGGGTGATCCAGCCGGGACTGGAGATGGTGATCGAGATCGATCCGGAGGGAGCGCTGGATCCCGGACTCGGCGTACCGAAGCGCATCCCCGCCGAGGGGCGTTCCCGCGTCGACGTGCTCGCGATGCCTCCGCTCGATCTGACGGTGGTTCCGATGTTATGGAGCGTGGTGCCGGACTCGTCGATCCTCGACATCACCGAGGGCCTCTCGACGGACGGCGAGCTTCTTGCGCCCGTGGGATCGCTGCTCCCGGTCGGGGAGTTCAGCGTCACCGTGCACGACCCCGTCGTGACGGAGAGCCGGAGCACCCTCGACCTGCTGGTCGAGACCCTGGTGATCCGACGACTCGAGGGAGAAACGGGCTATTACCTGGGCACGATGGCGGAGCCGTCCGTTTCGGTGGGTGTGGCGTACAACGGATACCCGGTCGCCTTCGGAGCGCCGAATCGACATACGTTCGTGCATGAACTGGGCCATAACATGAGCCTCCGTCACGCGCCCTGCGGGGGTGCCGGCGGCGCCGATCCGGCGTTCCCTCACGCGGAGGGATCGAGCGGCGCCTGGGGGTACGACTTCGAGCGGCGCGAGTTGGTCGATCCGAGTATCCCGGATCTGATGGGCTACTGCGAACCGAACTGGATCAGCGACTACTTCTTCACGCACGCGGCGCAGTTCCGACGCTACTACGAACGGGCCGGGACACGGGCGGCGGCCCGGACCCGAACGCTTCTCCTGTGGGGAGGGATCGAGCCGGACGGAGCGCCGTTCCTGGAACCGGCGTTCGTCGTCGCTGCGCCCGTCGCCGCGCCGACGGCGGGCGGAGCCTACGAACTCAGGGGCACCGCGGGGGACGGCCGCGTGCTGTTCTCAACGAGCTTCGAGATGCCGGAGGTGGCTCACGGCGAGGGCGGATCGCGTTTCGCGTTCGCCCTTCCGGTCGAGCGGGAATGGGGCGATGCGCTCGCGAAGGTGACGCTCTCGGGACCCGGCGGCCTGGCTACGCTGGACGCGGAGACGGATGCGCCCCTGGCCATCGTCCGCGACCTGTCCAGCGGGCAGGTGCGCGGGATCCTGCGCGGACCGCTCATGGATGGGTTCGCCCGCGCGTCCCTGTCCAACCTGCTTTCGGACCCGGACGTCGAGGTGCTGGTGAGCCGCGGCCTGCCGGAGCACGAGGCCTGGAGGCGCTGACTCTCGCGCGGCAGGGCGAATCAGCGCCCCTCGAACAGGCGGATTAACCCGGGGCTCAGCCGACGCGGTGGCGCCCCGTGTAGATGTTGAATCCCGTCGGCTTCGCGAAGCCGATCAGCGTCATCCCGAACTCCGCGGCCACGTCGACGGCAAGGCTCGAGGGGGCACCCACGGCCGCCACGATCGGGATTCCGGCGGCGAGCGCCTTCTGCATGATCTCGAAGGAGGCCCGGCCGCTCACGGCCAGCACCATATCGCCCAGCGGCAGATCTCCCTGGAGGAACCGGTCGCCGATCACCTTGTCGAGCGCATTGTGGCGTCCGATGTCTTCGCGCAGGAGACGCAGTTCACCGGTCGTGTCGAACAGGCCGGCCGCGTGCAGCCCGCCCGTCCGTTCGAACACCGGCTGACGGCGGCGAAGCGCTTCCGGGAGGGTGCGCACGACCTCCGCCGCGACCGTCGGCCCCTCGGCCGGGATGGGGGCGCAGCCTTGAATCTCGATCGCCTCGAGAGACGCCTTTCCGCACACCCCGCAGCTCGAGGTCGTATAGAAGTTCCGGGTCAACTCGGCCGGGTCGAAGCGCGCCGTCTCGGTCAGGTGCGCGGTGACGATATTGTACTCCTGCGTTTCCACGTCGACGCAGTACCGCAGATCGGCAAGTTCGGACCGCTGCCCCAGCAGCCCCTCCGAGAAGAGGAACCCGGCCGTGAGGTCGAAATCATCCCCCGGCGTCCGCATCGTCACGGCGACCTGGTGCTCTCCCCCATCCGCGGGCGCGATCCGGATCTCGAGCGGCTCTTCGACCGCGACGGCGTCGCGCCGCCTTCGGCTCGAGGCTTCGGACACGCGATCGATGTCGACGCGGGCGGTGTTCCTTCGGGGCGTAATCATGGGCCGAAGTTACGGTGTCGAACTCCGGGGTGCCGGAGCAAGCGCTCTGTCGACGGTCGTGCCCGACGCCCATGAGGTGCCGGAAGTCGTTTGCCGCTATTCGTGTCGGCGGGTAACTATGACGGCATGAACACGCCCTCGGACGCGGATCTGCTCGCGAAGTGGCGGACCCGGCCCGCTCCTCTGCTCCCCCTGCTGCATGACTTCCACGAGAGGGATGGGTTCCTCTCGGAGGAGTCGCTTCGAGCCATCTCCGAGGATCTGCGGATTCCGATCGCCGACCTCTTCGGCACGGTGACCTTCTACCACCACTTTTCGCGAGACCCCGAGGGTTACTCTCACCCCCGCGTCTGCACGGGGCCGATCTGCGCTCTCGCGGGGGCCGACGAACTGCTGGCCGCGCTGCCGGACGCGCATGCGATGCCCTGCCCCGGTCGCTGCGACGAGCCGATTCCGGTTCTCGACCGCGACCGGGTTCTCTGCGGAGCGACGGTTGCGGAACTCTCCTCCCGGCCTTCTCCCCTTCCGCCCGCGGTGCCGCCGGACATCGAGGAATGTGTGTTCGCGCACATCCGATCTCCCGGACGCGCCACGCTGGCGGGCTATCGGGCGACGGGCGGCTATGCCGGTCTGGAGAACGCCCTCCGCGGGCGGCCCGATGCGCTCCTCGATGTCATCGACGCGAGCGGTCTGGCCGGGCGGGGCGGCGCCGGCTTCCCAACGGGACGGAAGTGGCGGGCCGTGGCGGAGGCCGCGGGGGAGCCCAAGACCATCGTCTGCAACGCGGACGAGGGGGAGCCGGGCTGCTTCAAGGACCGGGCGCTGATGGACTACGACCCGCACGCGGTGATCGAGGGGATGATCGCCGCCGGCTTCGCGACGGGGGCCACGCGCGGGTTCATCTACCTCCGCTACGAGTATCCGGACACGATGCGCATCCTCGAGACGGCCCTGGAGGAGGCCCGCGCCGGCGGGCTGCTGGGGCCGGACGCCTTCGGGCCCGGACGGCCGTTCGACCTCTGGGTGCGCCGCGGCGCGGGCGCCTACATCTGCGGCGAGGAGACGTCCCTTCTCAACAGTCTCGAGGGCAAGCACCCGTTTCCGCGCAACCGGCCGCCCTTCCCGGTGACGCACGGGTACGAGGATCTTCCCACGGTCGTGAACAACGTCGAAACGCTGGCTTCCGTGCCCCATATCCTCGTGCACGGCGCCGACTGGTATCGGGATCTCGGGATCGGAGACCACGCGGGCACGAAGGTGATCTCGCTCTCCGGGGACGTCGCTCGCCCCGGCAACTACGAAGTGCCCATGGGCTTCCCCCTGATGACGCTGATCGACGACTGGGCCGGTGGCGTCCCGCGCGGGCGGAAGATCCAGGCGGTGACGATGGCGGGGCTCTCGGGCGGCTTCCTGGCGGGAGATGATCTCGCCGTCACGCTGGACGAGCCCGACATCCGCTCGAAGGGGTCGTTCCTGGGCGCCGGCGGCATCATGGTCTTCGACGACTCCCGCGACATGATCGAGGTCGCCCATTCCGCCATGGAGTTCTTTGCCGAGGAATCGTGCGGCAAGTGTTTCCCCTGCCGCATCGGCACGCAGCGCCTCACCGAGCGCCTGCACGGCGAGGGCCCGCTCGAGATTGCCGCCTGGATCGACGAGGTGCATGACCTCGGCGACACGATGATGCAGACGAGCGCGTGCGGACTCGGGCAGGCCGCTCCCCTCATCACCGAGAGCCTCATTCGCTACTTCCCCGATCGCATCTCCAGGCACGTCGCCGGGTCCGTCTAACAGCAGATTCCCGGAC
The DNA here is from genome assembly GCA_022826685.1 of Gemmatimonadota bacterium. GTDB lineage: Bacteria > Gemmatimonadota > Gemmatimonadetes > Palauibacterales > Palauibacteraceae > Palauibacter. Next base: position 38,132 of record JAJDUL010000049.1, on the reverse strand, counting down.
GGGGGACGAGGGCCGGATTTGTCGTGGCGGGCGCGATACGTCATTTTAGTCGGCCCGGCAGTTTCCAGCGGCGCAACGCCCCGGGCCTCCGGAGGTGGGTTTGAGCGACAACTCGGGTAACGGCGCAGGCTTCGATTTCGAGATCACGCTCGACGGCGCGAAGGTGGGCGTCCGTCGGGGCGAGAGCCTTTACGAGGTCTCCGAGCGGCACCGCAAGGAGATCCCGACGCTGTGCTACGATCCACGCCTGGAAGCCTTCGGTGCCTGCCGCCTCTGCATCGTTGAACTCGAGGGCGCCCGCAACCCCGTCGCCTCCTGCACCACGCGGGCGGAGCCCGGGATGCGGATGACGACCCGCTCGGCGCGGCTCGACATGCACCGCCGGGTGCTCATGGAGATGCTCGCCTCCGAGAACCGCGACACGGACGTCGATCCGCTTTCCGGATACGCCTCGCAGGAGATGGCGGTGCTGCTCGACCGCTACGACGCCCGGACGGGCCGTTTCGCCGGGGCCAGGTCCGGCCGCAGCCGGCCCGACGACGACAACCCCTTCATCCTCCGCGACTACGATAACTGCATCTCCTGCTATCGCTGCGTGCGCGTCTGCGCCGAACAGGAGGGCGACTACGCGATCTCGATCATGAATCGCGGGTTCGACACGCAGATCACGACGGAGTTCGAGGGCCTGCTGGGGGACTCCGCCTGCACGTTCTGCGGGCAGTGCATACAGACGTGCCCGACCGGCGCGCTCGCGGACATCAAGGCGCTCGCGAACGCCGACGTGCCGGGGGAGACCGAGAAGACGCGTACCGTGTGTCCCTACTGCGGCGTCGGGTGCTCCGTCGACCTGCTGTCCCGCGGGGATACGCTGATCGGCGTCCAGCCGGCGATGGACGGGCCCGCCAACGAGGGCGCGCTCTGCGTCAAGGGACAATTCGCCTTCGACTTCGTGCAGCACCCCGACCGGCTCGCCTATCCGATGGTGCGGGGCGAGGACGGCGAACTCCACGAGACCGACTGGGACACGGCCCTCGACCGCGCGGCGGCGGGTTTCACGGCGGCCGTGGAGAATCACGGCAGGCATTCCGTGTACGGCGTCGCCTCCGGACGTGCGCCGCACGAGGCGGCCTACATGATGCAGCGGTTCATCCGAGGCGCGTTCGGTACGAACCAGATTGACAACTGCAGCCGTGCTTGACACGCCCCCACGGTCGCCGGTCTGGCGGCCTCAATCGGACGGGGGGCGATGTCGAACCCACTCGCGGACATGGACAAGCCCGATGTGATCTTCTGCATCGGGACCAACATGACCGAGTGCCATCCCGTCGCGGCCACCCGCATCAAGCGCGCGGTGGCGCGGGGCGCCAAGCTCATCGTCGCCGATCCGAGGCGGATCGCGCTGGCCGAGATGGCAGACATCTACCTGCCGCTGAGGGTGGGATCCGACGTCGCGCTCCTGCTCGGCATGGCCCACGTGATCGCACGCGAGGGACTGCTGGACGACGACTTCGTGGCCGACCGCACGACGGAGGGCCGGGACTTCATGGAGCACGTCCTGGAATACCCGCCGGAATGGGCCGAGTCCATCACCGGCGTGGACGCGAAGCTTATCGCGGAGGCGGCGCGCTGGTACGCGAAGGCCGAACGCGGAGCCATCTACTACACGCTCGGGATCACGGAGCACATCTGCGGCGTCGACAACGTGCAGAGCCTCTGCAATCTCGCCCTCATGACCGGGAACGTCGGCCGCGAGGGGACCGGCATCAATCCGATGCGCGGCCAGAACAACATCCAGGGCGCGGGAGACAGCGGGGCGCTGCCGAACAACTATCCCGGCTTCCAGGACGTACTCGACCCGGTGTACCAGGCGAAGTTCGCCGAGGCGTACGGCCGGGAAGTGGACCTGGAACTGGGGCCCACGAAGGTCACGGCGCTCGACATGTGCGGCGACCGGATCCGCGCCATGATCATCAATGGCGAGAACACCGTCGTCACGGACCCCGACCGGGAGCATTGCGAGCATGCGCTCGGGAGTCTCGACCATCTCGTCGTGATCGACATCTTCCTCACCGAGACGGCGCAGTTGGCCGACGTCGTCCTCCCGGCCACCGCCTGGGCGGAGACGGACGGCGTCTGTTCGAATACGGAGCGGCGCGTGCAGCGTCTGCGGAAGGCGGTCGATCCGCCGGGCGAGGCGAAGCCCGACTGGTGGTGCGTGTCCCGCATCGCGCAGCGCATGGGGCTGGAGGGTTTCGAGTTCGAGTCGGCGAAGGAGGTGTTCAACGAACTCTGCTCGCTCTCACCGATCTACGCCGGCCTGGATTGGGATCTCATCGCGGACGGCGAGTACCACTGGCCGGTGCCGGAGCCGGGCCATCCCGGCACGCCCATCCTTCACAAGGGCGAGTTCGAAAACGGGCGCGGCATCTTCCAGTTGATCCGATACCGGGACCCGGCCGAGACGATCTCGGACGAATACCCGATCTGGCTTACGACGGGGCGCCGACTGCCGGCCTATCACACGAGAACGCAGACGGGGCGTGCCGCGGGGATCGAGTACCTGTTGTCCGAAGAGAGTCTCGAGATGCACCCGTCCGACGTGTCGAAATGGGGTCTCGAGGACGGGGGCTGGGCGATGATGTCGAGCCCGCGCGGCCAGGTACGGATCAAGGTCGAGGCCAACGACCGGTCCCCGCCCGGAACCGTCTTTGCCTCGTTCAGCTTCAACGACGTGCCGGTGAACTTCCTGACCGGCGGCGGCTACGACCCGATCACGCACACGGCGGAACTGAAGGTCTGTCCCGTGAGGGTCGAGCCCGTCTAGTTCGCCCGGCGCTCTCCCTGGCGCACGGCCCCCCGGCTCCACGCCTGGTCTCCGTACGCGACGATCCGTCCCTCGATCGCCGAGGCCACGCACGTCAGCGGACTCGCGAGGTACACCTGCCCCGGACCGCTGCGGCCGGGGAAGTTCCGGTTGATCGAACTGATTGTGACCTGCTCCGCCGTCGTCGACACCCCGGGCCCGGCGTTGATGCACGCTCCGCAGCCGGGCGCGAGGACGTCGAATCCCGCATCCCTGAGGGCCTGGTCGTGGCCCTGTTCCCGGCTCCACGCCTCCACATCGATTGAACCGTACTGGGCATAGGCCCGGACGGAGGCGGGCACCCGCTTCCCCGCCGCCACCGCTTCCCGCGCCACCCCGGCATACATCTCGAAGTCCGCCCGCTTCGCCCCCGTGCAGGACCCGACGAACACCGTATCGAGGCTCACGTCTCCTTCGAGGGCCGAGATGGGCTGGCCGTTCCCGGGATCGCCGGGGGTCGCGACCATCGGTTCGACGCCGCTCGCGTCCATCTCGATCGTCGCCGCGTAATCCGCCCCCGCGTCGCTGTACAGTCCGTCGCACAGCGCCCGAACCTCCGCCGCCGGCACGCCACGCCGCCCGGCGATCCAGGCCACCGCCTTCTCGTCCGGGGCGATGACGCCGGTGAAGCCCCCGACCTCGGCCGCCATGTTCGTCAGCGTCGCGCGCTCGTCGATCGACAGAGCCTCGACGGCCTCCCCCGTGAACTCGATGATGCGGCCGATCGCCTCACCGCTTTTGACGGTCGGGTGACGCAGCAGTTCGAGGATGAGGTCCTTCGCCACGACGCCGGGTGGCGGCTCGCCCGTGATGTTGACCCGGATCGACTCGGGCACTTCCAGCCGGACGTCGCGAGTCGCCCAGGCGTTGACGATCGCGGACGTCCCCACCCCGAAGGCGACGCATCCCAGCGCGCCCGAATGCGGAGTGTGCGAATCGCTGCCGATGATGATCTGGCCGGGGAGCGCGTAGCGGTCCTGCACCATGATGTGGCAGATCCCCTCGCTCCCGGTGCGGTCGGGCAATTCGCCGTGCAGGCGCACGCCCTTCGCGGCGGCGAACTCCCGCTGGCGGTCGTGCAGCGCGTGGGCCGCGTCGAGCAGGCCGGCCGCCTTCCTCTCCTCCGTAATGACTTCGTCGAGGAACGCGAGGTGGTCCCGGAAAAAAACGATGGACTCGGTGTGGTTCAGCCCCGCGTCGCCCGCGAAATCCTCCCAGAACGTCGACGCCATGGGGGTCACGTACTCGTGGGAGAAGCGAAGATCGGCCCGCAGGAAGCCGGTGTCGCCCGGTTCCACGGCGGGAACGCCCAGCGCGCCGGAGGCCGCGTCGGTGACCCAGTGCCGGGCGATGATCTTTTCCGCAATCGTCTGGGGACGGTCCGCCGGGGCCGTGACGCCGGGGAGCGTGACGAGTCCCTTCAGCCTCGCCACGGCGTAGTCGAGCAATCCGCCGTACTCGATGATGTCGCGCTGAATGCGTCCCGCGTCTCCGATGAACGCGTCGAGCGGGATCTCCTCGCCGTGCCGGATCTTCTCGATCAGGGAGAAATCCGTCGATGCGAGGAGGCCGATGTTCGCGCAATTCTCCCCGTAGATGCGCTCGATGTTCTCTCCGATGACGACGCGGAGTCCCGCGGCGCGCTCGGCATAGGGCGAAGCCTCCCGGCTGGACCCTTTTCCGCGCCTCTTCCCGGACACCGAGCACACGAAGCCGCCCTTCCGGATGTCGTTGCGGCCGATCGGGCGCTCGTCGCCGCAAAGGAGGCCGACGTACGGGTATTCCCCCAGCTTCTCGTCGAAGTGGTAGCAGACCCAGCCCGGCGTGATCTCATCGGTCGAGATGTCGTCGCGCAGGGGGATCGAGGGGTCCCATTCGAGGTCCTCCCCCGCGAGTTGCCGGCGGATGAGGTCCGGGTCTTCGGTCAGGAAGAGGATCCGCCCCTGGAGGCGCACGGTCGGTGGACGCTTGGCCACTTCGGTTTCGAGCAGATGTTCCAGCATGTCGTACTCCGTCCCGGCCAGAAGATCGGGATGAAGGTGGTCACCGTCGCGAGTATCCGTTTGACGCCCGAATCATGATATTGGTCCGGTATCCGAGAACAGCGTGAGGGGCGAGCACCAATACGATGTCGAACGTCATCGGGGGGATGTTCAGGTGATGCGCGCCCCGGCGCCAGCCGGGAGGTGAAGCGATGCCTCGGATCCTCGTCGCGGGCGGGACGGGCTTCCTCGGACGCGCCTTTGTCCGGAGGCTGCACCGTCGCGGGGCGCAGGTTGCCGTGCTGACCCGAAGCCCCGCCGGAGCGGCGAGGCTTGGGCTCCCGGCGGAATACGTCGAGGGAGACGTCCGTCGGCACGGCGGGCTCGCGTCGGCGATGCACGCCGTGGACACGGCCATCCTCTCCGTTCAGTTCCCGGGCTATCCCGTGGAGTCGCCCGCGCGCGGCCGGACGTTCATGGAGGTCGACGCCCTGGGCACCGCCGCCCTGGTCGAGGCTGCGGTGGAGGCGGGCGTACGCAAGCTCGTCTACCTGTCCGGGGTCGGGGCCGATCCCGCCTCCGCACGCCCCTGGTATCGCGCAAAGGGGCTGGCGGAGGCGTCCCTGCGTGAGTCGGGCCTGGACCACGTCATCGTCCGACCCTCATGGGTCTACGGCCCCGAAGACCGGAGCCTGAATCGCTTCATCGCGCTCATTCGCGGGATTCCGTTCGTTTTTCCCCAGCTGGGGGACGGAGCGGGGCGGATCACCCCGATTCATGTGGATGACCTGGCGGACCTCGTGTGCGAGGCGACGCTGGGTTCGGCGGGAGACGGACTCACGCTGGAGGCCGGCGGACCGGATGTCATGTCGCTGGACGATGTCGTTCGGACGGCCATGGCGGTACTCGGGCGGCGCCGGACGATTCTCCACGTTCCGACGAGTCTCGTAAAGCTCGCGGCGGCGTGTGCGGCCCTTCTCCCCGGCCAGATCCTTTCGCCCGATGCCGTGGACTTCGTGACCCAGGATGGGATCGCGGATTCAGACCTGGCCCGACGTCGTTTTCCGGCGTTTCAGCCACGCGACTTGGCGACGGGATTGGCGGAGTACGTCTCGCGCGCCTGAACCGCGGATCTTTGTGTGTCCGCGAGCCTGATCGGCCCCCCGGAACGAGGCTTCGGCACGCACCGGAGCACGCGCCGCCGTGCTTGCATGTTATTCGACATCGGGCTTAGCTTGGATTGATTTTTCCGGCGACATCGGAGGCCGGGTGCCGCTGGTTGCAGTTGGATGTTCGTGCTTGGTTTGCGTGGCGAATCAGACAGCCCGCGCGTTCCTCGGCGGCCTCACAACTCGCAGGAGGTCGATATGAAGGATGTGTTCAGAAAGCTGGTGTTGGCGGTTGGCGCAATGGCTGCGTTCGCTTTTCTGCCGATCCGGGCCGAAGCCCAGAGTCCCTACTCTCCGATGTTCTGGTCCTTCGAGGGCGGAGTCGGGCTGGCCATCCCGATGGGCGAGCTCGCCGATGCCGCCGAGTCGGGTCCCTCGTTCTCGGGCGCGGCATCCTACTTCCTGCGCCCGCGTATGGCGCTGCGGGTCGAGGGGGCTCTGGACATGCTCGGTACGAAGGGGGCGATCGACCCGAACTTTCAGATTCTGCACGTGACGGGCGGGATCGAGTATCATCTCGCGGATCCGATGGGAAGCACTACCCTGGCGGTCGATTTCGGCTTGGGCGTCTCGACGCTCGACTCGGACGCGTTCCTGCTGCAAAACCATCCGCGTCCGGGACTCCATACGGTGGCCCTGGTGAACGGGTCGTATTTTTCCGGCAACGCCGGAATCAAGGCGGGGCTCAACTTCGCTCGCCATGCGGATACGGGAGTCCCGATGGTCACGCTCTTCGCGCAGGCCGACATCCGCTACGTCATGACGGACGAGGAAGAGACGCACGTGTATGGCGAACTCAATCACGTGCACGGGTTCAGCTCCATGATGGAGATCCCGTTCTCGGTTGGCCTCCGGGTCAACTTCCCCTGAGTCGAGAAAAGAAGGAGTAGGTCAGGATGCGCCAGAACAGGGTGTGGGTGCCGATGGTTGTGGTGGCTCTAGCGTTCCTGTCCACGGGCTGCATGCAGCTCGTGCGCCAGTGGGAACTCGATCGCGTGATGGAGCCCGTAGACGGGCAGCTCGCCGATCACGAGGCCCGCATCGCCGCGAATACGGCCGCGGTGGAGGCGCTTCAGGGCAACATAGAGGAGCTGCGGAGCCAGCTTGATCGTCTGCAGCAGGAGTTCGGAGGACACGTAAGCGACGACGACATGCACGGGGCCGGACTGGCGGTGGCCCTTCCGGTGCACTTCGACTTCAACAGTTCCGAGGTGCGTGCGGTCGACCGCCCGATTCTGGATGCGTTCGCGGCGGCGATTCAGGGGTCCTACCCGCAGGCCCGAGTCACCGTGGAAGGCTCTGCCGACTCCGCCGGATCCGAAGCGTACAACATGACGTTGTCCCGGGAGCGGGCGGAGAGCGTGAGGGACTATCTCGTGCAGACCGCGGGGATGAACGCCGACAACATCAGCATCGCGGCGATGGGTGAGTCGCGCCTGGTAAACCAGGACACCGGGGTCGACGATCGCCAGAACGGGATCGAGAACCGGCGCGCGACGTTCGTCGTCGAGTGGGCCGGATCAGGTTCGGATTAGCTGAGTTGCACTTGATGGCCAGGTTGGAGTCAGGCTCCCGGGTCTCGGCCCGGGAGCTTTTTTTGCCGCATCGCCCGATTCGGCGGGCCGCGTCGACCTGATGCCGCAGGGTTCCGGGTCCGAAGGGTATCGTGCCGCCGTTCAGCGCGTCGGGCTGTTCCCGGACGTTCGGCGCCGCGTCGTCGCCGTGTCGGGTGCGGGGGCGCTACAGGTTGTGAACGGCCTCGCCTCGAACGATGTGAAGGACGTCCCGTCGGGGCGGGGCGCCTATTCCTTCCTCCTGGACCGCCGCGGCCGCGTCGTCGTCGATCTGCGGATTCTGCCCGTGGCGGGTTTCGAGCGCGACGCCGGAGACGCGGGAACGGAAGCGCTGTGGCTCGATACGCCGAGCGATGCCCTGCCGCATCTGATGAATCACCTTTGGAAGTATGTGCCGCCGATTCTGGCACAGCACCACGTGACGGATGTTGCCGTGCATACGCTCATCGGACCGCGCGCGTCCGAGGCGCTCGAACGCTGGGAAGCGGCTGCGGGAGCCTCTCTTGCCCGGCGCCCCGACGAATTGGCCCCTCTCGAAGCGACGACCGTGCATGTCGGGGGCGCTGGGGCCCTTGCGGTTCGCCGGGAGGAAATCGAGGGAGCCGGGTTCGACGTGTATGTGGATCAGGCCGGTGAAGCCGTTGACGCGGAACGGCTCTCAAGACAGCTGAAGGATGCCGTGACGCGGGCCGGGGGGGCCGCCGCCGTCCGCGGAGACTGGGAGATCCTCCGGTTGGAGCAGGGACTGCCGGTGTTCGGGTCCGAGCTGGGCGCCGAGCGATTGGCCCAGGAGGCGGGCCAGGATGACCGGGCGATCAGCTTTGCCAAGGGGTGCTTCACCGGCCAGGAGGTCGTCGCCCGCATCCACTACCGCGGCCACGTGAACCGTCACCTGCGAGGGCTCCGCTGGGCCCCGGACGCTCTCCACCGGGCACGCGACCTCGTGGGAGCCACCCTTCGGGCGCCCTCCGGCACCGACCGCGCCAGGCCGGTCGGCCTCGTCACGTCCGCGGTTCGTTCTCCACGTTTCGGACCCATCGGGCTGGGCTACGTCAGGCGGGAGATTGCCCCGGGGGCCGTGCTGGAGTCGATGGACCACCCTAGCGTCGCGCTGCACGTGACGGACGTGCCCTTTACGCACGAGTAAAGGGCACAGCGGGAGACGTTGCTGATGCGGACGGCGCGCGGTTATTCTTCGCGCCGTGGCTACGTATCTTGAGGCGATTCGACAGGCGATCCGCGAGGAAATGCGGGCGGACGCCGATGTCTTTGTCATGGGCGAGGACATCGGCGCCTACGGCGGCGCCTTCAAGATTACGGAGGGGCTGCTCGCTGAATTCGGAGAAGATCGCGTCATCGACACTCCGATCAGCGAGGCGGGGATCGTGGGCGCGGCGATCGGGGCGGCGCAGATGGGCCTGAAGCCGGTGTGCGAGATGCAGTTCATCGACTTCATCGCGCCGGCGTTCAACGTGATCGTCAACTTCGCCGCCAAGGTCCGCTACCGGACGGGGGTGGGGGCCGGGCTGGTGATTCGGGGACCCTGCGGCGCGGGCGTGCGGGCGGGGCCCTTTCACTCCCAGAATGTCGAGTCGTACTTCGCCAACGTGCCGGGCCTCAAGTTGGTGGCCCCGGCGACCGTGAGGGATGCGAAAGGCCTGCTGAAGGCTGCGATTCGGGATCCGGACCCGGTGCTCTTCTTCGAGCACAAGTACCTGTACCGAAGACTCCGTGACGAACTCGAGGAGGGCGAGGAGTTCCTGACTCCGCTGGGGAAGGCTCGAACGCACCGCGGCGGAACGGATCTGACGCTGGTCACGTATGGCGCCATGGTCCACACGGCGCAGGCGGCGGCGGAGCAGCTGGCGGAGGAGGATGGCGCGGAGATCGAGATCATCGACCTGAGGACGCTGCAACCGCTCGACAGCGCGGCGATTCTCGAGAGTGTGAAGAAGACGGGGAGATTGCTCCTGCTGCACGAAGCACCGCGGTTCGGCGGCTTCGGCGGCGAGGTCGCCGCGTTGGTTTGCGAGCACGCGTTCGAGTGGCTCGACGCCCCGATCCGGCGGGTCGCGGCGCTCGACACGCCGGTGCCTTACGCGGCCGAGTTGGAGGACGCTCATCTACCCCAGGTGGCGGACATCGTCTCGATGGCCCGCCTGCAACTGAGTTACTGAACCCACGCGGCGCTACGCCGGGGAAGAACGCCATGTCCAAAGTGGATGTCATCATGCCGCAGATGGGGGAGTCCATCGCGGAGGGGACGCTGACGCGCTGGCTCAAGAATGTCGGGGACGCGGTCGAGCGTGACGAAGACCTGTTCGAGATATCCACGGACAAGGTGGACGCGGACATTCCGTCGCCGGCGGCGGGGGTGCTGGCCGAGGTTCTCGTTCAGAGCGGGGAGACGGTCGAGATCGACACGGTGGTCGCCCGCATCGAGACGGACGCCACGGCCGCGACAGCCGCGGCACCGTCGGCGCCCGTGGCGGACCCGCCGGCGGATGCGCCCGCCGCAGAACCCGTGACGTCGACCGCGGCGGCGGCAATCACCGCGGCTCCACCCGCGGACGCCACGCCCGCATCCCCGGGGCCGGGGGCCGCCGGGCCGCCCGCAGGTCGGGATGAGCGGCTGCGGACACGATCGACGCCGCTGGTGCGGAAGATCGCCGCGGAGCACGGCGTCGACATCCACCAGGTGCCCGGGACGGGGGCCTCCGGTCGCGTGACCCGGGATGACATTCTGGCGTTCATCTCGGCCGGAGGGCCGGAGGCGGCGCCCGCTCCGGCTGCCGCTCCCGCCCCCACCGCGGCACCCGCTGCCGTCCCGGCGCCGATTCCCGCCTCCGAAGTGAAGGCTTCGGAGCCGACGCCGCCGGAGACGTCGGCGCCGGAACCTGCGGCACCCGGCACGCTTCGGATCCCGATCCACGGGGCCACGCTGGATGTCCGGCTAGGTTCCGTGCCGATTCGCGAGCGCGACCGGGTCGAGGAGATGAGCAGAGTCCGCCTGCGGACGATGGAACACATGCTCATGTCCAAGCGCGTTTCCGCGCACGTGACGTCGGTTACCGAGGTGGATTTCGAACGGATCGTTCAACTTCGGCGCGCACTCAAGCCGCGTTTCGCCGATCAGGGCGTGAAGCTCACGTACGGCCCCTTCATCTATCGGGCCGTGATCGAGGCCCTGGGCGAATACCCGATTCTCAACTCGTCCGTGGACGGATCGCGAATCGTGTATCACGGCAACATCAATCTCGGGATCGCGGTGGCGATCAACGACGGCCGCGAACTCATCGTGCCCGTGCTCAGGGACGCGGACCAGCTCAGCCTGCTGGGACTCGCGCAGCGCTCCAACGAACTCGCCGAGAAGGCCCGCAACAAGGCGCTGGACTTCGACGACATCCAGGGCGGGACGTTCACGATCACGAATGTGGGGGTCTTCGGAAACCTGTTCGGGACCCCGATCATCAACCAGCCTCAGGTCGCCATCCTCGGAACGGGCGTGATCGAGAAGCGTCCGGTCGTCGTTCAGGACGGACTCGGCAATGACGTGATCGCGATCCGCAACCGGGCCTACTTCGGTCTTTCCTACGATCATCGAGTGGTCGACGGCGCCATGGCGGCGTTCTTCCTCAATCGGGTTCAGGAATACCTCGAAGGGTTCCCGGACGACTCCGCTTGACAGTCATCCTGACGGCCCGGTAGGCTGGCCGCGTCCTCCAAGGTCCCGCCCCACCCCATGAAGAGTCGACGAAAGACCATGGAAAGCTCGGTCGCGGTTCGAGATCGCGGTTTCGGCAAGACGCTCCGCAGCGATCGCTGGTGGTTGCCACCCCTGAGCGTGGCGCTGGGGCTCGGCCTCTTCGGGGGCTACGCCACCTGGGCGGTCCTGCAGGGCGGCAACTACTTCGCCGACCCGTACCTGTCTCCCCTGTACTCGCCGTGCATCGCCGCGAGTTGTCCCGAGCAGATCCGCCTGTTCGGAATCGAGTGGTGGCCGTTCTCTCCGGCCATATTGATGATGGGCGTGATCCTCGGGTTCCGGGGGACGTGTTACTACTACCGGAAGGCGTATTACCGCGCCTATTTCCTCGATCCGCCCGCCTGTGCGGTGGGTGAGTTCCGCGGCGACAGGTACGTGGGCGAGACGCGGCTGCCGTGGGTTCTACAGAACCTTCACCGCTACTTTCTGTACGCCTCGATCGTCATCTGGCTCTTCCTGACGTACGACACGATTCACGGATTCTTCTTCGAGGACGGCTTCGGCATCGGGGTCGGATCCATCGTCCTTCTGATCAACCTCGTGCTGCTCTCGGGGTACTGGTTCGGCTGTCACTCGCTCCGGCATCTCATCGGCGGCAACGTCGATTGCTACTCGTGCACACTCGGCGGCAAGGCTCGCCACAAGGCGTGGTTGGGCGTGAGCTGGTTCAACAAGCGACACATGAGTTGGGCCTGGTTCAGCCTCGTCTTCGTGTGCGCAACGGATCTGTACATCCGGCTGGTGGCGATGCGGGTGTTCGAGGATCCCCGACTCTTCTGAACCCACAGGGCACAGCGGACTTTTGCATGGAGATTCCAGAACGCCACGAGCATGACGTCCTCGTGATCGGAGCCGGAGGCGCAGGGCTCCGCGCGGCGATCGCGGCCATCGAGGCCGGCGCATCCGTGGGACTCGTCGGCAAGTCGCTGCTCGGCAAGGCACACACGGTCATGGCCGAAGGCGGGATGGCCGCCGCGCTCGGCAACAACCGCCCCGAAGACAATTGGCAGGTCCATTTCCGCGACACCATGCGGGGCGGGAAAGGGCTGTGCGATTGGCGCATGGCCCGGGCGCACGCCAGGGAGTCGCCGGATCGCGTGAGAGAACTCGAGGCCTGGGGCGCCCTCTTCGATCGGGCGGAGGACGGACGCATGAACCAGCGTCCGTTCGGGGGACACACCTACGGGAGGCTGGCACACGTCGGCGACCGGACGGGACTGGAGATGATCCGGACCCTTCAGGATCATGCCGTGCACGAAGGGGCCGACGTCTTCATGGAGTGCACCGTGTTCCGGCTGCTCGTGGTGGATGGCCGCGTGGCCGGCGCCCTCGCGTATTGGCGTCCGACCGGCGAGTTCGTGCTCTTCCGCGCGCGGACGGTTGTCCTCGCCACCGGGGGGCTGGGGAAGGCCTGGAAGGTGACCTCCAATTCGTGGGAGTGCACAGGCGACGGGGTGGCGCTCGCCTACGACGCGGGCGCCGAACTGATGGGCATGGAGTTCGTTCAATTCCACCCCACGGGCATGGTGTGGCCGCCCAGCGTGCGCGGCACGCTCGTCACGGAGGGAGTCCGGGGCGAGGGAGGCGTTCTCACGAACCGGGACGGCGAGCGCTTCATGTTCCGGTACGTCCCCGAGATGTTCGAGGGGGACTACGCGGAGAGCGAGGAGGAAGCGGACCGGTGGGTGGAAGGCGACCGCGTGGCAAACCGCCGGCCGCCCGAACTGCTCACCCGGGACGTCGTGGCGAAGGCGATCGTCGCGGAGGTCGAGGCCGGACGCGGGAGTCCGCACGGCGGCGTCTTCCTCAATATCTCGGAGAAGCGGAGTCCCGAGTACATCAAGGCCAAGCTCCCGAGCATGTATCACCAGTTCAAGGAGCTGGCGGGCGTCGACATCACGACCGATGCGATGGAGGTCGGGCCGACGACGCACTACGCGATGGGTGGAGTGAAGGTACACCCCGAGACGGCCGCGACCCGCGTTCCCGGGCTGTACGCGGCGGGTGAGGTGGCCGCGGGCCTGCACGGCGGCAATCGTCTCGGCGGGAATTCCCTCTCGGATCTCATCGTGTTCGGTCAGCGCGCCGGCGCCGCGGCCGCGGAAGAGGCGAGAGACGCATCCCTCGCCGAAATTCCGGCATCCGAGCTGTCCGAGGCCGTCGCGGGCGCGACGGCTCCCTTCGCGCGCGGGGGTGGGCGCAATCCCTTCGGCCTGCAGGAGGAACTGCAGCAGATCATGCAGGACAAGGTCGGAATCGCCCGCACGGAGGAGGCGCTGCGCGACGCCCTCGAGGATGTCCACCGACTGCGCGGGGCGCTCGACAGCTGCTCGGTCGACGGCGGGCGAGCCTTCAACCCGGGTTGGCACACCTGGCTCGATCTCCGCGTCATGCTCACCGTGGCCGAGGCGGTCGTCCTTTCGGCGCTCGAGCGCCGGGAGAGCCGCGGCGCGCATACCCGGATCGATTATCCGGACTCCGACGCCTCGCTCGGGCGGGTCAATCTTGTCATCCGATCGTCCGAGGGACGGATGGTGACGGACGCCGAACCGGTGTCGGAGCCGCCGGCGGAACTGAGGCAGCTCATCGAGGAAGGGGTGTAGCGAGGTGGCGGAACGAACTTTCCAGGTCTACCGCGGGTCCGACGACGAGGGACGGCTCGAATCCTACACCGTGGAGACCGACCAGGGCATGGTCGTGCTGGACGCGATCCACCGTATCCAGGCGGAACACGCGCCGGATCTCGCGGTGCGCTGGAACTGCAAGGCCGGCAAGTGCGGATCCTGCAGCTGCGAGGTCAACGGGCACCCCCGCCTGACGTGCATGACCCGGCTCTCCGACTACGGCGAGAACGAACCGATCACGGTCACGCCGATGAAGGCCTTTCCCGTCATCAAGGACCTCGTCGCCGACGTCTCCCAGGCGTACCGGAACAACGCCTCCATCCCGCGTTTCAGGCCGCGCCCCCGCGATGCGGACGACGGCTGGCGCATGCAGCAGTTCGAGATCGACCGGGCGCAGGAGATGAGGAAGTGCATCGAGTGTTTCCTCTGCCAGGACGTCTGCCACGTCCTCCGGTCGCACAGGAAGCACGAGGAGTTCATCGGCCCCACCTACCTCGTGAGAACGGCCGGATACAGCCTCAATCCGATCGATGTGGAGGACCGGAGCGAGTTCCTCCGGGACGCGGGAGGGATCGGTTACTGCAACATCACGAAGTGCTGCACGGAAGTGTGCCCCGAGCACATCACGATCACGGACAACGCGATCATCCCCCTCAAGGAGCGGGTCGTCGACCGCTTCTACGACCCGCTGAAGGCGCTCGTGAGACTCGTGCGGAGACGCTAACGGTGAAACGCGGCACCGGCGCCCGGAGCGGGCTCAGCCGAAGTCTTCGACGTTCAACACGTGCATGCCGGCAATCCGGCGAAGTCCCGAGCCTGATGTAAGATACACCTCGGCGCCCGAGACGAGCGCCGTGGCGATCTGCAGGGCTCGTTCCGGCCGACCTCCAAGCTGCGCCCGTACCTCGGCGGCCTGAATGGCGATCTCGGGGCCGGCCGACACGATGTCCAGCCGAGGGTAGAGGCGCATGTTCCGCGCCACATCGCGCGCCGACGCCGGCTTTCCCTGCCGATACACCTCGGCGAGGATCTGGTACAGAGTCAGACTCGACGTCTGGGCCCTGATGCCGCCGCTCGCAATCCCCGAGAAGACGATATCGGTCTGTCTCGTCGGGCCCCTGCCGATCAGGTGAAGAGCGAACACGCGCGCGTCGACGTGAACGAGTTCGGCCCCGGTCAGGCGTTCCTCGAGACCGCCGGGGTTCGCCGCGTCCGCCAATCAGACGTCCTCGAGTTCGGGCCAGAGATCGCCGGCGTCGACCACATCCCGAAGCAGGCCCCGCAGACGATCGTCATCGTCCGGCGGCAGCTTTTCCATTCTCACGGTTTCGCCGTCGACCGACACCGCGAGCCGGTCCCCGGGTGCAAGGCCGAGCGCCTCCCGCGCGGCTTTTGGGACCACGATCTGGTTCTTGCTGCTCATCTTTACCGAAACGACCATAAGTCGAACCGTAACCCTTTACGTTGTCGCTTGGCAACGGGACAACCAAAATCGGATGGGGGACGGTCGGATCAGTTGAACAGCCAGACGAGCACGATGTAGGCGAGATAGAGGAGCAGGAGCAGGCCGCCCTCCCACCTCTGCACCGTACCCCGGTGCAGCGCGAGGGGGATGAGGATGACCGAGAAAGCCAGGGCCGGGAGCACGTAGCCAACGACGATGGTTGGATGGAGAACGAGCGGACGAACGAGCGCGGCGGTTCCGAGCACCAGGCCGAGATTGAATATGTTCGAGCCGATTACGTTTCCGATCGCGATGTCTCCCATGCGCCGGAAGGCCGCCACCAGCGTCGAAGCCAACTCGGGAAGCGAAGTGCCGACCGCGATCATCGTGGCGGCGATCACCGCCTCGGGGACGGCCAGCGACCTGGCGATCCCTTCCGCGCCCTCCAGCAGCCACTTCGCTCCGTATGCGAGACTGGGCAGGCCGAGGCCGACCCGTACAAGCGACCACCAGACGCCCGGCGCCGCGACGTCGGTTTCCTCGGAGTTGCCCCCGGCACCCGGCCCGTGCGCGTCCGCAGCGGGGGGCCGATCCGTCTTCCCGAACAGGCCCACTCGTTCCCACTTCAGGAGGAAGAACAGGTACAGCGCCCAACCGGCTACGAGCACGAATCCGTCCAGTCGGCCGACGGCGTCGTTGAGCGACAGCACCATCACCAGGGAGAGGACGACGATGACGAGGGGCGTCTCGCGCACGATGACGCTGCGGTGGACCTCGATCGGCCGAATCAAGGCGCCGACGCCCACGATCAGGCCTACGTTCGCGGCCGTGGAGCCCATGATGTTGCCGACGGCTACGTCCGCCCGGCCCTCCAGGGATGCAAGCGCGCTTACGACCAGCTCCGGGGCCGAGGTGCCGAAAGCGACGACCGTCAGGCCGACGACGAGCGGGCTGACACCGAATCGCTGCGCCAAGCCGGCGGCGCCGCGAACGAGCCAGTCCGCGCCGAGCGTGAGGGGCACAAACGCGAAGGCGAAGAGGAGGGTGTCCCTCATCCGCGGTTACGGGATTCCGTCAAGCGGATCGCCCACCCCGGCACGGTGCGACCGCTGCGGTCGGGAGACCGGGCGGGCGAAGACCTCGCTTCAGCTGCGCCCGGCCGCGCGCTGAGGCTTCTGCGGCTGGATTGATGGGGACGCACCCTTGCCGGCGGAGGCGGCCGGCTTTTCGTCCGCGGCCTTCCCCGTCATGTGGAGACGGCCCTCGATCTGGCCACCCTCCTCGAGTTTCACCCGGCGGCTCCGAATATCACCCTCGATCTTGCAGGTTTCCTGCAACTCCACGCGGCTGGCTCCCGCCACGGTCCCTATGACGGTACCGGCCACTACGACATCCTGCGTCTCGATATCACCGGTAATACGACCGTCCTTGCCGACGACAACCGATTTTGTTGCCTTGATCGAGCCTTCGATCTTGCCTTCGACCCGGACCGTGCCATCGCACATCACGTCCCCGAGGATCGTCATTCCGGGCGCGACGACCGAGACGACGTCGCTCAGCTCGCGGGTGGGCCCGCCATGTCGAGAATCTCTAGCCATTTGCTCCTATCCTTACTCCGGTTGTCTCTCCGCCGGGGCCCCGGTGTTGTCCCGACCGCTGAGGTCCGCCACCAGCGAGAGAGGGTCCAATAGTGCGCCGTTCCTGGCGAGCTCCAGGTGCAGATGCGGAGCCGAGGATCTTCCCGTGTTCCCTGCGAGGGCGATGACCTCGAGTCGCTCCACTTCGTCGCCGGCCGCAGCGAACAGCCAGGCGTTGTGGCCATACAATGACGTTAGCCCATCGGCGTGCGCAATCCGCAGGAACTTTCCGTAGATCGGGTCTTCCCCCGCCTCCTCGACCCGTCCCGCCTGGATCGCCCGGACGTACGACCCCGTCGGTACCGCGATGTCCAACCCGGTATGCCCGTCACGGGAATAGTCCGGCCGTGAGCCGAAGTGACGGGTGACGAAGCCACGCTGTGTGAGGGGCCAGGCCAGGGTCGCAGCCTCTGCGGAGGTTCGTGACCCGACCTCGCTGCCTCCCCTGGGGACGACGTTCACCGGCGGAGACCCGGCCGGCCGGCCAGCGGTCACCGCATCCTGCAGAAGACCGAACTCTTGCTCGAGTTCGTTCAGACGGCCCGCCAGCTGGCTCATCCGTTCGCGCTCGCTCTCGAGCGCCGCGACTTCCGCTTCCAGCTCGAGTATGCGACTGGACTCGACCCGGGAAGCCGTCAGGAAGCCCCCCAGAAACCCGAGGCCGATCAGGCCGACGAGCGCGCCCGCCACCGAGAGAAGCACCCGCGCACGACCGAGTGGCAGGGATCGTACGCGCCGGCCGTCCCGTCGAACCAACTGCAGCGTCCATTGCCGGAGAACCGTCATTCGCGAAGCTCCGCCGCGAGTTCGTCGCCACCCATCAAGGCCACGAGCCGCAGAAAATCATCCGTGTCGTGGAAACGCACGACGACCTCGCCCGCTCCATCCGACCGCGTCCGGATCCGCACCTGGGTCCCGAACCCTCGCTCAAGCCCCAGTTCAGCCCGTTTCACAAAGGGATCGCCCGACGCTGTCGACTTTCTCTGCCCTGTCTTCCGCCCCCGGCGTGTCGGGCGGCCCCGGCGGACGCGACGTTCCGTCTCCCGCACGGACCACGCCTCCTCCACCGCTTCCAGCGCAAAGCGGGTCTGCTCTTCAGATGTGGACAACGTCAGCAGGGCCCGGCCGTGACCCGCGGACAGTTTCCCTTTCGCGAGCAGGCCCAGCACCGCCTCCGGCAGGGCGAGCAGCCGAAGGGCGTTCGCCACGGTCGACCTGTCCCGCCCCACATGCCGCCCTACTTCTTCCTGCGTCAGATCGAAGTCCTCCATCAGTCGACGATACCCTCGAGCTTCTTCAAGTGCTGACAGGTCATGGCGTTGGAGATTTTCGACGAGGGCCACGACCAGCATCTGTTCGTCGTCCAGCTCCCGCACCAGGGCTGGAACCGATGTCCATCCGAGACTCTGAATCGCCCGGAATCGTCGCTCGCCCACGACGATCTCGAACGCCTCCCCTACGGGTCTGACGACGACAGGTTGCAGCAGACCGTTCTCGCGGATGGAGGCCGCGAGTTCCGCGAGGCGGTCCGGATCGAAGTCGCCGCGAGGCTGAAACGGGTTCGCCTGGATGGCTTCGACCGGAATCTCCGCTTCCGCCGAGACGCCTTCCGTTCCGAGGTTTTCGCTCAGCAGGGCCCCAAGCCCCTTCCCGAGACGCCGGTCGCTCCGGGGCAAGCCTACGAACTCCTGTGCCGATCGATCAGTTCCCAGGCCAGGCTCAGGTATCCGCGGGCTCCGCTCGACAGGACGTCGTACAGCGCGATCGGTTCTCCGAAACTCGGGGCCTCGGCGAGCCGGATGTTCCTCGGGATCATGGTGTCGAAGACCTTGCCTCCGAAGTACTCACGCGCCTCGGCGGCCACCTGTTTGGCCAGGTTGAGACGCGAATCGTACATCGTCAGCAGCACCCCCTCGATCTCGAGTTCCGGGTTGATGCTGCGTTGTACCAGCCGCACGGTGTTCAGGAGCTGGCTCAGCCCTTCCAACGCATAGAACTCACACTGGATCGGGATAAGCACGGCGTCCGCAGCGGCCAGTGCATTCAGCGTGAGGAGTCCGAGGGACGGCGGTGAGTCGATCAGGATGTACTCGAAGTCATCCTGCAGCGCCTCGATCTTCCGGCCGAGGATGCGCTGGCGATCCGACCGATCGATCAATTCCACCTCGGCACCGGTCAGGTCCCGGCTCGCGGACACCACGGACAGACATGGGAAGTGGACTTCCGGCCGCACGGCGGCCTCAAGCGGTTGTCCGTTTACGAGGCAGTCGTAGACGCTGGGGACGCCTCCATCCTTGCGCAGCCCGAAGCCGGATGTCGCGTTGCCCTGCGGGTCGCAATCGATGACGAGGGTGTTGCGCTCCGCGATCGCCAGCGAGGCACCGAGGTTGATCGCCGTGGTGGTCTTGCCCACCCCGCCCTTCTGATTTGCAATCGCGATCACCCGGCCCAAATCGATCCGCCCCTCGCTGTACCGACACGCACTGTAAGCGTATACCTCGTAACGAACTAATGTCATGGCGCCGGAGCGGGACAAATGGGGTCTTCGCGCCGCCGAACGTCCTCTCCCGCGAGGTGGTCCAATATACGCGGCTCTCGTGAGCCGGGCGAACCTGGTGCAGTGCCGCACGAGGACGGGTGGACCCTTGTTTCACGTGAAACGCGCGATGGAGGTCGTGACGGGCCAATCGGGCTCCCGGCGAAGGAACGAGATGTTTCACGTGAAACCATCGCTCGCGGTCGACGCCCCTTGCAGGCACGTACGCCGGGAAAGAGCTTCGTCCTCCACTCGCCGCAGTTCAGCACCGATCCACCCTGTTCCGGGAGGCCGATATCGCCGCAACGATCCCCGCGACCGACCGACTGATCCTCGCGCTGGACGTTCCAACCGCTTCAGAGGCGCGAGAGCTCGTCGACTCGCTGGCCGATACCGTTTCCTTCTACAAGATCGGCCTGGAGCTTTTTCTTTCCGGAGGATACTTCGAGCTGGCCGACTGGCTTCGCTCCAGGGACAAGAAGGTTTTTGCCGACCTCAAGCTTTTCGATGTTCCACAGACCGTCGGCTCCGCTGTCCGACAACTCCGGACGCGGGACGTGGATTTCGTCACGGTACACGGGAACGACGCGATCCTCCGTGCGGCCTGCGACGCCGCTGCGGGCGATCTCGGAATCCTCGCGGTGACCGTTCTGACGAGTCTCGACCGGGCCGACATGGAGGACCTCGGCTTTGAGGCCGACGTCGGGGCTGTCGTCCTGTCGCGAGCCCGTCGGGCGGAGAGTATCGGGTGCGCCGGCGTCATCAGCTCCGGTCACGAGGCCGCCCGAATTCGCTCCGCGGTGTCTCAACGGTTTCGCATCGTCGTCCCCGGCATCCGCGCGGCGACGGAGGCCGGGACCGACGACCAGAAACGGACCGTGGATGTCGAGACCGCGTTCGAGTCCGGAGCCGACTACATCGTCATGGGACGACCTATCCGAAGCGCTCCGGATCCCGCACGGGCGGCCGCCGCCGTTCAGGAGAGAATATCCGCCTGGTTGCGTCGGGCCAGCTAAGCAACACTCGGACGCGCGTTCCATAACACGTTGCAGGGTATGGTGTTACGTTCATTCCCGGCACGCTGGCCCCCCGTAGTCTCGCTTCCGCTTGATGCGGCGTTGAGACCTGGTGGCGATTCTCATCTCGCCACCTCCCATGAAGCACGGGGCACATTTCCTTCGTACGGGTGTACGTCCACCTGCACCCAGTCTTGCCCACCGGAGCCGTGATGCAATGATAGAGCTTCCCGATGTTGAGCGGATGATCGAGCGCATTGCCGGTTACACGACCGGCAAAACGATCTCCATCATCCGAATCGACGACCCGGATGTCGCATCGATCGAGCGCGACATCGTCGAGAATCACCTTGAGAACCACGCCGTGGATTCCGTGGAACGCCACGGTCGCTACGTCGTCCTCCGTTTTCGTTCCGACTACAGCCTCATGTTCGACATGGGCGACGATGGTCTCCTGCGCCTCGAGTCCCAGACCGCGCCTCCGACCGACCGGACGCGGATCCGGTTCCAGTTCGCGGCCGGCAGAGAACTCCGCTTCTCGTCGTCCGGCTCTCAGGGGACGGTCCAGGCCGTGGCCGGAAGCGAGTTCAACGAGAAGGGATCGCTCCAGAGTCTGGGGGTGGACCCGCTGAGCGACGACCTGACACTGGCGCGCTTCGAAGCGCTTGCGGAGGGGAATGCCCGCTCCTCCATCAAGGGTCTTCTCCTGAACCAGAAGGCGATTGCGGGGATCGGCAACGACTATGCGGACGAAATCTGCTTCCAGGCCGGCGTACGCCCCGACCGGCGCGTCGGCCAACTGGAGCCCGAGCAGCTCGATCGGCTTCACCGGTACCTGAAGCGGGTCCTGAGGCGAGCCACGCTTCACTGGAGCGCCGCGCATTCCGATCCGGGGTGGCTGATCAACTCACGCTCGGCGGGCGGTCCCTGTCCGCGGTGCCGACATGCGTTGACGTCGCTCCGCGTGACCGGCCGGAAGACCGTCCTCTGCACGAGGTGTCAGGCGGCCGCCTGAGGCTCCAGCGCATCTCGGCCGGCGGTCCGGCAGGCCACGGCCTGCCCGGCCGCTTCCGGGCCACACGCTCCTGGATTGTCGACGTGCGCGACCTAGTGGTCTGCCTCCTCGCGGCGGCATCCGTCGTTGCGGCAGCTCCCCTTGCCGCCCAGGCAAGGAGCGGCCCCGAATCCGGCATCCGGGACCCGAACGGCCATCCCTTCCGTACGCCGTCCGGCTCCCCCCTCGAGCCCGTACATCGTCTTGCGCTGCTGAGCGCGACGCGCGACTCCCGCCGTGACGGCATTGCCCTCGCGGACATCGGCGACCGGCTCGGGTTCTGGATCCGGCGCGACCCGGACGGGGAGGTGGAATTCGCAGGAGCGATTCACGGAGGGGCGTTCTCCCGCTTCGACCTCGGAGGTCCGGATCAGGCCCTCATCGAAGTGCACTACCGGATCGGCGTTCTCCTCCGCGCGCGTTTCGGCGAGGTCGCGGCTCGGGCCGAACTCTATCACGTGAGTTCGCATCTCGGGGACGAGTTCCTCCTGGACACCGGCACCCGTCCCATCAGCACGAGCCGCGAGGGGATGGAGGTGATGCTCCAGGGATCTCCGGCATCGGGCCTCACCGTCTACGGTGGCCCGGGCGTGCTGCTGCGCGCCACGCCGGACTTCGAGCCTCTTTCGCTGCGGGCGGGCGCCGCCTGGGAGTCGGCCCCGGGGGCGCGCGCGCGATTCCATGCTTCGATCAACTACGTCGGCTGGGCGGAACTCGAGTGGAAGCCTGCCGTTGCGGCGGAACTAGGGGCTGCGCTGGGCCAGGGGACGCGGGTCGGACTGCTCCTCGGCTTCGGTCCTTCCCGCGCGGAGCAGTTCTTCCGGCAGTCCGAGCGCCTGGTCGGGGTTTCCGTCTCCCACGTGCGGTGACGAGGCGGCGCCGACTCCCGACGGGCTGCCAGGGCTACTCCTTCTTCCGCGAGGGCGGCGGCTGTGCCTTCCTTCGTGCCTGGGAAAGGTACATCTGCTGCGGCAGCGACATGATGTTCGAGGCCGTGTAGTACAGGTTCAGTCCGGCCGCGAAGTTCGCGAAGAAGAAGGTGAAGACGACGGGCAGCACGTAGGATATCATCTTCATCTGCGCGTTCGTCTGGATGCCCCGCTGCGTGATCCAGTTCAGTCCGAGCATGGAACCGCCCATCAGGACCGGGACGATGAAGAGCGGATCCCTCAGCGACAGGTCCGGCAGCCACAGGAAGGGGACGCCGCGGAACTCGATCGTGTTCTGGAAGACGAAGAACAGCGTGATGAGGATCGGGAGAGGCAGGAACATGGGCAGACAGCCGCCCAGCGGGTTGACCCCCTGTTCCCGGAAGAGCTTCATCTGCTCCTGCTGCAGGCGCTGCGGGTCGCCCTTGTAACGTTCCTTCAGCTTCTCGATCTCCGGCTGCAGCGCCATCTGTTTCATCTGCGCGCGTCCCGAGATGTGGAACAGCGGTGACAGCACGATCCGCGACCCGACCCCGAACAGGATCAGGACCCAGCCGTACGCCAGCGCGAACGACTCGTGCATCCAGATCAGGATCGCGACAATCAGGTTCCCGAAGGGCCGGGTGAACCACCGGAGCCACCGCCAGCCGACGGGGTTCACGTTGTGGAGTTCCTGCCCCATGGCCTGTAGCCGCGAGAAATCCTGTGGTCCGATGTACGCCGCGAACTCGAAGCCGGAGGTGCCCGCGGGCACCGGCAGCGCGGCCTGCATTTCCGCTGCGTCCTCCTCGGGCACGCCCCGCAGCATCACCCCCCCGATACCCGGCCCTTCCGGCGGCGCCACAACGGCGGCGAGCCAGTACTTCGACTTGGATGCGGCCCAGCTGAAGGGAGCGCCGGAGGCCGGTCTTGCCTCGTCGATGTCCACGCGGTCCAGTCGCTCCGCCGCGATCTGTCCGGAGCGGCTACGGGTGACGAGCGCCATCGCGGCCCTGTCCTCCCGGGGCACGGCCTCGTTTCGTTCGATCCCGCGGCCGAGGCTCACGAGGACGACGTGCCCCACATCTCCCAGTCCGCGCAGCCCGCCGCCCACCTCGATCCGGTAGTCGTCCGGCTGGAAGCGGTACGACACATCGAAGGTGACCTCGCCGATCGCCGCCTCGAAACGCAGCTCCGCGGGCCCATCTCTCACCTCGAGCGTGGGCGTCGACGCGGTGAACCCAATCGAGCCGAGGGATACGGTGTCGCCACGAAGCGTCAACGCGTAGGCCAGGATCGAATCGTCCGGCCGCACCAGCTCGACGTTGCGGCCGCCGTGTCCACCCTCGGCGAAGTTCTCGTGCGCGAGCATCGTCGCGCCCACGAGGCGCGCGCCCCGCGTGTCGAACCGGTACTCGTACAGCTCCGACCGAACCGTGACGATCGAGCCTTCCCCCGCTGTAGCCGCGGTTTCCTCCACCTCTTCCGCAGCCGCCGGCGTCTCCTCCGCTTCGGCCAGAACCTCCGCCACCTCCCGGGCCGCTCTCTCCTCGGCGGAAAGGCGGTCCAGCTCGTCCGCCGCGGTCGTGGTCTCCTGCGTCTCCACGCTGTCGGACGACACCGGTTCCAGCGGCCTTTCGGTCGGCGGGAAGAACACGTTCGAGAGAATCATCACGCCGACCATCAGCGCGATGGCGAGAAGCAGACGGCGTTCCATCAGCGCTCCCGGGCGGGAACCGGGTCGTAGCCGCACGACCCGAGGGGGTGACAGCGAAGAAGGCGCCGAACGCACAGCCAGACCCCCCGGACGGCGCCGAAGCGCCGCACCGCCGTCAAGGCGTATTCCGAGCAGCTCGGCTCGTATCTGCAGGCGGCCGGCAGCCAGGGAGAGACCACCAGCTGGTAGCCGCGAATCGCTCCGATGATCACCCTGCGCATACGGTCTCCAGCGAATCCATCAACGTCGCCCGAAGCCTCTCGTACGAGGCGTCGTAGGCGGCCGGTTTCGCTCTCACGACCAGGTCCAGATCGAGCCGGCGGGCTTCAAGGGCGGGCAATACGTGAATGCGGGCGATCTCGGTCAGGCGCCGGCGTACGAGGTTTCGCGCGACCGCGCCGCGGCCGTGGCGAGGTGTCACAACGCCGATCCTGGAGCGACCGGCGGTCGACGGAGCGAAGAACACGTCCACGATGCGGCCCCGGCTGGAGCGGCCCGCACGGATGGTTCGGCGAATCTCCCGTGCTGTGCGCAGCCGAGCCGCGCGAGGCCGTCGATAGCCTTCGGGCCGACGCCCGCTAGCGGCTTCGTCGCTTGCGACGGAACGCGTCACTGACGGTGAGCCGACGTCGACCCTTCCTTCTGCGGCGCGACAGCGTGCGGCGGCCCGCCTTCGTCTTCATGCGCGCGCGAAATCCATGATCCCGAACGCGCTTCCTGTTGGTCGGCTTGCTGTATGTGGGCTTCCCCATGTCACATTCACCCGAGGCTTTCCGGTCATCTCGCGAGGTCTTCGAGGCCAGCCCGGAAGTCTAGACGTGGCGCGGGATAGTGTCAATTCGGCGCGCCCGACGCCGGGTCCGGCGCCCGATCCCGTCCGCCATCCGCGTGCCACCTCGCGAGGCGTGTCCCTTCGTTGACACTCGCCGGCGGATTCGCCTAAGATCAGAACCCCTATCCCACCGTCTTCTTCTCATGCCAGCGCGTCACGGATGGAGCTGACTGCACACGAGGCCTGGATCAAGATTCGCGCGTCGGCGAAGCTCGTGCTCCCGGAGCAGACCTATCGCACCTGGCTCGGATCGACCGAGGCCGTCTCGCTTTCCGACGACACGCTCGTCGTCTCCGCGCCCACCAGGTTCGCGGTCGAATGGGTCGAGGATAAGTACGGGACGCTTCTGCGGGACATCTCCGAGCGGGAGCTCGGCGCGAGACTTCGACTCCGCTTCGAGCACAAGGGAGCCGAGGAGCGTCTCGACTTCCCGGAGATCACGGAACCCTACCCCGGCGACCCCGGTCACGCGCTGGCCGCGCAGACGCCGAATCGCGGAGGCCTTCCCGCAGCGGCGGCGCTGAACGAACGCTACACCTTCGCACGTTTCGTCATTGGCGGCAGCAACGAACTCGCCGCGGCGGCGTCGGATCGCGTCGCCGCCGCACCGGCCACGACGTACAACCCGCTCTTCATCTGGGGCGGCACCGGCCTCGGCAAGACACACCTGATGCACGCGATCGGCAACACGATTCTCGACCGCCTCCCGGACTGCCAGGTCGCCTACGTCCCTTCCGAGCAGTTCACGAACGAGATGATCGATGCGATCAGGACCGGGCAGACGGCCCTCTTCCGCGAGCGCTATCGCCGGATCGACGTACTGCTCATCGACGACGTTCACTTCATCGCCAACAAGGAAGGGACGCAGGAAGAGTTTTTCCACACCTTCAACGCGCTCTACGACGCAAAGAAGCAGATCGTCATCACGAGCGACCGGCCGCCGCAGGACATCCCCGGGCTCCAGGAACGCCTCGTTTCCCGGTTCGAGTGGGGTCTCGTCACCGACATCCAGCCCCCCGACCTGGAGACGCGTTCCGCGATCCTGCGCAAGAAGGCCGACGAGGACGGGATCGAAATCGACGACGACGTCATCGAGTACGTCGCGCGGAGTCGGCGGACCTCCGTGCGGCAGCTCGAGGGCGCCCTGATCAAGCTCCTCGCCTTCAGCTCTCTCACGCGACGCGAGATTTCGCTCGACATGGCGCGCGACGCACTGGGGCCCGAGGGGAACGAGGCCGATGAGCAGGTGATCGAAGTCTCGGCGGAAGAAGTCCGCGCCCGCATCGCCGCTTCCTGGGGCGTCTCGGTGGAAGCACTCATCTCAAAGCGGCGGAACCGGACCGTGACCGTTCCCCGGCAGGTCGCCATGTACCTCATCAAGACGCATCTCGACCTGCCCTATTCCGACATCGGCCACCTCTTCGGCGGCAGGAATCACTCCACCGTCATTCACTCCGTCAACAAGGTCGAGGCGGACATGGCGTCGGATGCCACGCTTCGCGGCCGCGTCGGCCAGCTGCAGCAAGAGCTGTTCCGGACCTGATGTCCCGTCCGTCCACGACCGTGTGCAAAATCGGACGAAGACCTGCTTCTCGCGCACACGATACGCACACCATCGGGCCCACCGTCTCCGCCTCGGCGACGAGGTTTCGCCGGAGCTTCGACAACCATGTCCGCGTGTCCACAGCGGGCGCACCTCGCCCAAGCCGCGAGAAACATGGGGAACGCCTGATTTTCGACACTTCGACAGGCTCTACTACTACTCCGTTGATACATATATCATACGCAACCGTAGAACCCACGGTGGAAAACCCGAACCGACACTGCCGGAGCTGAAATGAGATTCTCGATCACCCGAGAGGCACTCCAGGAGGGTCTGGCGGCAAGCGCTGCCGCCGTCCCGACCCGAGCCGCGCTCCCGGTTCTCTCGAACATCCTGATCCATGCGGAGGACGATGCCGTGCGGCTGAGCGGCACGGACATGTCCATCTTCGTCTCGTTGTCCGTGCCGGCGGAGGTCTCCGAGGCGGGCGTCGTCGCGCTGCCCGCGAGACAACTTCTGGAGATCTCGCGCGTGCTCGATGATGCGCCGGTAAGATTCGCGGCGGCAGACGGAAGCGACGACGGAGGGTCTGCCGGAGTGGATATCGAGTGCGGGCGGAGCAAGTTCCGCCTCTACGGGCAGGCCCCCGACGAGTTCCCGGACTTCCCGGAGATCGACTTCGCCGGGGGTTGGGAGATGTCCGCCGGCGAGCTGCAGACGCTGATCGAGCGGACAAGTTTCGCCGTTTCCACCGAGGACAGCCGGCCGATTCTGAACGGGATCCTGTGGCAGTTGCGTGAGGCGGCAACCGTGATGGTTGCGACGAATGGCCACCGCCTCGCGAAGATGTCGCGCGAACTGGACGTCAGCGGCTCGCCCGCCGAGGCAGACCTGATCATTCCTCCGAAGGCGCTGAGCCAGGTGCAGAAGCTGTACCCCGCCGACACGGTGCTTCAGATCGCTCGTTCGGAGAACCACCTGGCGTTCCGGTCCGCCGACCGGGAGGTCTTCACGGCGCTGATCGAGGGACCGTATCCGAACTACGAGCAGGTCATTCCGAAGGACAACGACAAGACCGCGACCGTGAACCGTGCCGCTCTCGAGACGGCGGTGCGGCGCGTCGCGGTGATGGCGGATGACTCGACGAGGCGCGTACGCCTCTCCTTCCGGTCCGGCGACCTCGGGTTCAAGGTCCAGACGCCGGATCTCGGGGAGGCGGAGGACGCGCTGTCGCTGGACTACGAGGGCGAGGACATTCAGATCGGCTTCAATGCGACGTACCTCCTTGAGGTGCTGCGTCACATGCCGGAGGAGGACGTTCGAATGACCTTCAAGGCGCCGGAACGAGCGGCGACCTTCTCTCCCGCGAGTGGCGAACCCGATTACCTCTGCCTCGTCATGCCGCTGCGCATCCTCGACTGAGTCGAGAGCACCAGTGACGACGTGCGCGAGGTGCGGGCACGAGAGCGCCGGGTTCGACCAGTGTCCGTTCTGTGGAGAGGCTGCGGCGAGCTCCGAACGGGAGGGCGCGGGCGACGGGGAGAGCGCAGGGGACGTCAACCTGCCCGCGTGGGAGGACCCTGCGGTACCGTTCCCGGTGAACGTGATCGAGACGTGGCGCCGGAGCGTGCTGGAGCCCGGCGCGTTTTTTGCCGGTGGACCGCACGATCGCGCCGCGGTGCGCCCAATCCTCTACTACCTCCTGATCAGCGTCCTCGCAGCGGGGCTCTCGCTCACCTGGGGCGCGTTGCTGCCGACGGCGCAGCCGGGCCTCGTGGAGGCGATCGCCGAGATGGTGAACATCGCGCTGCCGGGAGCGGCGGACACCATCGGCCCCGCCGGCAGGCTTGCGGACTTTTTCCTCACCCCGTTCCTGGCGGTGCTGTCCCTCGTCATTACGAGCCTGCTCCTCCATCTGTTCGTACTCCTGCTGGTCCCCGGGCGTCGAAGCCTCACGGCTACGGTGCGCGCAGTCTGCTACGCGTGCGGGCCCGCCGTCTTCGCCATTATCCCGTTCGTCGGCGGATTGGTGGCCTGGATCTGGGGAGCCGTGCTGACGGTGATCGGTCTGCGGGAGGCACACCGGACCACGACCGGAAGAGCCTTCGCGGCATGGCTGCTGGCGGCCGCCCTTCCGGCCGCCTTCCTGCTGCTGGGGGTCCTGCTGGTCATCGCCCGCGTGGCAAGCGGGGTTTGAGCGCCCCTTCGGACCGCATGAATCCCGGGACGGCCGCTATGACTCCACGGCCCGCCGCCACCGTCGTCGTCGCTACCCAGGCGGTGGACGGGCTGGAGTTCCTCCTGCTTCAGCGCCCCGGCGACGCCAGGTTCGGAGCCGGGGCGTGGGCGTTCCCGGGCGGTGCGATCGACGAGGATGACGCCTCCGCAAATTGGGCGTACCGACTTCCGGGCGCGGGTGAAGCCGCGGCATGCGTGGCGGCGCTGCGTGAACTGTTCGAAGAGACCGGGATCATGCCGGCGCCGCTGCGCGGTTGCGGACCGGAGGCGCTGGCCGAGGCCCGGCGGGCTTTGCTCTCGGAGCAGGTTCGCTTCTCGCAAGTGGCCGAGCGCCTCGAACTCGACTTTTCGTCCACACCCATCGTGTACTTCGCGCGCTGGATCACGCCGCGCGGCTCGGCGCTGCGGTTCGACACCCGCTTCTTCCTCCTCTCGCTGGAGGAGCGGCCATCTCGCGTGAGCTTGACGCCGGAACACGAGGCGGCGATCTGGACCACGCCGGCCTCGGCGCTCCGGCGCTTCTCCGCCGGTAGGCTGCCCATGATGTTCCCGACCGAAAGGACGATCGAGCGCCTCGCCGGCTTCCGATTGGTCGAGGAGGCGATGGCGGCACTCAGCGGGGTCCACGTGGAACCCGCGCTCGTCAGGCTGGGCGTCGGCGAGAAGGGCGTGACGCCGCTGGCTCCGGGAGACCCCGGATACGACGAAGGCCGGTGACGTCGAGCGTGGGACCGGTTCACGTCGTCCGGCACGGATCGGCCATCACGGCGGTCCGCGCCGACAATCCGGGCCCGCTCACGCTGACCGGGACGCAGACATACGTGATCGGAACCGGGCCGCTGATCGTCCTGGACCCCGGACCGCAGGATGAAGCGCACCTCCGCCGTGTCGATGATGTGATCGCCGGGAGACCGGTGGCGGCGGTCTGCCTGACGCACGCTCACGCCGACCACGCAGCGTCCGCGGCGGCGGCCGCCGGCCGCTGGGGAGAACTCCGCGCCTCCGCCGCCACGCTCGACCTCACGGGGTTGGCGGGTCGGGCGCTGGCGGAGGATGAGGCCATGGCGCCGGGGAAGGGACTCCGCGTGCGGGCGATCCCGACACCCGGTCATTCCGCGGACCACCTCTGCTACCTGCTCGAACCCTCGCGCGCCCTCTTCACGGGGGATCTCGTGCTCGGAGAAGGGAGCACCATGATCGTCCACCCGGACGGGTCCGTGGAGGCGTACCTCGCGAGTCTCGCGCGCCTCACGGCCCTCCGTCCCGGGCGCCTGCTCCCGGGGCACGGCGCACCCGTGGAGGACGCGCTCGCACGCCTCGAGGAATGCCGTAAGCACCGGCTGCAGCGCGTGGCGTCCGTCCGGCGGGCGCTGCAGGCCGGCGCCCGAACCCCGGAACGGATCCGGGCCGCGGTCTACGGGGATCTTCCGGCCTCCCACCACGCGGCGGCCGATCTTACGATCCGCGCCTACCTCGCATTTCTCGGGGAGACAGAACTCGGGGACACATCCTCGTCGATCAGCCGTCGGAGATAGGCGGGAAAAGCGAGGTCGCCGAATTCCCCGCGGCCGACCCAGCGGTACTGCCGGGCGCTCGTGACCTCACCCGACCGCCACCGGGCCCGGTGCACGGTGAGCCGCAGACGGAAGTGGCTGAACGTGTGACGCAGCACGCGAATCTCCTCACCCACGCGGCAGTCGAGCCCGAACCCTTCTCGAAGAACTCTTGTGAGCGCGGGCGCCGGTGGGGTCGGGGTTGGCGCGGGCAGCGCGACGGAGGGGAAATCCCACAGACCGCCCAGGAGTCCGTCCGACGGCCGCCGCAGTACGAGCACCCGTCCGTCGCGCCGGACGATGGCCGCCGCCTCGGCCCGCTCGGGGGACCGGGCGCGCCTCTTCCTCGGGGGCCGCTCCCCGATCGTCCCCCGTCGCAGTGCGAGGCATCGACTCGACAGCGGGCACGCTCCGCACGTCGGCCCGCGCGGCGTACAGACCGCGCTCCCGAGGTCCATCAGCGCCTGGTTCACATCGCCCGGCCGCTCCGGGACCGCGGCGATGAGGGCTCGCGCGGCCCGGTCGAGCTCGGAGGGAGAGGCCGTCTCGAGATCGCCCAGTCGCGAGAGAACGCGGCGTGCGTTCCCATCGACCGCGGGTTCCGGCAGCCCGAACGCCACGCTGGCGACGGCGCCCGCCGTATACGGGCCCACGCCCGGGAGCGTCCGCAGCGCCGACACCGCCCGCGGGATCCGGCCGCCGTATTCCGAGACCACGCGCCGCGCCGCCCGCCGCAGGTTGCGGGCCCGCGCGTAGTACCCCAGTCCCTCCCAGAGACCGAGGACGTCGTCCTCCTCCGCTTCCGCGAGGGTCCATACGTCGGGGAAGCGATCCATGAACCGCCGATGGTACGGCGCGGCGGTCTCCACCCGCGTCTGCTGCGCCATGACCTCGGCCACGAGGATCGCGTAAGGGTCCCGCTCTCCGCGCCACGCGACGTCGTCCCGCTGCCGCGCGTCGAACCACGCCAGCAGCGGCGCCGCCGCCGCGGAGGCGTCCGGGTCAGCGCGTCGCTTCGGGGAAGACGCCATCGAAGATGAACACCGCCGGTCCGGTGAGGCGGATCCGCCCCGCCTCGAGGAACTCCACCGTCAACGGGGCCCCGGACCGGACGAGGAACTCGACCCGGTCCCCCGCTTCGCCCGCGGCCCGGAGCGCGAACGCCGCCGCCATGCAGCCGCTGCCGCAGGCGAGCGTCTCCCCCTCCACGCCTCGTTCGAAGGTGCGGATGACCACCGTCCCTCCGTCGCGGGCGACGAGGTGCACATTCGCCCCTCCCGGACCGACATCCTCCCGCCACCGCAGGGGCCGGCAAAGATCTTCGAAGTCCTCCACCTCCACCGACGGGACGGGGACGACGAGGTGCCCGGTCCCCATCCGCACGAGCCAGGCGTCACGTTCCCGCGGATTCCCGGTCCCGACGCGCGCGCGCAGCTCGCGCTCCACTCGGGCGTCAAGCGCGTATTCCAGGGCCACGCCGTCCTCCCGCACTCGCGCCAGGATCTCACCGTCGTCCGTCACGAGGATGTGATCGGGGGGCACAAGCCCCCGGTCCACCGCGTAGCGCGCCGCGCACCGCGAACCGTTCCCGCAGGTGGAAAACTCGGAGCCGTCGCGATTGAAGAACCGGAGGCGGACGACTTCTTCGCTCAGGCTTCGAACGGTGATCAGCCCGTCCACGCCGACGCCCGTCGCGCGGGGGCACAGCGCGGCGGCCAGGGCTCCCGCATCCCGGAGCCCCAGTTCCTCGCCGCGCACGATCACGAAGTCGTTGCCGGCTCCGGTGTATTTGCTGAATAGCGACATATTTCAGAGGAAGGGCAGGGCGAAAAGGAAGCCGGCCGCGAGCATGAAGCCCACGGCCGGCTCTTGTCTCAACCGAAACCTGACTCGACGCGACGCCGGCAAGGCACCGCAGCTTTCAGGTCGGCGCATGTCTCGGGCGCCACCGGTTCAAGACCGGTTACGCTGCCTCGAGGCGATCGCTTGCCCGTGCCGAGTCAGACCCGGTTCTACATCCTGCAGACACTAGATCACCTCCTTCCAAAGGGTTTACGGATAGGGCACGAAAGCACCTGTTGTGCGCCATGATGCCGTGCGCTCGCCCGCGCTGCAAGTTTTTTTGCCTTGCTGGCCCCGCCACCTTGCGTGAGAATCAGGCCGGCCAGACGGCGAGGAGGAGATGACGGACAGCCCGGAAAAGGCGTTGTCGCCGGAGGAGCGGCAGGCGACGGTGGATCGTCTCTGCGCCCATTTCGCGCGCGACGCCATGAACACGACGGAACTGGAACGCCGCCTGGACATCGCGTACGCCGCGCGCACCCGGGCCGAACTCGTTGCGCTCGAGCGAGACCTCCCCGCACTCCGGAGCGAGACCCGCCCCGCCGCGCCCGCGCCCGTGGCGACGGCCTCCGTGCCGGTGGATCCGGCCCGGCCCGTCCAGGAGAGCGACCTCATCGTCTCCATCTGGGGGGCGACGGAGCGCAAGGGCAGCTGGATCCCGCCCCGCCGGCTCAACGCCGTCACCGTGATGGGGGGTACGGATCTCGATTTTCGGCAGGCGACGTTCGCGACGGAGACGGTTTCGGTCCGGCTCCTTGCGCTCATGGGAGGCGTGGACATCGTCGTCCCTCCAGGCGTCCGCGTCGAGTGGGGCGGCATCGCGCTGATGGGGGGCGTGAGCACGCCGGAGCCGGACACGCCACCGGCCGCGGACGCTCCCGTCATCCGCATCAGCGGTCTCGTCTGCATGGGAGGCGTCGATGTCGTCGAGCGACACCCGGGCGAGAGCGCGAGGGACGCACGGAAGCGGATCAGGAAGGACCGCAAAGCCCGGCGAAGACTCGCCTCGGGCGATTAGTCGCGGAGTTGCTTGACGCCCGGCTCGCGGCTCGGGTATAGTCCCCACGCCGCCAGCCCAGAGACGCTCGATCCGAAGCAAGACAGAGGGTACGCATGTCGGACATTCCGGAAGATCTCAGATACACGCCCGAGCACGAATACGTGCGGGAAACCGACGTCGACGGCGAGGTCTTGATCGGGATCACGGACTACGCCCAGGGCGAACTGGGCGATGTGGTCTACGTTGAACTTCCCGCGCCCGGCGAAGAGTTCGGACAGATGGAAGCCTTCGGGACCGTCGAGGCCGTGAAGACCGTCTCCGAACTCTTCTGCCCCGCGGCGGGAGCGATCGTGGCGGTGAACGACGCGCTGGAGACCGACCCCGGTCTCGTCAACAGCGATCCCTACGGAGAAGGATGGATGATCCGGCTCGCGCTGGAAGCGCCCGACGACCTCAACGACCTCCTCACCGCCGAACAGTACGCCGCCCTCGTCGCCGACGGGGACGAGATCTGACGGCCCGCCCCTGAACATGCGGTTTGAGATGGAGCCGTTCGGCGAGTTCGCCGGGCGCCACATAGGACTGGCGCCCTCGGACGTGGAGCCGATGCTGGAGGTGGTCGGCGCAAAGAGCCTGAGCGAGCTTGTCGACGAGACCGTTCCCGAACCGATCCGCCTGGGTCGCGCCCTCGACCTGCCCGAAGCGATCACCGAGAGAAGGCTTCTCGATCACGCGGCGGAACTCGCGCGTTCCAACCGCCCGTTCCGTTCCTATCTCGGTCTGGGGTATCACGGGACGCTGACACCTGGCGTCATCCTCCGGAACATCCTTGAGAACCCCGGCTGGTATACACAGTATACGCCCTATCAGGCCGAGATCTCGCAGGGGCGCCTCGAGGCGCTGCTCAACTTCCAGACGACGGTCATCGACCTCACGGGGCTTCCGATCGCGAACGCCTCGCTGCTGGACGAAGGAACCGCCGCGGCGGAAGCGATGCTCATGCTCTGGGGCAGCAGGGGGAGCGACGACCGCAACGTCTTCCTCGTGTCCGAGGCGTGCCACCCGCAGACCGTCGCCGTCGTCCGCGGCCGGGCGCGGCCGCTCGGAATCCAGGTCCGGCTCTTCCAGCACGGCGACATCGCCGCCCACGATCCGGACGACGCCTTCGGCGCGCTTCTGCAGTACCCGACCACGGAGGGTGCGGTCGTCGACTATCGGGGTCTCTGCGACGCCCTTCACGAGCACGGGGCCGGGGTTGTGGTCGCTGCCGACCTCCTCGCCCTCGCGCTGCTCGTGCCGCCGGGCGAGTTCGGCGCGGACATCGCCGTCGGCAACTCTCAGCGCTTCGGCGTACCCATGGGTTACGGCGGGCCGCACGCCGCCTACCTTGCCGCCACGGACGCGTTCAAGCGCAAGCTGCCGGGACGGATCATCGGAGTGTCGGTCGACGCGGACGGGAACCCGGCGCTCCGGATGGCCCTGCAGACGCGCGAGCAGCACATTCGGCGGGAGAAGGCGACCTCGAACATCTGCACCGCACAGGTGCTGCTCGCGATCATGGCCGGGATGTACGCCGTGTATCACGGACCGGAGGGTATCCGCGCCATCGCGACCCGCGTCCGAAAGTTGACGTGGACCCTCGCCCGGGGACTCGAGCGGCTCGGGCACACGATCGTTCACGAGCAGTTCTTCGACACGCTTCAGGTCATCCCCTCGGGTTTCACATCCGCCGAGATCCTCGCCAGGGCACGCGAGCGGGGCATCAACCTGCGGGATTTCGAGGATGGGACGGTCGGGATCGCGCTCGACGAGACGGTGCGGGGAGAGGACCTGGAGGACCTGTTCGCGGTCTTCGGGGGCGAAGGGGACCGGGAACTCGGCGCCGGAGACGTCGCCGCGGACATTCCGGAGGCCGTCTATCCCGCGGAACTCGCGCGCGCCTCGGGCTACCTCGAGCACCCGGTCTTCAACCGGTACCATTCCGAGACCGAGATGCTGCGGTACATCCATCGGCTTGAGACCCGGGACCTCTCGCTGAACACGAGCATGATCCCGCTCGGATCCTGCACGATGAAGCTCAACGCGACATCCGAGATGATCCCCGTCACGTGGCCGGAGTTCGGGTCTCTGCACCCGTTCGCCCCCGTGGACCAGGCCGAGGGGTATCGACGTCTGTTCGACGATCTGGAGCGGTGGCTATGCGAGATGAGCGGGCTGCCCGCCTGCTCGCTGCAGCCGAACTCGGGAGCGCAGGGCGAGTACACCGGCCTGCTCGTCATCGCGGCCCGACACGAGGACCGGGGCGAGGGAGCGCGGGATGTGTGCCTCATCCCGTCGTCGGCGCACGGCACGAACCCCGCGAGCGCGGTGATGGCCGGGATGAAGGTCGTCGTCGTCCGCTGTGACGAGAACGGGAACATCGACGTCGACGACCTCCGCGCCAAGGCGGAGAAACACTCCGACCGGCTGGCAGCGACGATGATCACGTATCCGTCCACCCACGGCGTGTTCGAGTCGGCCATCCGGGAAGTCACGGACATCGTCCACGAGCACGGCGGACTCGTATACCTCGATGGCGCCAACCTCAACGCCCAGGTCGGCCTCTGCCGTCCCGGCGATTACGGCGCCGACGTCATCCACATCAACCTCCACAAGACGTTCGCCATTCCGCATGGCGGGGGGGGCCCGGGAATGGGTCCGATCTGCGTGACGGAGGAACTCGCGCCCTACCTGCCGGGACACCCACTCGTCGATGTGGGTGGCGAAGCCGCGATCCCGGCGGTCTCCGCGGCGCCGTGGGGGAGCGCTTCGATTCTGCTCATCTCGTGGGCCTACATCGCCATGCTCGGCCGGGACGGCGTGCGAGCGGCGACCGAGGCGGCCGTTCTCGCCGCGAACTACATGGCGAGTCGTCTCAGCGAGCACTTCGACGTCCTCTACCGCGGCGAGCACGGGCGGGTCGCGCACGAGTTCATCCTCGATCTGCGTCCGCTGAGGCGGGGGACGGGAGTGACGGATGAGGATGTCGCGAAGCGACTCATGGACTACGGATTCCACGCGCCCACGATGTCCTTTCCGGTCGCGGGTACGATCATGATCGAGCCCACGGAGAGCGAGTCGAAGCGGGAACTGGACCGACTCGTCGACGCGCTGATCTCGATTCGCGCGGAGATTCGGAGGATCGCGGACGGGACGCTGGATGCGACGGACAATCCGCTGAAGAACGCGCCCCACACCGCGGAGATGGTGACGTCGGATACATGGGACCACGCGTACACGCGACGGGAAGCCGCGTGGCCGGCGCCTTCGACCCGGGAGTGGAAGTTCTGGCCGCCCGTGCGCCGCGTGAACAACGCGTACGGAGACCGGAACCTCGTCTGCGCGTGTCCGCCGATCGAGAGCTACGAAACCGAGACCGCCGGCACAGGCCAGGCAGGCGCATAGACCGGGAGGTAGGCGGATGGCACAACTCATCTTTCACGGCCAGAGCTGCTACGAGATCGAGGCCGTGGACGGAACGCGGATCCTCATCGACCCGTTTCTGACCGGGAACCCCGTGGCCGACGTGGGACCGGAGCACTTCACCGACCGCCTCGACTACCTCCTCCTCTCGCACGGGCACGGCGACCACATCGCGGATACCTGGGACATCCTCGAGGCGACCGACGCGAAGCTCATCGCCACCTACGAGATCGTGGCGTACGCCGGGGAGGTGCAGGGCCACGAGAACGCCCACCCCATGCACATCGGCGGCGCCCACGAGTTCCCCTTCGGGCGCGTCAAGCTCACCGTGGCGACCCACGGCGGGAAGATCGACGCACCGGGCGCGGAGGCCTATACGACGACGGCCGCCGGCATCCTCCTCACGGTGGACGGCACGCGCGTCTACCACGCCGGAGATACGGGGCTCACGCGCGACATGGAGCTTCTGAATGGAGAAGTGGATGTGGCGCTGGTGCCGATCGGCGACAACTTCACGATGGGTCCGGAAGACGCCGCGCGCGCGATCGAGATGATCGAACCCCGAATCGCCGTTCCGAACCACTACGGCACCTGGGAGTTGATCGACGTCGATCCGGCCCGCTTCGTGGACGCCGTGGGCGACACCGCCGAGGTCGTGATCCTCGAGCCCGGAGAGGCTCTGGAGTTGTGACCGCGCGGCGCGCGCGTGCCCGGCTCGGGGAAGCCCCGTTCATCGTACTCCCCTACGCCGTGGCGGACGGCGCCCGCAACATGGCCGTGGACGAGGCGATGCTCGAACTCGCCGCGGGGGGTTCGACGCTGCTTCGGTTCTACGGCTGGGAGCCCTGGTGTCTGTCGCTCGGGCGGCATCAGACGGCGCCCGACCGGCTGCTCGGACGTTCCCCGGACGAGCTCCGTCCCGGCGTCGACGCCGTTCGGCGGCCGACGGGCGGCCGATCCGTCTTCCATGGCCCCGAGATCACATACGCTTTCGCCTGTCCCGCACGGGCGTGGGGCGGGCCCCGTGCCGTCCTGCACACCGTGCACGGCGCGCTGGCCGAGGCGTTGCGCGCCATGGGTGTCCCGCTCGACACGGCTCGGAGCGACGACGCGGAGGCGAGTGGCGCCGCGGCCTCCCGGATCTCCGCCGCGAGCTGCTTTCGCGATCCGGCCCCGGGAGAACTCACCGCGCGCGGCCGCAAGCTCGTGGGCAGCGCCCAGTGCCGTCGCCGCGGTGGCGTGCTTCAGCACGGGTCCATCCTCCTCGAGGACAGACAGCGTCTCGGCGACCTGGATCGACGCGACGTCGGGCCGGATGAGAGCGCTACTGCGGGGGTCTCAGGGAAGGGACCCGCGATCGGCCTGAACGAGT
>JAJDUL010000019.1 GCA_022826685.1 Gemmatimonadota bacterium | reverse complement strand
GTGCGCGACGGGGGGCGAGGACTCGATCAGCAACCTGCACGCGACGCCGCTGGTGGGCGCCATGCGGACGTACGTGCGCCCGCCGGACGGGCGCCTGACGGCCGATGGCTGGTTCGAGGGGCTGCGGGGCGCCGCGGCGTTCGTGACGAATGGGCCCCTCGTCGAACTCACGGTGAACGGGGAGATCCCGGGTTCCGTGGTGGATCTGGGCGCGGCCGCGACGAGCGTCGAGGTGGAGGCCAGCGTGCGGTCGATCGTGCCGCTGACCCGCGCCTGGCTCGTGCGCGACGGGGAAGACATCCTCGACCTCGAACTCTCCGAAGACCGCAAGTCCGCCTCCTTCTCGGGGGATGTGGGGATCGACGGGAGCGGCTGGATCCACCTGCGGGCGGAGGGCGAGCCCGAGGAACGGTTCCCGCTCGACGCGGGCTACCCGCAGGGGTTCACGAACCCCGTCTGGTTCACGGTGGGAGGCGCGGCGATCCGCGACGCGGCGGGGGCGCAGTACGGCCTCGACTGGATCGACGAACTGGAACGCCAGGCGCGGGAGTGGCCCGGCTGGCGGACGCAGGCGGAGCAGGATCACGTCTACGCCCAGTTCGACGAGGCGCGGGACGTGTACCGGCGGCTGCTGTCGGAGGCCGGCGGCGCGGGTGGCGAGTGAGCGGCAGGACGCCGCCAGCGACGGACGCGCGCGGGGCGGGACCGCGGTGAGCGAGC
The DNA here is from genome assembly GCA_022826685.1 of Gemmatimonadota bacterium. Taxonomy (GTDB): domain Bacteria; phylum Gemmatimonadota; class Gemmatimonadetes; order Palauibacterales; family Palauibacteraceae; genus Palauibacter. The sequence goes on along the minus strand of JAJDUL010000019.1, from coordinate 62,139 downwards.
GGAGCCCGTACCGGACCAAACTCACGCCGCTCGAATTCCTGCGGCGGAGCGCGTTCGTGTACCCCGACAAGGCGGCCGTCGTGCACGGCGACCGGAGCTACTCCTACCGCGAGTTCGAGCTTCGCGTGCGGCGGCTGGCGGCGGGACTCCTCGGGGCCGGACTTGGGCCTGGGGACCGGGTGGCCTTCCTGTCGCCGAACACGCCGCCCCTGCTCGAGGCGCACTACGGGGTGCCGGCCGCGGGCGGGGTGCTCGTCGCGATCAACACGCGGCTCGGGGCGGGCGAGATCGCCTACATCCTGGAGCACAGCGGTGCGCGTTACCTGTTCGTCGACCGGGCCCTCGAGGGCCTCATCGATCGGGAAGCGCTGCGCGGTGACGGGGTGACGGTGGTGCGAATCGACGACACCGGGGCGCCCAGCGACCCCTACGAGGCGTTCCTCGCTTCCGCCGCCGATTCAGCCGGCGACTCCGCCAGGGACTTCGCCACCGGCACCGGCGAGCCGCCCCCGCTCGCGGCCGGCCCGGCGGACGAGGAAGCCCCGATCTCGATGAACTACACGTCGGGGACGACGGGCCGCCCCAAGGGCGTCGTGTACACGCACCGCGGCGCGTACCTGAACGCGATCGGCGAACTCATCGAGATGGAGATGACGCCCGGCGCCGTCTATCTGTGGACGCTGCCCATGTTTCACTGCAACGGATGGTGCTTCACGTGGGCGGTGACCGCCATCGGGGGCACGCACGTGTGCCTGAGGGACGTCGACCCGGCCCGCATCTGGGCGCTGATCGAGTCGGAGGGCGTCACGCACTACTGCGGCGCGCCGACCGTGCAGATCATGCTCGTCAACGATCCGGCTGCCCGGCCGCTGGAGCGCACGGTGCGGACGATGATCGCCGGGGCGCCGCCCTCGCCGACGCTGCTGGAGCAGTTGAAGGCGCTGAACTTCCACCCGATCCACGCTTACGGTCTCACCGAGACGTACGGCCCCACCGCCACCTGCGCCTGGCACGCCGACTGGGACGGGCGCCCGCGCGCCGAACAGGCCCGGCTGCTCGCCCGGCAGGGCCAGGGGTTCGTCACCTCCGACCTCATGCGGGTCGTCGACGAGGAGGGCAGGGACGTGCCGCGCGACGGCGCGACGATGGGCGAAGTCGTGATGCGCGGGAACATCGTCATGAAGGGCTACTATGCGCAGCCCGAGGCCACGGAGGAGGCGTTCCGCGGCGGCTGGTTCCACTCGGGGGACCTCGCCGTGTGGCACCCCGACGGCTACGTCGAACTCCGGGACCGGGCCAAGGACATCATCATCTCGGGAGGCGAGAACATCTCAACGATCGAGGTCGAGCAGACGGTCGCCCGACACCCTGCCGTGCTGGAGTGCGCCGTCGTCGCCGTCCCCCACGACGAATGGGGCGAACGCCCCAAGGCCTTCGTCACGCTGAAGCCGGAAGCCGAGGCCACGGATCAGGAGATCATCGACTTCTGCCGAGACCGGATCGCCCACTTCAAGTGCCCCGACGCGATCGAGTTCGGCCCCCTCCCCAAGACCTCCACCGGCAAGGTCCAGAAGTACATCCTCCGCGACCGCGAATGGACCGGCCGCGACAAGCGCATCAACTGACTCCCGCACGAAAACCGCGGAGCGCCTGAAGACGTTCCCGCGGACTTCTTCCGGAACGGATTGTCTTGCACCATCCCGGCCGTCGGCGAACGCTTCGACCCCGGATCGCGGTCGGGCTGAGGCGCCCGCGTGAGAGCACCTGAACGAGGGGGAGAATCTTCTTCTGTTGCCAACCGTGACCTCACCGGGAAGCTGAACCCCGAGGAGGCCGTCGACTCCCCCTCGCGGCTTAGCGCTGGAATCCGGGGCTTGGAAGCGGGTAGCCCTCCCCCGGATGCCGGTGCTTACCGCACCCCGTTCAGCAACGCAAGCAACTCCTCGTTTCCCTCGACGTCCAGGAAAGTGTCCCACTCGAGAAAGTAACCCTCAGGATCGTAGCCGATGAACACGCTCACCCGTCCGCTCTCGTCGGTCACCTCCCGGGTTCGCAGCTGGAAGCCCTCGCGCCCCCGCATGTAGCTGAACCAGCCCTCCACATCGTCCGTGAAGAACGAAACCGTAACGCTCTTCTCATCGGTCGCCGAGTGGAGGCCGCGCTCCCCGTCCACGAGGCCGAGATAGCCCGAAGAAGAGACGGGAAAGACCTTGGCCCAACCCTGATCGACGATCCTTTCGCGATCGAGCATGTCGCTGTAGAAGCGTTCGACGCCTTCCAGGTCGCGGTAGTACAGCCAGAGGACGGTGGCCTGCACCCCCAGCTCGGGGGGTCGGCTCGTCTCGATTGCCTGGGCCGGATATTGAACTTCGGCCCCTGCCAACCTGGGCAGCAATTGCTCGTTCTCGGCATGCGGATTGAATCGTTCGAACTCGAGGAGGTACCCCTCGGGATCGACTGCCACGAACCCATCGTGCGGACGCCCCTCGGCCGCCCGAAAGTCGGAGCGCATGGGCACCTCTCGAGAAGTCAGGTAGTCCCACCACGCCTCGACCTGCTCGGTTACGAAGGCGAGCGTGGCGGTCCGGGGTTCGTCGGTCGAGTGCATTCCTTCGGCGGCGTCGACAAGGGTCAGGTACGAGGACTCGGCCACCCGCAGGATCTTGGCGAAACCGTAGTCGACCACGGTCGGAAGACCGAGCGTCTCTGTGTAGAAGGTCCAAGCCGCCTCAACATCATCGTAGTAGTAGAAGGCGTTCATGGCCTGGATACCGGGCGTCCGGGTCGTGGACGCAGCCTCCCGGCTCTCGCCCTCGTTGGCGCGAGGCGCCTCGGACGGCTGGCAAGCCGCGGCGACGGCAACCCCAACTGCGAGCAGGGTACGCACGGCCCGGTGAGCGGTCATTCCAAACCCTCTGAGCCAAAGGAATGGTGGGAGGCGCACGAATATGTGCCGACGAGTGCTCGGTGGCGCACCATATGGGTCACGCTCCACGCGGCGCAACACCAGGATCTCCTCATCGGCGAACACCACCCGCCGAGGCTGGCGGGCGGCGGACGGTTCATCTTCACGGCGGAAACGCGTCCACCGCAGGAGTTGGCACCTTTGCCGGAATGCCACTTCCCGCAGGTTGCCCCGCGGGCACGTCAGGGGTCGAGGAACCGGGCGCGCGGGAGGCTGGCCATCGCCTTGTCCAACGTCAAGGTGTCAAGGTCTGAACGCGCCTAACGGATGTGTCAATCCCGTAGCGAACGATCATGCCGCTGGGAGCGGAAGGCGTGAACGTCAAAGGGCTCGATCTCGGGGTCGATTTGTTCCCTCAGCGGGGCCAAGCGCGACAGGTCGATCTTGTGCGGTCGTATGACGAAGCCGTGGGGCCCCTCCAGCAGTTCGAGACGGTCGCCGGGTCCGACGCCCATGACGTCCAGGACATGCGCCGGAAGAGTGACTTGTCGCTTCGCCGTTACCTTGACGAGCATGGGTTTTCCTCCCCGCGTGGACTCCACCACCTTACGGCCAAGCCTGCTTTCGTAAGGTAGTGCGGTCAAGCTTCCCGGTCGCGCTTGACGACTGTCGCCTTGAGGGAAGATCATCTCGGGGTCCGAGATCACGCGACTCCAACCCCTTCGAGCGCTCCCCATGTTTACGCCGGCCCGGAAAAAGCTGCTTCTGGCCGTGCTGGTGCTCTCCTTCGGAGTCCAGACGGGGCTGGTGTACTCCGACGAGCGCAGCGAGCCGCTGTCGGAGGCGGCGCGCGAAGGGCGTGCGCTCTGGCAGGCGTATGCCTGTCAAACGTGTCACCAGTTCTACGGTCAGGGGGGATTCCTCGGGCCGGATCTGACGAACGCCGCGAGCCGGGTCGATTCCACCCGGCTCGTTTCTTTGTTGACCGTAGGTAGCGGGCAGATGCCGCCGCTCGGGTTCAGCGACGACGAGTCGGCGGCGATGGCGGCCTTCCTGCGGGAGATGGACCGGCCGGAGATCGGCCGCGGCGAGTTGCGGATGGGGACGCCGGGGGAAGGGGCCGGGGCGCAGGCGGCGTTCGAGAGCGCGCTCGAGGCGGCGCTCGAGGCCGGGGCGTCCGGTGGCGCGGGGTCGGGCGACGGGCCGGATCAGGAGCTGGCCGAAGTCGCCGCCGGGTTCGCGGCGTACCGGATCCGGCCGTGCAGCGCGTGCCACTTCCCGTTCCGCGACTCGCCGGTGGGGGCGCCGGACCTGTCGCTGGTCGCGGGATCGCTCGCCCCCGACTCGCTCGACCAGGTCCTGGCCGAGGGGCGCCCGCTGATGGGCATGCCGCCCCCGGTCCCGCCGCTCGGCGACGCGGACCGCGCGGCGCTCACCGCGTTCCTCCGGTACCTGGAGGCGAATCGGGAGGAGCTGGAGGCGGCGACCGAGACGCTCGCGGCGGGCCGCAGCCTCGACTGGGGCGCGCTGCCGTGGTGGGAGTTCCCATGAAGCCCTTCGCGGCCGGCCACCCCGCGCACCAGTTCGCGGTGCTCACCTTCATCCGCGGCGGACTCATCGCGATCGCGGTCACGCTCGCGGGCGGCATCCTGGCCGCCTTCTACTCCGTGCCGTCGCTCGCGCCGTGGTTCCAGCAGGTGGGCCTCGACCTGCGACAGCTTCGGCCGATCCACACCGTCTTCGCCTCCGCCTGGGTCTTCCTCGGCGGCGTCGCCGTCGTGTACCGCTTCCTGCAGGACGAGGGTCCGCCGACGACCGGCGACCGGTGGCGCCTCCGGGTCCAGGTCCTGACCTGGACGCTCGCCGGCCTCGGGATCCTCCTCACGCTCGCCCTCGGCGTGGGCACGGGGCGCGAGTACGTCGGCTTCCATCCCTTCTTCTCCGTTCTCATCCTCGTCGGCTGGATCTGCTACGCGTGGAACTTCTTCCGGCTCGCGGGCAAGCGGTTCTGGGAACGGCCCGTGTACGTGACGATGTGGGGCGTGGGGATGCTCTTCTTCATCGTCACCTTCGTGGAACAGCACATGTGGCTGATCCCGGGAATCTTCGGGGATCCGGTGCAGGACATGCGGATCCAGTGGAAGGCGACCGGGACCCTCGTGGGCAGCTTCAACCTCTTCGTGTACGGCTCCGTGATCTACCTGGGGGAGCGGATTTCGGGGGATCCCGCCTACGGGCGCTCGACGACCGCGTACATGCTGTTCGCCGTGGGGCTGCTCAACTCGTTCACGAACTTCGCGCACCACACCTATCATCTTCCGGGGCGGGAGTCGGTGAAGTGGATCGCGTTCGTCGTGAGCATGATGGAGATCATCGTGCTCGCGCGGGCCATGTTCGACCTGTGGAGGGCGCTCGGGACGCCGAGCGACCCGGCCTTCTGCGCGGCCCGCGGCTCGTTCGCGGCGGCGAAGTGGTGGACGTGCGCGATCCTGTTCGGCGCCATCCTCATCTCGGTCCCGCCGCTGAACGCGGTGATTCACGGGACGTACGTCGTCACGGGACACGCGATGGGGGCGATGATCGGCATCGACACGATGATCCTGCTGGGGGCGATGATCTGGATCCTGAGCGAACACTTCCAGGCCCGCGAGGGTGAGGACGCGTGGGACACGCTCCACACGCCGGCGATGCGTTGGAGTCTCGTCGGGTTGAACTTCTCGGTGGCGGGGCTCGTCCTCTGGCTGCACGTGGTGGGGACGGCCGTCGGCGTGACGCGGGCGGTGCACGCGCCGGGCGAGACCTACGTGCCGCCGGACTGGGTGTCCGCGTGGAGCGGGATCGGGTTCGCCGTCTTCGGGACGCTGTCGCTGGTCTTCTTCGTCTGGCTCCTCGCGCAGCTCGTGCCGCCCGCCTTCCGGTACTGGTGGGTGTCGGAGGAACGGGCGTGATGGCATGGCGGGCCGGAAGGAGCAGTCGGGCGTGACGGGCGCGGAACGGCCGCTCTGGACCCCGGATCCGGACTTCGCCGCGACGACGAACATGGCGCGCTTCTCGCGCTTCGCGAACGAGGAGTGCGGGGCGGACGCCGACTCCCCGGAGGCGCTGTGGCGGTGGTCGACCCGCGAGCCCGAGGCGTTCTGGAACGCGGTGTGGGACTTCTGCGGCGTCATCGGGGAGCGCGGCGAACGCGTGGTCGTCGACTTCGACCGCCTGCCGGGGGCGCGCTGGTACCCCGACGCGCGGCTGAACTACGCGGAGAACCTGCTCCGGCGCCGGGACGACGGGCCGGCGCTCCTCTTCCGGACCGAGGACCGCGTCCGACGCGACCTCACCTGGGCGCAACTGGACGACGCCACCTCGCGCCTCGCCCAGGCGCTGGACGCGCTCGGAATCGAACCCGGCGACCGCGTGGCCGGCTACGTCCCCAACATGCCGGAATCCATCGTGTACATGCTCGCCTCGGCGAGCCTCGGGGCGACGATCTCCACCGCCTCGCACGACTTCGGCGTGCAGGGCGTGCTCGACCGCTTCGGCCAGATCGAACCGCGCGTCCTCCTCGCGGCCGACGGCTACTTCTGGCAGGGCAAGCGGTACTCGAGCCTCGACCGTCTGCCGGAGATCGTGCGGCGCCTCCCCTCGGTGGAGCGCGTGATCATCGTCCCCCACACCGAACCCGACCCGGACATCTCCGCGATCCCGGGCGCCGTCCTGTTCGACGACTTCATCGGCCCGTGGGAACCCCGTGAGATCGAGTTCCGGCGGCTCCCGTTCGACCATCCCCTCTACATCCTCTTCTCCTCGGGCACGACCGGGGTCCCGAAGTGCATCGTCCACGCGGCGGGCGGCGTCCTCCTCACGCACCTGAAGGAGCACCAGCTTCACGCCGACATCCGGGCGGGGGACCGGGCCTTCTACTACACCACCTGCGGGTGGATGATGTGGAACTGGCTCTCCTCGGCGCTCGCGAGCGAGGCGACCGTGGTCCTGTACGACGGCTCGCCCTTCCACCCCGGGCCGCGCGTCCTCTTCGACTACGCGGACGAAGTGCGGATGACCCAACTCGGCGTGTCCGCGAAGTTCATCGACGCGCTGGGGAAGGCGGAACTCCGGCCCCGGGAGACGCACGATCTCTCTTCGGTGCGGACGCTGCTCTCCACCGGGTCTCCGCTCGTCCCGGAGGGGTTCGACTACGTGTACCGGGACGTGAAGCCGGATGTCCACCTCGCCTCGATCTCGGGCGGGACGGACCTGTGCGCGGGCTTCGTCGTGGGGCACCCGCTCCTCCCGGTGTGGCGGGGGGAGATCCAGGCACCGTCGCTGGGCATGGACGTGGATGTGTGGGATGAGAAGGGGCAGTCGATGCCGTCGGGGAAGGGGGAACTCGTCTGCAAGGCGCCCTTCCCGTCGGTGCCGACGGGGTTCTGGGGAGACGACGACGGGAGCCGCTTCCACGCGGCGTACTTCGACATGTATCCCAACGTCTGGCGGCACGGCGACTGGATGGAGTGGACGGAGCACGGGGGCTCGGTGATCTACGGCCGCTCCGACGCGACGCTGAACGCGGGCGGAGTGCGGATCGGGACGGCGGAGATCTACCGGCTGGTTGACCGGCTGCCGGAGGTGCTGGAGTCCATCGTCATCGGGCAGCCGTGGGAGAACGACACGCGCGTCATCCTCTTCGTGCGGCTCGCGGAGGGCCGGAGTCTGGACGAGGATTTGGAGGCCCGGATCCGAAGGGAGATCCGGGAGAACGCCTCGCCCCGGCACGTTCCGGCGCGGATTCTGGAGGTCGCGGACATCCCGCGGACGAAGAGCGCCAAGATCTCGGAACTCGCGGTGCGGGCCGTAGTACTGGGGGAGTCGGTGAAGAACGTCGAGGCGCTCGCGAACCCGGAGGCGCTCGACGACTATCGCGACCGCCCGGAACTCCGGGCATAGGGGGAAACGGGTGATGTACGTTGCGCGGGGCGTCGTGCTTGCGGCGGCGGGGGCGTTCGGCGGATTTCTCGCGGCGGGAGGGTGTGTGGCGCAGGAGACATCGGATTCGGCGGGGGACGGCATCACGGCGGTCGAGGGGCTCACGCTGGGGCACTTCACGCTGGAGGAGCGGCCCACGGGCTGTACCGTCGTCCTCGCCGAGGACGGCGCCGTGGCCGGCGTCGACGTGCGGGGCGGAGCGCCGGGAACGCGTGAGATTGCCCTCCTCGATCCGGTGAACAGCGTGCAGGAAGCCCACGCCATCGTGCTCTCGGGCGGGAGCGCGTTCGGACTCGACGCGGCGTCGGGCGTGGTCCGGTATCTCGAGGAGCGCGGGATCGGGTACCGGGCCGGGGATCACGTCGTCCCGATCGTCGCGGGGGCGATCCTGTTCGACCTCGGCATCGGCGGAGGGTCCGCCCGTCCGGGGCCGGAGTGCGGCTACGAGGCAGCCCGGGCCGCCAGCGCGGCGCCGCCCGCCGAGGGCAGTGTGGGCGCGGGCGCCGGGGCGACCGTGGGGAAGCTCCGCGGCCGCGGCCGCGCGATGAAGGGCGGGATCGGCACCGCCTCGATCACCCTCGAAAACGGTCTCACGGTGGCCGCGGTCGTGGCGGTCAACGCCGTCGGCGACGTGATCGATCCGGCCACGGGCGAGGTCGTCGCCGGCGTCCGCACCGAGGACGGGACGGGTTTCGCGGACGCCCGCGCGCTGCTGCGGGACGGCGAGGTGCGGCCCCCGGACGACGTGCCGGGCGACGACGCCTCCGTCGAGAACACGACGATCGGCGTCGTGGCGACGAACGCGACGCTCACGAAGGCCGAGATCACGAAGGTCGCGCAGATGGCGCACGACGGACTCGCCCGCGCCGTCTACCCGGCCCACACCCCGAGCGACGGCGACACGCTGTTCGGCCTCGCCACCGGAAAGTACACGGACGACGCGGGCCTGGCGCGGATCGGCGCGCTCGCCGCGGACATGGTCGCCGAGGCGATCCTGCGCGCTGTCCGCGCCGCCACCGGCCTCCCCGGCCTCCCCTCCGTCACGGATATCACGGGCACGGGGGGGTGACCGCCGCTCTCTGGGTGCTCCTCGCGTACGCTGCGGGGCTCGTGGCGCTGGGGGCGTGGATCGGGCGCCGGGTTGGCAGGGCGGGGAGCTTTTTTGTCGCGGACCGGAAGCTCGGGCCGGTTCTGCTCTTCGCCACGGTGCTGGCGGCGAACCTCGGGGCGGGCACGACGGTGGGCGCGGCAGGGCTCGGCTACCGCGACGGGCTCAGCGCGTGGTGGTGGGTCGGCTCGGCCGGCATCGGGACGATCCTGCTCGCCCTCTGGATCGGGCCGCGCATCTGGAAGGTCGCCGCGCGCCACGGGCTCCTCACGATGGGCGACTACCTGGACCTGCGCTACGGCCGCTCCGTCCGGCTGCTCATCGCCGTCCTGCTCTGGTTCGCCACGCTCACGATCGTGTCCGGGCAGCTCATCGCCATGGCCGAGATCGTCTCCGTCGTCGCCGGCACGCCGCGCTGGATCGGCGCGCTCCTGGGCGGGATCGTCGTCATCGTCTACTTCAGCGCCGGCGGTCTCGTGGCGTCGGCCTGGGTCAACCTCGTCCAGCTCGTCGTGCTGCTCGCCGGATTCGCGATCGCGATCCCGTGGGCGCTCTCCGACATCGGCGGCTGGGCCGCCGTCGAGGCCGCCGCCGCGCGCACCTCGCCGGACTACCTGAACCTGTGGCAGGGAGGCGGGTCCGGCTGGGTCTACATCGCCCTCCTCGCGCCCGCCTTCATCATCTCCCCGGGGCTGGTGCAGAAGGTCTACGGGGCGACGGGCCCCCGGGCGATCCGGATCGGCCTCCTCGCGGCCGGCGTCGCGCTCGTGCTGTTCGCCTTCGCGCCGACGCTGCTCGGCATGATCGCCCGCGTTTACGACCCCGCGCTCGCGAGCCGCGAGCAGGCGCTGCCCATGCTCCTCGCCACGGCGCTGCCACCGGCGCTGGGGCTGCTCGGTCTCGCCGCCGTTTTCTCCGCCGAGGTGAGTTCGGCCGACGCCGGGCTCTTCATGCTCTCGACCTCTCTCTCGAAGGATCTCTACAAGGGTTTCCTGAGACCGGAGGCCCCCGACCGGGACGTGCTGCGCGTCGCGCGCATCGCGGCCATCGTCGGCGGGACCCTCGGCGTGCTGCTCGCCCTCTGGCTGGAGAGCGTGATCGCCTCGCTCACGATCTTCTATTCGATCCTGAGCGTGAGCCTGTTCGTGCCGGTGGCCGCCGGACTGCACTCGCGTCGCGCCGGCGTCCCGGAGGCCTTGGCCGCCATCGGGGCCGGCCTCGCGGCGCTCGCGGCCGTACGGATCTTCGCCCCCGCCGATGCACCGGTCCTCCTCGACCGGACGCTCATCGGTCTCATCGTCTCCGCCGCCACCTTCGCCCTTGTCGCCCTGATCCGCACTCGCCGAAGAGGTTCGTGATGACCTCCAAGGGACGACGGTCCGCGCGCGCGGCGCTGGCCGGGGTCGTGGTCGCACTCGGCGCCGCGGCGTGCGGGGGCGAGGGGCAGCAGACGCTCTCGATCGCGACGGGGAACACGAACGGGCTGTACTACCCGCTCGGCGGAGGGCTCGCCTCCATCTGGTCGCGCCATGTCGACGGCGTGAACATGAAGGCGGAGACGACCGCCGGCTCCGTGACGAACCTCATCCAGGTGGCCAAGGGCGAGAGCGAGGTCGGCTTCACGCAGGCGGACGCGCTCGCCGCCGCGCTGGCCGGCAGCGGGCGCTTCCCGGAGCCCATGCCGCTCGCCTCCCTCGGGAAACTCTATCCCAACGTCGTGCACCTCGTGACGATCCGGAGCACGGGGATCGAATCCGTGCAGGATCTCCGCGGACGCCGCGTGTCGATCGGCCCGCCGGGGTCGGGGAACGCGGTCACCGCCTGGAACGTGCTCGAGGCGATGGGGATCGGGGAGTCCGACTTCACCGTCCGGCAGCTCAACTACGCGCAGATGTCGAACGGGCTCAAGGACGGGACGCTCGACGCCGGGTTCATTGCGGGCGGCGTGGGGATGCCCGCCGTGGTCGAGATCGGCGTCTCGCGGGACATGGTCCTCGTCCCCTTCTCGGAGGATGAAATCGCAACGATCGTGCGCGCGGAGCCGGCCTACTCCGGGTTCGTGATGCCGCCCGGCGTGTACCGGGGCGTGGACGAGCCGGTGCTCACGCCGACCCTGTGGAACCTGCTCGTCGTGCTGGACACGATGGACGACGGCCTCGCCTACGACCTCACGCGCACGATGCTCGAACGCCGCGAAGATCTCGCGAACATCTCCAGCGTCGCGAGCTTCATCACGCCGCCCTCGGCGCGCGACGTAGGCGACTTCCCGCTCCACCCCGGCGCCCGGCGCTACTTCGACGAAGTCCTGGAGCCCGCGGCGCGTTGACGACCCCGCGGCCGCCGTGGCGGCGCATGATCCTCGGCCTCGCGGTCGGACTCTCCCTCTTCCAGCTCTGGCAGAGCACGACCGGCACGCTCTCGGCCACGCTGGGACGGCCGATCCACCTCGCCTGGGTCGTCGTCCTCACCTTCCTCGCCAGGCCCTCGTGGACGGGAGAGGGCCCCGCGCCCCGCTGGAGCCTGTGGCTCGACGCCGCGCTGGCGCTCGCCGCCCTCTACTGCGGGTGGGTCATCGTGGGTTTCGACTACCGCGGGGTCGACCACATCCTGTACGGGCTCACGACGCACGACCTGATCGCGGGTCTGGTGTTCGTCATCCTCCTCTTCGAGGCGACGCGCCGCGCCGTGGGATGGGTGATGGTCGCCGTGGGCCTCGTCTTCCTCCTCTACGCGGGGTTCGGAGACCTGCTGCCGGACGTGATCGCGAACCGGGGCTTCACGCTCGAGCGGATCCTGCGCTTCCAGATCTTCACGGGGGCGGGGCTGTTCGGGACGCCGCTGGGGATCGCGGCCGGGACGGTGTTCATCTTCGTCCTCTTCGGCGCGTTCCTCGAGGTGACGGGGGCGGGACGCTTCTTCATCGACCTCGCCTTCGCCGCCGCGGGTCGCTTCCGGGGCGGGCCGGCCAAGGCGAGCGTCATCGCGTCGGCGGCCATGGGGTCGATCTCGGGCTCGGCGATCGCGAACACGGTGACGACGGGCGCGCTCACGATCCCGATGATGAAGAAGCTCGGCTACCGGCCCGATCAGGCGGGCGGGATCGAGGCGGCCGCCTCCACCGGGGGCCAGATCATGCCGCCGATCATGGGCGCCGGCGCGTTCATCATGGCGGACTTCACGAACACGCCGTACCGGGAGATCGTCGCGCTCTCCATCGCCCCCGCGATTCTCTACTTCGGGTGCACGCTCCTCTTCGTCCACCTCATGGCCCTGAAACTGGGCCTGCGCGGGATGAAGAACCCGCCGCCGGTCCGGCGCACGCTGCGCGAGGGCGTCCACTTCCTCCTTCCGCTCGGGCTCGTGGTCGCGCTCCTCCTCCTCAACTACTCGCCGCCGATGGTGGGGGCGGTGGGCTGCCTCGCCGTCGTCCTCACCGGGATGGCGCGGAAAAGGACGCGGGTCGGGTGGCGCACGATCCTCGAGGGGCTGCGGACGGGAGCCGTCCTGGCGCTGCCGATCTCGCTCGCGTGCGCGACGGCCGGGATCGTCGTGGGCGTCATCGGACAGACGGGGATCGGCCTCCAGTTCACGGAGTCGGTCGTGCAGGCGGCGGGCGGGCTGCTCTGGCTCGCGCTCATCTTCATCGCGATCGCGGCGCTCGTCCTCGGGATGGGACTCCCGGTGACGGCGGCCTACATCGTGATCTCGGTCATGGCGGCGCCGGCGCTGGAGGGCCTCGGGCTCTCACTCCTCGTTGCGCACATGATCATCTTCTGGCTCTCGCAGACATCGAACGTGACGCCGCCGATCGCGCTCGCCGCCTTCGCCGGGGCGGGGGTCGCGGGCTCGGCGCCCATGCGGACGGCGACCCAGGCCGTGAAGCTCTCCCTCGGCTTCTTCATCGTGCCCGCGATGATGGCCTATTCGGCGCTGATCCTCGTGGAGGGCACCGCCGTGACGGACTTCGCCTTCGCCATCGTCTGCACGGTCGCGCTCGTGTCGGCCGTCGCATACGCGATCGAGGGCTTCGCGGTGGCCATGTGCAGCGCCGCCGAGCGCGCCCTGTTCGCCGTGGCCGGAGCCCTCATCCTGGTCCCGAACGACCCGGTGCGGATCGCCGGAGTGCTGCTCGGCGCGGCCGTGTTCGCCCTCCACGCCCGGAAGAAATCCACTCGCACGTAGCCGTCGAGTCCGCTGTTGACGACGCAGATACTGCTGGGCCACCGGGCACGATGGCTCGTCAGGCTCAGCAATTCGAGATTCGCCGGCTGGCCCGACTCGGGCGGAATCGGACCGGTCAGGACAAGGTCGCCGCGGCAGCGAGCCGCCGGCTCAGGCTCCCGGGGGGCGGTAGGAGACGCCGCGGGCGACGGCCTCGTCGACGGTCTCGGGGTCGATCAGCACCGTCACCGAAACCGTGAGGGCCCCGGCGGCCGCGATGTTCAGCGAGAGCGTCGTGGCGGCGGTTGCGTCGGGAAGGTCGGCGATCAGGAGGAGATCATCGTCGCCGAAGGCGTAGTAGAAGCCCTCGAGCGTGCCGCCCGCGCTTTCGACGGTCTGTCTCAGCGCCTCGCGGCGGCCGGTGCCTCCCTCGGCGATCAGGCCCTGGAGGCCCGACTGCGTGTAGCTCGTCCGGAACATGTACTTTGCCATGATTCTCCGTGTCGGTTGCGAATGTCTGTGGTTGGTGGTGGTTCCCGCCCGCCTAGCAGGTCAGGCAGTTGTTGTTATTGTGAGAGCCCAGGCTCTCGAGAAGGGCGACGGTCTCCGGGAAGGGCGAGACGCGCTGCACGGGACCGTTCGCCATGTCGGCCGTCGTCTGGCCGCGGCGGCTGACGACGGTGACATCGCCCCCCACCTCCACGAGATAGAGGATCATCTCGTCGTCGCCGCGCGAGGCGGCGTTGTGCAGCGCCGTGTAGCCGTTGTGGTCGCGGACGTTGACGTCTGCGCCGAGTTCCTCGACGAGGTACTTCACGGCCGGTATCCATCCCTCGGGCGTGTGGCGGTGTGCATTGCCCGCGAACCCCTCGCCGTAGCCCACGCCGGAGGCCGCGTGGATCGGCATCACGCCCGGCCCGCCCGGGGGCACCGGGGGCAGCCCCGAGGCGTCCGGCGCGTTCGCCCGCGCCCGGTCCGCCGCTTCCGCGGCCTCCACCAGCGCCTTTCGGGTGTCCTCGGTGAGGTTCTCGAGGTCCTTGTCGGGATACTCCTTCTGCTCTTCCTCGGGCAGCTGGCCCCGGACATCCTGGATCAGCTTGAGGCGCTCCTCCGGCGGAAGTTCAGCGTAGGAGGAGTCGCGCAGCGCGTTCAGCGCCTGCTGCCGCAGGAACTCGTCCGGGGAGAGCCGCTGGCGCCGGGGGGGCGCCTTGGTCGGGATGTTCGGGTCGGCCCCGTACTCGACGAGGAGCTTCATCGCCTCGACGTCCGTCGCGTAGGCGGCGCGCCAGAAAGCGGTGGCGCCGTTGGTGTCGACGAGGCCGCAGTTCCGGTTGCCGCAGCCCGTGTACACCATGTACCACGGGTGCCGGGTGATCCGGTGGTCGGGATCCGCGCCCGCGTCGAGCAGCGCGCGGGCCACCTCCAGATAGTTCGCGCTCTGGAGCGGGCGCTCCTGCGGCTGCGGGAACCGTGTGCGCGGCTGCCACCGGGCGTTGATGACGGCCCACAGCGGCGACACGCCGTTGAGCTCGGCCGCGATGTTCGGATCCGCGCCGCGCTCGAGGAGCATCAGCACCAGGTCGAACTGCCCGTTGATCGCGGCCATCACGAGCGGGCTCGTCCCGTCCGCCGCGCTCACCACGTCGATGTCCGCTCCTCCGTCGAGGAGGGCGAGGGCCGACTCCACGTACCCCTGCCGAACCGCGTGCAGGAGCGGCGTCAGGCCGCCGATCTTCTCGACCGGAGGCAGGAAGAGGCGACTGAAGTCGCTCTCGTCCTCTTCTTCCTCCTCCTCTTCCTCGGGGAGGCCCTCCGCGTAGATCTCGCGTCCCGCCCGCACGGCCGCCTGGAGCTCGCCGGGCGTCGGCGTGCGCGCCTCGTCCCCCTCTCCGGTGAAGGCCTGGAGCACCTCGGTCTCACGCTGCCGCGCCAGACGGTCCAGCTTTTCCTGCTCGATGATGTCGATGACGAGCGAAGTGATGTCGGGGTCCGCACCGCCCTCCAGCAGCACGCGGATCGCGTCGGCCCGGTTGCCGGCGGCGGCGAAGGTGAGGGGCGTCTGGCCCCACTCGGCCTCGACCGCATCGGGATCTGCGCCCGCGTCGAGCAGCACGCGGATCGCGCCGGGGTTTCCGGACGCCGCGGCGAGATGGAGCGGCGTGGCGCCGCTGTTCGCGGTCAGGGCCATCGCGTCCGAGCCCGCCGCGACCAGGCTCCCCAGGATCTCCGCCGAGCCCCGGCGCGCCGCGAGGTGGAGCGGCGTGTACTGCCCGATCCGCGTGACGGCCGCCACGTCGGCTCCGGCGTAGATGAGCATGTCCGCGAGTTCGGCGTCGCCCCGGTCGGCGGCCCAGTGCAGGGCCGTCATCCCGTCTCCCTGCGCCGCGTTGACGTCCAGCCCCTCCCGCAGGAGTTCCCGCACCGTCTCGACTTCGCCGCGCATGGCGGCGTCGGCGACGGGCGAATCGGGCGGCGAATGAGGCGGCGCCCCCGCCGAAACGAGGACCGCCGCGCAGAGCACCGCGAGCGCGTGCCGGAGCCTGTCTGCCCGCACGATCAGGTTCCCGCGTCCGTCGCGACCGGGTCCGCCTGGTTGAGCGACATCGGGCCGGTACTGTCGCCGAACTCGTGCATGTCGTCGACGCCGAGGCCGTGCAGGACGGACAGCATGGCGTTCGCCATCGGCGTCCCGTCCGGCGCCTTGATGTGCAGGTCGCCCTCGAGCATCCCGTTGCCGTGCCCGAGCAGGAAGAGCGGCGCCCGGCGGTGGTTGTGCAGGTTCGCATCGGCCATCGGCGACCCCCACAGCACCACGCTCTGGTCGAGCAGGCTCGACTCGCCGTGCATCGTGTTCTTCAGCTTGTCGATCAGGTACGGAAGCTGGCCGACGCGGAACTGGTTGATCCTGTTGAACTCCAGCACCGCCTCTTCCCGGTTCCCGTGGTGGGAGGCCGGGTGGAAGGGCCGGTCGGACTCGCTGTCCGGGAAGACGCGGTTCTGCGCGTCGCGCCCCGTCTTGAAGGAGACCACGCGCGTCATGTCGGTCTCGAGCGCGAGCACCTGGATGTCGAACAGCATCTGCATGTGCTCGGTGAACGAATCGGGAACGCCGGCCGGCGCCTCCGGCAGCGCGCGCTCCTCGCCGCTCGAGTTCCGCCCCTCGACCATCTGAATCCGGCGCTCGAGTTCGCGCACGTTCGTCAGGTACTGGTCCATGCGGCGCGCGTCCTCCGCGCCGAGGGTCCGCTGAACGGTGGAGATCTCGCCTGAAATCCAGTCGAGGATGCTGCGCCGCGTGGCCCGCCGCGCCGCCCGCTCCGCCTCGGTGCCGCCGGCGCCGAACAGAAGGTCGAAGGCGACCCGCGGATCGCGGATCATGGGCAGCGGTTCCGTCGGCGACGCCCAACTCAGCGAGTCGGTGTAGGCGCACGAGTAGTTGTACGTGCAGCCGCCCGCCTGGTCGAGGTTCTCGATGCAGAACTGCATCGACGGCATCGGCGTCTCCTGGCCGAAGCGCTGCGCATAAATCTGATCCATCGAAGTTCCGCAGAAGATGTCGGACCCCTGCGTCTGCTTCGGGTGCGCCTGCGTGAGGAACACGGCGCTCGAGCGGAAGTGGTCCCCGCCGATCTCGGGCGGCGTGAACGCCTCGGCGTTCCGCACATCCGTGTTGCTGATGATCGTCAGGTGCTCGCGGTACGGCCGCAGCGAGACGAGCGCGCTCTCATCGATGATCTCGAAGTCGCGCCCCGCCTTTTCCGGCGCGAAGAGGAACTTCGTCGCGCCGTGCTCGCGGTTGCACCCCGCGAGACCGTGCACCTCCTCGATCGCGATGAGCCGGGTCCCCTTCCCCTCCGTCAGGCTCTTCGCGCTCGTCGATCCCCACAGACGGCCCGCCGGAACCATCGCATCGAGGAACGGCAGGGCGAGCGTGGCCCCGACGCCTCGAATGAAGGTCCTGCGAGGCAGGTGCTGTCCCGTGATGAATTCCATGTTCTCCCTCTCGTAACGTCGGACCGTCGCCCGGCCGCGCGGGCCGTCTAGCGGCGGTCTTCGGAAACCTCCTCGGAAACTTCCTCTTCTACCGCGGTCGCGGGCATGGCCCGCTTCATCCTGAAGGCATCGCCGTTCACGACGCCCATGATCAGCGTCGAGAGTTTGTAGTCGTCCTCCTCCGCGTCCTCCACGATCGACCGGATCCAGGGCTGGTCGTAGTACTCGACGCGGCGGCCGAGCGCGTACGCGGCCAGGTTCTCCGTGAAGTTCCGGAGCAGCGGCAGCGGGCGCGTGAGGAGCGCGTCGACGAGTTCCGGCGGCGTCTGGACCGCCGTCCCGTCGTAGAAATCGCCGCGCGTGTCGAGCGGCATCCCGTTCTCGCGCAGGCGCCACTTTCCGGTCACGTCGAAGTTGTCCAGCGCGAGGCCGATCGGATCCATGAAGCGGTGGCAGGAGCGGCACGCCGGACTCGCCCGGTGCATCTCCATCCGCTCGCGCGTCGTGAGCAGCCGGCCGTCCATCGACTCTTCCGTTTCGTCGAGGTCCGGCACCCCCGGCGGGGGCGGCGGCGGTGGGGTTCCGAGCAGGACCTCCATCACCCACTTGCCCCGCAGCACCGGCGAGGTCCGGTTCGCAAGCGACGTGAGGACGAGGACGCTGCCGTGGCCCAGGATCCCGACGCGCTCGTCGCCGGGGTAGGTCACGCGCTGGAAGTCCCGCCCCGCTACACCGTCGACCCCGTAGTGATGGGCCAGGCGCTCGTTCACGAACGTGTAGTCCGCCCGGAAGAAATCGAGCACGCTGCGGTCCTCGCGGATGAGGCTCTGGAAGAGGAGTTCGGTCTCCCGCTTCATGGCGTCCGCGAGATTCTCGTCGAAGTTCGGGTAGAAGTTCGGGTCGGGGCGGACCTTGTAGAGATCCTGCAGCCGCAGCCACTGGGAGACGAAGCGCGAACTCAGCGCCTCGGAGCGGGGGTCGGCGAGCATGCGGCGCGCCTGCCGTTCCAGTTCGCCGGTATCGGACAGCCGTCCCTCGACCGCCGCCGTCCGCAGTTCCTCGTCTGGCGGAAGGCCCCAGAGGAAGAACGAGAGCCGCGAGGCGAGGTCGATGTCCTCCAGCGCGTAGGCCTCTCCGCTCCTGACGCCATCGGGCTCGCGCTCGAGCCGGAGGACGAAGAACGGGCTCGCGAGGATCGCCTCGAGGGCCATGCGCACGCCGATTTCGAACCCGCCCTGCTCGACGCCCATGTCGTAGAACGTCATCAGGCCGTCGACCTCGCTCGGTTCGAGCGGCCGGCGGTAGGCGCTGCGCGCAAGGTTGGTGAGGATGCCTCGGGCGCAGGGCCGCTCCTCGTCGGAGGACGTGGGACGGCAGGTGAAGATGCGCTCGCGGATCGGCGACTCCGACACGCCGGTCGGGCGGTACGGCCCGCCGATGATGACGTCCTGCAGGTGCGGCAGCGTCGTGATCCCGCCCCCGCCCGAGCCGCCGCCGGCGTTGGACCACACGTGCGGCCGGATCAGGTCCTCGTACGGCCCCTCCTGACGGCGGACGAAGGCCGCGGACACGCGGTGCTGGCCGGCGCGAACGAAGATCGGCTCCGTCCCGACGGGCGTGAAGCCGCGGTCATCCGCTCCGCCGCCGCGACGCGTGTAGTGGAGGAGCGCGACCCGCTCGCCGTCGATCGAGATGTCGATGTCCTCCATGCGGGAGTTCGCGCCGGAGGTGAACACGAGCGAGAAGGTGTACTCGCCGTCGGCCGGGAAGGTGTGCTCCACGACCATCCCGCCGCGCGTCCCGAACGGGGCCCCTTCCACGTGGTCCCACGGGTGCTGCGACAGGTACTGCGAGTTCTTGTACGTCGTGTTGACCGCCGGGGCGTTGCGGTCGCCCACCGCCATGCGGCTGATCTCGGCGGCACCGTTCAGGTAGGCGTCGAGGAGTGTCGGCGAGAGCGCCTGGACGTCGGCGATGTTGTCGAAGTTCGCGCTCATCTGGTCGTTGGGGAGCCACTTCCCCGCATCGACCTCGAGCCCCAGCAGGTCGCGGATCGCCCGCTCGTACTCGGGCCGGTTGAGCCGCTGGAAGGTGCGGCCGCCGGGGTTCGGGTTACGGGCCGCCGCGTCGTCGACGATGGTCTCGAGCGTCACGACGAGTTCGAAGAGGTCCTCCTCCGGCGGACGGCGCACGCCGGGCGGCGGCATCATGCCGGCGCGCAGCTTGCGGATCATCTTCTCGGCGGTCTCCGCCTGCGCGTCCGCGGCGTCCACATCGAAGGACTCGAGGGTGAGGTTGCCCGCCAGCCGCCGACTGTTGTGGCAGTTCGTGCAGACGCCCTGGACGATGTCGTTCGGATCGGTGGAGGCAGCCGCATACGGTGCCGCATGCCGGAACTCCGCGGCCGAGCCGACACCGGGCTGGCCGGCAGCATCGATCACGGCTGCGACGGACGAGGTCTCGCCTTCCTGCGCGGGGAGGCTCGCAGGGACCGCGAGAACGAGCGTCAGAGCCGCGCCAACCGTGCGGATCACCATCGCTTTGTACGCTTCCTGTCGGGGCATCGAGACCGCTTTGTCAGCCAGTTCGCATGTAGGCGCATTAAAAGATGTATCCGCATAACACGCTAAGCCCGAAACCCGCTGTGAGGCAAGCGGCGGGAGCCCGCTCAGCCGTCGCGCCAGCGCACCGATTCGGGGGTGATTTCGTCCACGGTTCGGGCGCCGAGAAGCGCCATCGTGCGGCGGAATCCCTCGTCGAACCACTTGAGGACGAGGTCCACGCCCCGCTCGCCGCCGGCTCCGAGCGCATAGAAGTAGGCGCGGCCCGCCAGGCAGGCCTTCGCCCCGAGCGCAACGGCCTTCGCGATGTCGCTCCCCCGCCGGACGCCGCCGTCGATGAGGACATCGAGCCGATCGCCAACCGCGTCGGCGACGGGCTGCAGCAGTTCGAGCGTCGGGGGCGCGTCGTCGAGCTGCCGTCCGCCATGGTTCGAGATCACGATCCCCTCGACGCCGGCGTCCGCCGCGAGAACGGCGTCGTCGACGGTCTGGATGCCCTTGATGACGATGGGGCCGTCCCAGATCGAGCGCAGCCAGTCGACGTCATCCCAGGCCAGCTTCGGATCGAACTGCTCGTTCACGTACTGAGCGAGACCCATGGCGTCGACGCCCCCCGCCCCGCCCGCCGCGTCCCGGCTCACGGCGCTCGAGAAGACGATCGGCTCGGAGGTGAGGAAGCCCCACGTCCAGCCGGGTTTCCGGATCCCGTCCACGACCGTGTCGAGGCCGAGTTGCGGGGGGAGCGTGAAGCCGTAGCGGACATCGCGCTCGCGCCGCCCGAGAACCGCGACATCGACGGTCAGGAGGAGCGCCTCGTAGCCGGATTCGCGGGCCCGCTCGACGAGTTCCGCGACCAGGCCGCGGTCCTTCCACACGTAGACCTGGAACCACTTGGGCCCGGAGCTGACGGCGGCCACCTCCTCGATCGACCGGGTACCGAGCGTCGAGAGGCTGTAGGTGACCCCTGCGCGCTCGGCGGCCCGGGCCACGGCGAGTTCGCCCTCCGAATCCGCGATGCGGCTGAACCCGGTGGGGGCGAGGATGAGCGGCAGCGGCTGGCGCCTGCCGAGGACCGTCACGCCGGGGTCCACGTTCGTCACATCCCGCAGGATGCGGGGCCGGAACTCAAGCCGGTGGAAGGCGTTGCAGTTCCGCGCCTGGGTGCGCTCGTCCTCCGCCGCGCCATCGATGTAGCCGAATACGCCGCGCGGGAGCCGACGTCGGGCGACGTCCCGGAGATCCTCGACGCTCGCGCAGCGGCCGAGTCGGCGCGCGACGGGGTTCAGCTCGAACTTCCGGAAGCGGACGGCGGAGCGGAACGTCTTCAGCATCGAGACTTCCGAAACCCCGAACACCACGCCGAAGAGCACGCCGCCGGCGAAACCGAGGATCGCGAGCACCGGCGGCCAGATATCGACGAGCGACGCCATCGGGAGTCCGCCGGGCAGCGTGTCGGCGAGTATCTCGATCACCGCCCCGACGAACGCCCCGGCCAGGGCCCAGATGAAGGCTACCCTGACGATTCCGCGCATGTGTCTACGCCGCTTCTTCATGACCTCCTCCGCTCACTCGGGGACGTTCCCGCGGGAACGTTCGACGCGGGCCTCGGCTTCGATCTCGACCCGGTATCCTGACCCGATGAGACCCGCCTGGACCAGCGTGTTGGCGGGCCGGATGTCGCCGAATCGCCGGCCGTGTGCACGGGCCACGGGCTCCCAGTCCGCCAGCTCCGGCACGAAGATCCGGGTCCGGACCACATCCTCGAGGCGGCCGCCCAACGCTTCGATCGCACCCTCGATCTTGTCGATGACGTAGTGCGTCTGCGAGGCCGGGTCGTCGCCCCCGATCCGACGGTCCCCGTGCGTGGCCGTCGTCCCGGAGACGGCGATGTGATCGCCCGTCCGCACCGCCCGGCTGTAGCCGGCGAGGTCCTCCCACATCGTGCCGGAATCCACTCGTGTCCGGCCGCCGCTCCCGGACCGGACGGGATACGGCGACGGAAGCTCGTCCAGGTGATCGCTGAGGTCGCCCGCCGCCGTCAGGTAGGGAGGTCGCCGATACTCATCTCCGCAGTCCCCCGGGACGGGATCCAGCGCCCCGCCCGCGGCCGCCAGCGTTTCCCGGTCGTCGTCATCCAGCCGGAGCGACGAGAGGCGCAGGTTGTCGGCGATGTGCTCGCTCCGCCCCAGCCGCGCGCCGATGATCACGCCCGCCACCGCGCGCCGGTCGAGGATCGCGCGCGCCGCGACGTTCGCCATCGAGACGCCGTGCTTCTCCGCCACCGACCGGACGGCCCGGAGCAGCGCCTGAAGCCGATCCCAGCCGCCCGTCGCCTCCACGAAGCGGCGGTACTTCATCTCGGACCACGTCTCCACGCCCTCCGGCCCCGGATCCTCCACATCGAGCCAGCGCTCGGTCAGGAGGCCGCCCGCCAGCGTCCCGTACGCGAGCAGTTGGACCCCGTGTTCGAGGCAGACGTCCGTCATGGCGCCCGCGGCGCGTCCATCGAGGAGGGAGAACGAAACCTGGTTCGACACGACCTCGATGCCGGTGTGGAGGACCATGTCGAGGTGGACGGCGTCGAAGTTCGTGAGTCCGAGGTGCCGGATCAGCCCTTCGTCCTTCAGTTGCTGGAGGGTGAAGAGGCAGTCGAGCCAGCTCGGATCCGCGTAGTGCCAGGCGTGGAACTGAAGGAGGTCGATCGTATCCGCCCGCAGTCGGTCCAGCGACCGCCGGACGGCCTCCCGCACCGTTGCCGGCGTGTGCGCGCCCGGCGCGGGCGTCCACTTGGTGAGGAGCTGGAGGTCTCCGTCCCGATGCGGGGCCCGGGACGCGCACGCACCGGCGATCTCCTCGGCCGAACCGTAGTGGTCGGCCATGTCGAACGTCGTGAAGCCCGCCTGGCTGTACGCGTCCATCGCGGCCGCGGCGGCCTCGACATCGATCGGACCCTCGCGCTCGAGGTCGGCGACCTGCCACAGTCCGGTGAGCGCCCGCGAGATCTCCAGGCCGGGAGCGAGTTCCCGGCGCTCCGGCCTACTCAGGAGGCAGCTCGCGGAAGAGGCGGTCGACGTCCGTCCCGGAGGCTCGCAACGCTCTCATTTTTCGGAAGTAGATGAGCGATCCCAGCGCCATGACGCCGATCCAGAGCGGCGTGGAGCGGAAATACCACGCGGCGACGTCCGAGTTGAGGTCCTTCCATGTGTGCGTCACGAGAAACGTCCCCAGGAGGACGATGCCCGCGAGGCAGACGCACGTCCGCAGCTTCGGGCCGCGGAGAACGCGGAAGTTCGCGGCGATCCCGGGGTTCCGCCGCGGGAGGACGAGCACGGAGACGCACATGATGATGAAGTTGACGAGCATCGACGTGACCATGAGGTCGACGCCGAGGAAGAAATCTCCCGCCCACTCGCTGCCGAGGATCGCGACCGAGGCCAGCGCGGTCGACAGCAGAATGGCCGCGTGCGGCGTGCGGAACGCGGGGTGCACGCGTGCGAGGCCCGACGGAAAGATCCCGTCCTCGGCCCACGCGAAGACGAGGCGCGAGACGGAGAGGATCATCGCCGGCAGGTCGTTGATGAGGGCGATCGCGGCCCCCGCCACGATGAGCACCGTCCAGAATGGCGGGAGCACGTAGCCGAGGAGTCCCGGGGCCGTGAGATCCTGTTCCTGCGCCCGCGCCCACACGAACTCCCACGGGACCGTGTGATAGACGGCGGCGGTGAAGAGCAGGTAGTAGGCGCCCACGATGAAGACGGCGAGGCCGATCGCGAGGGGGAGCGCGCGGTTCGGATTGCGTGCTTCGCCGCCCGCCTGCGCGATCGCGTCGAAGCCGACGAAGCTGGCGAAGAGGAGGCCGGAGGCGGCGAGGAAGTCGGCCGGGCCGAGCGGTGGAGGGGTGGCCGCCGGCACCTCCACGCCTTCGCTCGCGAGGAGCGCCGCCGCGAAGTCGCCCTGGTCGAACGAGAATCCGGCCACGATGACGATCGCGCCCAGGGCGAACATGACGACCATGAGCGGCAGCACGGTGCGTTCGTAGGCCTTGAGGCCGCGCAGGTTCACCCACGCGAACGTCCACAGCATCGCGAGCGCCAGCGCCACCCGGACCGAACCCGTGTCCAGCACGTCGGCCAGCCCCGCCATCCCCAGCGCGCCCGCGATGTCCCGCAGGAAGGGGACGATGAGATAGGAGACGACCCCGATGACGATGGAGAGGCCGAACCACTGCGAGAAGCTCGCCACGAAGCCCCAGTACGGACCGAGCGCCCGGCTCGCGAAGACGTAGCTGCCGCCGGCCCGCGGCATGGCGGAGGCGAGGATCGCGTAGGCGAGCCCCGCGAGGACGGCGGGGAGGGCGCCGAAGGCGAACGCCGGGAGCACGTTCTCCGCGATCCCGGGCACGTTCCGCTGGATCATGACGGGAACGACGTTGATTCCCGCTCCCAGCATCGAGCAGATCCCCGTCGCCGCCAGCCCCCACAGTCCGAGCTGGCGCGCGAGCCCCGTTCCGCCGCCCCCCGCGGCCCCGACCTCTCCGTTCGCGGTCGTCAGACTTCCTCCCCCGCGAGGAACATCCACGTCTCGACGGCGGTGTCCGGGTTGAGCGACATGCTCTCGATCCCTTCCTCGACGAGCCAGCGCGCGAGATCGGGGTAGTCCGACGGTCCCTGTCCGCAGATCCCGATGTACTTGCCCGCCTTCGCGCAGGCGCGGATCGCCATCGAGAGCGTCGCCTTCACCGCGGCGTCGCGCTCGTCGAAGATGTCGGCGATCAGCCCGGAGTCGCGGTCGAGGCCGAGGGTGAGCTGCGTCATGTCGTTCGACCCGATCGACATCCCGTCGAAGTGCTCGAGGAACTCGTCCGCGAGCAGGGCGTTCGAGGGAAGCTCGCACATCATGATGAGCTGCAGCCCGTCCTCCCCGCGGGCGAGGCCGTTCTCCGCCAGGAGGTCGACGACGGCGCGCGCCTCGGCCACGGTGCGGACGAAGGGGACCATCACCCACACGTTGTCGAGCCCGATGCTTCGGCGGACCCGCCGCAGCGCCCGGCACTCGAGTTCGAACGCGGGACGAAAACTCTCCGACACGTAGCGGGACGCGCCGCGGAAGCCGAGCATCGGGTTCTCCTCGTTCGGCTCGTAGCGGCGGCCGCCGAGGAGATCCGCGTATTCGTTCGACTTGAAGTCGGACAGCCGCACGATGACGGGCTCGGGGGCGAAGGCCGCGGCGATCGTCGCGACCCCTTCCGTGAGTTTCTCGACGTAGAACTCGACCGGATCCGGATAACCGGCGTGCTGGACCCGGATTTCCCGCTGCAGTTCGTCAGGCAGCTTCTCGAAGTCGAGCAGGGCCTGCGGATGGACGCCGATCATGCGGTTGATAATGAACTCGAGCCGGGCGAGGCCCACCCCGTGGTTCGGGATCGAGGCGAAGTCGAACGCGCGGTCCGGGTTGCCCACGTTGAGCATGATCTTGACCGGGATCCGGGGCATCGCGCCGAGACGGATCTCTCCCTCCTCGAAATCGAGCAGCCCTTCGTAGACGTAGCCCGTGTCGCCTTCGGCGCAGGACACCGTCACGTCGCCGGCCTCCGCAAGCTGCGCCGTCGCGTCGCCGCAGCCGACGACCGCCGGGATGCCGAGTTCGCGCGCGATGATCGCCGCGTGGCAGGTGCGGCCGCCACGATTCGTGACGATGGCGGCGGACTGTTTCATCATCGGTTCCCAGTCCGGGTCCGTCATGTCCGTGACGAGCACATCGCCGCGCCGGAAGCGCGCGATCTCGGACGCCGACTCGATGACGCGGGCCGGGCCGCCTCCGATCCGGCCGCCGATGCTGCGCCCCTCGGCAAGCACCTGACCCCGCTCCTTGAGCGTGAAGCGGGAGATCACTCCGCCCGTGCGGCTCTGCACGGTCTCCGGACGCGCCTGCACGATCCGCAGGCCGCCATCGACGCCATCCCGAGCCCACTCGATGTCCATGGGGCGCCCGTAGTGGTCCTCGATCAGGAGCGCCTGGCGGGCCAGTTCGTGCACCTCATCGTCCGTCAGCGAGAAGCGGAGCCGGTCCTCCTCGGGAACCGCGACCGTCTCGACCGACGCGGCGGCGGGACCCGCGCCCGCGCCGTCCCGCGAGTCCGCGTACACGAGCTTGATCGCCTTGCCGCCGAGGTTTCGCCGGAGGATCGCGTGGCGCCCGGCGCGCAGGGCGGGCTTGTAGACGTAGAACTCGTCCGGATTCACACCCCCCTGCACGACCGTCTCGCCGAGGCCCCAGGCGCTCGTGATGAACACGACGTCCCGGAAGCCCGACTCGGTGTCCAGGGTGAACATCACCCCGCTCGAACCCCTGTCCGCGCGCACCATGCGCTGGACGCCGACGGAGAGCGCGACGTCGCGGTGCGCGAACCCGTGGTGGACGCGATAGGCGATCGCGCGGTCGGTGAAGAGCGAACCGTAGACCTCGTGGACCGCCACGAGGACCGCCTCCGCGCCCCGGACGTTGAGCAGCGTGTCCTGCTGTCCCGCGAAGGAGGCTTCCGGGAGGTCCTCGGCCGTGGCGGAGGAGCGCACGGCGACGGAAATGTCGCCCGGGGCGTTGCCATCGGCGCCGAGTTCGCGATAGGCCGTTTCGATTCGGGCAGCGAGCCCCGGCGGAAGCGGCGTGTCGGCGATCCAGCTGCGGATCTCGGAGCCCGTGCGGGCAAGCGCCCCCAGATCCTCGACATCCAGGGCATCGAGCGAAGCGTGGATGCGTTCGCCGAGTTCGCCCGAGAGGAAGTCGCGGTACGCCCGGGCCGTGATCGCGAAGCCCCCGGGGACATCCACACCGGCGGCGGAGAGATGGGAGATCATCTCGCCGAGCGATGCGTTCTTCCCTCCGACGGATTCGAGATCGGCGAGTCCGATCGACTCGAATGGCGCGATATACCCGGACACGGCGACTCCCAACCCCGGCCTCCCGGCAACCCCGAACGGTTGTCCCAGGCAAATCGAAGCCGGAGAATCAGTGCAAGATGACCCAGCGAACGGTGTTCTTCGTCTCCGACCACTCGGGCGTCACGGCCGAGACCCTCGGCCACAGCCTGATCGCGCAGTTCGACGCCCTCGAGTTCCGGAAAGTCACCGTACCATTCGTCTCCACCGTCGACAAGGCGAAACGGGCCGCGAAGAAGATCAACGCGGCCGCCCGGGCACAGGGGTCGCCGCCCATCGTCTTCAGCACGCTCGTGAAGGAGGACGTGCGGGATACGGTGCGGGAGATGGTGGGGAGGACGGACGCCCTCTTCCTCGATTTCTTCGACTCCTTTCTCGGACCGCTCGAAAAGGAACTCGGCCACACGTCGCAGCACGCGATGGGGGTCTCGCACGGCATCCAGAACTACCGGGAATACGACCGCCGCATAGAGGCGATGAACTTCGCGCTGTCTCACGACGACGGCTCGAATCCGCAGGGATATGACCGGGCCGACCTCGTCCTGATCGGCGTGTCGAGATCGGGAAAGACGCCGACCTGCCTGTATCTCGCCCTTCAGTACGGCGTGTTCGCCGCGAATTATCCGCTCACGGGAAGCGACCTGGAGGAGCGGCGCGTCCCGTCCACCCTTTCCCCGCACCGCGACAAGATCTACGGGCTCACGATCGAGCCTCAGCGCCTGGGGGAGTTGCGGAGCGCGCGCGGGATCGGCCGCCGCTACGCCTCGCCCCGCCAGGTGAGCTTCGAGATCCGTCAGGCCCAATCGCTGTTCGAGCGCCTCGACATCCCGTTCATCGACGCGACGCGCTGCTCGATCGAGGAGCTCGCGAGCAGGATCCTCGACGCCACGCGTCTCGAGCGCCGCACGACATCATGATTCACTCTCCCACCGGAGGTCCCACCATGTGTGATTCCCGCACCGACTCGGCTCTCGCCGACCGTTCCGCTCCCGGCGCCAGTTCCGCTCCCGCCGGCCTTTCGGCGCTTCTCTGTCTTGCGCTTGCCGCGCCGGGGGCCGCGCTCCCGCAGGAAGGCGACGTCTCTCCGGCGTGGGATGTGACCGCGCCGCTCGGCGAGACCCGCGAGATCGACTTCACGACGGACGAGGGGACGTGGATGTCCATCGACCTCGAGCCGGGGGGAGAGTGGCTCGTGTTCGACCTCCTCGGACACATCTACCGGCTTCCGGTGGAGGGGGGCGAGGCGGAGGTCCTCACGCAGAACACCGGCGTGGCGGTCAACTACCATCCCCGGCTTTCACCCGACGGGTCGACGATCGCCTTCATCTCCGATCGCGGAGGGCAGAGCAACCTGTGGCTGATGGACGCGGACGGCTCGAACCCGCGGCCCGTGTTCGAGGACCAGGGGCTGCGCGCCTGGGAACCCGCCTGGAGTCCCGACGGCCGGTTCATCGCGGTGCGGCGGGCTTCGACGCGGCGGGGCGGGGGCGGTCCGGCGCCGGGCATCTGGATGTACGCGAAGGACGGCGGCGAGGGCGTGCAACTCGTCGGGCCCGACTATTCCGGGGCGCAGTGGCCGTCGTTCTCGGCGGATGGAGCGTCACTCTACTTCCACTTCCGGGCGGCGCCGCCGGGGCTCGGGTCCGGCCGGCTGGACATGACGCAGGGGCACAAGCAGATCCGGCGCCTCGACCTCGAGACGGGGCGGGTCGACGAGATCACTTCCGGCATCACGGTGCAGCAAGGGCAGACGTCGAGCGGCGGGGCGATCGCGCCGGAGCCGTCTCCGGACGGGCGCTGGCTCGCCTTCGGGCGCCGCATCCCCGACGGGACGATCTCCCACGACGGGCACCGCTTCGGGCCCCGCACCGCGCTCTGGCTGCGCGACCTGGAGACGGGGGCCGAGCGCGTCCTCATGGACCCCATCGAGGTGGACATGGCGGAGGGGATGAAGGTGTCCCGGGACCTGCCGGGGTACAGCTGGGCTTCGGACTCGCGCTCGATCGTGGTTTCGGCGGGCGGGAAGATCCGCCGCGTGGACCTCGACGGCGCCGTCGCGACGATCCCCTTCACCGCCCGCGTGCAGCGGACGATCTCGGAGATGGCGGGGCGCCCGCAGGTGGCGCTGGGCGAGACGTTCAGGGTGAAGTTCCCGCGCTGGACCGCCTCCTCGCCGGACGGGAGCCGGCTCGCCTTCCAGGCGGTGGGACGGGTCTGGATCATGGACCTGCCGGATGGGACGCCGCGGCGGCTCACGCCGGACTCGTTCGAGCCGTTCGAGATGGCGCCGGCGTGGTCGCCGGACGGGCGCTCGATCGCCTTCACGAGCTGGGCGGACGCCGCGCAGGGGCAGGTGTGGCGGGTGTCGGCGGACGGTGGTGAGCCACGGCAGCTCACGACGCGGGCGGCGGAATACCTCAACACCGTGTGGAGTCCTGACGGCGGGAACATCGTCGTCACGCGGGGATCGGGCGCGACGACCCGCGGCCGGACCGTGGCGAGCAACCAGTTCTTCGACTTCGTGCGCGTGCCGGCGGAAGGCGGCGACGCGACGCTGATCACGAAGGTGGCGCGGCCCTACACGGGCGGGCGCCCGCTCATGCCGCGGCGGCCCGTCGCGCAGGCGTCGTTCGGACCGGACGGACGGCTCTTCTACCCGGAGGCGCTGGGGCCCGACGACGGCGAGCCGGCGGGGACGGAGATCGCCTCCATCCGCCTCGACGGGAGCGACCGCCGGGTCCACTTCACGCTGCCGGACGCGGACGAGGCGGCGGTGTCGCCGGACGGGGCGTGGCTCGCCTTCCAGGAAGGCGACAACGTGTACCGGATGCCGTT
This sequence comes from Gemmatimonadota bacterium, assembly GCA_022826685.1. Classification (GTDB taxonomy): domain Bacteria; phylum Gemmatimonadota; class Gemmatimonadetes; order Palauibacterales; family Palauibacteraceae; genus Palauibacter. The sequence continues at coordinate 32,664 of JAJDUL010000019.1, read as the reverse complement.
CCCGTACGACGGGACGGGGTCCAACATCGTCCGCATCGCCAAGCGCAACGGCCAGCTCCCGGTCACGCAGGTCAGCTTCGAGGGCGGGATCCATCCGCGCTGGCGCGACGCGAGCACGCTCGAGTTCGTGAGCGGCCCGCGCTACTACATGCACGACCCGACGACGGGCGAGACGGTCGAGACGCCGATCGATCTCGAACTCCCGCGCCACATCGCCCGAGGGAGCGTCGCCTTCACCGGCGCCCGCATCATCACGGCCGAGGACGACCGGGTCATCGGGAGCGGCGACATCGTCGTGCGGGACGGCCGCCTCGCCTGCATCGGCGACTGCGACACCGCCGGCGCGGACCACGTGATCGACGCGGCCGGCACCACGATCATGCCCGGCCTCATCGACATGCACGCACACCACCACCGCGACCACGTGGGCGTGATCCCGCAGCGCAACTGGGAATCCGCGATCTACATGGCGTACGGGATCACGACGACGCTCGACAACTCGCAGTGGTCGTCGAACGTCTTCCCCGCCGCCGAACTCGTCGAGGCGGGCGCGATGATCGGCCCCCGCACCTACAGCACCGGGGACCCGGTCTACTCCGGCGACGGGGCGCGCCAGAACGAGATCTCGAGTTACGAGTTGGCGGACCAGAACGTCGCGCGCCTCGCGTCCTGGGGCGCGGTGATGATCAAGGAGTACCTGCAGCCGCGACGCGACCAGCGGCAGTGGGTCACGGACGCGGCGCGGGTGCGCGGCCTGCGCGTGACCGCCGAGGGAGGCGACATCGAGTACAACATGGGCATGATCATGGACGGCCACACCGGGTGGGAGCACCCGCTGAGCTACGTGCCGCTGTACGACGACGTCGCGAAGTTCTTCGGGCACGCGGACGCGGTGTACTCCCCCACCTTCATCGTGGGCGGCCCCGGTGCCTGGAACGAGGAGTATTTTTACCAGACTGACGATGTGTGGAAGGACGAGAAGCTGCGCCGCTGGCTGCCGTGGCGGATGCTCATCCCCTCCACCCGGCGCCGCATGATCCGCCCGGAAACCGACTACAGCTTCCCCCTCCTCGCGCGCGGCCTCGGCGATATCATCGAGGAGGGCGGCTGGGGCGCGATCGGCTCGCACGGCCAGTTGCACGGCCTCGGCTCCCACTACGAGGTGTGGATGGCTGCGGCGGGCACGGACGAGATGACGGGGATCGAGGTCGGCACGATTCACGGCGCCCACTTCCTGGGCCTGGCGCACGAGACGGGATCGCTCGCCGAGGGCAAGCTGGCGGACTTCATCGTCCTCAACTCGAACCCGCTCGACGACATCCGGAACACGGCGGACATCCGCCTCGTGGTGAAGGACGGGATCGTGTACGACGCGGACACGCTGGATGAGGTGTGGCCCGACCCGAAGCCGTTCGGCGACTACTACTGGGTCGACGAGGATGCCCTCATGAGCGACGACCGCCCCACCGACTACTGGGACCGGCGCCGGGAGGGACCAGGCGGCCCCGATCTCCGCAACTGACATTGTGACAGGGAGCTGGCAGCGGACGCGAGTTGATCCCAGGTTGAGGGTGACCGGGAACGTGGGGCCGAGGACCGTGGCCGGAGGCGCCGCGGCACGTCATACGCTTTCCGGAGGAGGCAGACGGGGATGGGAGCTGAACTCATAGGGATTATCGCCGTGGGCGCGACGCTGGCCGGGCTCACCCTCAGCAGTTCGCACCGGCAGCGCGACGATATGAAGAGCCTGCGAGGAGAACTGCGGGGGGAGATTCAGGCGCTGCGAGGGGAACTGCGGGCCGAAATCAACGACCTTCGGGGCGAAGTGCACGGGTTCCGCGTGGAGATCACCGAACGCGTGGCCCGGATCGAGGCCAGAGCGTTTCCGGGTGCGTCCGCCGGATCCGGTGGCGCGGGTTGAGCACGATCGGCCGTTGCGTCGATTCGAGTCACGGCCGAGTCACGGAGTTCACTGTTCGTTGCCGGCGATCGAGCGGCGGATCGCGCGGGCGGTGATCTCGGCGCGGTAGTCGACGAGGCGCCGCCCGTTCTCCACCGTCCGCTCCACCGGTGAGAGGTCGACGCCGTTGATCGAGAAGAGGCCGGCCTCGAGCCGCTGGTCCACCCGGATCGTGTTCGGATCCACCGTCGCCATAATGGACGAATAGTGATAGTCGTCGTGGTACTCGTTGCGGGTCGCCACGCACTCGTCCGGTTGCTGGAATATCCCCAGCTCCTCCTTCAGATAGTCGCAACTATAAATGTCTTCCGTATAGTACTCCGGGATGAAGTGGACGCGGGCCGGCCGACCCGCCCAGGCCGCGTTCAGGGCAGCGGCCACGTTCTCCATCCCGCTCACGTTCCCTCCGCTGTCCCCGATGAGGACGAGGTTCTCGAACCCGTGCGCGGCGAGGCTGCCCAGGACATCCGTGAGCATGGCCTCGAACGTCTCCTGCCGGACGCTGATCGTCGCGTGGTAGCGCATGTGTCCGGACGGCGGATCGATGCTCCCCTCGGGCACCAGCTTGATGACGGGGGCGATGAGTGCGTTCCCGAGTTCGCGCGCGATCGCCTCCGCCGTGGCCTGCAGCACGAAGTTGTGCTTTCCGCTCGCCAGGTAGGGGCCGTTCTGCTCGATGCCGCCGGTACCGATGATGGCCGTCGTCATCCCCTCGGCCAGCGCGTCGCGCACCTCCATCCAGGTCATCTCCTCGATCCACACCGTGTCGAGGCGGTCGATCGGGCGCGGGGCGTCGAGATCCTGAGCGTGGAGCGGGGCGGCGGCGGTCGTGACGGCGACGAGAGCGGAAGCGGCGAGGATTCTGCGGAACACGGCGGTCTCCCGGGGTCGAGGCTACGGCGGTCAGCGGATCGTCCCTTACTATACGACCAGGATAGGGCGAGATTCGAGGTCCGCTTCAGAGTCCCGGGATCGGAGGATTCCATGAGATCAGTTGCGAACGCCAACGTCCGCGCCACGGCGAGCGTCCTGCTTGCCGCGATTTCGATAGCGTGCGGCAGCCCGGCACCCGAGGCGGTGCCGTTCGACGTGGTCGAGGCGACGATTCCGGAGATGCAGGCGGCGATGGAGAGCGGGCAGCTCACGTCGCGCCAACTCGTCATGGAGCACCTGGCGCGGATCGCGCGCTACGAGTGGCAGCTCAACGCGGCCGTCTCGATCAACCCGAACGCGCTCGCGGAGGCCGAGGCGCTCGACGTGGAGCGGGCGGCGGGCAACGTGCGCGGGCCGCTGCACGGCATCCCGGTCGCGCTCAAGGACAACATCCACACGACGCACATCCCGACGACGGGCGGGTCGCTCGCCTTCGAGGGGTATTACCCGCCGTACGAGGCCACGCTGACGACGCACCTGCGCGAGGCCGGCGCGATCATCATCGCAAAGGCGGGGCTCACGGAGTTCGCGAACTTCATGGCAGGGCCACCGAACCAGATGCCCGGAAATTACAACGCCCTCACGGGTTACGGCCTCAACCCCTACGATCCGCGCCGAGACCCCCGGGAAGACCGCGACGATGGGCGTCCGGCGCTCACCACGGGCGGCTCAAGCTCCGGGATCGGGACGGCCGCGAGCTTCTGGTCCGCGAACGTGGGGACGGATACCGGAGGGTCGATCATCAGCCCCTCGAACGCGAACATGCTCGTCGGCATCCGGCCGACCATCGCGCGCATCAGCCGCTGGGGCGTGGCGCCGGTGACGCTGGACCACGACATGGCGGGGCCGATGGCCCGCACGGTGACGGACGCCGCGATCATGCTCGGGGCCATGGAGGGGGCGGCGCCCGACCCGAACGACGCGGCCACCGCGCGCTGCGAGGCGCCGCCGGGCCGGGACTACACGCCGTTTCTGAACGCCGACGGGCTGGAGGGGGCGCGGATCGGGATCCCCCGGGCCTTCTACTACGAGCCCGTGGAGGTCGGAGGCGAGACGATCGGGGGGCTCGGCGAGGAAGCGGCGGCGCTCATGTCCGAGGCCATCGCGGTCCTCGAGGCGGCGGGCGCGGTCGTCGTGGACCCGGCGGAGATCCCCAGCTTCGTCGACCCGGACCCCGAGGCCAACTTCAACACGTGGCCGCTCTGCATCGGCGGACACCAGGCGAAGGGTTCGGACGAGGGGTGTTCGGTCAACTTCAAGTACGGGATGAAGCGGGACTTCGACGCGTGGCTCGAGTCGCTCGGACCCTCGGCGCCGGTCCGGACGCTGACCGAGCTTCGGGAGTGGAACCTCGCGCACCGCGACGCGGGGTCGATGAAGTACGAGCAGTCGCGTTACGACATCTCCGATGAGATGGACGTGGAGGCGGATCGCGCCCGGAACGCGGCGGACATGGCGAAGGATTCGCTCCTGAGCCAGAGTCGGGGGATCGACGCCGTGCTCGAGGAATACGACCTCGACGCGATCTTCACGCCCGGGAGCCGGGGCGCCGCACTCGCGGCGCGGGCGCAGTACCCGCACATCGTCGTGCCCTTCGGCTTCGTGCCCAACGCGCCGACGCCGGCCTTCCCCGAGGGCTTCGACGCGCGGCCCGCGCCGTTCGGGATCGGGTTCACGGGGGCGGCCTGCAGCGAGCCGCGGCTCATCGAACTCGCGTACGCCTTCGAGCAGGCCACCCTGCGCCGCGTGCCGCCCGAGAGCTTCCCGTGAGCTACACCGTACAGGATCTGGTCGACCTGTTCGACCTCGAGCCGGTCGAGCGCAACATCTATCGTGGGGAGAACCGGGATATCGGATCGGGCCGGATCTTCGGAGGACAGGTGCTCGCCCAGTCGCTCGTGGCGGCGCGCCGGACGGTCGACGTCGAGGACCGCTCCGCGCACTCGCTGCACGGGTACTTCATCCTGGCCGGCGATCTGGAGATTCCCGTCGTCTACTTCGTGGACCGCCTGCGCGACGGACGGAGCTTCACCACGCGGCGCGTGACCGCGATCCAGCACGGGCGCGCGATCTTTAACATGTCGGCCTCGTTCCACAAGACGGAGGACGGCATCGAGCACCAGGACGAGATGCCGGATGTGCTGCCGCCGGAGGCGCTCGAGTCGGAGATCGACATCATCCGGCGGAATGCCGAGCGCGTCCCCGAGCCGCTCCGCTCCCTGCTCACGCAGGACCGGCCGCTCGACCGGCGTCCGGTGGCTCCGCTCGACCCCTTCAAGCCGAAGCCGGACCGGCCCGTCCGGCGGGCGTGGATTCGCACCGTCGGAGAGCTGGGGGACGATCCGCTCGACCACCAGGCCGTCCTCGCCTATGCCTCCGACTACGGGCTGCTGCGCGCCGCCCTCGTTCCGCACGGGCGTACTTTCTTCGACCGCGACCTGATGGGCGCCTCGCTCGACCACGCGATCTGGTTCCACCGTCCCTTCCGGGTCGACGACTGGCTCCTGTACGTGACCGAGAGCACGGTCGCGAGCGGTGCGCGGGCGTTCACGCGCGGGAGCTTTTTTACGCGGGAAGGAGCGCTCGTGGCCTCGGTCGCCCAGGAAGGCGTGATCCGGACCGGCGGCCGGCCCGCTTCGGCCGAGCGGCCCACAACCGATGAAGGAGACGACAGATGACGCGACGAATCACACGACTCGGCATCCTCTTCTGCCTCGCCGCGGTCGTCGCGGCGTGCGGCGGCTCCGGCGACGAAGGCGGCGCCGCGAACGCGGACGGCGCGGCGCAGCAGCTGGAGCCCGTCAACGACCTGCCCGGCCCCTACGAGCGCATCGAGCCCTGGGCGGAACTGCCCCCGGGCGCGGTGCAGTGGGGGCAGGTCACGGGCGTCGAGCAGGGACCCGACGGCCATCTCTACGTCATGCACCGCTGCTTCGAGAACAGCTGCGCCGGCCGATCCGAAGACCCGATCGTCAAGTACGACATGTCCGGCCAAGCGCTCGCTTCCTGGGGCGCGGGACTGTTCAACTATCCGCATGGATTTTATGTAGACGATGAGGGAAACGTCTGGGCGACGGACGCCCGCGGAAACGGGGAACTCGGGCACCAGGTGTTCAAGTTCAGCTCCGACGGCGAACTCCTCCTCACGCTCGGGCAGGCCGGCGTCGCGGGCCTCGGGCCCGATGTCTTCAACCAGCCGACGGATGTCCTCGTCCTTCCCGGCGGCGACTTCCTCGTCACCGAAGGTCACGGCGAAGGCAACGACCGCGTCGTGCGCTTCAGTCCCGAGGGGGATTTCCTGGACGCGTGGGGCGGACCGGGCTCCGGCCCCGGCCAGTTCAGCACGCCGCACGCGATCGCCAGCGACTCACAGGGACGGATCTTCATCGGCGACAGGGCGAACAACCGCATCCAGATCTTCCTCGAGGACGGCACGTTCCTGGAGGAATGGAAGCAGTTCAGCCGTCCGAGCGGGATCTTCATCGACGATGACGACACGATCTACGTCGCGGATTCCGAGAGCTGGGGGCCGAACAACCCCGGCTGGAAGAAGGGGATCCGGATCGGGAGCGCGCGCGACGGATCGGTCTCGTACTTCATCGAGGACATCGAGTCCACGACGATCGAGCACAGCGGGGCCGAAGCCGTGGGCGTGGACTCGGAGGGCAACGTCTACGGCGGCGTTGTCCGCCGCCGCATGCTCGAGAAGCACGTGCGGGTCCGGTAGAGGACCGCGCCCCGGCTACCTCGTCCAGATCACGACGGCCCCGCAGCGCGCGTCGTATCCGCCGAACTCGGGCGGCAACTCGCCGGCCCCCTGGTACACTTCGATGCCGGCGACCTCGATCGGCAACACGAGCGTGTCCACTTCCCGGACCGGAATCGGGGAACCATCGAGGTAGGCGCTGAGTTCACAGCCCCCTGGCGTGAATCCTCCGGCCGCCCTCCGGCTCTCGACCCAGCAGTCGCGGAACCCGGAGCCGGGGCAGCGCAGGCGGATGCCGGGCGCGTCGGCGAGCATGTGCGAGACGCGGAGCGGGCGCCGGCGGTCGATGTCCTCCAGCGTGAAGTACGTGCCCCCGCCGATGAGTTCGCCGAAGTACTTGCGGTCGTAGAACCCGTTGATCTCCAGGCGTCGCGGTCGGGTCGCGGTCACCACCAGCGGTTCCATCTCCACCGGTGCGGGCACGAGGCCGACCTGGAGTTCCGTGCTCAGTCCGCGGACCACGGTCACCTGGTAGCGGAGGGAAGCGTAGCCGATCCTCTCGACCTCGAGCAGGTGCTCCCCGCCGGGCACGCCGGTGAGGGCGAACCGGCCCTGGCGGTCGCTCTGGACCTCGGCCGGCCGGCCGACGAGCGACACCGTGGCCGTGGCCACAGGCTCCTCGGAGGACGCGTCGAGCACTCGGCCCACGATCCTCCCCGGCTCGGTGTCGCCGAACAGGACGCGCAGGTGGATCTCGTGCGGCGCGCCGGGCTCGAAGGCGACCGTCGCCTCCTCGCTCGAATCATCCCCGAACTCCGCCCATAGCGTCGCCCCCCGCGCATCGGCGGGAACGCAAACCGAGAAGCGCCCGTCCGCCCCGGCCGGTTCGCGCACACGCCTGAGCACCTCATCGCTGGTCCAGCGGAGCACGACCGTGGCCCCGGGAAGGTTGAGGGCCCCGGACGCCTCGGTAACGAGGACGTGAAGCGAAGCCCTGTCCCCGCACTCATGCTGCTGGCCCGCGGCCGAACCGGCCATCGCCATCAGGAGCAGCGACGCGACCATCGCCGCTCGTACCGACCTCGCCTTCGATCCCATCCGGACCATCACCTGGTGGACTACACCTAAAGATCTGTCATTCGAGCGCCGCGTCGATGGCGGCGGCGTGCCTGCCGAGGAAGGCGTCGAATTCCGCGACGAGCGCGTCGCAGTCCTCGTCGTCGTGCGCCATCGAGACCGTGACGAACCCCCGGCGGGCCACGTAGAACCCGGCGAGCAGCATCTCGAGCTGGAAGAGGTCCCGGGCCGCCATCGGCGTGTGCGCGACGTCGGCGCGGCGGCGGATCGGCTTCCGCTGGAAGTGGACCGTCATGATCGAACCGCGGCCCGTGACCTGCGCGGGCGCGTCCCTCGCCGCCGCGACCCCGTTCAGGGCGGCGCGCAGGGCGTCTCCCCGCACCGTCAGCCGGCGCACCGCGTCGGGCGTGAACACGTCGCGCAGCCCCGTGAGGCCCGCCGCCATGGTCAGCGAGTTGTTGTTGTGCGTGCCGGGATGGCTCAGATGATTCTCCCGGCGCGGATCGAAGCGGTCCATGAGATCCGCGCGTCCCCCGAAGGCACCGAAGGAGGCGCCGCCCCCGAGGTACTTTCCGAAGGTCGTGAGGTCGGCGTGGATGTCGAGCGCTCCCTGCAGGCCGCCCGGGGCGAGCCGCGAGGTCTGGACCTCGTCGAAGACCAGGAGGACGCCGGCCCGGCGCGTCGCGTCCCGCAGCGCGTTCAGAAACACCCGGGTCCCGGGGATGCATCCGCCGCCCGCGAGCATCGGTTCCACGAGCACGCAGGCGAGGTCGGTCGCCCGTTCCGCGATGAGGGATCGCGCCGATTCGGCATCGTTGTAGTCCGCGACGATCCACGGGAAGGGCACGTTGAGGCGGCGGTCGGGGCCGGTGAAGTTCAACGGTCCGCCGTGATACCCGCCGTCGAACACGAGGACGGCGTCACGATACGTCACCGCCCGCGCCAGGCTGACGGCCATGAGGTTCGCCTCCGTCCCCGAGTTCGTGAAGCGCAGGCGATCGACGGAGGGAAAGCGGCGGCAGATGAGTTCGGCGAATTCCTGCTGGTTCGGACTCGGCCCGCCGAGGGTCAGGCCTCTCCCCGCCGCCTCCACGATCGCGGCCCGGATGACGGGGTTCGAGTGGCCGTAGAGCCCGGCGGTGTAGTCGTTCAGAAAGTCGACGTAGACGTGCCCATCGAGGTCGTGGAGCCGCGACCCTTCGCCCCGGACGATGGTGACCGGGAAGGGGTCGTAGTGGTTGACCGTTCGGGTGTCCGCCCCGGGCAGGTGGTTCGTCGAGCGCTCGAAGCTCGCCTGACTCAGCGGATTCGCCGCCGCGTAGCGCGCCGCAGCATCGGCCGCGAGTTCCTCCAGCGACCGCGTCCGGACCGGGCCAGTCGTCATCTGTTCCGTCCCCTGCTCGGGTTCCGCTACGTTGCCGGTGCCACCCGGTGCGCCCTCGGTGCGAGCGGGCGTCCCCGGGACGGTTGCACCCCATCGGAGGATACTAAAGATCGTGGAGAGACGAAAACTCACCCATACCGACCTCGAGGTGTCGCGTGCCTGCATGGGCACGATGACGTTCGGGTCGCAGACCGACGTCGATACCGCCGCTGCGATGGTGGACCTGTGCTTCGAGCGGGGCATCGACTTCTTCGACACCGCCAACGTCTACAACCAGGGCCTGTCGGAGGAGATCCTGGGAGAGGTCCTCGGGGACCGGCGCGCGGAGATCGTCCTGGCGAGCAAGGTCTGCAATCCGATGGGAGACCCCGTCGAGTACACGGGCCTCTCGCGCGACGCGATCCGCCGCGGCATCGACGATTCGCTGCGGCGGCTCGGAACCGACTATCTGGACATCTATTACCTGCACCTTCCGGACTATGACACGCCGATAGAGGAGAGTCTCGCCACGCTGGAGGAGCTTCGCGCCGAGGGGTTCATCCACTATCCGGCGACGTCCAACTACAGCGCGTGGCAGATGGCCGAGATCTTCTCGATCTGCGAGCGGGAGGGCTGGGCGAAGCCGTGGATCGCGCAGCCGATGTACAACCTCGCGGCGCGCGGGATCGAGCAGGAGTACCTCGCGTTCACGAAGCACTACGGGATCTCGAACGTCGTCTACAACCCGCTCGCGGGCGGGCTCCTCACCGGCAAGCAGAGCCCGAAGGCGCCGCTCCCCGGAACCCGCTTCGACGACAACCGGATGTACCTGGACCGCTTCTGGCACGACGAGTACTTCCACGCCGTGGCCGAGGTCGAGACGATCGCTCGGGACGCCGGCCTCACGCCGGTGCAACTCGCGCTGGGGTGGCTGCGCGCACAGGAGGGGGCGGACTGCATCATCCTCGGAGCATCACGCATGGAGCACCTCGAGGAGAACCTCGCCGCCTTCGACGCACCGCCCCTCGGCCCCGAGGTGCTCGCCGCCTGCGATGGCGTGTGGGCGCGGCTGCGGGGGCCGACGCCAGCCTACAACCGCTGAGTCTCGAGCGCGGCGCGAACCACCCTCGCGGCGCCTTTACGCGTCTCGGGGCGAGCCCTCCAGCAGGCCCTCGAAGGGGCGCTCCTCGGCGCCGTTCTCCGTGCAGACGGCGTAGTGCGTCTCCGCCGAGCCGTACAGAGCGACGCCGGCCGTCTCCCCCTGCTTGTTCAGGAGGAAGAAGCGGACGTCGAAGCTCGGCAGGCCGCGGGCGTTGAGGAGGCGCGACTCGACCGTGTTCGACCGGATCCGCTCCAGCGTGGCCATGCCCGCGTCGAGGGGGCTCATCCCCTGGCGCATGAACTCGACGGCGAGGAAGGACGAGAGGTTGTAGAGGTTTGCCTCGCCGCGGCCCGTCGAGCCGACGGCGCCGACGTCGTTGTCCACGTAGAGGCCGGCCCCGAGGATCGGGGAATCTCCGGTGCGGCCGGGGATCTTCCACGAGAGGCCGCTCGTCGTGGTGACGCCGCAGATGTCCCCGTCCGCGTTCACCGCGTTGCAGTTCGTCGTCCCCCAGAACGAGTGCGCGGGGATCAGGCCGTCGTCGACCATCGAGAGCCCGGCTTCGAGCCGCTTGCGGGGGTCGAGCCAGTGGCCGGGGTCGATCCGCCGGCGCCATTCGAGCCACAGGGCGCGGGACGCCTCCGTGTTGAGGTCATCCTCGATCTCGAATCCGAGTTGGCGCGCGAACGCCTGGGCGCCGGCCCCGACGAGGAGGTGGTGGTCCGTGAGCTCGGCCACCGCCTTCGCGACGAGCGACGGGGTGCGGACGCCTTCAAGCGCCGCCACGCCGCCGGCCCAGCGCCGGGGTCCGTGCATGCAGCAGGCGTCGAGCTGGACCACGCCGTCCGCGTTGGGGAGCCCGCCGTAGCCGATCCCCATCTCGGTGGGGTCGTTTTCCGGAATGTTCACGCCCGCCATGAGCGCATCGAGCACGTCCTCGCCCTCGACGATCCCGCGGAGGGCGCGTTCCACCGAGCTCTCCGGTCCGCCGTTGTTGAAGCGGATCCCGCTGAGATCGGAGACGACGATGGGTGGAGCTGCGCGCGGGCGGCGGACGGCGGGAGCCCCCAGGCCGGCGGAGGCACCGGAAGGGTGGCGCTCGGCGGCCAGAGCGGCGGGGGCGGCTGCCGCGGCCAGGCCGGCGGCGGAGGTCCGAACGAAATCTCGGCGGTCCATGCTCATGTTCTCAATCCTCGGTCAGAGAGCCCGTTTGCGCTCAACATACGATGGTCCGGAGGGCAGCCGATGGTCCAGATGGCGGCGGGCACAAACGCATGTTATCATGAATTGATATTGTGATAACGTCAAGATCCGGAAGCGGGAAGATCGAAACGGGATGCCGCATGATGATCCGCACCCAGATATCGGTAGACAGGGAACTCTACGAGAGAGCGAAAGAAGCGGCTCGGCGAGAGGGAATTTCGCTCGCGGAGCTGTGCCGGAGAAGTCTGGCCGAAACCCTCTCGAGGCTGCCCGATGAGCAGCCGTGGATGGCCTATCTCGGGACGTTCGACGGTGAGCCCGGGGACAGCGCGACCGTCGACGAAGTGGTCTACGGGCGCGCGACGCCTTGAAGGGACGAAAGGTCTTTCTCGACACGGGCATCCTCATCGCGGCTCTCAACCGGCGGGACCAGTACCATGCGCAGGCGCGTGCGCTGTTCGGCGGACCCCTGCCGCGCTGGCATACTTCGGTGCTCGTCTGGTCGGAGGCGTATTCCTGGTTCCTGCACCGCCACGGCGAGGAGCAGGCCCGTGCGTGCCGCCGCCTCGTGGAGAACCTCGACGGGCTCATCCTGCTCGAGGGAACGTCCCGGCTCCACCGCGACACCTGCCGCATCCTCGAGCGGCTGAGAGGGGCCCGCCTGACGTACGTGGACGCATCCAGCCTAGCGCTGATGGAGCGACACGAGATCGGGATCGCCTGGGCCACGGACCATCACCTGGGGCTCACCGGGGCGGAAGTGTTTCCTCGATCGTGAGCCGGGAGCGGCGCGCAACACGTTCGCGCGGGAACGTCGGAGGGGCCGCCGGGCACCGTGACAGTCCCGCCGGGAACCGTCACTGAGCCGCCATGTAACCGCCAAATGGACGGGAGCGAAGAATGAGCATTCGGGTGTGCGTGGGAGGGGCTACGGGATGGACGGGCGAGAGCGTCGTGGCCGCCATCCTCGAATCGGACGAGTTCGAGCTGACAGGCGCGGTGGCGCGTCGGGCAGCGGGACAGACCGTCGGCGACGTGAGGGGCGAGGCGGACGGTTCCCCGGTGCGGATTTCCGCTGAGGTGGCGGAAGCGCTGAGCGCGCAGGCGGACGTCTACATCGACTACACGCACCCGAGCGCCGTCTACGGCAACATCATGTGCGCGATCGAGGCGGGTGTTGCCGCGGTCGTCGGGACCTCGGGGCTCACGGGGCGGGAATACCGGGAAATCGACCAGGCCGCGCGCGCGCAGGGCGTCGGCGTGATCGCCGCGGGCAACTTCTCGATCACGGCGGCGCTGCTGAAGCACTTCTCCGGGATCGCGGCGCGCCACGTGCCGCACTGGGAGATCGTCGACATGGCCTCGGCGGCGAAGCCCGACGCGCCGAGCGGCACCGCACAGGAACTGGCCGAGTTCCTGGGGACGGTCGCGACGAACGAATACGCCCGCCCGGTCGCCGACACGCTGGGCTCACGCGAGACGCGAGGGGCGACGATCGGCGGCGCACAGGTACACTCTCTCCGGCTTCCGAGCTACGTCATCTCCGTGGAGTCGATCTTCGGCCTCCCCGGTGAGCGCCTCTCGATCCGGCACGACGCGGGGTCGAGCGCCGAACCGTACGTGGGCGGAACCCTGCTCGCGGCGCGGCTGGCGCCGGAACGGGTGGGGCTCACGCAGGGACTCGACCGGCTGCTGTTCGAGGGACAGGCGCCCCGCGACTGAGGCCGAGAGACGGCGTCATCGCGTTCCCGCAGGAACGTCTCTCGAGCGGCGGACGTTCCCGCGGGAACGTCTTCAGCCCCCCGGACGGTTGGCGACGATCGCGATTCGGGATCCGTCGGGGCTCACGGCGAGACGGGTGATGCCTTCGACGCCCAGCTCCGAAAAATCGGCGATCTCCGTCCAGTCGGAACCCTCCGACCAGGCGAACAGCTGGCCACCATCTCCCATGAGAATCTCGCCCTCGGACGTCCACGCGTAGTCCTCCCGCCCCGGTAGCGTAAGCGTGATCCGCTCGCTGGCTCCGTCAGTCGGGCCGAGACGTTCGATCCACCACTCCTCGTCGGAGACTTTCCGCACGAAGGAGATCGCTTCCGTCCCCGGAATCCGGTGGATGGATCGGCCGGGGCGCTCCGCGACGACGCGAATCTCCCCGCTGAGCGCGTCGCCGACCTGAAGCGTGGGTGGATTGCCGAGAATGAACATCGCCACGACGTGTTCGTTGGCCCACGCGTGGTATCCCACCGGCTCGGCCGTCGCGAAGATCGGCCCCAGCGGTTCGCCGGAGAGGTCGTAGCGCCAGAGGTACTGCTTCCCCCGGATCTCGTGGATCGCGGAGAAGGCGTCCTGCCCCGGGATCTGGAGTGCCGAGAACTCGCTCGCTTCCTCCGTGTGCGTCAGCCGCTCCGACTCGCCGGATCCCGCGCCTTCCCCCGCCCCGGAGGCCGCGAGTCGCATGATCTCCGTCTGCCTCCGGTCCAGCGCCGCCGTGTGGAGGATCGCCGAGCCGTCCAGGAGGAAGCTCGGCTGGTTGTCGTACGCGTCGCGGTCCGTCGCCTGCGCCAGACCGGAGACCGAGAGCGCGCCCCCGTCGCGGACGAGCGCCCCCATCCAGATGTCGGTCGAGGGAGAGCCCGCAGCCGTCGGGGTGTAGCCCTCCGGCGCCGGCCCGATCTCCGGCATCGGTCCGTCCGGCGGTTCCGCCGGGAAGACGACCGTCGTCCCGGGCTCGCCGCCCTCCGGCGCTCCCTCGTTCTCTTGAGCGCAGCCTGCCGCGGCCGCAACCGCGAACCCGCCGAACGCCAAGCTCGCCGCCGCGCGCGCGACCGGCCGAAATCTCCGCTGGATCATTCGTCCCACCCTTCATCTTCCGTTATTCTCGTGTACGGTCTTTTGCACATTGTGTCCGAAGCGAGTCGTGCGGAAGAGCCACCCGGGTGCACGGGGAAACCGTTAGTAGAATGACGAACCGCTGCAGGAAACCTGGCCGGCATCGGATCACGCTGTTCTCCGTGACTTCAGCGGTCTTCGCGGCCCTGCTCGCCGTTTCCTGTGGAGACAATCCCGCCGAACCCGACTCCCTGCCTCCGCCCACCATCCCGGTCCGAGCGGAACTCGCCCCGCTGTGGACCCTCTACGAATCGACCGACGGACCGGAGTGGCACCGTCGCGACCACTGGTTAACCGACGCGCCGGTCGACACCTGGCATGGCGTCACGGTCGACGACCAGGGACGGGTGTCCGCGCTGGACCTCACCCGGAACAATCTCTCGGGCGTGATGCCGCGGGAGCTGGGAGAACTCGCTGGCCTGGGACGGCTGTCGCTTGACGGTAACGACCTCCGCGGACCCATTCCGCCCGAATTGGGAAACCTCGTCAACCTGAAGGTGCTGTGGCTCGACCATAACGGTCTGGAAGGGTCGATCCCGCCGGAACTCGGACGCCTTGTCGCCCTGGAAGACCTCCGGCTCCAGGAGAACGAACTCACAGGCGGAATCCCGCCCGAACTGGGCGACCTCGTCAGCGTTCACGACCTGTGGCTCAACGGAAACAACCTGACGGGGTCCATCCCGTCGGAACTCGGCAGCCTGACCGGACTGGTAAGGCTCGGGTTGCAGGAGAACGGGCTGAGCGGCGCGATCCCGCCCCAACTCGGCAACCTCGGTGCCCTCCGGCACCTCTGGCTTCACGACAACGACCTGAGCGGCTCCTTTCCGCCGGAACTCGGTGGGTTGGCACGGCTTTCGCACCTCTTCCTGTCGAACAACCCCGGTCTGACGGGCCCCCTCCCGTTCAGCCTGATCGCTCTGGACCGGCTCGCGACGCTGGAAACCGGCGGCACGGCCCTTTGCGCTCCCGTGCATCCCGATTTCCAGATGTGGATCCGGAGCGTCACGCGGCGCGTACCCCGTTGCCTCGACGACACCGGCCCCACGACGGTGTACCTGACGCAGGCGGTGCAGTCGCGTTCGATTCCTGTGCCGTTGGTCGCGGACAGGTCCGCATGGTTGAGGGTGTTCGTGACTGCTCCCGACTCCACGTCCGAGCTTGTCCCGCCTGTGCGAGCCACCTTCTACCTTAACGGTGTCGCGGCCCATATCGCGGAGATTCCGGCCGGTACGGGCGTCATCCCGACGACGGTGGACGAGGCGCGCCTGACGGCGTCGGCGAACGCGGAGATTCCCGGCGAGGTCATCCGGCCTGGACTGGAGTTCGTGGTCGAGATCGACCCCGAGCGGACGCTGGACGCCGGGCCACGCGTCGCGCGGAGGATCCCGGAGGCCGGCCGCATGGACGTGGATGTACTGGAAGTGGCGGAGCTGGACCTTACGCTGATCCCCTTCCTGTGGAGCGAGACGCCGGACACTGCGATCGTGGCGACGATCGATGCCATGGCCGCCGATCCCGAGGGCCACTCGCTCCTGCGCGACACGCGCACGCTCCTGCCGGTGGCCGGCGTCAACGTGACAGCGCATGAGCCCGTGCTGAGTTCGAGCAATGAAGCTGGCGAATTGTTGTCCCAGACGGGCGCGATCCGGGGGATGGAGGGCGGACGCGGCCACTACATGGGCATGATGTCCGGCCCCACGACGGGCGCCGCCGGGGTGGCCGCGATCCGCGGGCGCACGAGTTTCTCGCGACCCTTTCGTTCCGTCATTGCCCACGAACTCGGCCACAACATGAGCCTGCGGCACGCTCCGTGCGGAGACCCCTCGGGCGTCGACCCAGAGTATCCCCACGACGACGGGAGCATCGGCTCCTGGGGTTGGGGCCATGTTCTGTTCGGGCGGCGGCAGATGATTTCGCCTGGCCGCCGCGACCTGATGTCCTATTGCTATCCCAGATGGATCAGCGGCTATCACTTCAACAAGGCCCTCCTGTTCCGCGTTCTGGACGAGGGTGTCTCAGCGGCCGCGGCGACGGCTCCGGGCGCCTCGGGCGCGCGATCCCTGCTGCTCTGGGGCGGCGTGAACGTGGCGGGCACGCCCTTCCTTGAACCCGCCTTCATCGTCGACGCGCCAACCTCACTTCCCGAGCACGGCGGTGGCGCGTTCGAACTCGCGGGGTGGACGGCAGAGAGAAACGTGCTGTTCTCTCTGAGCTTCGACATGCCTGCGGTCGCCGACGGCGAAGGGAGTTCTTCGTTCACGTTTCTGCTCCCGACGAGTGGGGAGTGGGCCGGCGACCTTGCCGCGATTACGCTGTCCGGTCCCGGAGGGACTGCGACGCTGGATGGGGACACGGACCGGCCGATGGTCATCCTTCGGAATCCCCGGACCGGGCAGGTGCGGGCGTTCCTCCGCGACCCACCTCCCGCCGCGTTGGCGGGGAGCGCCGTGGACGTCGGCGCCCTCTCGCTCGAGCCGAGCCTGGAAGCGCTGTTCAGCCGTGGCCTTCCGGGTCCGGGCGAGTGGCGGCGCTAGACTGACAGCCGAGCGGGCGGGAGGCGAAGACGTTCCCGCGGGAACGTCCGGCGACGCCGGCTAACGCGGCAGGACGCCGAGGATGACGCGTGAGGGGTGCTCGGCGGATCGGTACACGGTCTGCGTCGCGGCCTGGTAGTCGCCCGGTGACGCCGTGTAGGTGTCCACGAACGTCTGCGGGTTGCGGTCGTAGGCCGGGAACCACGAACTCTGGACGTGGACCATGAGCCGGTGCCCCGCCTTGAAGGTGTGGAAGCGGTCCCGGAGGTCGATCTCGATCCTCGTGACTTCTCCCGGCACCATCGGTTCCGGGTTCTCGAGGTCGTTCCGGAAGCGGCCCCGCATGATCTCGCCCGCGAGGTGCATCTGGTAGCCGCCCATGGGGACGTCGCAGTTCGCGCTCGGCGGCGCGTCGTCGGGATAGACGTCGATCAGCTTCACGATCCAGTCGGAGTCCGTCCCCGTCGTGGAGACGAAGATCTCGGCTCCGATCGGGCCCGCGATGGTCAGGTCCTCCTCCAGCGGCTCGGACTGGTAGACGAGGACGTCGGGGCGCTCCGAGGCGAAGCGCTGGTCCTCCACCTTCCACAGGTGACCCAGCGTGGTGCGCTCCTCGGCGGAGAACGGGACCGGGTTGGCGGGGTCGCTCACGTACGAATCCGCGTGCGAGTGCGCGGCCGCAGCCCCGGCCGACCCCGAGGCGGAATCCGCGGTCCGCGTCGGCGGCTCGAAGCCCAGCGTTCCGTCCGGCCCCAGGTAGAGGCTCACGGGGGTGACGCCCGCCGGCGGCCATGCGTCGTAGGCGCGCCACTCGTTCGTCCCCGTGAGGAAAACGTTCGCCTCCGTCGCATCCCACCTCCCCTCGTTCTTCAGGTGGTACTCGAAGAAGGGGTACTGGAACTCGCGCTGGAAGTGGAGCGATGTCTTCGTGTCGAAGGCGATGCAGCCGAGGAAGTCGCCGTCCATGCGCCGCCAGCCGCCGTGGAGCCAGGGGCCGACGACGAGCGTGTTCTCGAGGCCGGGGTTCTCCGCCTCGACCGTCCGGTAGATGGACATCGGGCCGTAGAAGTCCTCGGTGTCGAACCAGCCGGCCACGTTGAGCGTCGCGGGGCGGACATCGTCCAGGTAGCGGAGGGCGTTCTGCCGCTGCCAGAACTCGTCGTAGTTCGGGTGCTCGATGAAGTCCCGCCACGCCGGCACGTCGCCGTGGAAGTAGAGTTCGTCCACCGCGATGGCCGAACCGGCGTTGAGGAAGAAGTCGTATCCGGAGGGGGTGCCGTAGTCGAAGCGGGCGCCGCGCGTGTCGGTGGGACCGTCGCGGCGGCGGGCGTTTCCGGACAGCCAGGAGAAGGCGTACATGATCCGGAAGGCGCCGTTATGGTGCCAGTCGTCGCCGATGAACATGTCCGAGGGCGAGGCCTGGGGTGAGGCGGCCACGAGCGCCGGGTGCGCGTCCACCATCCCCATCACCGTCTGCCAGCCCGGGTAGGAGATTCCCCACTGCCCCACGCGCCCGTTGTGGTTGTCGACGTTCGCGAGCAGCCACTCGATCGTGTCCCAATTGTCCGTGATCTCGTCGGTGTCGGTCGGACCGCGGGGTTCCGCCGCGGGGGCGCGGATGACCTCGAACTCGCCCTCCGACCGGAACTGACCCCGCACATCCTGGAAGGCGAAGATGTACCCGGAACGGTCGAACTCCGCGGAGGGTCCGAGCGGGTTCCGGTATTCGCCGGGCTCGTAGGGACCGATGGAATAGGGGGTTCGGAAGAGGAGGATGGGATATTCCCGCGAGCGGTCCCGCGGGGCGTAGACGAGCGTGTAGAGTTCGATCCCGTCCCGCATCTCGACCATGTGCTCGGACTTCTCGTAGTTCGCCGCGAGATATTCGTGGTGCGCCGCCGCGGCGGCTTCGGCCTCGGCTTGGGCGGCGGCGGTCTGGGCCGGGGTCGGCTGCGGCGCGTCCGTCCCGTCTTCCGGCGGCGCGCACCCGGCGGCGAACGGCGCGACGGTGAACAAGGCGACCGCCCACTGCATAATTTTCAATCCACGGCCCGGCCGGTCCGATCGCGTCATCGTGTTCCTCTCCGTCGAAGCTCCGCCCAGTGGGTGAGCGCGTTGCCGAGGCGCACGTTCGGGAGCGTGATCGCGATGACCGAGCCGTTCAGCACGTCGCCCCTGAGCCTGAGTTCGAGGGACAGCACGGAGTCCGTCCGGTTCGCGTCCTCGGTGCCGATGTCGCCCCGGAAACCGCCGCGCAGGTATTCCCCGTCGAAGCGGGCGTTGTTGAGCAGCGTCCACAGGTCGTCTCCCAACTGGACGTGGACGCGCCCGGCGTCGTCGATCGCGAGCGCCAGGCGGTGCGGGCCGAGGTGCGTGTCCACCTCGCCAACCCAGTCCCCCGCGAGATCCGGCATGGGCGCGAAATCGATCAGCGCGCCGCCGTCCGCCGCGTCCTCGACGATGCCCTCGCGCTCGAGACGGTGCGGGTCGGGCACCTCCGGCCGCGACGGCTTCGGCACGGCGTCCGGGAACAGCGTGTGCCAGATGAGGTTCGAGATGTAGCCGGTGAGGGGCGTGGCCGAGTTCGAGAGGACGACGACCGCCGCGTTCTCCTCCGGGGCGATCGCGAGTTCCGTGCGCACGCCGCCCATCCCGCCGCCGTGGCGCTGGAGCGTGAGGCCGCCGGGGAGGTCCCGGATCGTCCACCCGATGCCGTACGCGTTGTCCGGCGCGCTCTCCCGGATCGGCCGCCGCATCGCCTCGATCGAGGCGTCCGAGAGGATCCTCCGTTGATGATCGAGGTCGCGGCCGAGGTGGAACATCCCGAAGCGGACGAGGTCGTGGGCGCTGCTGAACACCGCGGAGCCGCCGGGATGGTCGAAGTCGTAGAAGGGGATCGGGCTCTGGTCCGTCGCGTAGCGCGTCGCCGTGAAGTCCTCGAGTCCCGGGCCAATGTCGACGGAGGTCCGGGTGAGTCCGAGCGGCAGGAACACCTCGTCGCGCATGAAATCCATGTACGACTGTCCCGAGACGCGCTCGATGATGTAGTCCAGGATCCCGTAGCCGAGGTTCGAGTAGTTCCAGCGTTCATCCGGCGCCGTCACGAGGTTCGCGTAGCGGCGGATCGTCTCGTCCATGTGCGGCCGCCGGTACGGTTCGTCCTCGTAGAAGAACTGGTAGTGGAGGGGGAGTCCGGCCGTGTGGCTCGCCACGCGCCTCACCGTGGCGCCTGCCGCGTCCCAGGCGCGTCCGTCGATCTTCGCCGGGCCGAGGTAGTCGTTCGCCGGCGCGTCGAGGTCGACGAGGCCCCGTTCCACGAGAATCATGAGGCCCGTCGCCGTGATCGGCTTCGAGATCGAGGCGAGCGAGTACATCGTGTGTTCCGTGGCCGGGATCCGCCGCTCGCGATCCGCCCAGCCGAACCCCTCCTCCCACACGACCTCCCCGCCCACGGCGACGGCGACGGCCATGGACGGCTGGTCCCAGGCGACGAGCGCGCTCTGAATCTCGTTCCGGACGGACGAGAAGTCGGGCACCGTCTGGCCGCGAACATCGGCCGCGCCGAGGGCCAGCATGCCGAGGGACGCGGCGCCGAGTCGGAGGACGCCGGGCCGAGCGACGCCGAGCCGCGGGACGCCGGGACGTCTGACGGTGTCCTTCATCCGCATCTCCTTCCGGGAGGGGTGGCTTTGGACGGTGGAGCGTTACGCGGGCGGGCGTCAATGGGCCGAGGGCGGGGCGGACTCATTGACCCCTGGCCGAAGCCGCTTCCATGATGCCTCCATCGACCTGGCGGGTCGACTCGGGGTCGAGGTCTTCGCCCGAGCCCGGCAGGCGGGGAAACAGGATGGGAACCATGAGTGAAATGGATCGGCGAACCTTCCTCGGCACCGGCGTGGCGGCCGGCGCCCTGCTCTCCCTCGGCGGCTGCGCGCCGCGGGGCGATGACTCGCCGCCGGGATCCGGAGTATCGGCGGACGAAACCTCGGCTGACGTGCCGGATTTTGCGCTCGACGAGATCACGATCGACGAGGTCCACGCGGGGATGCGGTCGGGAGATTACACCTGCCGAGCGATCACGGAGATGTACCTGGAGCGGATCGAGGCGCTGAACCGGCAGGGGCCGCGGCTGTTCGCCGTGCTCGAGACGAACCCCGACGCGCTTGAGATCGCCGACGAACTCGACCGCGAGTTCCAGGCCTCGGGGCCGCGGGGTCCGCTGCACGGCATCCCCATTCTTCTGAAGGACAACGTTGACACGGCGGACGGGATGACGACGACGGCCGGGTCGACGGCGCTCCTCGGGTCCATCGCGCCCCAGGATTCGTTCGTGGCGGCGGGGCTGCGCGCGGCCGGAGCTCTGCTGCTCGGCAAGGCGAACATGAGCGAGTGGGCGGGCTGGAAGTCCTTCGAGTTCGGGGCGTCGGGCTGGAGTGGGCGCGGGTGGGACGGCGGCAGGGGCGGCTTCTGCGCGAACCCGTACGCGCTCGACCGCACCCCGGGCGGGTCGAGTTCCGGGTCCGGGTCGGCGGCCGCGGCCAACCTTGCGGTCGCGACGATCGGCTCCGAGACGGACGGCTCGATCGTCGGCCCGTCGTCGCGCAACTGCCTCGTCGGCATCAAGCCCACGATCGGCCTTCACAGCCGGGGCGGGGTCATCCCCATCGCCCACAGCCAGGACAGCACCGGCCCCATGGCCCGCACCGTGCGCGACGCCGCGATCATGCTCGGCACCATGGTCGGCGTCGACCCCCGCGACCCGCTGACCGCCGCGAGCGCGGGCAACTTCCTGACCGACTACACCGGCGCGCTCGACCCGGCCGGCCTCAACGGCGCCCGCGTCGGCGTCCTGCGCGAGTACGCCGGCTTCGACAGCCGCGTCGACGCCCTCTTCGAGGAGGCGCTCGACGTCATGCGGGCGGAGGGCGCGACCGTCGTCGACCCCGTCACGCTTCCGGAGGAACTGCGGTTCGGCAACGAGTACGAGATGGAGGTGCTGTACCACGAGTTCAAGGCGGATCTGAACGCCTACCTCGCGTCGCTGGGCCCGGACGCCCCGATCAAGTCGCTCGCCGAACTCATCGAGTACAACGAGGCGAACCACGACCTCGAACTCGCCCTCTATGGACAGGAACTGCACGTGCGCTCGCAGGAACGCGGGCCGCTCACCGACCAGCGCTACCTCGACGCGCTGGCCGCGAGCCATCGCCTTTCCCGCGACGAAGGGATCGACCGGGCCATGGACGAGCACCGGCTGGACGCGCTCGTCGGGATCACGGCGGGGATCCCCGCCATGCAGGATCCGCTCGATGCCTCCGGCGGGGGCGGCGGAGGCTGCTCCACGCCGCCGGCCATGGCCGCCTACCCCAACATGTCCGTGCCAATGGGGTTCATCGGGGGGCTCCCGGTCGGGATGTCGCTCTGCGGCCGCGCGTGGAGCGAGGCGACGCTCATCCGTCTCGCCTACAGCTTCGAGCAGGCGACGAACGTCCGCCGGCCGCCGACGTTCCAGGCGACCGTCCGGGTCTGACCGCGCCCGCGACGTCGACCACACCCGGGACCTCGAACGCACCCGCGACCGCCGATACGAACGTGACGCTCACCGATTTCATCGACCGTCATTACCGCCACTTCAACGCGGCGGCGCTGAGGGCAGCCGCCGAGGCCTACCGCGATCTGGTCGACGGCGGAGGACGGATGCTCCTCACGCTGGCGGGCGCCATGAGCACGGCGGAACTCGGGCTCTCCCTGGCGGAGATGATCCGGGCCGGGAAGGTGCACGCGATCTGCGCCACCGGGGCGAACCTCGAGGAGGACCTCTTCAACCTCGTGGCGCACGATCATTATCGGCGCATCCCGGACTGGCGCGCGCTCACCGCGGAACAGGAGAAGGACCTCGAGCGACGGGGACTGAATCGCGTGACCGACACCTGCATCCCCGAAGCCGAGGCGTTCCGTGCGGTCGAGGCGCCGCTGCGCGAACTGTGGCGGTCGGCCGACGCCGCGGGCGAGCGCCGGCTCCCGCACGAGTACCTCTACCAGTTGATCCGCGACCGCATCCTCGCGGACCGCTACCAGATCGATCCGGCCGATTCCTGGCTCGTGGCCGCCGCGGAGGCCGATCTCCCCCTGTTCGTCCCGGGCTGGGAGGACTCCACGCTGGGCAACGTCCTCGTCGCGGAACAACTCGCCGGCGAACTGGGTCGCCCCGGGCCCGTCCTCGGAGGCACGGAGTATATGGCGGCGCTCGCCGAGTGGTACGCGCGCACGAGCACCGGCCGCGCGCTCGAGGATCTCCCGCAGATCGACGCCGGACGGGACGACCGACCGACCGCGGAGGGTGAGCCGCCCGCGGAGGGTGAACCCCCCGCGGCGGACCGGCCGGCGACTGTCGCGGGCGGGAAGCCGGTCGGACTGTTCCAGATCGGGGGCGGGATCGCGGGCGACTTCCCCATCTGCGTCGTCCCCATGATCCGGCAGGACCTGCGCCGCTGGTGCCCCTACTGGGCGTACTTCTGCCAGATCAGCGACTCCACCACGAGCTACGGGTCGTATTCCGGCGCCGTCCCCAACGAGAAGATCACCTGGGGCAAGCTGGACGTGGACACGCCGAAGTTCGTCATCGAATCCGACGCGACGATCGTCGTCCCGCTCGTGTTCGGCTACGTCCTCGGCTGGTAGGCCGCGGCCGGAGGCGGAGCCCCCGATCCCGGAGCCGCGCTCGCGGCGTTCGGCCTCCTACCCCCCGTCTCCTCCGTCCTCGAGCAGCGCGTCCAGGTCCCAACCCTCCAGGGCCTCGACGGTGGCCCGGTCCGTCCAGTCGAAGCGGAGCGGCGTGATCGTGACGAGGCCATCGTTGTACGCTTCGGTGTCGCTCCCCGCCGGGGGGGGATCGGGCGGGACGAACACGGAGTTGAACCGACGCTCGCCCTCGACGGCGTCGCCCCCCTCGCCGGGCTCCCCGGCGACCTCCTCGTAGTCGATGTCGAAGTAGCTGCCGCCCATGGGCCGGGCCGCGATGCCGCGTGTTTCGGCGGCCGTCGCGACTGGGAAGTTGAGCGAATAGACGGTGCCGATCTCAGCTCCCCGACGCCGCAGTTCGGCGACGAAGCGGGCGACGATGCCGGCCGCGTGCTCGAACCCGCCCGGCGACCCGTCCCGCGAGGCCGCCACCGCCGGCATCCTCAGGTACGCCCCCATCATCGCGGCCCCCACCGTCCCGGACATGTGCGAGATTTCACCGACGTTCGCGCCGATGTTGATCCCGCTGACGACGAGATCGAAGCCGGATTCCGGCGCGAGTTCGCTGACGGCGAGGCGGACGGCGCTGGCCGGCGTGGCGTTCACGCAACTCCCCGCCGGCGTGGCCCGGACGCGGAACTCCTGGTCAATGCTGATACTCATGCTCGTCCCGCTCTGCTGGCCGCAGGGCGCCACCACCGTCACTTCGCCGACCGCCCGCAGGGCCGTCGCGAGCGCCTGGATGCCGGGGGAATCGATGCCATCGTCGTTCGTGACGAGAATGTGGTAGGGAGAGGTGTCGTCGGGGGCGTTCGCCGGTGGCTCCGACCCGGCCCCGCCCCCGCACGCGAGAGCCCCGCCGCACGTGACCGCCGCCAACGCCCGTCTCGTCGCTTTCCTGGCCTTCATCGCAATCCCCCGCTCATTCTTCGCTCATTCTCGAGTCGTGTGTTGTTCCGGAAACTCTCGACGAATAGTCTCGCCGGGAGCGATCCGCGGAAAGGTGACGAACGCCGTGAAGACGATCCTGAAGCTGGCAGCCCTCGTCGTGCTGTTGAACGCCGTGCGCTACACCGTGGGCGGCTGGATCGAGGGCTTCACGATCATGGAACCCATGCATCGCCCGATGCCGCTCTTCCCCGAGGCGTTCGACCAGGACTTCACCACGACGGACTTCATGATTTCGCTGGGGTACAACTACGCGATGTGGTTCGTCGCCGCCGTCGTTTTCCATCTCCTGAACCCGGTGCTCCGGGGCTCGATCTGGGTGCGCAGCCTGAAGAGCTACCTGCTGATGGCCGCCTTCTTCTGCGCGCTGGCCGCCGTCTACATGAACCACTACGTGGACGGGATCCGGCCCTTCTACTACTGGAGCATGGTGGACGCGCTCATCGTGTTCACCGTCGTAGCACTCGCCAACGCGCTGCTCTATCCCCGGTTCTTCCGCGACCCGCACGCCACCGGTTGAAAGTCCGATGACGGAGTGCGGCGTGGCAGCTTCGAAGACCCGCTTGAAGCGGCGCGGTATCACGATAGGCCTTACGCTGCTCGCGGTCCTGTCCTGCGGCGATTCCGCGACGGCCCCGTCACCGCCGCCGGTTCCTCCTCCCGCCCCCCGGCCGACGACCGTGTCGGTGAGCCCGGCCACGGCCGAGTTGACGGCGGTGGGTGCGACGGTACAGCTGACGGCCGAAGTGCGCGACCAGAATGGGCGGACGATGGCGGGAGCCGCCGTGACCTGGACGAGCGGCGCCGCTGCAGTGGCAACCGTGAACTCGACGGGGCTGGCGACGGCGGTGGCCAACGGCACGGCAACCATCACCGCGACGGCGGGCGACGCGTCGGGAAGCGCCTCGCTGACGGTGGCCCAGGCAGTCAGCGCGGTGGCCGTGACATCGCCCGCAGACACGCTGGAGGTGGGAGACACGCTGCGTCTGGCCGCCGTAGCGACGGACGCGAACGGACATGCGGTAGAGGAGGCGTCGTTTGCCTGGTCTTCCGGCGACGCGTCCGTGGTCGACGTGGACGGATCGGGGCTGGCGACGGCGGTCGCGGTGGGGACGGCGGTGGTGACGGCGTCGTCGTCGGGCGTCTCGGGGAGCACGGAATTGGTGGTCATCCCGGCGGTGGGCGCGGTGACGGTGCGGCCGGACACGGTGCGGTTCACCGGTCTCGGCCAGTCGGTCCGGCTGTCGGCGGAGGTTCTCGACCGCGACGGACGCGTGTTGCCGGGCGTGGCGGTGTCGTGGTCGAGCGGCGACGCCGCGGTGGCGACGGTGGACTCGCTGGGACTGGTCATGGCCGTGGGCGCCGGCGCGACCGCGGTGACGGCGGCGGCAGGCAGGGCGGCGGGCGAGGCGGTCGTGACCGTGACGCAGTCGGCGGACTCGGTAGTGGTATCGCCGCCGGCGGGTACGATCGCGCCGGGTGACACGCTGCGCTTCACCGCGGAGGCGTTCGACGAAAGCGGCCGCCCGGTGCTGGGGACGGAGTTCAACTGGTCGTCAGCCGATCGATCGGTGGCAACGGTGGACGCATCGGGTCTCGTACGTGGCGTCGCCGCGGGCCGGGCCACGGTCACCGCCACGGCCGGAAGCGCCCGGGGAACCGCCCGGATCGCGGTCGCGAACTCGGACCGGGCGACGCTGGAGGCATTCTATCGGGCGACGAACGGACCGAATTGGGTCAACAGCGAGAACTGGCTCACGGATGCCCCGCTCGACGACTGGTATGGCGTCGACACGGATGGAGAAGGACGCGTCATAGGACTTGTTCTCGAAGGCACGTCCGACTCCGAGAACGCAACGCGTACGTCGCACGGCCTGACAGGCTCGGTCCCGCCGGAACTGGGTCGACTCACGCACCTCACCGTGCTGAGCCTCGAACGAAACCAATTGACGGGACCGATCCCACCGGAACTCGGAGACCTCATCCGCCTCGAGTCCTTGAACCTCCACGGGAACGCCCTGACGGGGCCGGTCCCGCCGGAACTCGGAAGCCTGTCCCGTCTGACGTCACTGCTCCTTTCCGCCAACAAACTGACGGGGCCGATCCCGCCGGAGTTGGGCCGTCTGTCCGGTCTGCAACGGCTGTACCTCTACCGCAACAACCTCGAGGGTCGGATCCCACCGGAGCTCGGCAACCTGTCCCATCTTGAGCGGCTGTCCCTCCACAGCAACAACCTTGAAGGCACGATCCCGCCGAGCTTGCTGCAGCTCGCCAATCTGGCGCGGCTCGATTTCCGGCGGAACGATGGCCTCTGCGCCCCGGGCACAGCCCCGTTCGCGGCGTGGCTGGGGGACATCGAGGACGGCGAGGGGCCCTTCTGCAATCAGGCCGACCGGAAGGCGCTGGAGGACCTCCATGAGAGCGCCGGCGGCTCGAACTGGACGGACTCGGACGCGTGGCTCGCGACCCAGGCGCTGGAGGAATGGCACGGCGTCGCGGCGGACTCGCTCGGCCGCGTCACGGAACTCGATCTCGCCGGCAACGGCCTGACGGGGAAACTCCCTCCCTCGCTGGGCGACCTCGGCAACCTGACCCTCCTGCGGATCGGCGACAACGAGCTTTCAGGCCGGTTGCCACTCGGATGGACCGCCCTTCGGCTGGTGGAGTTCCACTATGCGGGCACACTGCTATGCGTCCCCGACGACGACGCCTTTCTGAGCTGGTTGAACGGCATCTCGACGCACGAGGGAACGGGCGCGACGTGCGAAGATCTCTCGGACCGGGACATACTTGAAGTTCTCTACGAAGCCACCGATGGACCGAACTGGAGGAACAACGACAACTGGCTGACGGACGCACCGTTGGATACCTGGTACGGCGTCGAGGCCGACCTCAGCGGCCGGGTGCGTGAGTTGTCGCTACAATCCAATGGCCTCGCCGGCCGGATCCCGGCGGAGTTCGGCCAACTTCAGCGGCCCGTAGGCGTAAGCCTTCATGGGAACGCGCTCACGGGGATGATCCCGCCGGAACTGGGAGACCTGTCCCTTCTTAGGTGGCTCTACCTTTCCGCGAACGATCTGACTGGGTCGATCCCGCCGGAACTCGGAAACCTGTTCCGTCTGCAGTGGCTGCTCCTCTACGACAACGACCTCCAGGGGCCCATCCCGCCGGAACTCGGAAACCTGTCCAGCCTGGGGCGGCTGTACCTCCACGAGAACCAGCTCGAGGGTCCGATCCCGCCGGCACTGGGCAACCTGGCCGGCCTGGAGCGACTGCATCTGTACCAAAACAACCTGACGGGCCCGATTCCACCCCAACTCGGCAAGTTGTCGATCCTCCAGCAACTCCTGCTCGATGGCAACGAGCTTTCGGGCCCGCTGTCCGCTGGACTCGCGGCGCTCACGCGGTTGAGGGAGCTGCGGCTCTCGAACAACACCGCGCTGGAGGGCCCACTTCCTGTCGGCCTGACGGCCCTGGATCGGCTCGAAGAGTTTCTTGCGGAGGGTACCGGCCTGTGCGCCCCCTCGGATCCCGACCTGCAGACCTGGCTCCGGGGTATCGGCAACCGCCGGATCGCCCCGTGCAGCGAAGAAGAACCGCCGGCCGCGTACCTGACCCAGGCGGTGCAGTCGCTGAAGTTCCCCGTCCCGCTCGTCGCGGGCGGAAGGTCGCTGCTGCGCGTCTTCCCGACGGCCGAGCGAAGCACATTCACGGGGATTCCGCCAGTGCGGGCGCGCTTCTTCATCGACGGACGGGAGACGCATGTGCAGGACATTCCGGGCCAGTCGGCGCCGATCCCGGTCGAGGTGGAGGAGGGCCGTCTGTCGGCATCGGCCAACGCCGAGATTCCGGGATGGGTCGTGCAGCCGGGGCTCGAGATGATGATGGAGATCGACCCGGAGGGAACGCTGGACCCGGCCCTCGGGGTCGCCAGGCGGATCCCGGCGAAGGGTCGGCTGGCGGTCGAGGTTACGGCGATGCCGCCGCTCGACCTGACGCTGATCCCCTTCGTCTGGACGGAGACCGGGGACTCGTCGATCGTGGACGTGGTCGGGGCGATGGCGGCCGACCCCGAGAACCATGAGCGCCTCGCGCTCACGCTTGCACTGCTGCCGATCGGCGACTTGGCCGTCACCCCGCACGAGCCCGTGCTGAGTTCAAGCAACAACGCCTTCACGCTGTTGAGTCAGACGCAGATGATCCGAACCGTCGAAGGAGGCCATGGCCACTACCAGGGGCTGATGATGCCGCCGGTGACGGCAGCGGGCGGCGTGGCCCAGCGTCCGGGTTGGTCAAGCTTCTCGCAGCCGTACCCGGACGTGATCGCGCACGAACTCGGCCACAACTTCAATCTTCAGCACGCGCCTTGCGGCAATCCCGCCCTGGTCGACCCTTCGTTCCCCTACGCCGATGGATCGATCGGGGCCTGGGGGTACGACTTCGGCAGCGGGCTCGTGCCGCCTTCCATACCGGACCTGATGTCGTACTGCGGACCGCCCGACGGGATCAGCGACTATCACTTCACAAGAGCGCTCCGGTTCCGTTCGCGCGAGACGGCGAGCACGACGGCGGCGGACCGCCTCCCGCCGGCGCGGGCCCTCCTCCTCTGGGGCGGCGCGGGTGCCGACAGCGTACCGTTTCTGGAACCTGCGTTCGTCGTGGACGCACCGCCGCAGCTTCCGCGCCCCGGAGGAGACTATCGGCTTTCCGGACGCTCCGCGGACGGCGCCGAACTGTTCTCGCTCACCTTCGACATGCCCGAGGTCGCCGACGGCGACGGCAGTTCCAGCTTCGCGTTTGCGTTGCCGGTACGCGACGGATGGGCGGGAAACCTGGCGAACATCGTCGTCACCGGGCCCGGGGGGACGGCCACGCTGGACGGCGACAGCAACGTCCCGATGGCCCTCCTGCGCAACCCACGCAACGGGCGGGTGCGGGCCATCCTGCGGGATCTGGCGCCGAGCACCGCGACGCAGGCGGCCGCGGAGGCGGGGGTGGCACGCGCCGAGGGCCTCCAGGTGCTGTTCAGCCGCGGAATCCCGGGTGGCGAGGCCTGGCGGGAATAGTCAGGAGTGCGTGGGTCTGCTTCAGAATAACTGGTTCGCGGCCAGCGCCCCGGCGTAGGCCAGCGCTAGCATGTAGCCGAACTGGGCCAGCGGCCACTTCCAGCCGGCCGTCTCCCTCCGCATCATGGCAACGGTGGACATGCACTGAAGCGCGAATACGAAGAAGACGAGCAGGGCGATGGCCCCCCCGAAGTCCAGGTCCCGCTGCAGCGCCGCCCGCAGCTCGAGAGATGTCTCGTCGGTGTCCTCGATGCCGTAGATGGTGCCGAGCGTGCCGACGATGACCTCGCGCGCGGCGAGCGAGGAGACGAGACCCACCCCGATCCTCCAGTCGAACCCCAGCGGTTCGATCGCCGGTTCGATGACCTGCCCCATCTGTCCGAGCGCGCTCTCCTCGACCGCGGGCGGGGCGCCGTCGACCCGGGGGAACTGGGCCAGGACCCAGAGGATGACGGTCACGGCGAGGATGATCTTCCCCACTCTTCGGAGGAAGATCTTGCTCCGGTCCAGAAGGCGGAGGCCGACCGTCCGCAACGCAGGAATCCGGTACGGCGGCAGTTCCATCACGAACCCGGCGGGCTTCCCCCGCAAAACCGTGCGCCGGAGCAGGAAGGCCGTGCCGATGGCGGCGGCGAGACCCAGCGCGTAGAGGCCAAGCATCGTTGCCGCCCGCGTCCCGAAGAACGGCCCCAGGAGCGGCTGTTCGGGGATGAACGCCGCGATCAGGAGGGCATAGACCGGCAGCCGGGCCGAGCAGGTCATGAACGGGGCGATGAACATCGTTGCCATTCGGTCGCGCTCATCCTCCACCGTGCGCGCGGAGAGGATCGCCGGAACCGCGCACGCGTAGGCCGAGAGGAGCGGCAGGAACGCGCGCCCCTGCAGTCCGACCCTCAGCATCGTGCGGTCGGCGATCACCGCCGCCCGTGCCATGTAGCCGGAGTCCTCCAGGATCCCCAGGAAGAGGAAGAGGATGAGGATCTGGGGGAGAAAGACGAGGACGGAGCCCACCCCCGCCCACACGCCGTCGATGAGAAGATCCCGGAACCAGCTCGCCGGCAGCCGCGCCGCAAGCCATTCGCCGGAAGAGGCGATGCCGAGTTCCACCCCGTCCATGATTGGCGTGGCCCAGGTGAAGATGGCCTGGAACACGAGCGCGGCGAGCACGAGAAACACGGCCGGACCCGCGATCCGGTGCAGGAAGAGCGCGTCGAGACGCTGTGTCAGCTTCGGCGGGCCGGCCGAGCGGTATTTGGCGGAGGCGAGTGCGCTCAGAACCACCACGCGGCGGCGCGAGAGCGCATCCATCGTCGGCAACCCCGCTCGTCCAGCCCGCGAACCCGACCCCGATCCAGACCCCGACTTCTCGCCGGCCTCGGGCGTTGCCGAGCGCACGGCGACGCGGTCCAGGAAGTCGGCGACCGCCTCTACTCCCCGTCCGGCACGCGCGTCGGTCCGAACCACCTCCACGCCGAACGCTTCGGCGAGCGCATCGTCGTCCAGCTCGCCGCCCCCCGCCTCGAGTTCGTCCGCCATGTTGAGGACGAGGAGCGTCGGACGTTCGCGTTCGAGCACGGGCCCCACGAGCATGAGTTGCGTCTCGAGGCGGACCGCGTCGACGATGAGTACGATGGCCTCCGGTGCCCGCAGCCCTTCGATCCGGCCTTCCAGCACGTCGCGCGTGACGCGCTCATCGGGGGAGCGGGCCGAGAAACCGCTCACTCCCGGCAGGTCGACGATGTCCAGATCGAGACCCGAGGCGAAGCGCGCCCGGCCCACGTGCTTCTCGACCGTGACGCCCGGATAGTTCGCGACCCTCTGCCGCAGCCCGGTCAGGCGATTGAAGAGCGTCGTCTTGCCGGAGTTGGGCGGACCGATGAGGGCCACGACGGGCGGACCGGAAGCGGGCGCGTCCGTACCGGCTCCGTGATCCGCGCGCGCTGGGGTCGCCACTGGGGACATGGTGGGAGACTACCGATAACGATTATCGTTAGTTGAGACTGGTTCTCAACCGGGGGAAACGCTAGTATGTTGCGCTTCGATGGTCAAACCAGATCGGGGGACAAACGCGGCGTGAAGAACGGAAGATTGAACGGTTCCCGTACGTCACTGATGGACGTACCGCTGCGCCAGGCGGTCGAACTCGAGCGCATCGACGCCCCGAGCGAGGAAGTCGAACCCCTCCTCGAGCGCGGAATCCTGCCGGGTTGCCGGCTGCGCCGCGTTCGCAATTCCCCTGCGGGAGACCCGATCATCTCCGTCGAGGGCACCCTCCTCGCACTGCGCCGCGAATCCGCCGTACAGATCTTCGTGCGCGAGGTCTAGCAGCCCGCGAATCCCGCCTCACCCACACGACACTCCGGCTGCTACGCGTACGGCATCACCGGCACCTTGCCGAGCAGACGCGCGTAGACCGTGAGCGCGCCACGGTGGTGCGCCGTGTGATCCGTGATCCCGTTCACGATCGCCGCGCGCGGCTGGCCTTCCATGATCCGCGGATCCCCGATTGGTGCCTGGAGCTCCTCGTCCGACGCGGACCCAATGACCTCGATCGCCCTGCCGTAGGCCCGGTCGACCCAGGCGATCGCCTCGGCCAGTGAAGTGACGGCCTTCGTCTCCTTGAGATGTCCTTCGAAGTCCATGTTCCAGCCGTCGCCGAACGCGCCGTCGACGAACCAGTCGACCGTTCCGGCGGCGTGCGCCACGTGGCCGGCCACGGTGAACACATCCGGGTTCGGCCCGAAACTCGAGTCTTCCTCTTCGAACGTCTCGAGGGTCTTCTTGAACAGGTTCCTGGACATCGAAAGTTGCGCGGTCAGGCCTTCGGCATAGGACATGGAGGGCTCCGTGGGGATTGTTGTTCGGTTTTTATTCGGCTCACGGGAGGATGCGCGCCGGCCGCGGCGTTGTCAAGCTGGATCTGTCCGCCCGGCCCGGACGCGCCGACACTAGCTTCGTCAGGGACGCCGCGAACCGAAACCGGAAGAGCCGATGGGACCAGACCCAAACACCAGCACCGAGGTCAATCAGGGCGCTCCGGCCGGCGTGGGAGGTTGGCTCCTGGTCTACTCCTACGGTTCGATCCCCTTCCTGCTCTTCCATTCGGCGGGCCTGTCGGGGTGGTTTCTCGACTATCCACTCT
>JAJDUL010000002.1 GCA_022826685.1 Gemmatimonadota bacterium | reverse complement strand
GATCTTCGCGCTCGGAGTCAAGGAACTGTGGGAGGTCGCCCATCCGCCCGACGCCGTCACGCATACCATGGGTTGGCCGCTTCCGCGGGATGCGTTCGGCGGCAGCTTCATCTACCCCATGGGCGGGAATCTTGTATCGCTCGGCCTCGTCGTGGGCCTCGACGCACCCTACGTCGACCTCGACGTGCACGCGCTGCTGCAGCGCTTCAAGGAGCACCCGTTCGTGCGCGGGATTCTCGACGGGGGCGAACTCGTGGAGTGGGGAGCGAAGACGATTCCGGAGGGCGGATACCACGCGATCCCGGACCGGCTGAGCGGTGATGGACTGCTCATCGCCGGCGATGCCGCGGGACTCGTCGACGTCGCCTCGCTCAAGGGCATCCACTACGCGATGCGGTCGGGGGTCCTCGCGGCGGACGCCATCGGCCGGGCCCTGTCGAACGGGCGCGACGAGGCGGACGGCACGGAGGGCGCTGTCCCGGCGGTTCGCCTGGCGTCCTACGATGCGGCGCTGAGGGAGAGCTTCGTTCGGGACCCGCTGTACCGCAACCGGAACCAGCGGCTCGCCTTCAAGTCCGGCTTCTTCCCGGGAGGCGTCAAGGCGGGGCTCATGCAGGTGACGGGCGGAACGTTTCCCGGCGCCGCGATCCCGAGCGAGCCCGACGTCGCGGGTCCTCGTCACAAGCGTTTGGGGCTCGACTCCGCGTACGACTCGGAGCACGCCGTCGCCAAGGTAGACGCGGTCTTCCGTTCCGGGAACGCGACCCGGGACGACATTCCCTCGCACCTCCTGCCCGGGTTGGCACCGGGCGCGGAGGTGTCGCCGGAGATGGCGGAACTTTATGCAAGCCTCTGCCCGGCGGGCGTGTACGAGCGCGACGGCGACCGCCTGGTCGTGAACGCGCCGAACTGCATCGACTGCAAGGCGACGGACGTCCTGGGTCCCCGCTGGACGCCGAGGGAGGGCGGCAGCGGCCCGGCCTACAAGAGGATGTGAGCCGGTAGGAGGGAGAAGGCGTCGACCACCTGCTCGTACCCCGTCCGCATGAGGAAGGCGGAGTTCTTTCCGAAGCTCTTGGCGCCCAGGATGAAGAAACCGGGCTCGGGGTTGCGCAGAGTCTCGGGCCCGAGCGCCTCCGCTCCGATACAGCAGTCCGCCGGCGCGTCGCCCAGCGGGCCCTGAGCGGCGAGGAGCGCGGCGGAGACGCCCATGGGGCCGTGAGACGCGTAGCAGACGTGCACCTGCAGCTGGCGATACAGCCGGTCGTCCGGTTCGTAGCCGACATTTGCCACGATCCGGTCGAAACGGTCGCGCCGAACGTTCCCGGCGACCTCCAGGTCGACCTCGAACCCTCGCGAATCCCGCTGCGCGACCGCGAGCAGCCGGCTCCGTGAGAGCCACTCGCAACCGGGGGCCGGCTCGGCGGCGATCGCGTTGGCCCGGCGCGTGAGCCTCACGCGCTCGGGGAGCGGGTCGTCCGGGATCGCCCGCAGCGGGGTGCCGTGAGCCTCGCGGCTGGCCCAGGTGAACCGCGTCCCCGGGACGGAGCGGGCGAGAGCCGCGAGGGCGCACGCGGTGGTGGCGGCCGAATGCCCGCTTCCGAGGAGGAGCGTGCGCCGCGCGGCGTAGCGCCCGCGCTGGGCGCCGAGCACATCCCGGACGCGGTATTCGATCGCGCGTCGCGCGGATCGCTCGCCGATGGCGGGCGTGCCGCCCGGGCCCGCCCAGTTGGGCCGCCCGTAGGTCCCCGAGCAGTCGAACACGGCGCGGGCGAACACCTCGGTCTCGGCTCCGTTCTCCTCGACGAGCAGCCGGAAGGGCTGTTCCGCCCGGGCGGCGTCGCCGAGCGCTTCGCCCTTCAGGCGATCCGCCCGTGCGACGTCGCGCACGCGCGCCCCCTCGCGGAGATCCACGCGCGACCGCAGGACCGCGGCCAGCGGCAGCAGGTAACGCGTCCGCAACTCCGCGCCCGTGAGCAGCTCCCCCGCCGCCGGCAGTTCGGCCTCCCGGCCACCCAGCAGTTCCAGCCCGGAGGGCCCCGCGTTCCACTCGAACGGGGAGAAGAGTCGCAGCCAGCCCCAGGCGCGGACGTGATCGGCCACCGCCCCGGCGTCGAACAGGACCGTCGCGAGTCCGGCGCGGGCCGCGCGGGCTGCGGCCTCGAGCCCGACCGGCCCGGCTCCGATGATGGCAAGATCCATCGCTCGCACGCGCGCTGGCTCCAGATCGTCGTGGTTCACTGGCGTCTCGGCCGCTCGGCCTTCCCGCCGATTCCGTGGCAACCTACTCTCAGGCGATGACGGATCGCGAGAACCCGAAGCGGCCGAGCGCGTCGCCGCCGGATTGGGCCCCGGGCCCCATCACGCGGTGGCTGACGCCGGTCACTCGCTGGATCATCACGAACTTCGTGGCTCCACCCTGCGTCTTCCTTCTCTTCGGTCTCCTCAACCGGACGCGGGTCTACGGGCGACGGCGAATCCGCCACGTCCCGAACACGCTCGTCCTCTCGAACCACCAATCGATGATCGACTCGTTTCCGATCGCCTACTACCTCTTCTTCCCGGAAAAAATGTTCAGGCCCGAGCTCGCGCCCTGGAACGCGGCCGCGGCGGAGAACTTCTTCAAGAACCCGATCTTTGCCTGGGTGTTCCACCAGTTCCAGTGCATTCCGGTGCGGCGCGGCCGCCGCGACCTGAGCGCGATGATCCGCTCGGCAGGCGTGCTTCGAGCGGGGATCCTCACATTCTTCCCGGAGGGTACGCGCTCGCGGGACGGGCGGGTTGGACGTGGGCGGGCCGGCGCGGGCATGGTCATCCTCCAGACCCGCCCGCAGGTGGTCCCGATCACGCTGGAAGGGCTGGATCGCGTCCTTCCCATAGGCTCCCGCCTTCCGCGGATCGGGCAGCGGGTGTCGATCTACGTGGGCCGGCCCGTGCCGTACGACGACCTCGCCGCCGAGGGCCGTTCGCGAAAGAACGCCCAACGGATCGTCGATCGGGTGATGAAACGGATCGCCTTCCAGCAACGCGTTCTCCGGCGCCTGCACCGCCGCCGTCCGTAGCGGCCCGTGGCAATAGCCCCGCCGCGTTCGGGCGGCGCTGGACATTCGCGGTCAGATCCGACATTCTTCCCACATGACCATCACACTGTATTACATCCTGGTGACCATTCTGCTCGGACTGCTCGTGGGCCTTCTCATGGGCGGCGGTTTCGCGTTCGCATGCCGTCTCCCCGGACTCGATGCGCCTGACCGGGAGGGCCCGCCGGCCTGACCGAATCAGACCGCATTCGCCGATCCTTCCGACCGCGAACGTTCTTCCCGATTTCGTGATCGCACGCTATCTTTCTTGGCTGCGTTCCTGCCGCCAGAGGTGCAAATGACAAAGACCTTCCAGGATGACGACGGGCGCCGGTGGAAAGCATGGCTCGCTTCGCGCGAGGTCTTCTGGCCGGACCCGAACGAAAAGGCACCGCCCGACGATTTCGAGGCGGTCGTGTTCGTCTGTTTCTCCGATCCGTATCAGAGCCAGCGGAGGCTTCGTCTTCCGCAGGGTTCGTTCGAACAGCTCAGTCTCGATGATCTCAAGAAACACTTCAAGCAGGCGAAACTCGATCCCGCCATCCGCTAGGGACACGACACTCGCCGTCCGCGCGGAAGCTCCCGCGCCATACCGAAAGGCCTTGTGACAGAATGACCGCCGCCGCCGGGAAAGGGCTAGAAGGCGTCGTCGCCTCGCAGACTTCACTCAGCTTCATCGACGGACTCAAGGGCATCCTCGTCTATCGGGGTTACAACATCCACGAACTCGCGCCGAACGTCTCGTTCCCCGAGAGCGTGTTCCTGCTCTGGAACGGGCGGCTGCCAAGACGCTCGGAACTCGACGAGTTCGAGGCGGCGCTGGCCGCACAACGCGCCATGGATCCGAGAACCGTGGAGGGATTGAAGGGTCTTCCGGCGGAGACCGTGCCGATGTCGGCCCTTCGGACCGGGGTCTCGCTGGAGGGCGTGTACGATCCGGATGCCGAGGACAACTCGCTCGAGGCGAACCGGCGCAAGGCGGAGCGGCTCGTGGCGCGGACTCCCACGATCATTGCGGCGATACACCGCATTCGGCAGGGACTGGAGCCGCGGGCTCCCGACCCATCGCTCTCGCTGTCCGCCGACTTCGTGAGGATGGCGAACGGTGAACCCGGCACGGACGAAGCCGTCGATGCGCTCGACCGGACGCTGCTCCTGTACCTCGACCACGGGTTCAACGCGTCGACCTTCGCCTGCCGCGTCATCGCCGCCACGCTCGGAGACATGCACTCGGCCGTGACCGGCGGCGTGGGGGCGCTGAAGGGCGAGTTGCACGGCGGGGCGAACGCGAGGGCCATGCACACGCTGCTCGAGATCGGCGACCCGGAGAACGTCGGGCCGTGGCTCGACCGGGCCTTCGCCGAGAAGCGGAAGATCATGGGCTTCGGCCACCGCGTCTACTAGACGGAGGATCCGCGGGCGAAGCACCTCCGCGAGATGTCCCGAGTGCTCACGCAGCAGGCGGGGCTCGAGAAGTTCTACGAGATGTCCCGGACGCTGGAGGACCGGATGATCTCCGAGAAGGGGATCAATCCGAACGTCGACTTCTACTGTGCGACGGTCTACTACGCGCTGGGCATCCCGATCGACCTCTACACGCCGCTCTTCGCGATGGGCCGGATGGGCGGCTGGACGGCGCACGTGATGGAGCAGCACGCGGACAACCGGCTCATTCGTCCCCGTGCGGAGTATGTGGGGGAGATGGACCTGCGCTGGGTGCCGATGGACGAGCGCTGAGCCGAAGTCGCGGAAGGGGCCGGGGCCCGCCGCGTCCGGCGCCGGCCAACACGCCAACGGAAGCGGGCCGCAGGCCTCAAGGGGCTGCCGAGCCCGCTTCTTTTTGTAGCGGCAAGGGCTGAGACAAGAGTCGAGACAAAGCGTCGAGAGGAGGAAGGTGTCGGTGGAGATACGCGCGGGGATACCTGTCGAACGGGAACTGGATGCTCTCGTCATCCCGTGGTTCGATGACGCGGCTGCGACGGGCGAGTGGTGGGAGAGCGCGGCGACGGCATGGCTGGAGAGCCGCGGGGGCTCCGGGGAGGCGTCGGGCTGGGTGCGGCTCGGAGCCGTCGACGCCCCCGATGTCTTCGTCGTTCGCCTGGACGCCGGGGCGAGGCCGATGGAGGAGTCGTGCCGGCGGGCGGCAGGTGCCGGGGTCCGGGCGGCTCGCGAGCGCGGGCTCCGCTCCGTCGGGTTCCGCGTGCCGGAGACCGCGGACGGCGCGGCGTGGCAGGCCTCCGCCGAGGGGCTCTCGCTCGGCGACTGGCGTTACGACGGACTCCGCGACGCGGAGGGCCGCGCCGCCGCACCGGAAGAACGGGTCCTCATCGCCGCGGGCGAGGCCGGCCGGGAGGCGGAAGCCGCGGTACGGCGGGGCTGCGTGCTCGCCGAGGCCCAGAACGCCACGCGCGAACTCGTGACGCTGCCGGGCAACGTGGCGACCCCGCGCTACCTCGCCGCGGAGGCGGAGCGGCTGGCCGGGGAGCACGGCTTCCGCGTCGAGGTGCGGGACCGGGAGAGGCTGGAGGAGGAGGGATTCGGGGGACTCCTCACGGTGGCCCGCGGGTCCGTCGAGGAGCCGCGCTTCATCGAGATGGAGCACGAGGGATTCGGCGGAGACCCCGTCGTCGTCGTCGGCAAGGGCGTGACCTTCGATGCCGGAGGGATCTCGCTCAAGCCCGCCTCGGGCATGGAGGACATGAAGTACGACATGGCGGGCGCCGCGGCCGTGTTCGGGGTCATGATCGCGGCGGCGCGCCTCGAGATCCCGCAACGCGTGATCGGCCTCGTGCCCGCGACGGAGAATCTCCCGGCGGGGGATGCCGTGAAGCCGGGTGACGTGATCCGCGGACTTTCGGGCAAGTCGATCGAGGTCATCAACACGGACGCGGAGGGCCGCCTCATCCTGTCGGACGCGCTGACGTACGCGCAGCGGCTCGACCCGGCCGCGATCGTCGACATGGCCACGCTGACCGGGGCCTGCGTCGTCGCCCTCGGCCACCACGCGGTGGCGGTGCTCGCGAACGACGACGACATCGCCGACGAACTGTCCGAAGCCGGCGAAGCGACCGGGGAACGGACGTGGCCTCTGCCGCTGTGGAAGGCGTATCGGGCCCAACTCGACTCCGATATCGCGGACATCAAGAACATCGGCGGCCGGGGTGCGGGCACGATCACCGCGGGTTGGTTCCTGCGCGAGTTCGTGTCGGATGACGTGCCCTGGGCCCACCTCGACATCGCGGGCACGGCGTGGGCGAAGGAGGCGCGCGGCTGGCAGCCGAAGGGAGCCACCGGGGTCGGGGTCCGGCTCGTCCATGAATGGCTGCGCGTCCGCGAGCGAGGGTGACGAAGATCGCAGGGTTCTTCCGCGGGCCGCTCGGCGCGCTGCTGCTCACGGTTGGGAGCGTCTCCGCGGCGCACGCCCAGGATCCGCCGATCCCGGACAGCCTGGAGATCGTGCCCGACTCGGTCCTCGCCGCCTTCGCCGACAGCACGCCGCCACGGGCGCAGAGCTTTCCGGCGCGGCTGACGGGCCTGCGCGGTCCGACGCACGAGATCTTCGACTGCGACCGGGAGTGCGTGCACGCGTCGCCCTCGTTCACCCTCCTCGAACTCCTCCTCGAGCACGTTCCGGGCATCACGGGCGTTCGCGGCGAGTTCTTCCAGGGGCCCCACCACGTCTTCGACGGCGGCTATGGGCCGGGGTTCGCGGCCCTCTACGTCGATGGCCGCGAAATCCTCTCCCTCTCCCGGGCCCAGACGGACCTCCGGCGCGTGTCGCTGAACTACGTCGACCGGGTGCGCGTGTATCGCGGCGCGGACGGCCTCGTCATCGATGTGGACCTCATCCGCCACGACGGAGTCCAGGCCTACTCCCGCGTGAGCGGGCTGACCGGGGACCCGCGCTCCGAGATCCTCGACGCCGTCTTCGCCAACTCGCTGGGTGGCGCGTCCAACATCGAAGCCTCCTTCGAGCGGTACGACGTCCAGGATCGCCAGAACAACCAGGATCGCTTCGCCGTACAGGGCCGCTTCTCGTGGATGCCACGCTCGAACGACCTCGGGGTTCAGTTCGAGTATCGCAACGAGACCATCGAGCGCACCGGGCTCGACACGCTGAACTTCTCGCGCAGGGAGCTCGTGCTCCGGACGCGGGCGAACCTCGGGGAACGGGCCCAGCTCGAGGCCTACGGGCAGGCCACGAGCTTCACGGACGTCGTCGACAATCTCCCGGACAGCATTTCGCCGCCGCAGCGGGGCGCGGATGGCGTCGGTCTGCGGTTCTCGGCGCAACCAGGGTCGGGCGGCGTCTCGATGGGCCTCCGGTTCGCCGGGCGCGACCCCTACGCATCGCGCCTCGCGGATCTCTCCGCCTGGCAGCCTATCGGTCCCTTCGCGCTCGAGGGAGGAGCCGAACTCGCGAGCTGGAACGAGTTCCTGACGAAATCCTGGCGGGCCGGGGCGGCCTTTCGCGATACGCTCCTCTTTCCGATCGAGTTGAGGGCGTTCAAGGCGGAGGGAACGCGAGGCGTCGGCTTTCCCCAACACCCCATGCTCGACACGCTCCCGATGTCGGAATTCCTGCCCGCGGACACCGTACGGTTCGACTCCCGCGGCGCCTCGGCGGCCCTTGCGCTCGGGCCTTTCAACCTCTCCGGCCGCTACTCGGAGCAGTGGATGGACCGGCAGGTCGGCTTCGGCGCCCCCTTCGACCGTCTCGTCGTCGCGGACTCCGCGGAGGTGGACATCACCTCGCTGGAAGTGCGCTTCGATGGGCCGGTCGTGCCCCTCGGCGTGCTGCTGCGGGGAGTGGAGCCGATCCGCCTGCGCGCTTCGTGGCGAAAGTTCGATTCCCGCGGCGCAGAGACGCTCTTTCTCCCCGAACGCCTGTTCCGCACGGAGCTGTACCTTTATGACACCTTCTTCGACGAACACCTCCGGATCTGGGTGTCCGTGTTCATCGATCGCCGCGGGGCGCGGCTCGTCCCGGTCCCCGGCTCGCCCGATCCGGTGATGCTGGACGCCGACAGCTGGATGGGCGGACACCTGATGTTCAAGATCGCCGACTTTCGGTTCTTCTGGCGGTTCGGCAACCTGGGTGCGAACCGGCTCGGAGATTTTCAGGGCGCGCACTTCCCCCGGCAGCTCAACGTGTTCGGTCTGCGCTGGGAGTTCTTCAATTGATCGGCCGGGCGCCGCGCCGGGAGATGTCGAAGTGATTCGCAGCATGACCGGTTACGGGTCGGCGACCGTGACGCGGGAGGGCGGCACGGTTACGGTCGAAGCGCGCTCGGTGAATTTCCGGGGGCTGAAGGTCGTCGTGAAGGCGCCCCCCGGGCGCGAGGCATGGGAAAGCGAGCTTCGCGCCCTCGCGGAATCCCGGGCCCGCCGCGGCCGCCTGGACCTCTTCGTCCGCGTGGAGGGTGCGTCCGACGCGGGAGGCGCGAGCCTGGACGAGGCACGCGTGCAGGAAGTGCTCAATGCGTGCGCACGGCTTCGGGATGACTTCGGCGTTTCCGGCGATCCGGACATCGCTTCGCTGCTTCGCGTGGGCGGCATCTTCCGGAAGGCGGGTGCCGAGGGTGCGGAGTTCGTGCCGGAGACGGAGGATGTGAAGGAGGCGGCGGCGGACGCGCTCGACCTCCTGGTGGAGATGCGGGATCGGGAGGGGGCCCGGCTCGAGGTCGACCTCCGGGGACGGCTGACGGGCATCCGGGAGGCGGTCGATGGCGCGGAGGCCCTGGCGCCGGAACGGCTCGAACGCGAGCGGCGCCGGCTTCGCGACGCCGTCGCGGACCTCGCCGGGAAGGGCCTGGATGAGGATCGGCTGACGCGCGAAATCGCGCTCATCGCGGACCGCTGGGAGATCAGCGAGGAACTCGTGCGCGCCCGCTCGCACGTCGAAGCCTTCGAGGAGTTCCTCGAGGCCCCGATCGACGAGCCCGTGGGGCGGCGGCTCGGCTTTCTCGTGCAGGAGTTGCAGCGCGAGGTCAACACCCTGGGCGCAAAGGCGAACGACTCCCGAATATCGAGACTCGTGGTGGAAGCGAAGAACGAGATCGAGAGGCTCCGGGAGCAGGTGGAAAACGTCGAGTGAACCCCGCGGCGGCCGGGTCGCGCACCCTCTTTCCCGTCATCCTCGCCGGACCCTCCGGGGCGGGGAAGACGACGATCCGCGATCGGCTGCTCGCCGAGGCCGGCTCCCCCGGCTTCCATTTCTCGGTCTCGATGACGACGCGGACGCCGCGTGCGGGGGAACGCGATGGGCTGGACTACCGGTTCGTCTCGCGTAGCCGGTTCGAGGCACTGGTGGACTCCGGGGCGATGCTCGAATACGCGACCGTCCACGGCGCACGCTACGGGACGCCGCGTGACAACCTCGACCGGGCGCGGGCAGCCGGCGCCCATCTCTTGCTCGACATCGACGTTCAGGGGGCTCGGCAGGTGTGGGAGGCCGTCGCGGAGGTCCTCTCGATCTTCATCGTCCCGCCCACCGCGGAGCGGATCGCGCGGCAGCTGCGGGGGCGGGGCAGCGAAAGCCCGGAGCAGCTCCGGCGCCGGCTCGCGAACGCCCGATCGGAGCTGCGGGCCGCGGCGGAGTTCGATCATCTCGTCGTCAACGACCGGATCGAGGACGCCGTCGCCGAAGTGTCGGCGCTCGTGGCGAAGGGGCTCGTACCGGACGGACGCCTCGGAGCGGCGGAGCGGCGATACGTGAAGCGCATCATCGGCGAGTTGGATGCCGTCTGACGCATGTGGTAGATTCCTGAACGCGGTCCGGCGAGGGACCGCGACACCGAAACCGAATGCGCTGGACCGTGATGGTCGAGGGAGAGATGGAATGAAGGTGTTTACGC
The DNA here is from genome assembly GCA_022826685.1 of Gemmatimonadota bacterium. GTDB lineage: Bacteria > Gemmatimonadota > Gemmatimonadetes > Palauibacterales > Palauibacteraceae > Palauibacter. The sequence goes on along the minus strand of JAJDUL010000002.1, from coordinate 6,229 downwards.
CGGACGCCGTGGCGAAGGCGGCGACGAACAAGTACCTGGGCGTCCTCGTCGCCGCGAAGTATGCGCGCGAACTCAACGCCCTCCCGCTCGAACGCTCGCCGTACGGCGCGGAGAAGCTGACGACGGTCGCGGCGGACGCCCTGACCTCGGAGGAGAAGAAGCTGCAGTACCGGCTGGTCCGGGCGCGCCCCACCCTCATGCCCTAGCGCGCCGGGCACTCCCGTGCGGCCCTTCGACGGTCGTCGCGTGCTGCTCGTCGTATCCGGCGGGATCGCCGCGTACAAGAGCGCGATCCTCACCCGCCGCCTGATCGAGGCCGGGGCCGGGGTCGAGGTCATCCTGACCGCCGCGGCCGAGCGCTTCATCGGACGCGTCACCTTCGAGGGGATTACCGGCCGCCCGGCCCACGCGTCGCTGTGGGACCGGCCCATGGCGCACCTGGATCTCGGACTCGAAGCCGATGTCGTCGTCGTCGCGCCCGCGACGGCCAACCTCATCTCCAGGCTCGCGGCCGGCGCCGCGGACGACCTGGCGGCGACCGCCGTGCTGGCATCGCGTGCACCGGTCATCGTCTGCCCCGCGATGAACACGCGGATGTGGGAGCATCCGATCACGCAGGCGAACGTCGCGCGGCTCGTCGACGTCGGATACGGGATCGCCGGGCCGGCCGATGGTCCGCTCGCGGAGGGGGAGAGCGGGCCGGGACGGCTCCTGGAGCCGGAGGAGATCCTGCCGCGCATCGGGCGAGCGCTCGAGACGGCCACGGGTCTGCGCGGACGGAAGATCGTCGCGACGGCGGGGCCGACGAGAGCCGCGCTGGATCCCGTCCGCTTCATCTCGAACCGCTCGTCGGGCCGCATGGGGTTCGCCCTCGCCGAGGCCGCCTGGCGGCGCGGGGGCGACGTCACGCTCATCCGCGGGCCGGGCCGGCTGCCGCGACCCCCGGGGCCCGACGTGGTGGAGGTCGAGACGGCCGGCGAGATGCTGGCCGCCCTGGAGACGGCGTTGACCGATGCGGACATCCTTCTGATGGCCGCGGCCGTCGGCGACTTCGAGCCGACCCGCGCGGCGGACTCGAAGATCAAGAAGGGGGATGGGGCGGAGAAGGAGTTCGAACTCACGCTCCGGGCGGGCCCGGACCTGCTGCTCGAGACGCGGGCTTTCCGCGAACGGAAGGGAATCTTTACTCTGGGTTTTGCGCTCGAGACGGAGGACCTTCTGGCCCGCGGACGGGAGAAACTCGAGCGGAAGGGCATGCACCTGGTCGCGGTGAACTCGGCCGTGGAGCCCGGCGCGGGATTCGAGTCGGAGACGAACCGCATCACGTTGATCGACCGGAACGGCGGGGTCGAGGAGTTGCCTTTGGCGAAGAAGACGGAGTTGGCGGACACACTGCTCGACCGGGTCGAAGCCTCGATCCAGGCGGTCGCCGAGAGGTGAGCCCGCCGGATGCCGGGGGCCGGAAGCTCGCTCGCGCCTTTCTCGAGCAAACGCTCGCCTCGGAGGGCAGCGCGCTCATGCTCGAGCACGCGACGCGCGAAGAGGTCTTGCGCCGTCTGGCGTCCGCCGGGCGCGTACCGCAGGCGGGCGCCGCGGCTACCGCGGACGGGGACGCGAGCCCGGCCGTCGCGGTGACGAGCCCGGTCGCCGCGGTGACGCGGTCGGCGATCGTCGAGGCGGCGGATCTGGAGGCGCTCGCGGCGCTCGTCGCCTCCTGCACCCGCTGCACGCTCCACGAATCGCGGAAGAACGCGGTCTTCGGCGAGGGGGCGGCGAACGCCCGCGTCGTCTGCGTGGGGGAGGCGCCCGGGAAACACGAAGATGAGACCGGCCGCCCCTTCGTGGGCCGCGCCGGCGGCCTGCTCGACCGCTTGCTGATGTCGATCGGACTTCCACGGACCTCCGTCTACATCTGCAACGTGCTGAAGTCCCGGCCGCCCAGGAACCGCGACCCGCTCCCCGCAGAGGTCGCGGCCTGCGCTCCCTATCTCCTGCGACAGCTTGCGCTCATCGAACCCGAGGTGATCATCGCCTTCGGCGCCTTCGCCGCGCGTACGCTCCTCGAAACGAAATCCGCGCTCGGCCGGCTCCGCGGCACCGTGCACCGCTATTCCGGGTACCCCGTCGTCGCCACCTATCACCCCGCGGCGCTGCTCCGGAACCCCGGCTGGATCCGGCCGACGTGGGAGGACCTGCAGATCGTGCGCCGCATGCTCGACGGCGTCGGAAACCACGAGGCCCGCAGTGGTTGAGACGGCGATCAGCCTCCCCAGCGACGAGATCGAGGCCCGGCGCACGCCCTGGTCCGAAGAGGCCGAGATCTCGGTCCTCGGGGCGATGCTCATCGACGGCGACTCCGTCGCCATCGCCCTCGAACGAATCGACGATTCCGCCTTCCACCGGGAGGGCAACCGCCGGATCTTCCGCGCGATGGTGCGCCTGTACGGGCGCGGCGACGTGATAGACGCCGTCACGCTCGCGGACGAACTGCAGAGCGCGGCGGAACTCGATGCCGTCGGCGGGATGGCGTACCTCGCGAAACTCGTGGACGCGGTGCCCACCGCCGCCAACATCGCCTATCACTGCCGGATTCTGCGCGACAAGACGGTGCTCCGGCGGCTCATCTCCAGCGCCACCGAGATCATCCAGGACGCCTACGAAACGGGATCGGGCGAAGTCGACGAGACGCTCGACCGCGCGGAGCAGAGGATCTTCGAGATCTCGCAGGCGGAGCAGCGCGGGACCTTCGTCCGCATCAAGGAAGTCCTGCGCTCGACGATGGACCGGATCGACGAACTCGTGCGGAACCCGGGTTCGATCACCGGCGTCGCATCGGGATTCCCCGATCTCGACCGGATGACGGCGGGGTTCCAGCCCGCCGACCTGGTCGTCCTCGCCGGGCGTCCCTCGATGGGCAAGACGGCCCTCGCGCTGAACATTGCCCAGCACACGGCGATCGGGGAGGACGTCCCGGTGGCGATCTTCTCGCTCGAAATGTCGAGAGAATCGCTCGTCCAGCGGATGCTTAGCGCGGAGTCCAAGGTGGATTCGAGCCGGATCCGGACGGGACGACTGACGTCCGACGACTTCACGCGGCTGGCGAGCGGAGCCGGACATTTGAACACGGCGCCGATCTGGATCGACGACACGCCCGCGATCTCCCCCATCGAACTCCGGGCCAAGGTGCGGCGTCTCCACGCGGAAGTTGGCGTCGGGCTCGTCGTGCTCGACTACCTGCAGCTGATGTCCGGCGGCGCGCGGGTAGAGAACCGCCAGCAGGAAATCAGCGCGATCTCGCGGTCGCTCAAGGCGATCGCGAAGGAGGTCGGCGTGCCGCTCCTCGCGCTTTCCCAGCTCTCGCGGGCGCCCGAACAGCGCGAAGGGAACCGGCCGCGGCTCTCCGACCTGCGCGAGTCGGGCGCGATCGAACAGGATGCGGACGTCGTCCTCTTCATCTTCCGCGAGGAGATGCACCGCAAGCCGGAAGAGGTGGAGGAACGGGGATTGGCGGGGAAGGCCGAACTCATCGTGGGCAAGCAGCGCAACGGGCCGACGGGAACCGTCGAACTCTATTTCCACAAGGCCTTCACGGCGTTCGAATCCGTGAGCCGCCGTCCGGAACCCGACTAGTGCCCGTGGGAGGCCCGGCGGCCGCCCGCGGCGTCGGCGCCGTCGTTGTCGCGGCGGGGCAGGGACATCGCTTCGGCGCGTCACGACCCAAGCAGTTCGTCGACCTCTGCGGCATGCCGGTTCTCGCCTGGTCCCTGCGGACGTTCCTGAACCATCCCGGCATCGACCGGGTCGTGGTCGTGCTCTCGCCCTCGCGGGCGGCCTCGCCCCCGGCATGGCTTCCGGACGGGGTTCTCGTCGTGCCGGGCGGGGTGTTTCGGGCCGATTCCGTGCGCGCCGGCGTCGAGGCGCTGGCGGGGGAGGTCGAGACCGTGCTCGTGCACGATGGGGCGCGTCCGTTCGTGTCGGGCGCGCTCGTTTCCCGCGTCGTGGAAGGCGCTCGCGCCGGCCCGGTGGTGCCGGTGATCGCCGTGGAGGACACCGTGAAGCGCGTGGACGAGGGAGGCTGGATCGCCGGAACCGTGCCGCGCGAGCGACTCCGCCGCGTACAGACGCCACAGGGGTTTCCGGCGGCGGTACTGAATCGTACGCACGCGATCGACGATGCGGGCGCCTGGGAAGCGCAGGACGCCGCCGCCATGACGGACGACGCGCTGCTCTGCGAGACGCTCGGCATCGACGTTGCGACCGTGGAGGGAGATCCGGTGAACCTGAAGATCACGACGGCGAGCGACCTCTCGCTCGCGCGCGCCATGGTTGAGACCGGGTTGATCGCCGCGGGGAACTAATGTTCATGGAGACAGGGGCGGGAAGGGCATCGACGTGGTGAAGTGGCGCGAGTGGACGGGCGCGTCGGAGGCCGCCGGGCGGGGCCGGGAGCTGGCGACGGACCATGAAGCGTTCGACCGGGCGGCGGCGCTGCTCGACGCCGGAGGCGTCGTGGCGCACCCGACCTCGACGGTGTACGGGCTGGGTGGCCGGCCGCTGCCGCACGTCGACGCGCGGATCGCCGCGATCAAGGGTCGGCCGCCGGGACCGCTGATCCGGCTCGCCGCGAGCCACGATGCGCTCAGCGAGGCGCTGCCCGGGGCTCGGTGGACGGACGCCGCGCGCCAGCTCGCCGATGCCTTCTGGCCCGGACCGCTCACTCTGGTGCTGGACGACGGCAGCGACACCGGCGTGGCGGTGCGCGTCGAACCTCATCCGGTCGTGAGACGCCTCCTCGATCGCGCCGGCGGGCTGCTGACCTCCACCAGCCTGAACGTGACGGGGCGGCCTCCGGCGAAGACGGGCGGGGAGGTGCGCGCCGTCCTTGCCGAGGTCGGACCCGAGGCGGGACCCGTGGGTTGGCTCGACGCGGGCGATCTCGCCGGCTCGACCCCGTCGACGCTCGTGCGCGTGACGGGGGACGCCGTCGAGATTCTGCGGGAGGGCGCCGTGCCGGCGGCGGATGTCACCCGGACCCTCTCGCCATGAACCTCCTCTTCGTCTGCACCGGAAACATATGCCGCAGTCCGCTGGCCGAAGTGATTGCGCGGGCGGAGGCCGACGCACGGGGTTGGGCGGAGGTCTCCTGCGCATCGGCGGGCACCTTCGCGTTTCCCGGCCAGCCGGCCTCGGGTCCCGGGATCGCGGTCGCCGCCGCTCACGGGCTCGACGTCGCGGGACACCTTTCCCGGGCACTCTCGCTCGAGCTGCTCGAATGGGCGGATGTGATCATCGGCATGGAGGCGTCGCATGCCCAGGCGGCGGCGCGCCTGGCTCCGGATGCGGCGGTTCACGTCATGACGGATTTCTTGCCCGCGGGTCACGAACGGAGCGCGGGCGGGGTCCCCGATCCGTACGGCGGCGATCTCGAGACGTACGAGGCGACGCGGGCGTTGCTGACGCAGGCCATGCGGGGGTTCTTCGACGCGCTCGATGAAGACCAACCGGGAGGACGCGAAGGGTCGGGATCGTGACGCTCCGCTTCGCGCTCCTTGGGGATCCCGTGCGGCACTCGATCTCGCCCGCGATGCACCGGGCGGCCTTCGATGTCCTCGGACTCGACGCGGAATACACCGCTCGGCGGACCGCGCCCGACGAGGTCGGACCGATCATGCGGAGCGCGGACCTGGCGGGCGGAAACGTGACGCTCCCGCACAAGCTCCGGGCGGCGCGGGCGCTCGCCCGACCGAGCGCGGCGGTCCGGGCGACCGGGGCGTGCAACTGCTGGTGGCGACGACCGGATGGCGAACTCGCGGGCGACAACACCGACGTCGGCGGGCTCCAAACCGCCCTTTCCCGCTTCGGCTTCCGGCCGCGGGGCGCGCGCGTGCTCCTCCTGGGCGCCGGGGGCGCGGCCCGCGCAGCGGTCCACGCGCTGCTCGAAGGCGGGGCGTCGTCCGTCGAGGTCCTCAACCGGACGCCGGCGCGGGCACGCGCCCTGCGCGACCGGGCGCTGGCCCACGCCACCGACGCCGACCGTGTGGCCGACGCGGTGCGCGTGGTCGCCGCGCCGCACGCCGGTGCCACGTACGATCTCGTGCTGAATTCCACGAGCCTCGGACTCTCTTCCGGGGATCCGCTCCCCCTCGAGCTGGTTCGGAACGCGGTCGGCGCGCGGTTTGGCGCCGCCTTCGACATGGTCTACGCGGGGGGAGAAACGGCGTGGGTTCGA
>JAJDUL010000039.1 GCA_022826685.1 Gemmatimonadota bacterium | reverse complement strand
GACCAGCGAGATCGAGGAGGCTGCGAGGGACGGGACCGGTGAGGTTGTTCTCGCGGAGATACAGGATGCGCAGGTTCGTCAGGTTCCCGAGCTCCGGCGGGATCCGGCCCTCCAGTTCGTTGAACGAAAGACCCAGTTGCTCCAGACCGGTCAGGCTCCCGAGCTCGGCCGGGATGGAGCCGGTGAGGTTGTTATCGCCGACGTACAGGATGCGCAGGTTCGTCAGATTCCCGAGTTCCGGCGGGATCCGACCCTCCAGTTGATTAAAGGAAAGACCCAGTTGCTGGAGGTTCGTCAGGCGTCCGAGCTCGACCGGGATCGAGCCGGTGAGGTTGTTCGATCCGAGGAGCATGCGGCCCATGTTGGTCAGGTTCCCGAGTTCCGACGGGATCCGGCCCTCCAGGGCGTTGGAATAGAGATCCAGATATTCCAGGTCGGTCAGGTTCCCGAGTTCCGGCGGGATCCGGCCCTCCAGGGCGTTAGCGGAGAGGCGCAGGAACTGCAGGCTGGTCAGGCTCCCAAGCTCGGCCGGGATGGGGCCGGTGAGTCCATGGCTCACCAGGTGCTTCGCCTCATGGTCGAACCGGCCGCCGAGGTCGAGCTGCACGACACGCCCGGAAGCGTCCGTATCCACGCCGTACCACTCTCCCAGTGGCGCGTCCGTGAGCCAGTTCTCGTTGTTGACCCAGTTCGGCCCGTCGGTCGCGTTGTAGAGCGCCACCAGCGCCGCCCGCTCCGAGTCCGCGACGGTGATCTCGGCCGTCCCCCGGGCGTTGCCCGCCGTCGCCGTGATCGTGGCGCTCCCCTCCGACACGCCTCGAACCAGGCCCGACTGGTCCACCATGGCGACCGAGACATCGCTCGAGGTCCAGGCGACCACCGCCCCCGCCATCACCTGTCCGCGCTGGTCGCGTACTTCAGCTGACAGCCGGACGGCCGCTCCGGGCCTCGCCAGCGCGGCCGTGGCCGGAGTTACGACCACCGTCGCCGGCTGCGATCCGAACTGAGGGGGCGACGGGCCCGAACCCGTCGGTGAATCGCCGCAGGAGAGGGAGAGCACCACGCCGGCGACGATCGCCAACGCCGAGCCGTGTCGCACGCGTCCGGCGACCACCCGTCTTCTGTGCCCGCCTGTCGGTGTGAGCCGTCGATGCCGCACGGAGCCGCTCCCTTTGTCCACCTCTCGGTGTTTCGTCATCTGATGGGCGCCGAAGGGAAAAGTCGGGGGCGGGATACGTGCCGACCATCCCCTGTTTTGGGTATGCGACAGGCGGCGGGAGGCGCAGCTTAGATGGACGGTCCCTACCGTGTTATAGTTGGGGACATGGAACACGCTCCGCTCCCGGAGGACGGTCTCGCGGTCGTCGTCAAGCGGGACTGCCCCACCTGCGAACTCGTCGAACCCGTGCTGGAACGGCTCTCCGCCGACGGTAACGGTCTCGCCGTCTTCAGCCAGGACGATCCGGACTTCCCCGCCGCCGTCCCGGGCGTGATCGACGACACGGAACTCGAACACTCCTTCCGGCTCGACATCGAGACCGTCCCGACGCTCGTGCGTTTCGAGGACGGACGGGAGACGGGACGCACCGTCGGCTGGGACCGCGAGGAGTGGCGCGGGTTGACGTCGATCCCCGATCTGGGGGAGGATCTGGCCGCGTTCCGCCCCGGCTGCGGCTCCCTGTCGGTAGCACCCGGCGCCGCCGAGCGCCTGCGCGCGCGCTTCGGGGATACGGGCCTGGAGGCAAGGCGGGTGGCGCTGGAGCCGCACGCCGATGCCGTGGAAGCGTGCTTCGACCGCGGCTGGACGGACGGGCTTCCGGTCGTCCCCCCGACCCCGGAGCGGATCCTGCGGATGCTCGCGGGCACGTCCCGGGCCTCCGATGAAATCGTGGGGGCCGTGCCGCCGGATTACGCCGAATGCTCGGTGGAGAAGGTGGCGATCAACGCCGTGCTCGCGGGCTGCAAGCCGGAGTACATGCCGGTTCTGCTCGCGGCGCTCGAGGCGGCGCTCGATCCGGACTTCACGCTGCACGGGATCCTGTGCAGCACCTGCTTCACCGCCCCACTCATCATCGTGAACGGCCCCATCGCACGTCGGATCGGCATGAACTCGGGGCTCAACGTCCTCGGACAGGGGAACCGGGCGAACGCGACCATCGGGCGCGCCCTCAATCTCATCGTGCAGAACGTCGGCGGCGGGCGCCCCGGCGAGATCGACCGTTCCACCTTCGGCGCGCCGAGCAAGTACACCTTCTGCTTCGCGGAGGACGAGTCGGACAAGGAGTGGGAGCCGCTTTCCGTGTCGCGCGGCCTCCCGCGGGGGACCGACGCCGTCACGCTGTTCCAGGGCGAAGGCGTGCAGGGGATCATGGACCAGGCCTCGCGCACGCCGGAGGAACTGACCGCCTCGCTCGCGGCGTGCCTGCTCGCCGTCTGCCATCCGAAGATCTGCGAGTGGGCGCACGCCGTGCTGCTCCTCTCGCCGGAGCACTACGCCATCTACCGGGAGGCGGGCTGGGGCCGGGCGCGGATCACCGAGGCGCTCCTCGAGGCGACGACGCGTCCGCTGGGCGAAGTGGCCCGCGGCGGCGGCGGCCTCTCGGAGGGCGTCCCGGACTCGGAGACGCGCCGCTATGTGCCCAAGTTCCCGCCCGGCGGACTGCTCCTCGCCCGGGCCGGCGGCGCGGCCGGACTGTACTCCGCGATCCTGGCCGGCTGGCCCGGCGGCCGCGCCTGGCAGCACTCACACCCCATCACGAGAGAGATCGAGACATGACCGCTTCGGCCGCGGCGAGCCCGGCAACGCCGGCCGCCGTCCTCCACGATCCCACCTCCGAACTCGCACCGGAGATGCGGCCCCGGCGGACGCCTCCGCCCTCGCTCGAGGGACGGGTCGTCGCGCTTCAGGGGATCGGCAAGCTCCGCAGCGACGAGTTCCTCGACCATGTGAAGGCGCGGCTGGACGCCCTCGGCATCGAGACGATCCGCACGGACAAGCCGACCAACGCGCGGCGGGCGTCCGTCGAACTCCTGCAGAGGATCGCCACGGAGGCTGATGTCGTCGTACAGGCATTGGCCGATTGAGGGTCCTGCACGTCGTGCGGTCTGCACGACCTCCGAGACCTGGACGAACGAGGGATCCCCGGCTGTTTCGTCGTCACGACGGAGTTCGAGGCGGCGGCCCGCAGCCAGTCGCGCTCGCTGGGGTTCGAACCCGGCATCGTGTGGGTCCCACACCCCATCCAGAACCGGACCGCCGCCGAACTCGAGCAACTGGCCGCGGAAGCGATCGACCCGATCCTGGCCATGATCACGACGCAGGACTGACGGGCGGGGCAGGCCGTTTGCGAGCCCGGCCCCGGCGGTTCCGGACTTGCTCGCGGCGCCGAAAACCGTCTATTTGGCAGCAGCATTGAAAGGCGACGACCGCGCCGAACCAGCCAGGAGGCCGCATGCCCACCCGCCGACGATTCCTCGCCCGCCTCGGAGGCTCCGCCGCAGCCGCCGGAGCCATGACCATGGTTCCCACGAAGTGGAACACCGCCATCGCCGCGGCCCGGGAAGCGTCGCGCACGCCGGGCTCCGCCAGGGAGATCGCTCGCGACGAGGAGTTCTGGCTCGAGATCCAGAAGGCGTTCACGACCGACCGTTCCCTCGTCAACCTCAACAACGGGGGCGTGAGCCCGACGCCCGCCCACGTCCTCGAGGCGATGAAGCGGGACCTCGACTTCGCGAACCAGATCCCGGTCTACAACGGGTGGCAGATCCTGGAGCCGCAGCGGGAGGGCGTCCGGGCCCGCCTCGCCCGGCAGTGGGACGTGGACCCCGAGGAGGTCGCGATCACGCGCAACGCGTCGGAGGGCCTCCAGATCCTGCAGAACGGCTACGACCTCCAGCGCGGCGACGAAGTCGTGACGACGACGCAGGATTACGGGCGCATGATCACGACCTTCAAGCAGCGCGAGCGCCGCGAGGGGATCGTGATGAAGCAGTTCAAGATCCCGATCCCGGCCGAGGATCCGGCGGAGATCGTGCGGCTGTTCGAGGAGCAGATCACCGATCGGACGCGCCTCATCCTCATGTGCCACATGATCAACATCACCGGGCAGATCCTCCCCGTGCGCGAGGTCGTGGAGATGGCGCGCGGCTACGACATCCCGGTCATCGTCGATGGCGCACATTCGATGGCGCACCATGACTTTACACTCTCCGATCTCAACTGCGACAACTACGCGGTGAGCCTCCACAAGTGGCTGCACGCGCCCGTGGGAACGGGCCTCCTCTACGTGAGGAAGGAGAAGATCCCCGAGATCTGGCCGCTGCAGGCCGCGCCCGAGAGCAGCAACGACGACATCCGGAAGTTCGAGGCGATCGGCACCCACCCCGAGGCCAACTTCCTCGCCATCGGCGAAGCGCTCACCTTCCACCAGCTCGTCGGCGGCGAGCGCAAGGAGGCGCGGCTCATCCACCTGCGGAACTACTGGGCCGAGCAGCTCCTGGAGCACGACCGGGTGCGCCTCAACACGAGCCTCAAGCCCGGCTTCGCGTGCGGGATCGCGAACGTCCAGGTCGAGGGGATCGACACGAGCGCGCTCCGCAACTGGCTCTGGAACAAGCACCGGATCTTCACCGTCGGCATCAACCACGCCGAGTTCACGGGCCTGCGGATCTCGCCGTCCACCTACACGACGCTCGAGGAACTCGACCGCTTCGTGGACGCAATGACCCGAGCCGTGAAGCAAGGCATCCCCGCCTGACGCGGAGACGGATTCGCTACTGCGTCGCCGCGAGTCTCGATGGGTACATCGCGGGCCCCGGGGGCAAGTTCGACTGGATCCTCATGGATCCCGACATCGACTTCGCCGGGCTGACCGAGCAGTTCGACATCTACTTCATGGGGCGGCGGACGTTCGAGGTCGCCGGCGGGGGACAGTCCACGGCCCCCGGCAAGCGGACGTTCGTCTTCTCCCGCACTCTCCGGCAGGACGACCACCCGAACGTCACGATCGTCGGTGACGACTGGCGGGAGGTCGTGCGGGCGCTGCGCGGGGAAGACGGGAAGGACATCTGGCTATTCGGAGGAGGATCGCTCTTCCGAAGTCTGGCCGAGGAGGATCTGGACGACTCGGTGGAGGTGACCGTCATCCCGATCGGACTCGGCGGAGGCACGCCGCTCATCGAGGAACCGGCTGAACGGATCCGATTGACGCTGACAGACCACAGGATCTACGAGAAGACAGGAACCATCAGCCTGACCTACGCCGTGAATCCCGCCGACCCTGATTGACGTTCCCGCGGGAACGTTTGCTCCTGTTAACTCCGGTTTTTTCGCTTTTTGGGTCCCTTATGTTACGATAATTCTCATTTCGAGGCTTGGCAGACTCCTTAACGTGCAGATAATTCCATGAACCGTGTACTAGATGAATTGCCCGATGCCTTCGTGTCCCATACGGCGATCAGCCGGGATGTATCACGGGCCATGAAGGCCGGGAAACTCCGGAAACTGGCGTCTCGCCTCTACACCAAGAACCTGGACGATGACCCCGAAGATATCGTGAAGCGCAACCTGTGGGGAATCGTCGCAGGGTACTTTCCAGGTGCTCTGGTCGCGGATCGCACTGCTTTGGAAGCGGATCCCGCCAGCGATGGATCGGTTTGCCTTGTCAGCGAGCGAGGGAGGACGACCGAATTGCCCGGAGTCGTGCTACGTCCTCGCCGTGGGCCAGGGTCAATTGCGTCGGATACACCTTTTGTCAACGGGCTATACCTCAGTTCCAGGCCCAGGGCTTATCTCGAGAACCTTCGTCCATCCCGAGCCCGGGGCGGCCGTGTCGCGCGTACTCTCACGCGCACGGAGCTTGAGGAGCACCTTGATCGTCTCATTCGTGTCTCGGGCGAAGAAGCCGCCAACCGGCTCCGCGACGAGGCCCGAGCAGTAGCCTCTGAACTCGATATGGAAACGGAGGCCGCAGACCTCCAGGCTCTGATCGGCGCTATGCTGGGCACCCGGGAGAGTCGACTCGATTCGCGAGTCGGGCGGTCCCGCAGTCGGGGGCGGGCCTATGATCCCGATCGGCTGGAGTTGTTCCACGGGCTGCATCAGTCGCTTCGCGATCGTCCTCCCACCGACCGTCCAGCTCCTCACCGCAAGGCTCCAGGGCCTGTGACGCTGGCGTTTTTTGAGGCGTACTTCTCGAACTTCGTCGAGGGTACGGAGTTCCTGGTCGATGAAGCGGTCCAAATCGTCTTCGAGGGCGCGATCCCGCGACACCGGCCAGCCGACGCGAGGGATGTGATCGGTACTTGGCGTCTCGTCTCGGACAGAGAAGAAATGAGTCGGACGCCGAAGGATTTTGAGGCGTTACTCGGTCTCCTGCGTGAGCGCAACGCGAAGATCATGGCGGGACGCCCCGAGATGCGCCCTGGCGAGTTCAAGGAAAGACAGAACCGTGCTGGACAAACCATCTTCGTCGCTCCCGAACTGGTACCCGGGACACTGGAGCAGGGCTTCGACCTGTACCACAGTCTGGAATCGCCCTTTGAGCGCGCGGCCTACATGATGTTCCTCGTCAGCGAGGTTCACCCCTTTGAGGACGGCAACGGACGTGTGGCGCGGGTGATGATGAACGCGGAACTCGTGGCCGGAGGGGAAGAGCGGATCGTCATCCCGACGGTCTTCCGCGACGACTACCTGGCCGCGCTGCGGGCGTTGTCGCGAACCCAACGCACGGAACCTCTGATTCGTGCACTCGATTATGCGCAGCGCTGGACGATCGCGGTCGACTGGGCATCGATTGCCGAGACCCAACGGCAGCTCGAAGCGTGTAACGCCTTCCTCGATTCGGGCGAAGCAGAAATCGAGGGCAAGCGGCTGCACATGCCAAGGTGAGCCACAGCGCGGCTGTGAGGTAGACTGGCCGTCCGTTCGGGTCGGCACCTATCATGCGCGCGCCCTGGATCCGGGCGTGAATTCCGCGCCGGTTCCGATCACTCCGACCCACCCAGCATTGGACCAACGGGAGATCCCGATGACCGAGACGTTCGACATGGCTTTGATCCAGCGTGGGGCCCGCCTCCGGCGCTCACCCTACTTCGAGGCCACCCTCCGGGACGGGTGCCGGAGCTATACGGTCTACAACCACATGTTCCTGCCCACCCGATACGACGATCTGCACGCGGAGTACGAGAAGCTCCTGACCGGCGTCACGGTGTGGGACGTGAGCGTCGAGCGGCAGGTGGAGATCACCGGGCCGGACGCCTTCGAGTTCACGAACCTGCTCACGCCCCGGGACCTCTCGAAGTGCGCCGTCGGGCAGGGGAAATACGTCATCATCGGTGCCGAGGACGGCGGCATCGTGAACGACCCCGTGCTGCTGCGCCTTGGTGAGAACCACTTCTGGCTCGCGCTCGCGGACAGCGATGTCCTGCTCTACGCGAAGGGGATCGCGCTCAACGCCGGCCTCGATGTCCAGATCTGCGAGCCGGACGTCTCGCCGATGCAGGTGCAGGGGCCGAAGTCGAAGGAGGTCGTGCGCCGGCTCTTCGGCGAGGACGTCCTGGAGTTGCGCTATTACTGGTTCCTTGAGACGGACCTCGACGGCATCCCGGTGGTCGTGACCCGCACCGGGTGGAGCGGCGAGGTCGGCTACGAGATCTACCTGAGGGACGGGAGCCGGGGCGTCGAACTCTGGGACCGCGTGATGGAGGCGGGACGCGATCTGGGCATCTCGCCCACCGGTCCGTCGGACATCCGCCGCATCGAAGCCGGCATCCTCAACTACGGCATCGACATGACGCTCGACACGAACCCCTATGAGGTCGGGCTCGGCTGGCAGGTCGACTTCGACCAGGAGGGCGACTTCATCGGCCGCGACGCGCTGGCCCGGATCGCCGAGGAGGGGCCGCGGCGGCGCCTCGCCGGCATCGAGATCTCGGGCGCCCCGCTCGACCTGAACATGGACCGCTGGCCGGTGAGCCGGGACGGAGAGGGGATCGGCTTCGTGACTTCCGCCGTCCACTCACCGCGTCTCGGACGGAACATCGGCTACGCCCTCGTGCCGGCCGCCTCCGGAGAGCTGGGCACGCGGTTAGGCGTGACGACGCCGGACGGAGAACGCGACGCGACGGTCGTCCCCCGCCCCTTCGTGGATCCCGGCAAGGATATCCCGAAGTCGTAGAGGGGGGCGGAGCCGGGGTCAGCCGGCTACGGGGTCAGGGGGTCGCGAGGTGGTCGGCGAGCTCGGCGAGTTCGTGCTCCCAGCCGCCGACGTTTTCCTGGCGGTCGCTCTCGGTCCGGAAACCGCTCTCGACCAGGCGCAGGATCGTCCCGCCGCCCTCGCGTTCGGTGAGCGTCCACTCGACGGTCGTGTTGTAGCCGCCCTCGAGCGGGGTCTCCGGCTTCCGGGCCCACCGCCACACGAGCCGTCGCCCGGCTTCCATCCACTCGATCGCGATCGCGTACCGCCCGTGCCTGTCCCACACGAGCCAGCCTGTCGCCCCCTCTTCCGGCGCGAGTCCCTCGACCTGGTCGGGGAACCACGAGGCCAGTCCCTCGGGATCGGCGAGCGCCACCCACACGCGGGCGGGCGAGGCGTCCAGCTCGATCGTTCGGTCGATCGCTTCGGGTGGAGTCGAATTGCTGTCCATGGTACCGTGGCTCCGGGAACGCTTGATGTCCGTTGACGGTCGCGACTCACGAAGAATATCGTCCCTCACCCGATGAAGACGATGACGAGATCTCCGTCGAATCGACGGCGTGGCGACTGGTTCAAGCTTGTTTTCGTGGCGGTGCCGCTCCTCACGGCGGCGGCGTGCGAAACCCGCGTTGAAGACGTCTCGGACGTCGTGCTCGCACGACACGTCCATACGGATCTCTACGACGCCTACCCGGGCATTCCGTCGCCTGCCGGCGATCAGGTCGTGTTCGCCGATTATGCCGCGGACAAGAGGTCGCTGACGGTCTACGACGTGGCGACCGGGGTCGGCCGCGCGATGACGACGACCCCGGGGGGACGGTCGCGGGTGACCTGGTCGCCCGACGGTTCGCGCGTCGTCTACGTCGACCGCCAGTCCGACCGTCACGGGGTCTGGACGCTGGACCCGACAACCCGCCGGGAGTCCCGCATCGTGGATCCCGGGGACGCACGCATCGACTATCCGCGATTGCGGCCCGACGGGACCGTGACCGCGCTGCGATACGCGGGCGCCGATACCGCGTGGGTCTCGTATGCGCCGGAATCCGACCGCACGGCATCCGTGATCGTCGACCGTGCCGGCGGCTGGGTGGCGCCCGTGCAGTCTCCCGACGGGCGCACGGTCGCGTACCTTCGCGCCGAGGGCGCACGCTCGGACCTCGCCGTGACGGAGATCGCGACGGGCGAGACGCGCACGCTCGCCGTCGGCCTCCAGCTCAACTGGGACCGCCGCGTGGAGTGGTCCCCCACCGGCGACGCGCTCCATCTCGCGGCTGCGGGACTCGGCGACTCGCTCTTCGTCGCCTGGCGCGTGCCGCTGGACGGAAGCCCGGGCGTACGGCTGGAGCTCGACGGCCGTGACGTGCTCGCGGTCACGCCGCTCGCCGACGGCCGGGTCGCCCTCAGCGTGTACCACACGCGCACAACCGTGGGCCTCGTGCCGGTGACCGGCGGGGAACCCACCGCCGCGTTACCGGAAGCCTCCACGAGCGCCTTCCTGCCTTCCTGGCACCCCAATGGAGGGGCGCTGGGGTTCATCACTTTCTCCTGGCGGCGCGTCCGCATGCCCATCGACTTCGACCTGGGCGTCCTCGACCTCGACGCGGACGGGGCACCGGCCGGCGCACCCCGAGTGCTCCTCTCGGAGGAACACGAAGACTACGGCGCCGCGTGGTCGCCCGACGGTCGGTGGCTCGCCTTCCACGGACACCTGGAGCAGAGCGACGACATATGGCTCGTCCCGGTGGACGGGAGCGAGCGGCCCACACGACTCACGCGGTTCGGACCCGGGGCGGACACCGGCGAGCCGGATTGGAGTCCGGACGGGCGGGCGCTCGCCTTCAGCAGTCACGGCCCGCCGTCCGAGGGGAACCCGGGGTCCGTCTACACGGTGGCCGTCGATCCCGTGACGGGGTCCGCGGCCGCCGACCCCTTCCGAGTCCCGCTCGACGGGTTCGAGGGCTACGCCATGGGAGCCCGTTTCTCGCCGGACGGCAAGCGGTTGGCTTTCTACGGACGCTCGTTGGAGGACGGACGCGTCACCGTCTACACGGTGGCGGCCGCGGGAGGGACCCCGACGGCGGTCCTCTCCTTCGTCAATGGCGAGCCGTACAGCGCGCCCGAGTGGAGCGCCGACGGCGCGTCGCTCTTCTACTCGCGCAACGACGCCTCCGGGCCCTTCCAGGTGTGGCGGGTGGATATCGCCACCGGAGCGACGGAACAGGTGACGACCGGTGCGCTCGGCGCGCTCCAACCGAGCGTGAGCCCCGACGGACGCACGCTCGCCGTGACGATACGCGAGGCCGCCATCGAGGTCGTCGCGCTCGCCGCCGGGAGCACCGGCGCCAACCCGTAGTAGGCTACCCGGCGAGCCAGTCCTCGATCAGGCGGCGCGAGATCGAGACGCGGCCGGGAAGCCGGAGACCGATTTCGCGGCGGCGGGCGAAGTCGGCACGGTCGAACCAGCGGGCGTCGACGAGTTCCTCGCGCGCCACGCTCAACTCCCCGCCCACGCGTTCGGCCCGGAACCCAAGCATGAGTGACGCCGGGAAGGGCCAGGGCTGGGACGAACGGTAGCGCACGGAGCCCACCTCGATCCCCGACTCCTCGCGAACTTCGCGGACGACGGCTTCGGAGAGGCTCTCGCCCGGCTCCACGAAGCCCGCCAGCGTGGAGTAGACGCCCTCCGGCCAGATGTCCTTCCGCCCGAGCAGGCAGCGGTCTCCATCAGTCACGAGGACGATGATGGCCGGATCCGTGCGGGGAAAATGCTCAGCCCCGCACGCGTCGTCGTCGCAGCGCCGCACGTGGCCCCCCTGCTCCGGTCGGGTCGGACAGCCGCAGGTGCCGCAGAAGCGGTGCCGGCGACTCCAGGTGACGATCGCGCGGGCGTAGGCCAGGAGCGAGCCGTCGCGCTGCCCCAGCATCGCCCCCACGCCGCGGAGATCGAGGAACTCCCCCACTCCGTCGAGCTTGACAGCAGACGGTGGATCCTCTCTCTCCTCTTCCCCGGACACCCTCTCTTCCCCGGACATGTCGGCGGCGAACAGTGCGCGGCCTCCGTCCTGCCCCCCGTCGAGTCCAAGAAAGATCCAGTCCTCAGGTGCTTCCGAGGCGGAGGCAGCGACCGCGGGCGGGAGCAGTACCGGCTCATAGGTCGAGTCGTCCGCTCTTGTCGCGACGTCCCGCGCGGCCTGGGACACCAGGCTGCGCTCGCGCCACACGGGCACGACGCGCGAGGCCGGATCGGACAACCGGTCGGAGAGCCACCGGGGATCGGCTCGCAGGTGCGTGGCACGGTCGAGGCCGCCGCCCGCGAAGGGGTTCGGTCTCCGGTGGCCGTCCCCTGCCACGCCCGATAAGATCTCGCCGGCCGACATGGGGGAAACGTAGCGGTTTCGAGGGAGAACATGCACAGTTTCGAAGGGACGGCGGGACGGGGCACCCTCCTCACGTTCGATTGTTACGGTACGCTGATCGACTGGGAGGGCGGGATTCTCGCGGCGCTCCGGGGCGCGTACGCGGAGGCGGCCGCGGTGGACGATGAGTTGCTCCTGGGTAAATTCCATGCGGCCCAGAACCGGCTCAAGACGAGCGACTACCGTCCCTACCGGCAGTTGCTCACCGAGACCGCGATGGAGGTCGCGCGCGTGAACGGATGGGATACGTCGGTGGAGCTTGCGGCCGGCGTCCCCGCGAGCATCCCCTCCTGGCAGCCCTTCCCGGACACGAACCCGGCCCTCTCACGCCTCGCACACGGCGGGGTCACGCTGGGAATCCTCTCCAACATCGACGACGACCTGCTCGCCGGGACGCTGAGGCACTTCGACGTCGAATTCGGCCTCCTCGGCACGGCCCAGCGGCTGCGCAGCTACAAGCCGGCCGCGCCGCACTTCGAGCGCGGGCGGGAGTGGGCCGCGGGCTTCGACCGCTGGCTGCACGTGGCGCAGAGCCTCTTCCACGACGTCGTCCCCGCCACGTCGCTCGCGGTCCCCGTGCTGTGGGTCAACCGCAAGGGCGAACGCCAGCCCGACGACGCCGACCCGGTGCATGTGGCGTCCGATCTGGCCGCCGCCGCGGCCTGGCTCCTCGCTCCGGTGTGACACGGGACCAGCCCCGCTACTTCCCGCCAGGCCGACCATCACGTAGAATCAGACTGGTCGTATCGTCTGGTCTAACCTGTGGGAGTGTAATGGATCGCATCGGAGCGTACGAAGCCAAGACCCACCTGCCGCGGCTTCTGGACCGTGTGGCCGACGGCGAGAGCCTCACGATCACCCGCCACGGCCGTCCGGTCGCCCGGCTCGTCCCCGTAGACGAGGACGATCGCGCTCGTGCCTACGCGGCGGCCCGCCGCATCCGCGAACGCCGGAAGCGCCTGCCGCAGCGCGTGTCAATCTCCGAAATCATCGAAACGATCCACGAGGGGCACAGGTATTGATGTCGCTCGTGATCGATGCATCGGTTGCACTTTCCTGGTGTCTTGCGGATGAAGATGATCCGTTGGCGGAGTTGGCGGTTCGACTGACGCTGGAGCACTTCGCCATCGTCCCGCGGATCTGGTGGTACGAGGTCCTGAACGGTCTCGCGGTCAATCGGTGCAGGGGACGCATGACCGCGGCCGATGCTTCGGCCACGCTCGCGGATCTGAAGGGAATGCGGATTCTGGTCGATGATGACCACAGCGATGGAGCGATCCTTCACCTGGCGGCGAGGCACGGACTTTCAGCCTACGACGCCGCCTACGTGGAGATTTCCCTTCGGCGTTCGTTGCCGCTGGCATCGCTCGACCGTCGGCTTCGCCGGGCGGGCGAGGCGGCGGGGGCCACGATTCTCCGACCTCGATAGGCCAGCCGCCCGTCAACCCCTCTGATCTCCCCGGGCGAGGTCCGCGGCGCCGTCGGCCAGGACATCGCGGGTGAAGCGGTGGAGTTCCCGCCAGAGCAGTTCGTGCGAGAAGATGTCGTTGTGCCCCGCCCCCGGGATCTCGAGCCACTGGCGCGGTCCGCGTAGCGCCTCGAAGACCTCCCGGCTCTGCCCGGGCGGAATGACCTGGTCCTCCTCGCCGGCGGCGACGAAGGTCGGCACCTCGATGCGCGCCGCGCGGTCCAGCGTGTCGAAGCGGTTGTGCAGCCAGTCGAGATACCAGTCGGGGAGCCACGACAGGCGGTGCCGGGCGATGGCCACGGTATCCGTGAACGGCCCGAGGAGGACGACGCCGGCCACCGGCCGACTCACCGCCAGTTCCGCCGCGACGGAGCTTCCGAGGGAGTTCCCGAGGGGGAGGAGCCGCCCGGGATCGACGCCCCGCTCGTCCACCAGCCACCGGTAGGCCGCTCTCGCGTCCGCGTAGAGACCCTCCTCCGAGGGCTTCCCCTCGCTCGCTCCGTAGCCTCGATAGTCGGGCAGGAGGACGTCGAGTCCGAGGTTCGAGAGCGCCGCCGCCACCGTCCCGCGGTCTCCGAGGTGCCCGGCGTTGCCATGGAAGTAAATCGCGGTCCCGCGCCTGGACTCCGGCGGGTCCGCGGGAAACCACCACGCGTGCAGTTCGACGCCGTCTTCGGTCGGGATGCGCACCTCGGTTGCTCGCGGGAACCCCCAGTATCGCGGGTGCGTCTCGTGCGGCTGCAGCGTTTCCGGATAGAAGACGAAGAAGGGAACGATCCGCGGCATCAGGAGACGGACGACGGCCATCAGGCCGACGAAGGCGACCACGACGATGAGGAGTTCCACGAGCGGGCGTCGGCGGCGGCGGACGGTCGGAGTCAGCGGCCGGGCACGGACGACGCCGTAGCGAGGCGCTCGCCCCAGCGCGCATACACGTCGGGGCGGCGATCGCGCCAGAACAGCCGGCGGGCGGTAGAGGTCGCGCACCGCGAGAGGTCCACGTCGGCGTAGAGAATCATCTCTTCTCCTTCCGGCGCCCGCGCGAGGACGACGCCCTCGGGATCGACGACGAAGGATTCCCCGGCGAAGGTGAGGCGGGGCTCCGCGCCGACGCGGTTGGCCAGCGCCGCGAAGTAGCCGTTCTGGAACGCCGCCACGCGCAACTCGGCCTCGAAGAGCCCCTCGGGCCACTCCCCGACCGCACCCGCCTGCGGGATGACGACGAGTTGCGCCCCCCGTTCTCCCAGACGCCGCATGTACTCGGGATAGTGTCGGTCGTAGCAGATCGCGACGCCCACGCGTCCGACGGCGGTGTCGTAGACGAGCGCGTCGGTGTCGCCCTTCGCGTAGTAGTGCTGCTCGTGGAAGCACGCGTACTCGGTGATGTGCATCATCCGCGTGACCCCGAGCAGCGAGCCGTCCGCGTCGAAGACGGGCGTGCTGTCGTAACACCGCCCATCGAGCCCGAGTTCGTACTGGTTGAACACCGTGACGAGCCCGAGTTCGGCGGCGCGCGCGGCGATTCGGTCGCAGGTCGGACCGGGGATCGGTTCCGCGAGCTCCGCGGCGCCGGGGTCGTCCGGCCGCTGCGGGAAGAAGCGGTCGATCGCGAGTTCGGGGAACGCCACGAGATCGGCGCTCTCCGACGCGGCGCGCCCCATCGCGTCGAGCGCGCGTTCGAGGTTGCGGATCCGGTCGGGTCCGGCGGATTGCTGAACAAGTGCGATCTTCATCGGAGGATTGTCGGCGCGCGCGCCGGGACCCGCAACGGGGGTCCGCGGATCGCGCCGGCGTCGTTAGGTTGCTCCCATGTGCGGACGCTTCAGCCTTCAGACCCCGGTTCCGGACCTGGCCGAACTCTTCGAGGCCGATCCTTCGCGGCTCAAGGAATGGTCCGCCCGCTACAACGTGGCGCCGACGGACGAAGTCATCGCGCTACGCCGGAGCACCGGCGGACGCGAACTCGTTCCCCTTCGCTGGGGACTGATCCCGAACTGGGCTGAGGATCCGGCTTCGCTCCCGCCGATGATCAACGCCCGCTCCGAGTCGCTCGAAACCCGGCGGGCGTTTCGAGACCTCGTCATCGACCGTCGCTGCGCCGTCCTCGCCGACGGCTTCTACGAATGGCGGAAGGAGGGCGGCCTGAAGCAGCCGTACTTCATCCGGCGCCGCGACCGGAGACCGATGGCGCTCGCGGGCCTGTGGGACGTGTGGCGGGGGCCGGACGGCCGGATTCCCTCCTGCACGATCATCACGACGGATGCGAACGAGCTGCTCGAACCGCTGCACGATCGCATGCCCGTCATCCTCGAGGGCGAGGGCGCGCAGATGTGGCTCGACCTCGACATCTCCGAGCGCACCATGGAACCGCTTGAACCGTTCGACGCGGAGGCGCTCGAGGTGTTCGCGGTCAGCCGACGGGTGAATCGCGTGGCCGCCGACGATGCGGCGTGCGCGGAGCCGCGGAGCGCCCCGATCCGGGGAGCGTCGGGCTGGCGCGACCGCCCCCCGGTGGGCGACGCGCCCCCCGACCAGCTCGGCCTCTTCTGACGCCTGGCAGTCCGTGGCGAAACCCCTGCCGCGTTGCCCCTAGAAGTTCGCGACGAGCGCGATCGTCAGCGTGGAGTCGAGCTTGTGGCGCGGGACGAGGACCGTCTCCCCGGTCGGAGTCCCCCCGGGCTCTTCCAGCGGCGCCCGCGTCAGCGCCGGCGCGTTGTCCCAGGCGAGCCGGAGGCCCGTCTTCACGGCCAGCGAACTGTTGATGTCGACCGCGAGCGAGTTGGCGAGGTCGGCACGGATGTCCGCGGCATCCGTGAGGTTCTCGTCCAGCGTCAGCGTGCTCTCGAGGTTGGCCGTCTCCGTCAATTGGCGCCGGAAGTTCGTGGAAACGCGGATGCCGCCGAACGTCGAACTCCTGTCCGGGTGGTCGATGACATCGTTCTGGGCGGTGAGCGTGACCCCGTAGTCGCTCTTGAGCCGCGTCCTCTCGTCGTCGATCCACGTGTTTCCGATGCCGCCGACCAGGGAGAGCTTGCTCTCGTACCCGGCGAAGGTATTCCGCTCCCAGCCGGCGCCGGCCGTGAGGTGGACGTGATCCGAGAACGAACGCTCAAATTCGCCCCGCGCGAAGTAGTTCTCGGCCGTCGGCTCGGGATCGGAGTCGCTCGCCACGGTGAAGTTGTCCGGAGTCCCCACGGCGACGCGCCGGGTCGTGCCGGACTCGGTTCGAAGACCTCCCGCGCTCAGCGACAGTTCTCCGCCGCCCCACTCGCGCCGGGCTCCGCCGCCGAGGCCGAACGTGCGCACCGTGGAGTTCCCCGAGGTGAAGAGCAGGCTCAGCTCGGCGTTGTAGGACCAGATGGTTTCCGCTTCTTCCTGAAGCTCTTCCTGGACTTCTTCCTGGAGCGACGCGACGGGCGCGGCGGTCGGCGCCGCAGCCAGGGCAAGCACGATCCACGACTTCATCTTCTCCACCCCCAACCCCCGTGACCGGTACGAGAAATGGCGACCAAGGCTAGCCAGACGCGGTTCGCCGGGCCAGCTTCTACAGACCGTTCTATCCGTCCCTCTTCGAGGAGTTCCAGAGCATGTCCATGTCAGCCAGGTCCTCCGTCATGAACAGGAAGCTCCGCCGTCGCCGACTCCTCGCCGGCGCCTTCGTGGCCGTATTCCCGCTGCCGCTCGCAGCGGCCCAGGAGACGCAGATCGCTGCGATCGAGGCGCGCAGCGACCACTACGGGAGCGTGGCGCGTCAGATCTGGGAGTGGGCCGAGGTCGGCTACCAGGAGGAGAAGAGTTCCGAACTGCTCAAGGGTGAACTCGAGGCGGCCGGGTTCTCCATCGAATCGGGGGTCGCCGACATGCCCACGGCGTTCGTGGCGAGCTACGGCTCCGGAGGCCCGATCATCGGGATCCTGGCCGAGTACGACGCCCTGCCGGGCATCTCGCAGGACGCGGTGCCCGAGCGCTCCCCCATCATCATCGGAGGCGCGGGCCACGCGTGCGGACACCACCTGTTCGGCGCGGGCTCCGTCGCGGCGGCCATCGCGGTAAAGGAGTGGCTGGAAGAGACCGGCCATGAGGGGACGATCCGGCTCTACGGCACGCCCGCCGAGGAAGGGGGCGCGGGGAAGGTGTACATGGTGCGCGCGGGCCTGTTCGACGACGTGGCCGTGGCGCTGCACTGGCATCCCGGGGCGCGGAACAGCGCGCGTGTGGGACGCTCGCTGGCCAACAAGTCGGCCAAGTTCCGGTTCCGGGGCTATTCCGCGCACGCGGCGGGCGCGCCGGAGCGGGGACGGAGTGCGCTCGACGGCGTCGAGGCCATGAATCACATGGTGAACCTCATGCGCGAGCACGTCCCGCAGGAGACGCGCATCCACTACGTGATCACGCAGGGCGGCTTCGCGCCCAACGTCGTGCCGGACTTCGCGGAGGTCTACTACTACGTGCGGCACCCGGACGCCCCCACGGTGCTCAGACTGTTCGAGCGCGTGGCGCGCGCGGCCGAGGGCGCGGCGATGGGTACCGGGACGGGGATGGAGTACGAGGTCATCCACGGGCTGTACGACCTCGTGCCCAACGTCGCTCTCGGACAGGTGATGGACGCCAACCTGCGCAAGGTCGGGGGCGTGGAGTACACGGAGGCGGAGCGGGCCTTCGCCATGAAGATCCAGGACAGCTTCGTGGGCGGCTCGCCCTGGCCACTGGGCTCCGAGGCCGAGATCGCGGAGTTCGGGGTCGACCCCGCGGGCGGCGGATCGACCGATGTCGGCGACGTCAGCTGGGTCGTACCGACGACGGGGCTGTCGACGGCCACCTGGGTGCCGGGGACCTCGGCCCACAGCTGGCAGGCGGTCGCGGCCGGCGGCACCGATATCGGGACGAAGGGGATGATCGTCGCGGCGAAGACGCTCGCCCTGACGACGATCGAACTCTTTCAGTCACCCGACGTGATCGCCGCCGCGTGGGAGGAACTCCGGGCGCACCGGGGCGAGGACTTCGAGTATTCGGCGCTGCTGGGCGACCGCCCGCCGCCCCTCGACTACCGCCGGTAGCGCTTCCGGCCTAGTCCTTTCGCGGCGAGAGGCGGTCGACCAGGTCGCTCATCCAGCGGCCCGCCAGATCCTTGCATCCAAGCCCGAACGCGAGAGCCAGGCCGAAGCCGATGGCCGCGAGGATGATCAGGAAGGCGTCGCCCACGAACTGGACCTGCACCTGCTGCAGGGCCACCACCACGGCGAAGATGATGACGACGACCTGTGCGAACTGCCCCAGCACCTGGGCCTGCGCGATGCCCGCGTTGCTGGCCACGGCGCGGACCGTCGCCCCCAGAAAACCGGCAGCCAGGATTCCGAGAATCAAGACGACGATGGCCGTCACGATCGTGGGCAGGAAGCCGACGAGCCGCTGGAGCAACTCGGCGGTCGCAGTGAGCTGCAGGGCGTTCAGCGCCGCCACCAGCACAACGAGCATGACGATCCAGTAGGCCAGGGCTCCGACCAACTGGGAGAACGTGCGTTCGATGCCTCCCCTGGCCAACATCTCCGCCAACTGGATCCTCTCGGCCACACTGTCCGCCTTCACCGCCCCGAGAAGCCGGACGAGCCCCGTCTTGATGAGCTTGGCGACGATCCAGCCACCGATCAGAATCGCCAGGACGGCCAGCAGGTTGGGCAGAAACCCGACCAGTTGATCGAGTAAAGCGCGGATCGGCTCGAGCAGTATCGCGTCCCAGTCCATTTCCATTCCCTCCGTTCGGGGGGGCGGCCCCCGGCCGGGCCGCCGGACAATTAGAATGATGAGCATGAGCCCATGCCACCAGACTGACGCCCCGCCCGGCAACGGTCCGGAGCGCCGGAAGGCGGCTTCCGGAGGCCCTCAGCGGGCCAGCACCGTGCCCGCCGGCTCGACGCGGGCGCGAGGGATCCGCCGCAGGGCATCGAAATCTCCCGGGGCGAGGGCGATGACGGGGGGAGCGCGGTTGTAGAGCTGAGCGGCGACGATGGCGGCGAGCGCGAGGAAGGTGTCGGGGCCGCGGGTCAGGAATGCGGCCGGTGCGGTGCCGCGACGGATGGCCTCGAGGAGGACGGCGGTGGTCGTGCTGGAGCCGCGGGTCGCCGGAATGGCCATGATGCGGTCGGCGCCGACCTGGCCGGCCAGCGGATGGCGCCGATCGATGATCTCCCCCGTCTCCGCGTCGTAGCCGCCCCAGAAGCTGAGCGGCTCGGACGAGTAGAGCACGGCGCCTTCCGCGGTCCCCGCGACGAGCGCGCGACCGGTCAGCGGACCGGAGCCCGACGCGGCCGACCGATCGCTCACGGCTCGGAGGTCCACGCGCCGTCGTCCCGCGTGACGCGACCCGCGACGGCCGACTCCACACAGTCCGCCAGGCTTCCGAAGGCGACGGCGCGCTCGAGCAGGCCGGGCGTATACCAGGCGTACTTGGCGGAGTTGGTCATGAGCCGCCGGATGCTCTCCGGCAGCATCGGCGTTGTCAGGATGCAGGTGTCGACGGTCAGTTCCCCTCCGAACGATTCGATCGCGTCGAGGTATCCCGCCTCCCGCGCGAGCGCGCGCACCGCGCGGCCCGTCGTGATCAGCATCCGTACACCGGCGTGACGCCGGCGACCCTTCACGAGCCGCGCGAGCGCCGCGAACTCGGACAGCGAAAAGTGCGGGCTCCCCAGCACGACGAGGTCGAGGCCCTCCGCGTCGGAAAGTCCCGAGCCGAGTTCGTCCCGCGCCGTCCGCAGTGCCGCGGGCCCCGGCCGCAGGCGAGTCGCCGGTTCCCTCCCCTGAAACGCCGCGTCCAGATCCGGCGCTTCGGGCGTGAGGCCGACCCAGTGGAACAGGCCCACGGCGCCTGAAGAAGCCATGGCGGCTCCAAGCGCCTTCAGGTCGTCCTCTCCCGGCCGGACAGGGAGTCCGTCGAGTACCGGAATCCGCCCTTCCACGCGCAGGCCGATCCAGTGTCCCAGCACCGGATACAGCGCGGGCTCCTCCGCGAGCCGCCGCGGGACGCCGGAGAGGTCGACGAACACCTGCCCCGCCCGATTCCCGGTCAAATGGAGTCCCGCGGCCGGTGCCCGGCCCGTGACCGCGCAACAGATGTCCAGCAGGTCCGGATAGCGCTCCGTGCGCGCGCCCAGCACCGAGTTCGCGAACACGATCGCGCTCGACTCGCCCCACGCGACCTGCTCTCCGACCCCCGGACGCGCCTGCGTCTGGTACGGCGCGCACGTCCAGGTGGGTTCGCAGCCCATCGCCTCGTACGCCTCCATCTGGCGCCGCGCCGGTGCCGCCCAGGATTCGGACACATCCCACTCGCGCCAGCCGTGTTCGTCCACGCCCGACACGTTCAGCGTCGTCGGCACGCGCACCCGCGCCCCGCCGTCGGCCAGCCGTTCCGCGAACTCGAGCGTCGCGGGTCCCTGATAGAGCGACGAATCGATGTGCGCCGCGGTGATGTCGAGCAGTTCCCGCGCCCCGACCACGTCGGCCATGCGCACGAGGATCGACATCGCGAGCCGCGCGCCCTCCCCCTCATCTCCCCCCAGGAACGCAAGATCCCGCTCGTCCAGACGAACGCTCGTCACGCTGCTATATTCCAGTTTCAGTCGCGAGCGAGACGATCGTGATCGAGAACCGGCTCCAGACGGCAGGCGAGACCATGCGCATTGTCTATTTCCTTCCCGGGCCCATGTCCCGCGGTCCCCTCGGGCCGCCGGAACTCGTGCGGCGCGAAGCCTTTCTCAACGCCGCGGCCTTCGGGGGCACCGAAGTCGAGGTTCGCGAGACCGACGACGGCCCCGCATCGGTCGAGTCTTCCGCGGAAGAATATCTCTCGGTCCCCGGCATTCTGCACGCCGCACCCCGCCTGGAGGCAGAGGGGTTCGACGCGATGATCATCGGGTGTTTCGGCGACCCCGGCCTCGCGCCGGCCCGTGAACTCGTCGACTTCCCCGTCATCGGCCCGGGCCAGGCGGGAGCGCTCGCCGCGGCACAGATGGGGCAGCGCTTCGCGATCATCACGGTGGTCGAGGAGGTCGTGCCGGCGATCCGCAGGCAGATGCGGGGCTACGGGCTCGAAGGGCTGGTTGCGGACATCCGTGCCGTGGACGTCCCGGTGCTCGAACTGCGGCAGCGGGCGGACCAGGTGCTCGAAACGCTCGAGACGGAGGCTCACGCGGCGTTGCGCGCCGGCGCCGATACGCTCGTGCTGGGCTGCATGACGATGGGATTCCTCGACGTGGCGCGGAAGCTCGGTGAGCGCCTCGGCGTGCCCGTCATCAACCCCGTCCTCGCGGCACTCAAGGCGGCGGAATCGTTCGCCGCCACCGGCCTCCGGCCGTCCCCGCGCGCCTATCCCCCGCCCCGCAAGGAGATCTCGCCGGTCACCGTGTGACACCGCCCGTGTAACCGCTGCGGCATAAGCGGTCGATGGTTCGCCCATAATTGTGCTATTTTGGTGATGACATCACCGATTTGACACGATCCGGTCCATCCACCAGACTTCTCTGCATGATTATCAGACACCTGACCCCCGCGCTCCGGCGAGCGGCGGAGCGGTATCCCGTCGTTACGATCACCGGGCCACGGCAGTCCGGGAAGACCACCCTCGTGCGAGCGGTTTTCCCCGGATACCGGTACGCCTCACTCGAGGCGCCCGACGTGCGGGCACGGGCGATCGCCGATCCCCGCGGGTTTCTGGGGCACGGGGACCGTATGATCCTCGACGAGATCCAGCGGGCGCCTGAACTGCTGTCGTATGTGCAGGGACTCGTGGACGAGGACGGGAGGCCCGGCCGGTTTATCGTCACCGGGTCGCAGAATATCCTGCTCATGAAATCCGTTTCGCAGACGCTGGCAGGCCGAACCGCGCTCCTGCTGCTCCTCCCGTTTTCGCTCGCCGAACTATACGGATTCGGGACACTGAACCCGAGCGAACTGGATCGTCGCGGCACGGCCCTGGAGCCGGAGGTGGCGAAGCGGCTGTCGGACATGGATCCGTGGGCGACGCTCCTGACCGGGTTCTATCCGCCGGTACACGACCGAGGCCTTTCGCCGCGCGAATGGATGGCCGACTACTTCCGAACCTACGTCGAGCGCGATCTTCGCGAGGTCACGCAGGTGCTTGATCTGAGGACCTTCGAGACCTTCGTGCGGCTCGCGGCCGCGCGCACCGCAACCGAACTCAACCTCAGCGGGTTGGCGAGCGATGCGGGGGTCACGCAACAGACCGCCCGCCGATGGCTCACCGCCCTCGAGATCGGGTATGTCGCGACAACGCTGCCACCGCATCACGCAAACTACCGCAAGCGACTCCGCAAGCGTCCGCGACTTCACTTTCTCGATCCCGGGCTGGTGTGCTACCTGCTGGGCATCGAAGATGCGGCGACGCTCGAGAGACACCCGCTGCGCGGCGCCATCTTCGAGTCCTTCGTCGTCTCGGAACTCATCAAGGCCTTCGCCGCCATGCGCCGCGATCCGAACCTGTATTTCTGGCGCGACGCCACGGGCCACGAGATCGATGTCCTCATCGATGCGGGCGACCGCCTCATCCCGGTGGAGGTCAAGTCGGGTCGGACCGTACCGCCGGACGCCGTCTCGGCCCTGAAGTGGTGGACCTCGATTCCCTCGAACCCGAATCGGGGCGGCGTTCTGGTCCACGGCGGCACGGAGACCTTCGACCTGGACGGGTTTCGAGTCCTGCCCTGGTTCCTGGCCGCCGGTTAGCGCAAGTCGAGCCGATCACGGCCGGATGACGCCGACGCCGTTCTCGATCGTCATGGTCGTCCCGTACTCGGCGGAGAGCTTCGCGAGACCCTCGAGGATCTCCTGCCCGAGCGCGGCGTCCGCCATCATCGGCCGCCCGCGCACCGGGCGCGGCAACTGCCAGCCCATGGTGATCGGGTGGAGCTGGATTTCCTTCAGCTTCCCGCCCTCGTACTCCACGACGGGGACGACGCTCTCCCAGAACCCCTTCCCCGCCGGGAAGGATGAGGCGCCGGCCCGCTCGATCCGCACATCCTGGAACCGGCCCGGAAGGTCCTCGTACCCCAGCCCCTGGGCCTCGTAGTTGTCCTGCGGCTGGAACTCGATCGTCTCGTTCTGCATGGCGAAGTTCGCCAGCGAGTAGAAGATCGGCTTGCCCTGGTACATCTCGACCGCCCGCAGGATGTGGGGGCCGTGGCCCACGAACATGTCCGCGCCCGCGTCGACGGTCGCCCGGGCGACGTCGACGAGGAAGTCCGCCGGCACCTCGCGGCGGTCCGCGCCCTCGTGCGAGTGGCTCGTGACGATGACCCACTCGGCCTGACGCTGCGCCTCCTTCACGACTTCGATGATCTCCGCCAGGTCCCCGGCATGCGGCACGGTCTTCACGCCCGGCTCGTCACCCACCGAGAACGTCATGCCGCCGAAGTTCAGCCTCGGGCCGGAGCCGCCGCCCCGTCCCGCCACCGAGAGCGCGTCGCGCAGACCCGCCATCTGCTCCGCCGTCACGGTCACGTGCCGCTCGTAGCGGATCGGGCTCAGCCCCGGGCGCCCCCGCGCGTCCGGCCGCTGGTGGCCGGCCCGCATCGCGTCGGCGAAGGTCGAGGCGATCGAGATCAGCGCGACCCGTCCGCCGGGCGTGTCCACGTAGGCCGGGGCCCGCGCGCGCGCGAGGTTCTCGCCGAAGCCGGCGACGGCGAGTCCCGCCGCCTCGGCCGCCGC
>JAJDUL010000053.1 GCA_022826685.1 Gemmatimonadota bacterium | reverse complement strand
ACCTTCGGGGTGAAGGGCGGCTTCGAGGCGGGCGTGAAGTTCTACGACGCGCTCGAGCTGTTCAAGCGGCTCGTGAACATCGGGGATGCCAAGTCGCTGGCGTGCCATCCGGCCTCCACGACGCACCGGCAGCTCACGGAGGAAGAGCAGATCAGCGTCGGCGTGCGCCCGGAGACCATCCGGCTCTCCGTAGGCATCGAGCACATCGATGACATCATCGAGGACCTCGACCGCGCGCTGGACGTGGCGGCGTCCGCCCGGCCGGTCGCCGCATGACCGACCCGCGCGGCCGTTGACGGCCGAGCCGGGCGCCGGCTACGGTGGCGCCCGGCTCGGTTGCGGCAACCTCATGACGGGAGCGTCTCCATCCCTTGAGCGCCCTGGACTGGCTGATCGTCCTCGGACTGAACGGTGCAATCATCGCCTACGGGCTGCGCCGCGCGCGGGGCACCACCACGAGCGGCGAGTGGTTCCTGAGTTCGCGGGCGCTGCCCTGGTGGGCGGTCGGCCTGTCCCTCTTCGCGACCAACATGGACAACTCCGAGTTCGTGTCGGCCACGGGCACGATCGCGAGCGAGGGTCTGCATTTCCTCTCCGCGCACACGTTCGGCGGACTCATCGGGGTGACGATCGCGACCTTCGTGATCGTCCCCGCCATCTACCGGGCCGGACTGTACACCAACTCCGAGTACCTCGAGCACCGCTTCGGTCCTGGAACCCGCGTCCTCGGCGCACTCATCCAGATCCAGTACCGGACCTCCGTGCTGGGACTCATGATCTGGGCCGTCCACCTGACTCTCGTCGGGGTCGGCGGGCTGAGACCCGAGCTGTCGTGGGCGCTGATCGTGTCGCTCGTCCTCCTGTCGGGCGTCTACACGGCCGTGGGCGGGCTGCGGGCGGTCGTCGCGACGGACGTGCTGCAGAGCGTGCTCGTGATGGCGGGAGGTCTCGCGGTGTGCGTCGCCGTCTGGCGGACCATGGGCGGCTGGGGCGCGATGGTCGCTCAACTGGAGAGCCTGGGGACGACGGCCGAGGGACTCGCGCCGGGCCTTGCCGCCGCGGACCTGACCCACGTGGGCGCCTTCCGGGGACGGGACGGCACCACGTCGCCCGCCGTCATCTTCATCGCGTGGATCCTCATCTCCTCCGGCTGGTGGACGGTAAGCCACACCTCGACGCAGCGGATGATGGGCGCCCGCTCGCTGTGGGATATGAAGATGGCCGGCGTGCTGGGTGCCGGCGTGAGCCTCGTCATTCTGCTCTTCACCGACATGCTGGGGCTCTTCGGACGGGCGCAGTTCCCGGATTTCGCCCGGCCCGACGAAATGTACCCCCACCTGATCTCCACCTATCTCGGGATCGGCGCCAAGGGACTCGTCGTGGCCGGGGTCGTGAGCGCGGCGGTGAGCACGTTCGACTCGATGGGTTCTTCGATGTCGGCCGTCTTCACGCGTGATATCTATGCACGCTTCATCTCGCGGGACCGCGACGACGCCCACTACCTCCGCGTAGGACGCCTCGCGACGGTCGCGATCCTGGTGCTGGGGTTCGCCTGCCTGCCGCTGATCCTGCGCGCGCCGACGATGCTCGCCGCCTTCCGGTCGGTCACGTCGGTGTTCGTCACGCCGCTCCTCATCGTTTACCTGGTCGGCGCCGTGACGCGCACGAACCGGCGGGTGGGAATGTCCGGTCTGGCGACGGGCGGACTGTACGGGATCGTCGGCTTCGTGGACCGCGAGGTGGTTGACGTCTCCTGGCTGCCGTCCTGGCTGACCGGACAGTGGGAGGCGTTCGTGTGGGCGGTCGCGTTCACGGCCGCCGGCTGCGCCCTCGCGGCGTTCCACCCGCGCTGGCGGAGGACGACCGGTACCGTTGCGAGCGGCGGCGATGCGTCGCCCCCCGGTGATGCGTCACCCCCTGGCGCGGTGTCGTCCATCGGCGCCGGCGACTGGCTGGCGAAGAGTTCCGGCGAACTCGGTCCGATCCGCCTCCACCCCTTCAGGGAGCGCGTGCCGCTGCTGGCCAGCCCGGCACTCTACACGGGGGTCCTCCTGGCGATTTCCGCATGGCTCGTCTTCGGCGTCTTCTGGTAACCCGCGGTCGTTGTGCGAGGTGTGACACTGGCGCGCCGCCCATCCGGGCCGCAGCCTTGGGCGACGCCGAAGTGAAGTCGGAAGCAGTCCGTGGCAGATCCGGCGCAATTCGGACCCGCACGCTGGGAGACCCATGAATCGACCCGCAGCAGGCCGCGATCATCTGGAGTACTGGCGCCGCAACCTCCGCTACGTGGGGACGCTCCTCGCGATCTGGGCGCTGGTGTCCTACGGAGCCGGGATCGTGTTCGCGGACGCGCTCGACGCGATCCGGATCCCGGGCACGGGTTTCCCCCTCGGATTCTGGTTCGCGCAGCAGGGCTCCATCTACGTCTTCGTCATCCTGATCTTCGTCTACGTCTTCCTCATGAACCGGCTCGACCGGGAGTTCGATGTCGACGAGCGTGACGACGTAGCCGGAGAGGAGGGCGCGGCATGACGGTTCTCCAGTGGACGGCGACGCTCGTCGGGCTTTCGTTCGCGCTCTACATCGGGATCGCGATCTGGTCGCGGGCCCACTCCACGAGCGAGTTCTACGTGGCGGGCAAGGGGGTCCATCCCCTGGCCAACGGCATGGCGACCGCGGCGGACTGGATGTCGGCCGCCTCCTTCATCTCGATGGCCGGGATCATCTCCTTCCTGGGGTACGACGGCTCGGTCTACCTGATGGGGTGGACGGGCGGGTACGTGCTCCTGGCGCTGCTGCTCGCCCCGTACCTGCGGAAGTTCGGCGCGTTCACCGTCCCCGACTTCGTGGGCGAGCGCTACTACTCCCAGACGGCGCGGGTCGTGGCCGTCATCTGCGCGATCTTCGTCTCCTTCACTTACGTGGCGGGTCAGATGCGCGGGGTGGGGATCGTGTTCAGCCGCTTCCTGGAGATCGACATCGTGTGGGGCGTGATCATCGGGATGGGGATCGTGTTCTTCTACGCGGTGCTCGGGGGGATGAAAGGGATCACCTACACGCAGGTCGCGCAGTACTGCGTGCTCATCTTCGCGTACATGGTGCCCGCGATCTTCCTGTCGATGCTCGTCACGGGGATCCCGATTCCGCAGATCGGGCTCGGGGCGGCGGACCAGGAGACGGGGACGTTCCTGCTCGACCGGCTGAACGGCCTGCACCAGGAGCTGGGCTTCTCCGCCTACACGGACGGGACGAAATCGACGCTCGACGTGCTGGCGATCACGGCCGCGCTCATGGTGGGGACGGCGGGGCTGCCCCACGTCATCATCCGCTTCTACACGGTGCCGCGGGTGCGGGACGCCCGGATCAGCGTGGGCTGGGCGCTCGTGTTCATCGCGCTCCTCTACACGGCGGCGCCGGCGGTGGCGGTGTTCGCGAGGACGAATCTCCTCAATACGGTGACGGACCAGCCGTACGCGGAGATGCCGGAGTGGTTCACGAAGTGGGAGACGACGGGATTGATCTCGTACGAGGACCACAACGGGGACGGGCTCATCCAGTACGTGGGGGCGGACGCGGTGGACGCCGCGGGCGCGCCCGTGCGGAACGAACTCACGATCGACCGCGACATCATGGTGCTCGCGAACCCGGAGATCGCCCGGCTGCCGAACTGGGTGGTGGGGCTCGTGGCGGCGGGCGGGCTGGCGGCGGCGCTCTCGACGGCGGCGGGACTCCTGCTCGTGCTCTCGGCAGCGATCAGCCACGACCTGCTCAAGCGCAACTGGCGGCCGGACATCAGCGAGCGGGGCGAACTTCTGGCGGCACGGTTCAGCGCCGGGTTCGCCGTCCTCGTGGCGGGCTACCTGGGGGTCAACCCGCCGGGGTTCGTGGCGGAGGTGGTCGCGTTCGCGTTCGGGCTCGCGGCGTCGTCGTTCTTCCCGGTCATCATCCTCGGGATCTTCTCGAAGCGGCTGAACCGGGAGGGGGCGATCGCGGGCATGCTGTGCGGGATCACGCTCACGGCCGCCTACATCGTCTACTTCAAGTTCGTGAACCCGGCGGCGAACGTGGCGGAGAACTGGTGGTTCGGTATCTCGCCCGAGGGGATCGGGGCGGTGGGAATGACGGTGAACTTCGCCGTGGCGTCCCTCGTGTCCCGCTTCACGCCGCCGCCGCCGCCGGAGGCGCAGAGGCTGGTCGAGCGGATCCGGCTGCCGCGCGGGGCGGGCGAGGCGCACGAGATCAGCGGCTGATCCGGTCGGCGGGGAGCCCCGTCGCCGGAAGCCGCCGGGCGGTCGCTACCGGCCAGACGGATCCCTGACGCCGCGATCATCGGTCAAGACGGCGAACGAGGACCAGGCGCAGGAGCGCGAACCGCTCGTCGAAAGCGTAGCGGCAAGGGCTGGGGAGCCCCGCCGGCCCGCAGACGCCGGCGTTGACGCCAAGCCGGTTCTCCGCCTGGTGGACGGTCTCGCCGAAATCGTTGTAGAGGCCTTCGAGTCGGAGGGTCCAGGCGCCGGCCACCGACGCTTCGATGCCGACTCCGGCGACCCACCCGGCCCGCGTCGGCCGCTCGCTGAAGGAATCGTCGGGGTCCACCTGCATGCGACCGTCGGCTCCCTCGTCGAGATCGGTGAACGAGTTGGAGATTCCGGCCACCGACACGCCGCCAGCGACGAACACGCCGAAGCGGCCGAGGGACCGTCGAGCGCCAAGGCGGGCCGTCCCGACCCAATGCAGCTCCATCGCCGCCGTTTCGTCCAGTCCGACCGGATCCACCTGTCGCGCGACCGCCGGCAGACCGCCGAACGCGGCGTCCGCCTCGAACAGGAGCTGCGCACTCCCCAGGCGGAAGTACCGCCCCGCAACGGCACCGACGGCAAGGCCGGTGTCGTCGTACTCGAACTTCTGGCCGGGGACGCCGTCCGCCGCCGTGAAGCCGTCGATGTCGGTCATGCGGACGTCCATCGAGCCCGGTCCCGCGAATGCGCCGATGTAGCTGCCCGCCCGACCCGAACCGATCATGCCGTCCTGGGCCTCGGCGGTGCCCGCGACCGCCAGCAAGCTCACGAGCACCGCGGCAAGCGCGCGCCGGGCGTTCCCACGTCGAGGCTCATTCATGGAGGTTTTCCCTGGAGTCGTTGGAGGTTTCCCGCAGGGAGATAGAGACCGGAGTCCCCGCCGGGTCAAGCGGCGCGCCTGGGGTTGGCCCCGGGGGTTGGACCGCTCAGTTTGGCCCGTCGGCGGGCAGGAAGGGGTCGCTGAGGCGGAAGAAGATGAGAAACGACGTGTACATGCCGGCCCGGCACCGGACGTTCCTCGAGCGCGCGTTGGCCGCGGTCCCAGGGGTCGAGGGCATCGTCGGCCTGGCGGCGGGCGGTTCGTTCATCGCGGGCGAGATCGACGAGTTCTCGGATCTCGACCTCGTGCTGGCGGTGGAACCCTCGTCCTGGCCCGAGATTCTCGAGCGGCAGCAGGCGATCGCCGCGGAACTCGACCCCTCGTTTCTTGCGGGCTTCACGGGGGAGCACGTGGGAGAGCCGCGCCTGCTCGTGTGCCTTTACGGCCCTCCGCTCCTGCACGTGGACCTCAAGTTCGTGTCGCTCGACGACGTGCACGAGCGGATCGAGGACCCGGTCGTTTTGTGGGAACGCGACGGCCGGCTCAGCGCGGCACTCGCCCGGGGTGAGGCCCGCTACCCGGCCGCGGATCCGGACTGGATCGAGGAGCGCTTCTGGATCTGGGCGCACTATCTGGCCGACAAGATCGAGCGGGGAGAGATCTTCGAGGCGCTGGACGCACTGGCGTTTATGCGGTCCGTGGCGCTGGCGCCGATCGCGTTCCGGCGGGCGGGCGTAGAGGCAACCGGCGTACGGCGGGTCGAGGACCGGCTCCCCGCCTTCGCGACCGATCTCGAACGGACGGCTGCGGGCGTCGACGCCGCGGCGTGTGCGGCCGCGCTGGAGGCCGCGATCGACCTCTACACCGAACTCCGGGAAGCGGGCGGGACGCCGGGCACCGTCGAGATGAGCGACGTCGAACGCGAGGTCCGGGCATACGTCGCGGCCCTTCCTGCTCGCCTGCAGGCACCCGGCCGAGACGTGTAACGCGTTTGGCGCGCCCTCGGCGTCAAACGGGCGTCGATATCCGCTCGACGTTGATCCGGCCGGCGTTCTTCATGGCCTGCGCAAGGTCATAGGCCGACTGAAGGCGATACCACGTCTCCGCACCGCCTCCAAACGCCTTGTCCAGGCGGATCGCCATCTCGGGAGAGATGCCCGAGCGGCCGTTGACGAGTTCGGAAAGCTGCTTTCGGCTGACACCCAGCCTCCGCGCCGCCTCCGTCACGGTGAGCCCCAGGGGCTCCAGGCAATCGTGCCGCACGGAAAGGCCCGGATGTGGCGGGTTCTTCATGCGGATACTGTAACGTGTTACGTGACAGGTGGCAAAACTGCTTCACGCTAGCCGGGGTCATCTCGTTGAGCGGCGGCTGGGCCACGTGGTATGATCGAAGGGAACCATCAACGTGTGATCAACGGGAGGCGGTCGGTGCGGAGCAGGCGGAGCGGTCTTTCGTGGAGACGGTGTAGTCGGAGCGGCTCTCAGGCCCGCATCCTCGCGGTGGCGTGGCTCTGTGCCGGGTGCGCTCCGGCGGATCCAGGGAGCGGCGGCGAGGAGGGGGGCGGCGCGGGAGCGGGCGGCGGCGCGACGATTGAGGCCGTCCACTTCCAGTTCACCGAGGTCGTGCCCGGCGTCTACCACGCGCAGGGGGCGAGCGATCTCGTCGTGGGATCGAACGCCGGCGTGGTCGTGAACGAGGAGGACGTGCTGCTTGTCGACTCCCACATTTCCCCCGCGGCGGCGAACGCCCTCATCGAGGACCTGCGCTCGATCACCGACCGGCCCGTGCGCTACGCGGCGAACACCCACTGGCACTTCGACCACGCGCACGGCAACCAGGTCTATCCGCCCGACGTGGAGATCATCAGCCACGAGGCGACGCGCGCCGCGATCGCGGAGGGCCGCTCGAACTCGGGCCGGTCGTATGAACTTTTCGTGGGCGCCATCCCCGGGCGGATCGAACGGATGGAGGCCACGCTCGACACGCTGACCGATCCGGAGGCGCGGGCGGAACTGGAGGCCACGCTCGAGGCGCAGCGGACCTATTACGCGCAGTTGCAGGAGGTCGTCCCCACAGCCCCCAACACGACGCTCTCGGAGCGGCTCACGCTCTATCGGGGGGAGCGCGAGATCCAGTTCCACTTCTTCGGGCGCGGTCACACGGACGGCGACGTCTTCGTCTACCTGCCGAACGACCGCGTGGTCATCACCGGGGACATGCTCGTGGGCGGCCTCCCCTACATGGGGGACGGGTACGTGAACGAGTGGGTGGAGACGCTCGACCGCGTGAAGGCGCTCGATTTCGACTGGATCATCCCGGGCCACGGCGCGCCCTACCAGGAACGCGAGCGGATCGACCACCTGCAGGCGTACCTCCAGGACCTGTGGGACCAGTCCGTCGCGCTCCACAGTCAGGGCGTGAGCGCCGAGGACGCGGCGGCGCGTATCGACCTGACGGCGCACGCCGAGAACTTCGGCGGGATCCCCAGCCCCGGAGCGAATCCGGTTGCGGTACTCCGGATCTTCGAACTGCTGGACGGCACCGCGAACTGAGACAAGCCGCCCCAGACGAAACCCAGGAAGACGAAACCAGGAAGAGGAGTTCACGATGTCCATCGACTCGAACCGGCGCGATTTTCTGAAGATCACGGCTGCGGCGGGCGCCGCCCTCGGGCTCGGCGTCCCCGTCGGGGCGTGCGCGGGCCCCGCGGCCACGCCCCAGGCCTCGGGCAGCGGCGGGAAGCTGCTCATCCTAGGCGGGACCGGGTTCATCGGCCCCTACCAGGTGCGGTCCGCGCTCGCGCAGGGGTTGGAGGTGACGATCTTCAACCGCGGCAACCGCCCCGGCATGTTCGAGGGGGTCGAGGAACTCGTGGGAGATCGGAACGGAGATTTCGAGTCGCTGCGCGGCCGGACGTGGGACGTCGTCGTCGACAACTCCACGGCGCGTCCCGACTGGGTGACGAGCATCGGGGAGTTCCTGCGCGACTCGGTGGAGTACTTCTACTACGTCTCCTCGCGATCCGCGTACGCGAGCCATTCGACCGTGCCGATGACATCCGAGGTCCCGTCTTACACCTACGAGACCGCCGGCGTGGACCGCGCGACCGCCGACATCACGGACCTGCCCTACGGCCTCGCCAAGGCAGAGTCCGAGCGCGAGGCGATGCGGATCTTCCCCGACCGCTACGGGATCTTCCGCCCGGGCCTCATCATCGGACCCGACGACCCCACGGACCGCTTCACATACTGGCCGGTGCGGATCCATCGCGGTGGTGAGGTGCTGTCTCCCGGCGACGGGACGGACCCGGTCCAGATCATCGATGTACGCGACCTCGGCGACTTCATGGCGCTCTCCTCGGACCGCGGACACACGGGCATCTTCAACCTCGTGGGCCCCGCGACCCCCCGGCCGATGGCGGAACTCCTGTACGGGATCCGCGCCGTCACGACGGCCGAGACGACGTTCACGTGGGTGCCGCGCGAGTTCCTCGCCGAGCGCGGGGTCCGGCCCTACGCCGAGATGCCGGTGTGGCGCCCGCCGACGCCCGGCTCTGAGGGGTTCGCGCGCTTCGACCTCTCCAACGAAGTCGCACACGGGATGACGTTCCGCTCGCTAGCGGATACGACGCAGGCGACGCTGGACTTCCATTTCTCGCGCTCGGCGGAGCGGCAGGCGGAGATGCGGCCGGGGCTCCCGGCGGAGCGGGAGGCGGAGATCCTGCGGGAGTGGCACGCATCGCGCTGAAGGCCGGTCGCCGGGGCGGCTCTTGCTGGCCGCCGTGATGGCGGCAACTGTGGTCAGCGCACACATGTGAGATGGTGCGCGGGACGGGGCGGAGGTGGGGCACGAGACCGACGGAAACGGAGGCGACGTGAACGACCGAGACGAGAGCTCCGGACTCACGCGGCGAGCCTTGATCGCCGGGGCGGCAGCGGCTGCCGGGGGCGCGATCACGGCCGGCGCAACGCGCGGACTGGGACTCCAGGAGGCGCAGGATCCGACGAAGGTGCCGGGCGCGCGTCCCGTCGTGGTCGGGTCCCGCTCTCCCCACGAGACGCCGGAGAAGCTCCTGTCCGGCTCCATGGGCGGCTCCTCGCGCACGCCGCTCCAGGACCTGCACGGGATCATGACCCCGGCGGATCTCCACTTCGAGCGCCACCACCACGGGATCCCGCAGATCGATCCCGCCACCTACCGTCTCCTGATCCACGGCATGGTCGACCGCCCGACGCTCTTCACGCTCGATGACCTGAAGCGCTTCCCGCAGGTCTCGAAGCTGCTCTTCATCGAGTGTTCCGGGAACGGCGGCGGAGCCTACGCCCCTTCGCCCAGCCCGCAGAACACCCCGCAGTCGATCGACGGTCTCCTGAGCACGAGCGAGTGGTCGGGGGTCGCGCTCTCGACGCTGTTCGAGGAGGTGGGAGCGCACGCGGACGCGACGTGGTTCCTCGCCGAAGGCTCCGACGCGGCGGTCATGGGCCGCAGTATCCCCATGGAGAAGGCGTGGGACGACGCGATGATCGCCTACGCCCAGAACGGCGAGGCGATCCGGCCCGAGCAGGGCTACCCCGCGCGGGTATTCCTGCCCGGATGGGAGGGCAACGCGAGCGTGAAGTGGGTCCGGCGCATCGAACTCTCCGACCGCCCCTCGATGTTCCGCGACGAGACGTCCAAGTACACGGATCCGCTCCCCGACGGGACGGCGCGGCAGTTCTCGTTCGTGATGGACGCGAAGTCGATCATCACGAATCCGACCTACCCGCGGCGGCTGTCGGAACCCGGATTCGTGGAGATCTCCGGCTACGCCTGGACCGGCCGGGGCCTGATCGAGCGCGTGGAGGTGAGCACGGACGGCGGCGACTCGTGGCACGACGCGGTGCTCCAGGAACCCGTGCTTCCCAAGTGCACGACGCGGTTCCGCTACGGCTGGGAGTGGGACGGCGGCCCGGCGCACCTGCTGAGCCGCGCGACCGACGAAACGGGCTACACGCAGCCGGTCCGGCAGCAGGTTCTCGACGCGCGCGGCCCCGGCACGCGCTATCACTCCAACGCGATCCGCGGATGGCGCATCGCCGCCGACGGCTCGATCGAGTTCGCGCCGGTATGAGCCGCGCCAACGTGGTCTCGCGGCTGCTGAGCGTGGCGGCCCTCCTGCCGGCGCTGGCGGGCTGCGGCGCGGGTGACTCCGAGGTCGGCGTCGAAGCCGGGAACGCCGGATCCGTCTCGGCCATGGTCGAGACGACCGATCCGGGCGACGGGGCAACCGGACGGGCGGGCGCGGCCCAGCCGGTCTACGGCTTCGGGACGGCCGCGACGGAATCGCAGATCGCGGCGTGGGACATCGACATCGGCCCCGACGGCGCGGGCCTGCCACCCGGACGGGGCTCCGTTGCGGAGGGCCTCGACGTGTGGGTGAGGCACCGCTGCATCCTCTGCCACGGGCCCACGGGGCGTGAGGGGCCAAATGACATCATCACCGGCCGGATACCGGGAGACGAGTTCCCGTTCGCGAACGATCGCAGCCTGCGCTCGACCGTCGGCAACTACTGGCCCTACGCGACGACGCTGTTCGACTACACGCGTCGCGCCATGCCCTTCGACCTGCCGGGCACGATGACCGACGAAGAGGTCTACGCGGTGGTCGGCGCCATGCTCTACTTCAACGACCTGTTGCCCGCGGACGCCGTCGTCGACTCCGCGATGGTCGTGGACACGCGCATGCCCGCGCGCGACCGCTTCGTCCCCGACAACCGAACCGGCGGCCCCACCATCCGCTGAAGCAACTCACACGAGTTCAATTCGGAGCCGCCGTCCCAGCGCCTCGGCGGCTCCGATGAGCGTGGCGAGCTGGATTCGATCGTTGTTCGGATCAAGGATCCGGTCCAGTTGGCTGCGGCTCGTGTTCATCTTCTTCGCCATCTGATTCTTGCTGAGGCGTTCCGTCGTCATCGCCTCCTTCAGTTGCCATGCGATGACGCGCTTGACGGCCGCGGCCGTGGTCTCCTCCAGCGTGCCCTGCTCCCGCAGATAATCCTCGAACGACGAACCAACGCGTCCCTTTTCCTCAGCCACGCAGGATCTCCCTTGCACGCCTTCTCGCTATTTCCAACTCACGCCTCGGCGCTCTTTCTGTCTTCTTCACGAATCCATGTAGCAACACCAACCGGCCATCCCGGATCACGAAGATCACGCGAGCGATCCGACCGCCACTGATCTGCGATCGAATCTCACGGAGACCGCCGCCAAGTGATCGGGTGAGCGGCATCCCGACCGGCCAACCGAATTCGACGGTGGCAATGTCCGTCCCGATGGTACGCCGACTCTCGGAATCGAGATCGAGAAGCCATTGCCGGACGGGTTCGTTACCGCCAGCGGTGGCGTAGAACGCAGCCGGGAGCCGCTTATGCGCCGACATGGTACCTGACGAGACACATGTACCTTATGTGGTACAGCTCGTCAACCAGTCATCAACGGCTACAGTTCGGCGGTGAGGTGGGCTCGGTAGTCCTGGAGTTCGGCAACGTCGTCTGCTCAAGTCGTTGATTCTGGCGAACGGCCGTCCGGGCTGTACGGACACTGTTTGGCATATCGCCCAGATATCGCCTAGTGTGGGGTGGATATCGTTCCAATATCACATCGCCTACCGTTTGGGGGCTAAGGCGGCCTACAACAGGGACGGACGATGCTCGGCAGACAGGAGGATCACGGGATGCTGGACCGTAGAGCCGCGATGCGGCGAGGCTGTGTTCCGCATCTGCCCGCCAGACGCGATGGAAGACGTGTCGGAGAGACAGGTATGGCCGGGTGACGGTGGAAGGTGGCGGCTTGGGCTTCCCCCCATGCAAGGCGACGGTGAGTAGGATGGCGGCTACGGCTGGTATCACGATTCCGCAGGGCGGCTGCGAAGCTGAGTAGTGTGTTTCGTCCTTCGCGGCTTACGGCGGTTGAGCCGAGCGTTGATGGCACCGGGCCAGCCGGCGCTTCCGGTTTCGACTCCGGGCGAAGGACGCTCTGAAGCAGGGAGGGCCAAGAAGAGATGGTACCGAAACGGAAGGTGAATTTGGAGTTGAAACAAGACGAAGAACTGTTCGACGTGGAGGCCGTAAACCCCTGTTATGGCACAGCATGGATGTCGGATCCGGCACCTATGCACGGCCGATTCACGCTGTAGGCGGACCCGTGGCGTCACAGGAACAGCTTGAGCGGGACCTGGCGGCCAGCTACGGCCTGCTACATGGCGTCTGTTTCGCGTGCTTGGTGGAGCAGGACCTACTCGTAATCCAGCCCGAGCTTGACAGGCGGATGGAGCAGCACGCCGAACAGCCGGCAGGGCAGCGGCGCCACCCCCTAATGGCGGCGATCAAGGAGACGGGCAGGTGGGCCACCATCCTCCTTATGGCCCTGTGGCTGGGGCTGGGGTCGTTGATTGCCATCATTGCGCAAGCCGTCATCGGAGACTAGGCCATGTCGCTGTCGGAAACGTCCCTGCTGGAGTTTATTGTTCGTTGCGTAGAGCAGAACATGCTGGGCAGTCCGGTCGTACAAGCTCTTTCAGACGACGAGCTTCGGCAACTCTATGTTCATGTTCGAGCCGAGTCGGAGTGGCGCCAGGGGCTTCCTCAACAGCACCCCTTGCGATGGCTTCCGGGCGAATCGCCCGGTCCAGACTCCTGAGCTTCCTGTCCGACAGGTTCTTGAAAGGGCGATCGTCCACCGTGTACTCCTCTCCTCGCTACAGGTTCGCGTGTCCGTTCAGGACCTGACACTCATCACGGTCCTCATCCGGCTCATCCGCCAAGGCGACGAGTGGGTTATACCAACCCTGCTCAGGACCCTGACCCCGGCCGAGGCCAAGGAGTTTCAACGACTCATCAAGGTCGAAAAGCTCACCAGAGGCCTAGAGTGAACGTGCCATCTGCAACGCGGATCCCGTTTTCGAGACGGGAATAAGAGAACCATGCTACAGTTCGGCGGCGAGGTGGGCGCGGTAGCCCTGGAGTTCGGCGCGTTCTTCCTCGGGTAGCTCCGGGTGGGTGAGGTCGAGGGTGGCGAGCTGGTCGCGCACGAGTCGGGCGACGACCAGCCGCATCCAGGGCTTCGAGTCGGCGGGGATCGCGTACCACGGCGCCCACCGGCGGGAGGTCGCGTTGATCGCGTCCTCGTAGGCGTCCATGTAGTCGTCCCAGTGCTGCCGTTCCTCGATGTCGGCGCGGTTGAACTTCCAGTTCTTGTCGGGGCGGTCGATGCGGCGGAGGAAGCGGCGGGCCTGCTCGTCCTTCGAGATGTTGAGCCAGAACTTCAGGATCACCGTTCCGTTCCGGGCCAGGTGCCGTTCGTGGTCCCGGATCGACTGGTAGCGCTCCTCGCACCGTTCGATGATCGGCAGCCGCCGGGGAAGCTTCTGCCTGTCGAGGTATTTCGGGTGGACCCGGACGATGAGTACTTCCTCGTAGTAGCTCCGGTTGAAGATCCCGATCCGGCCCTTCTCCGGGAGGCGGCGCGTCGTGCGCCACAGGAAGTCGTGTCTCGCCTCCAGGTTGGACGGCGCCTCGAAGGCGTTGATCCGGAAGCCCGCGGGGTTCACGCCCGTCATGGCCGCCCGCAGCGTCGAATCCTTGCCGGCCGCGTCCATCGCCTGGAAGACGAGCAGCACCGCGTAGTGGCGGTGCGCATGGAGACGCCGCTGGAGCCGAGAGATCTCGCGCACCGTCCGTTTCAGCTCCTTCTTCATCGCCGCCTCGGACGGCGCGTCCGGCGGCGGCGCGGTCACCGCGCGGGAGATGTCGAAGTCGGCGTCGTAGCTGACGCGGTACGGACCCCCGGGCGGCGAGAAGTCGATCATGCGGGGCGCCTCGGACCGGCGGATCTCAGAACCTCGAGCTGCGCAGCCAGGTGTCCGCACGGACCCAGTAACGGTCGAACTCGCGCCCCGCCTCCTGCGCCTGTGCGGTCTTCTTCTGCGCCTTGAGCGCCTGCGTGAGTCCGAACCAGGCCCATCCCTGGTTGGGCAGATCCTCGAGCGCGTCGCGGTAGACCTGTTCCGCCTCCCCCGCCCGGTCGTTCTCGAGCAGGATGGCGCCGAGCGTATGCCGAACCGGCATGTGCCACGCCCGCGGCTCCGAATAGATGAGTCCGTCTTCCTTCTCGATCCCGTGCTTCAGCACCGCCA
This sequence comes from Gemmatimonadota bacterium, assembly GCA_022826685.1. GTDB lineage: Bacteria > Gemmatimonadota > Gemmatimonadetes > Palauibacterales > Palauibacteraceae > Palauibacter. The sequence goes on along the minus strand of JAJDUL010000053.1, from coordinate 123,643 downwards.
CGGCCTCCTCCGCCTTCCCCTTCGCGTTCAGGATCTCGCCCGCGAGGATCGAGCGCGGCAGCGCGACGACGTCCGCGAGCGGGCTGTAACGGAAGGTGGCGGAGGGATCGGCGTCCTCGAGCGCTTGGTCGATCTCCCCGAGGTGGTCCTGCGCGACGTCGATGTGCCCCATCCGGAGGTAGGCGAGGCCGCGCGAGAAGCTCCACGCGACGACTTCCATGGGATCGTCCGACTTCGGACCGTCGCCCGCCAGAATCTCGCTCCAGCGGCCGAACGCCGCGTAGGTGAGCGGGATGTACGCCCCCCACGGTCCGCGGTGTCCCGCCAGGTCCTTCGCGGCCTGGATCGCGACCGCGCTCTGCCCGTCCATGACGGCGGCGTTGAGCAGCATGTGCAGGTTGTGGGACGGATAGACGCCCGGAGGGCCGCCGTGCGCAGCCTTCTGGTCCGCGTGCCACGCCTGCTGGTTGCCGCGCACGGCGTCGCCCCAGCGGCCGATGTTCATGTAGATGTGTGTCGGCATGTGGTGGATGTGGCTCACCGCGATCTGGCTGCCGAGGTGATCCGAACACGCCTCGGCCAGACCCGGATCCTGCGACGCCTCCACGAGGTGGATGTAGAGGTGGCAGGCGCCGGGGTGACGGATGTCCCGCGCCAGGACGGTTTCGAGGATGGGGCGGATCTTCTTCACATCCTTCGCTTCGAGGTCCACGTCTCCGCGCCGGGGGCGCAGCAGCATCCAGGCCTCGGCCTGCAGCGTGAGCACGTCCAGGTCGTCCGGGTAGCGCGCCGCGACCTTGTCCATCTCGCGCGCGTACAGCGTGTCGAGCATGCGGCGGCGGGAGCGCTCGGGGTCGGCCTCGAACCGTACGTCGAAGGCATCGATGAGCGCCTGCTCGACCTCGGTCGCGCCCGACCTGTGTTCCTTCGCCTTCTGCATGGCGGCGTGGGCCGAGCGTTCGTTCCCGGGCGACATGCCGCCGTTCAGGTACGGCGCCAGCGACCACGCCTCGCCCCAATAGCAGGAGGCGCACTCCGGATCCTCCTTCTGCGAGGCGCGGAACGATTCCTCGGCGGTCGACGTGCCGAAGGCGTACATGAAGAGGAGGCCCTCGTCGAAGTAGGCCTGCGCCTTCTCCGACGCCGTGGTGACCGGCCGGTTGTGCGGACCGAGGTTGCCGTAGAGCGGCGTGGAGTTCCCGTCGCCGTTGCCCGCCTGCGCCGCGCCCCCCATGGAGGCGCCCGCCAGCTGCGGCGCGTCGCGCTGCCCGCTCGAACACCCGGCCACCAGCACCGCCAGGCCCATCGCCAACATCAGATCACGTCGCCGCATCGGGCTTCCTCCTCCTGTTCGCCGCCCGTGGCCGGAGTCAGACCACGGGGCCCGCCGTACAGACCTCCGGCGGACAGTCGTCCTCGTATTCCGTGAAGTTCTCCTTGAAGAGCCGCGCCAGGTGCGTGGCCTTCTCATCGTACGCTGCAGGGTCCGGCCACGTTGCGCGCGGCCGCAGGATCTCGCTCGGCACGCCCGGAACCTCGGTCACGACGTGGATCCCGAACACCGGGTCCGGCTCCGTCGGCGCGTCCATCAGTTCGCCCGCGTGGATGGCGTCGACCATCCGGCGCGTGTGCGGCAGGTCGATCCGCGCCCCGACGCCGAACGGCCCGCCGCTCCAGCCTGTGTTCACGAGCCACACGTTCACGCCGTGCTCATGCATTCGTTCCGCGAGCAGCCGCGCGTACTTCGCCGGGTGCCACACGAGGAACGGGCCCCCGAAGCAGGGCGAGAACGTGGCCACGGGATCGGTGACGCCGACCTCCGTGCCCGCGACCTTCGCCGTGTACCCGCTGATGAAGTGGTACATGGCCTGCTCGGGCGTCAACCGGCTCACCGGCGGCAGCACGCCGAACGCGTCCGCCGTCAGGAAGATCACGTCCGTCGGGTGCCCCGCCACGCACGGCACCTGCGCGTTGTCGATGAACTCGATCGGATAGCTGCCGCGCGTGTTCTGCGTGATCGACGAGTCCGACCAGTCCACGCTCCCGTCGTCGCGCAGTACGACGTTCTCCAGCACCGCGCCGTAGCGGAGCGCCCGGTAGATGTCGGGCTCCTTCTCCTCGGAGAGGTCGATCGTCTTCGCGTAGCAGCCGCCCTCGATGTTGAAGATCCCCGAGTCGGTCCAGCAGTGCTCGTCGTCGCCGATGAGCCGCCGGTGCGGGTCGGCCGAGAGCGTCGTCTTCCCCGTCCCGGAAAGACCGAAGAGGAGCGACGAGGCCCCGGTCTCCGGGTCGGTCGTCGCCGAGCAGTGCATCGAGAGCACGTCCCGCTTCGGCATGAGGTAGTTCATGATCGTGAACACACCCTTCTTCATCTCCCCCGCGTACTCGGTCCCGAGGATGCAGGCCTCGTTGTCCGCGAAGGAGAGGTCCACGCTCGTCGGCGACGTGACGCCGTCCACGGAGGGGTCCGCCGCCTCCTGGCCCGCGTTGTAGACGACGAAATCGGGCTCGCCGAACTCCGCCAGCTCCGCCGGCGTGGGGCGGATGAGCATGTTGTGCATGAAGAGGGCGTGGTACGGGCGGTTGCAGATGATCCGCACGTTGAGCCGGTACTCCGGGTCCCAGCCCGCGAAGCCGTCGATGACGTACAGGAGGTCCTGCCGGTTCAGGAAGGCCCGGACGCGGGCCCTGTTCCGCAGGAAGCTCTCGCGCTCGAGGGGGAAGTTGACCGGACCCCACCAGACGTCCCGGGCGGTCTCCGGATCGCGCACCACGTGCTTGTCGTTCGGAGAGCGACCGGTCTTGGCGCCGGAGAAGGCCACGAGGGCTCCGTTCGCCGCCCTGACCGCGCCGGGTTCGCGTCCGCTCAGGGCATCCGCGTAGATCTCATCGACGGAGGGGTTCCGCTTGATGCGGGCGACGGTGATCCCGTGCGCGCTGAGGTCCATGGTGCCGATTTCGGCCGTTGTAGTCGTCATGTGTCGTCGTCGCCATAATCAGGGGAGGGCCGGCACCACGGCGACGAGCCCACGAATCGGGGACATATCTCAGCGCCGTACGGAATCGGCGCCGACCGTCCGATTCACGAGCAATCTGTTAAAATAAGCCTTCTGACTTGAGATGACTACCGAAACGGGGGAATCGTCATGACCGGGCGCATACAATCCAACCTCTCCTCGACTCGTTCGCCGGCGCGCGGACTCGTGGTCGCGCTCTGCGGCCTGGCGGCGCTGTGGACGGCGCCGGCGGCGCCCATAGCCGCGCAGGAAGCGGACGACCCGCCGTGGCGCTGGTCCGAGGAGCGGGTGTTCGAGGCCGTGAACCGCGTGCGCGCGGGCCGCGACCTGAACCCGGATTCGTGGCCGGACGGGGGCCGCGTCGCCGTGCTCCTCTCCTTCGACGTGGACAACGAGACGATCTGGCTGCGGAACGGCGACACCAACGTGGGCGGGCTTTCGCAGGGAGAGTACGGCTCGCGGGTCGCCCTCGGCCGCGTCATCGATCTGCTCGACGAGTACGGCATCGCCGCCTCGTTCTTCGGACCCGCGCTCAGCTTCAGCCTCGCGCCGCACCAGGTCGACATGATCCAGGCGTCGGGCCGCCACGAGATCGGCGTCCACGGCTGGATCCACGAGCGCAACGCCACGCTCCCGCGCGACGAGGAGGAACGTCTCCTGCGCATGGCCATCGAGCGGCTGACCGAACTCATGGGCGAACGCCCCGTCGGCTACCGTGCGCCGTCGTGGAACTTCAGCGATTCGACGCTCGACCTCCTGCTGGAGATGGACTTCCTGTACGACTCATCGCTCATGGCGGACGACCGGCCCTACGAGATCAACGCGAACGGCGAACCCACGGGCCTCGTCGAACTCCCCGTGGACTGGATCCTGGACGACGCGCCGCTCTTCAACCCGCTCGGCGACCGCTACTCCAACCCGCGCGAGGTGCTCGAGGTCTTCAAGGACGAGTTCGACGTGGCCTACGAGGAGGGGACGATGTTCCTCCTCACCATGCACCCGCACTACATCGGCCACCGCTCCCGGATCGTGATCCTGCGCGAACTCATCGAGCACATGCGGTCGAAGCCCGACGTCTGGTTCGGGACGCACCGCGAAGCCGTCGAGTGGGTCCGCGCCCAGGCGGCCATGAACGATGGCGAATGACCGCCGGGCGGCATCGAGCCCGCCGAAACGGATTTCTCTCTCGACCACGGGGGAGGGCGGCCTCCGGCCTGGCGTCGATCTTGACGATTCCGCCGCCCTCCTCGAAGTCATGGAAGCCACAGAGGACTCGTGCAAGAAGGGTCGCGTGGTCAGCGGGGTGAGGCGGTCTCGTCCAGCAGGTCGAGGATGAAGGCGAACTCGAAGGCGAGTTCCTCGTACCGTCGGTCGCGGCCGGAACCGCCGCCGTGGCCGGCGTCCATGTGTGTCTTGAGGAGGAGGCGGTTGTCGTCCGTCTTCGTCGCGCGCAGCTTCGCGACCCACTTCGCCGGCTCCCAGTACTGCACCTGCGAGTCGTGCAGTCCCGTCGTGACGAGCAGGTTGGGGTAGTCCTTCGCCTCGACTTGGTCGTACGGGGAGTAGGAGAGCATGTAGCGGTACGACTCGAGTTCATGGGGATCGCCCCATTCGTCCCACTCGAAGGTCGTGAGCGGAATCGACTCGTCCAGCATCGTCGTCACGACATCGACGAACGGGACGTGCGCGACGACGCCCCGGAACAGTTCCGGCCGCATGTTCACGACCGCGCCCATGAGCAGGCCCCCGGCGCTCCCGCCGCGGGCGAAGAGCTTCTCGGGGCTCGTGTAGCCTTCCGCGACGAGGAAATCCGCCACGTCCACGTAGTCGGTGAAGGTGTTCTTCTTGTTGAACATTTTCCCGTCCTCGTACCACGCCCGGCCCAGTTCCTGTCCGCCGCGGATATGGGCGATCGCGTAGACGAACCCGCGGTCGAGGAGACTCAGGCGGGTGGAGGAGAAGGTGGGCTCCATGCTCGCCCCGTATGAGCCGTAGGCGTAGAGGAGGAGCGGGTTGTCGCCGTCCTTCTCGAGACCGCTCCGGTAGACGAGGGACACCGGGACTTCCACGGCGCCGTCGCGGGCGGGGGCGTGCAGTCGCTCCACCACGTAGTCCGCGCGGTCGTAGCCGCCGAGGACTTCGTCCTCCTTGAGCAGCGTGCGCTCGCGCGTGGACATGTCGTAGTCGTAGACGGAACGCGGCGCCGAGAGCGACGTGTACCCGTAGCGAAGGATGTTCGTATCCAGTTCGGGGTTGGCCGACAGCGAAGCCAGGTAGGCCGGCTCGTCGAACGCGATCTCGTGCTCCTCCCCTTCCCACGCCCGGACGCGCAGGCGCGTGAGTCCTCCCGCGCGTTCCGAGAGCACGAGGTAGTTCCGGAACAGCTCGAACCCCTGCAGGAAGACGTCGCTCCGGTGCGGGACGACCGTCTCCCAGTTGTCCGTCGCGGTCCCGTTCACGGGAGTCCGCATGAGCTTGAAGTTCTCGGCCCCGTCGAGGTTCGTCCGGATGTAGAAGTGGTCCCCGAAGTGGTCGAAACGGTGCTCGTGCCCGCGCTCGCGCGGGAGGAAGAGGGTGAACTCGCCCTCGGGGTTCATCGCGTCGAGGAAGCGGTGCTCGTCCATCAGGGTGTGTGAGGAGGAGATGACGAGGTACCGCTTCGACTTCGTCTTGCGGACGCCTGAGCTGAACTCCTCATCGTCCTCCTGGTACACGAGCACGTCGTCCGCGGGATCGGTCCCGAGCCGGTGCCGGTAGATCTGGTATGAACGCAGCGTGCCGGGGTCCCGCTTCGTATAGAAGAGCGTCCGGTTGTCCTCGGCCCATACCATGTTGCCCGAGGCGCCCTCGATCGCTTCCGGGTAGTCCTCACCGGTGACGAGATTCCGGACCCGGATGGTGTAGATGCGGCGCCCGCGGGTGTCCTCGGCCCACGCCATCAGGTCGCCGTCGGAGCTGACTTCCGGGAAGGCGGCGTAGTAATCTTGGCCCTCGGCGAGCGGGTTGACGTCGAGGATGACTTCCTCGTCCGCGTCGAGAGACCCGCGCTTCCGGGCGTAGATCGGATAGTCCCGGCCGTCCTCGGTGCGGCTGTAGTAGAAGAAGTCGCCCTCCCTCACCGGCACGGAGAGGTCGGTCTGCTGGATCCGCCCCTTGATCTCCTCGAACAGCGTGTCCTGGAGGTCTTCCGTGTGCGCCATCAGCGCGTCGGTATAGCCGTTCTCCGCCTCGAGGTATGCGATGACCTCGGGATCCTCGCGCTGGTTGAGCCAGTAGTAGTTGTCGATCCGCGTGTGTCCGTGCGTCTCCAGCTGTTCCGGGATCACGCGTGCGACGGGGGGTGCGACCCCGGCGTCGGCCGGGGATTCGGAGGCGGGATCGGCACCATCTCCGGTGCAGCCGGCGGCCTGGACGCTCACGGCGAGCAGCACCGCGATGAGGGGGAAACGGTCATGGCATGCTGCCTTCGCTCGCGGCATCGACGACTCCTTCGCTTCACACGGCTGCCTTGCCGCACCACGGGCGGCCGACATCTTCTTCGGGGGGTGTGGTGGGGCGAGGCCGCACGTATCGCACTGAGAATTTCTCTCTCTCCGGTTCTTCCGGGGGATTCGGGACATGATGATCGACCGACATGGGAGCCGCGTCAAAGGGTGCGTCGCGCTGGCGGTGGTTCTGGCGCTCCTGGCGGGGTTCGGGTGCGCTCGGGCGCCGGTGGTCGAGAGCGCGGCGGACGCTGTCTACCCGGGCGCGTCGTGGGAGCGGATCGAGGATCCGGCGGAGGCCGGGTTCTCGGCCGAGGCGCTGGACGCGATCCATCCCTACGTCGAGGGGATCAATACGTCGGCCGTGATGGCCGTCGTCGGGGGACGGGTGGTGTTCGAGCATGGACCGGTGGACTCGCTGAGCTATCTCGCCTCGGTGCGGAAGAGCATCCTCGCCATGCTGTACGGGAACTACGTGGCGGACGGGACGATCGACCTCGACCTCACCCTCGAGGACCTCGGCATGGACGATGTCCAGGGCCTCCTCCCGGTCGAGAAGCGCGCCCGCGTCCTCGACCTCGTCACCGCACGCTCCGGCGTCTATCACCCCGCGTCGAACGCGGGGGACAACCTCGCGGACGCCCCGCCCCGGGGCTCGCAGGAACCCGGCACCTACTACCTGTACAGCAACTGGGACTTCAACGCGGCCGGGGCCGTCTTCGAGCAGCTCACGGACCGCAACATCTACGACGCGCTGGAGACGGACCTCGCGCTGCCGCTCGGCTTCGAGGACTGGGACCGGTCGATCCACCGCAAGTCGGGGGACGCGACGCGCTCCCGGAATCTCGCCTACCACATGGTCCTCTCCACGCGGGACATGGCCCGGATCGGCCACCTGATGCTTCTTGGCGGCGTGTGGGGGGAAGCGCGCGTGTTGCCGCAGGGGTGGGCCGAGCGCATCAGGAGCGTCGTCACGCCCTCGGAGGAGATGAATCCGGAAGGCCTTCGAGGCGGCGAGTTCGGCTACGGGTACATGTGGTGGGTGTGGGACGGCCCTGCCGTGCCGGAGGGGTTCGAGGGGGCGTACACCGGCCGCGGCGCCTACGGCCAGTTCATCACGGTCATCCCCTCGCTGGACATGGTCGTCGCCCACAAGACGGTGCCGGACGCCCAGACGCCGTGGGACGACTACATGGGCATCCTCACCCGCCTCGTCGCTGCGCACTGCGGCGCGGACTGCTGACAGTTCAGGCCTTCCACTCCACCCACAGCGTCGCCGGTTTCCGGAACTCGTAGCCGTGCGGGGCTGTGGGGCGGTCCGCGTCAAGGCGGAGTCCGGGGCAGCGGGCCCACAGGGTTTCGAGTACGACGCGTGTCTCGAGGCGGGCGAGCGGAGCCCCGAGGCAGAAGTGTCGGCCCACCGCGAAGGACAGGTGGTCGCCGGCGTTTTGGCGGGTCACGTAGAAGCGGTCGGGGTCCTCGAAGTGTGCCGGGTCCCGGTTCGCGGCGCCCAGCATGCAGTGGATGACGTCGCCCTCCGCGATGCGGACGCCGCGGATCTCGGTGTCGCGGGTCGCGTGGCGCGCGGCCGACTGCACCGCCGGCTCCCAGCGCAGCGTCTCCTCGATCGCCAGATCCAGGGCCTCGCGGCTCGACCGGGCGCTCCCGATTTGCTCGGGGTGCGAGAGCAGCGCCCACACGGCGTTCGCGATCATGGACTCCGTCGTCTCGATCCCACCGAAGAGGATGATGAGCGCGTTGGAACGGATCTCTTCCGCCGTGAGCGGATCGACGTGGTCACACACCAGGTCGGAGAGGAGGCTGCCGTCCGGATCCCGTTCGAGTGCCTCGATGATCGGTTCGAGCGCCCGGCCGAACGCGTCCGCGGCTCCCTTGCCCTCGGCGCGCAGGTCCGGGTCGCCCGCGAAGTTCGCCAGCGCCCGCGCGAAGTGTTCGTACCATTCGTTGACGCGCTCCGTCTCGCTCAAGGGGATGCCGAGCACGGACAACACCGAATGCAGCGCGACGGGTCGGGCCACGGTCCTCCGCACTTCCCCGGCGCGCCGACCGCCAGACCGCAGCGTTGCCACCAGCCGCTCGACCTCCGCCACCAGGGGCGGCAGTGAAGCCGTCTTCAGGCGGGAGGCGTGGAACGGCGGGAGACACTTCCGCTTGTAGCGGATCTGCGCCGGACCCTCCGTCGTCATCATGTGGACGCCGAACATGTCGCGGATCGTGGATGGAGCATCCGTCGTGAAGAGATCGGGGTCTCGGAGCACGGCGAGGATGTCGTCGCGCCGCGTGAGGAACCAGCGCTCGATCTCCGGCACCCAGGTCACGGGCTCCGCCTGCCGCAAGCCCGCGAAGATCGGATAGGGGTCGACGGCCAGATCCGAGAGTCGCACCCCCGCCCCCAAGGGAAACCGGTCGCTCCGGGACTCGCTCACCGTCCAGCCCGGTCCCCGTCCGCGGAGAAGTCGATCAAAGCCCGGACCACGTCAGCACGGCGAAGCCGATGAAGAGCGCATAGATTCCAGCCACGGCGGCGACGATCCAGCGGCCCCGGCCGCGGTAGGCTCGGAAGAGGAAGACGGAAACCGCCAGGACGAGGATGACTTCGCCGGCGGCCGCGTATCCCCCGTAGTGGTCGGGGTCCCAGTAGGACACCGGGCTGATGAACCGCCAGTCGCTGAACGGGAAGAAGTGGCGGTGCGCGTCCTCCCGGTGCAGCGGCAGGTCGCCCAGCGCGTGGACGATCATGCTCGCGACGAACAGAGTCGCTGCGGTGAGCTTCGTCCGCCGCGGCGCGGCGGCCACCCCCGCCGACGGGATGTGCCCAGTGGTCGAACGTCGGCCGATGAGCACCAGGAGGATGCACAGGGCGAGTACGAGGAGAGGGATTGAACTCGGGATGTCGAACACGACCTGCCAGCCGGGATCGAAGTAGCGCTCGGACCAGATCCGGCTCTCGGATACTCCGCGCGCGAGCCGCTCCCAGACGTAGAAGACGAGCATCGTGACGTCCGGGGCGACCGCCCCGAGCGCGACCGGCAGGGCGTTGCGCTCCGACCGGCCCAGAACGATGAGACTGAGCGCCGCGTGCGCCGGCGTCGTCACCCGGCCGTCCGTGGCCGCCGCGGGGCTAGCAGCCCGTGGCCGCCACGGGCTGCTAGAGCCGGCGAGGGCTCCGTCAGACGCCCGCTCCCCGCTTCAGGCGCTGCAGGTGCTGCCGCCGGAACTTCGCCACCTTCGGCGCCACGACGGCCTGGCAGTAGGGCTGGGCCGGGTTCCGATTCAGGTAGTCGTCGTGATACGCCTCCGCCGGGTAGAAGGTCTGCAGCGGCGTGACCTCGGTCACGATGGGGTCCGGCCAGATCCCGGCCGCCGTGATCTCCGCGATCTTGCGCTCGGCCGCTTCCCTCTGTGCCTCGCTCTCATGGAAGATCGCCGAGCGATACTGCGTCCCCACATCCGCACCTTGCCGGTTCAACGTCGTGGGGTCGTGAATCGTGAAGAAGACATCCAGCAGGTCGTCGAACGAAACCGCATCCGGATCGTACGTGACCCGCACCGCTTCCGCGTGCCCGGTGCGACCCGTGCACACCTGTTGGTAGGTGGGATTCGCCGCATGCCCCCCGGCGTAACCCGACTTCACGCCGTGGACGCCTTCGAGCAGTTGGTACACGGCCTCGAGGCACCAGAAGCACCCCCCGGCCAACGTCGCCGTCTCCGTTCTCTCACTCATCTATTCAATCCCCGTTGTCGGTGGTGGTGGCGGTGGTCATCGCGCGCTTCTGTTCCTCGACCATCTCGGCCACGTCGGCGAGCAATTGCTTCGCGTCGTAGACGATCCCGTCCTTGATCGTGTAGAGGATGCCGCCGACGGTCTCCACCTCTCCCGTCTCGTCGTTCAGGCGCCGCGCCCCTGTCCCGTACAGGACCTTGAGGTTGTGGATCGGGTTCTCGTCCACGATCACGAGGTCCGCCAGCAGGCCGCGGCGCACGACGCCGAACTCGATGGGGCGGCCCGTCGGCTTGAACAGCGTCTCGGCCGCGTGCATGGTCGCGGCGCGGATCACCTCCAGCGGATGGAACCCGGCGTGCTGCAGAAGTTCCATCTCCTGGATCGTGGAGAAGCCCATGAGGTTGTAGATGTAGCCCGCGTCCGAACTCGCCGTGACGCGGCCGCCCATGTTCTTGTAGTCGTTGAGCAGGTCGTGCCACACCTCGAGGAAGTCGCGCCAGGCGACCTCCTCCCACGTCGTCCAGTCGAAGTAGTAGGAACCGTGGTCCTCGCGGTTCGCCTCGTAGAACTCCCACAGCGTCGGCAATGTGTAGGTCTGGTGCCACGCCGCGTTCATCTGGTCGTCCACGTCCCAGCTCGCCTGGTAGGCCGTCATCGTGGGGTCGAGGGTGACATCGAGCGAGAGCATCTCCTCGAGGAAGGCGTTCCACTCGGGGCCGCCGCGGTCGTGGATCAGGTTCCACTGCATCGGGACCTGACCGAAGCGGTGCTGCTCGTCGTTGTAGTTCATCTCCGGGGGCCACGGCTGGACGTCGTAGTCCTTGTACAGCGCCTCGAACAGGCCGTAGAAGTGCGTGACGGTGCCGAGGCCGAGGCGCGCGGCGTCGAGCGCGTTCATCTGCGCGACGCCCATCTGGCCGAGGTGGGCCGTGCTGCCGAGTCCGAGCTGGGCGGCCTCGTCGAGCAGCGCCTCCATGATCTCCGGGCGGAACGAGTTGAGCTTGAGCCCGTCGCCGCCCGACTCCTTCACGTACCGCGCCCAGTCCCGCGCGTCCTCCGGGGTGTCGATGATGCGGCCGCCCCACCCCTCGCCGCCCGCGCCGGTGAAGGGATAGACCCACATGCGGGGGGCCACGATCTCGTTTGCCGCGCTCCGCGCCTTCTCCTGGACGGACCAGTCGTGGGGGCCGAAGGCGACTCCGCGCCCGGTCGTGATCCCGTGCGACATCCACAGCTTGTACGTGTACTCCGCCTCGGGCGCCTTGGGGACGCCGCCGGTGTGGAGGTGGAGGTCGACGAAGCCCGGCAGGACGTACATGCCGGTCGCGTCGATTTCATGCACGACCGCGTCCGGGTTGCCCTCGACCGCGAGTCCGGGCCGCCGCGACTCGTCGATGGGCCGCTGCGGGACGCCGACGCCGCGGACGTCGACGATGCGGTTCCCCTCGATGACGATGTCCATCGGCCCTATGGGGGGCGCGCCGGTGCCGTCGATCACCGTGGCGCCGCGGATGATGAGACGGTCGTACGGTCCCTCGCCCTCGTCAGGGCCCCGGTCGGGTGCCCCGATCATCTGCATCGGCTGCACGGCCGCAGCCGCCGTGGCCAGGAGGATCAGCGCCGAAATGGCGGTCAGCGCGCTTCGGATGGCGCGGTCGGTCGTTTTCATGGGTCCTCCGAGGTCAGTCATCGAGGTGGTAGAGGCGGCGGTTGTTCTCGTGCAGGATCATGCGCGCGGCCGCCACGGCCTCGTCGCGGGTCAGGATTCCGGCGTCGACGTAGATCCCGAGTGCCTGCGCGAGAAATCGTCGGCCCCACTTGGCCCCGAGCCAGAAGAACTCCGGCAGGTGATAGGCGTCGCTCCCGAACAGGATCTTGGAGAGGGGGACGACCTCCATCACCTCGAGGAACATGCGCAGCATGCCGTGGTGGATGAGGGGCGCGGCGAGCGACAGTTCGAAGTGGCAGTTCGCGTACAGGTGGGTGAGCCACGCGGCCTGGCCGATGAGCGGGTAGCCGGCGTGGATGAGGATGACCTGCGGCATGCGCATCACGCCGCCGCGCTCGAAGCGGACCATCTCCTCCATGAGGAACGGGTCCTGGTTGCGCATGATGCCGCGCGGCCCCTCGCCATCGCCGGCGTGGAACTGCATCGGCATGTCGCGGTCCAGACAGGCCTCGAGCGCCAGCGAGTGCAGGTACCGCAGGGCCGCGCTCTGGAGCTGCCAGTAGTCGTCGCGGTCCTGGGCGTCGGCCGCGGGGACCTCGCCCCGCGCGCGGCGGGCCCGGAACGCGTCCCACGAACGGCGGGCCGCGGCCCGGTCGAAGTGCGGCTTCAGGAGTCCCAGCCGCGGGAGCAGGTACGACTTCATCCCGTACGAGGGGGCTCCGAGGTTGCCGTCGCCGTCGAGTCCCGCCTCGATCTCGGCCATCATCTGCGTCTCGATCTCGTCGATGCCAAGGTCGAGGTCGTCGCCCATGAGGCCGCCGAGGATCGTATCCACGCGCAGGACGTGGCGGCCGCGGGCGGGGGCAATCGCGTCCTTGAAGCGGTTCATACCCGCCTCGTCCATGCCCTCGCGGTAGCCGGTGTCGAGCATCGCGTTCTCGATGTTCGCGTCGGCGAACAGGGCGCCGAGATAGCTCGCGTAGTCCCGGCCTCTCTCGTTCCGGGCCTCGATCACGGCGTCGAAGGTCGGGTCGCAGTCGAGGAAGGCGGCGAGTTCCTTCGCGAGATAGCGGAGGAAGACGGTCTCCCCCGCGTGCTCGAGGACGCGCGCCCGCGTGGCGGCGATGTCGAATTCGGCGTCGAGCGCGGAGCGTTCGGAGGCGTCGCCCGCCTGCCAGCGCCCGTAGACGCCAGCCGGGAAGTAACGATCCATGGGGAAGGCGGAGAGCGCGAGCCGCTCGACGAACGCGTCGGGATCGGTTTGCGCGTCGTCGAAGGTGAGCGGGTGGCAGTGCGTGTCGTCGACAGGAATCTCGCGCAACTCGTCGAGCAGCGCCCGCGCGGTCGGGTCCAGTCCCTCGGCACCCGCTCGGCCGGCATCGAACGAGGCCCCTCCCGCGCAGGCGCCGAGGAGCGCGCTCCCCCCACCGACGCCTGCAAGACTCAGAAACTCCCTGCGATCCGGCATTCGAACGCTCCCTCCCGCGACGCTACCCGCGCTGTCCGCCCGGTCGCACCGCCGTCAGTGGCGGACTTCGGTGTCCACCCCCTCCTCCCCCTCGGAGCGGGCGATGATCGCGGCGCCGCACGAGTCGCTGAACACGTTGACCGCGGTGCGGTACATGTCGAGCGGCCGGTCGATGGCGAGCATCGCGCCCACGATCGTGATCGCCTCCGGGTTGTCGCCGAGGCCGATCGCGTTCAGGACGATGAAGATGACGACGACGCCGGCCGAGGGCACCGCCGCCGCGCCGATCGAGGCGAGGAGCGCCGTGAGAACGACGATCGCCTGCTGACCTATGGTGAGGTCGACCCCGAGCACCTGCGCGATGAAGAGGGCGCCGGCGCACTCGAAGATCGCGGTGCCGTCCATGTTCACCGTGGCCCCCATCGGGAGCACGAACGAGGAGACCTTGTTCGAGACGCCGACCTTCTCGCGCAGCGTCTTGATCGTGACCGGGAGCGTCGCCCCCGACGAACTCGTCGAGAACGCCGTCAGGAGCGGCTCCCGCAGGTTCGCGAAGTGGACCAGGGGCTTGATGCGGCCCAGCACGATGAGCAGTAGCGGCATCGTGATGAAGAGGTGGATCGTGAGCCCCGACCCGATCGTGGCGAAGTACTTCGCGAGCGCGGCGAAGCGGTCGAATCCGGTCTCCCCCACCATCTTCGTGATGAGCGCGAAGACGCCGATGGGGAGGAACTTTATGATCCCGGACGTGAGCGCCATCATCGCCTGGAAGAAGGCGTTGAAGATGTCGGTGACCACCACGCGGGGCTTCTCCGGCAGCCCGGTGATCGCCGCGCCGAAGACGATGCAGAAGAAGATGATCGCCAGCATGTCTCCCGCGGAGGCGGCGGCGAAGAAGTTGTTGGGGACGATGTCGAGGATGAGATCGACCGCAGAGTCCGGCGTGCTGAGTTCGGGGACCTCCTGTTGGGCCGCCGCGCCCATGTCCGCGTTCTGCCCCGGCCGGATGAGGTTCACCATCAGGAGCCCGGTCAGCGCCGCCAGCATGCTCGAAAGCACGTAGTAGCCCATCGTCTTGCCGAACAGGCGGCCGATCGCCCTCCCCCCGCCCACGGAGGCGACCCCGGACACGATCGAGGTGAGCACGAGCGGCACGATGATCATGCGGAGCAGCTTCATGAACAGCTCGCCGATCCAGCCGATCGCGTTGGCCGCCGGCAACCCGAAGGCCCAGCCCACGCCGAGGCCGAGAATCATGGCGGACAGCACCTGCCAGTGGAGGCGGCGGTACCAGGGAAGGGTGGGATCGTATTCCATTGGCGTCTCCGGTGCGGCGCCGCCCAGCGGCGCATGTCCAGCGTCTGGGGCGGCCGGACGCCGAGGCGGTCCAACCGCTGTTCGAACGATCGATCTTTCGCGCCACCATCGTGGCCCACTCGTCTCCGACGGGCAACGGGGGCAGCCAGGACACGATCTGATTCGGCGGCGGGTCACGAGGCCCGCGTGGCAAGGCAGGGGACCGGACCGGCCTCCCGGGAGGCCTGCCGATCGCGTCGTTGATGGTGCGTTGACCCCGGGTCGGATTCCTGTGCACCGAGAGCCTTGCGCCGGTTCCTTGCGGCGCGAGAGAGAGCTACGTTCGACCTCCGCGAAAGGGAATCACATGTCCGAGTCCAAGCCATCGCCCTCGGAATCTCCACCCGTGACCGACGCAACCGCCGTCGGTGCCGTGACGGAGTCGCCAGGGCGCCACGCGCCGGACGGCATCGTGATCACACGCTGGAATCTCGCCCTGTCGCTTTTCATCTCGCTGGCGGTGCTGGCCGGCTTCTATTCGCTCATATGGCAGCGGATGAACGCCTTCCATGCGACGCAGCTCACGCTTGTCGACCGGGTTTCGCGCGTCGAAATGCACATGACGTTCCTCCAGAACGAGATGGCGGCCCTCCGTCAGGAGATGGCGATCTTTCGGGAGGAGATGGCGGCCCTCCGTGAGGAGATGGACGCGGGTTTCGCCGAGGTGCGCGAGCTGATCCGGGCAGGACGAACGGACGGCGCGACGGGCGCAGATTAGCCCCCGGCGGAGGCGGCTTCGGCGGGGATTCCCGCGGCGCGGCGCGGCGCCGGGAGACGCGATGCCCAAGATCATGCTTGCGGACAACCTGGAGGCACTCCGGGGCATGCCGGACGGCTACGCGGATCTCATCTACATCGACCCACCCTTCAACACCGGCCGGACGCAGCGACGGACCCGGATCCGGACGCGTCGCGCCGCAGATGGCGAGGGCGGGGACCGGACGGGTTTCCAAGGAGCGCGCTACGAGACGACCGCGGTGGGCACGCGCCGGTTCGATGACCGGTTCGACGACTACCTCGCGTTCCTCGGGCCCCGGCTCGTCGAAGCGTACCGCGTTCTCGCACCGCACGGATCGTTCTATCTCCATGTCGATTACCGGGAAGTGCACCACTGCCGGCTCTTCCTCGACGACCTGTTCGGCTCCGACCATCTCCTGAACGAGATCATCTGGGCGTACGACTACGGCGCGCGCCCCAAGACCCGATGGCCGGCCAAGCACGACAACATCCTGTTCTACGTGAAGGACCTGTCGAACTACGTCTTCAACGTGGACGAGATCGAGCGGATCCCCTACATGGCTCCCGGCCTGGTGGGCCCGGAGAAGGCCGCGCGCGGCAAGCTGCCCACGGACACGTGGTGGCACACGATCGTTCCCACGAGCGGTTCGGAGCGGACGGGATACCCGACCCAGAAGCCGCTCGGCATCCTGCGCCGCATCATCACCGCGTCGTCCAACCCCGGCGACCTCGTGCTGGATTTCTTCGCCGGCAGCGGCACGACCGGTATGGCCGCCCACGAACTGGGACGGGACTTCCTCCTCGTTGACGACAACCCGGAAGCGCTCGAAGTGATGGCCGAACGATTCGAGGCGGTGGACGACCTCCGCTGGGAGGGGTTCTCCCCTTAGGGATCGCGGTGGACGGTGTCGGGGGAGAAGGCGGGGAGGCAGACGGCGATGTACTCGGCGCCTTCGGGGCCCGGCGTACTGTAGCGGACCCACTCGCCGGCGTGCGTGACGACCGCCTGGCCCGCCTCAACGTCCAGGGCGCCGCCTTCGTGCTCGACGCGCAGTGATCCGCGCAGCACGACGGTGATCTCCTCGAACTCGGGGCGCTGACCGGATTCGACCCAGCCGGAGGGCGCCACCATGCGCGCCACGCTGACGCCATCGTGCCCCGTTCGGACGCGGCCGGCGTATTCCTCGATCCGCTTGGGCTTGTTCCCGGCCGCCTCGATGACGGCCGGGGCTTCGATCAAAACGGGCATGTCCGGGACCGGGCCGGGCGTCCTCCCGCTGTCCCTGGTCTCTACATCCCCGCGTTCGCGAGAGCGCGGACGGCATCGGCCAGCAGGCGGACCTTCGCGGCGTCTCCCGCCCCGGCGGCGTTACCCGACACATCGTCGGCCAGCGACCGCAGCGCGCCGGCCCGGCCGGATCCGGACATCCCCTCGGCGCCGGACAGTTCAGCGCGGATCGCGCCGATCCGGTCGGCGGAGAGTCCGCCGTGCCGCTCCAACTGGTCGAGGTAGGCCCTCGCGAGCGCGAACGTCGCGGGCCACTCGAAGATGGGCTGGCCCTGCGAGTTCAGGTGCGTCAGCCGAACGGAGTTGGCCGCGTCGATCTCGTTCTGCGTCAAGGCCTCGCTCGGGACCAGCTCGAGGATGTCGAGGCCGCGGGCGATCTCGGAATTGACGATGACGCCGTTGTACCAGTAGACGGACCAGCTGCCGCCCATCTGCATGCGGTCGGGGTTCACCGGACCGCGGTCGAAGTAGGCGATCTCGGCCGGGTTCGTCGGATCGGTCCAGTCGATGAGCGAGACTCCGCCCTGGTACCAGCCTTGAATCATGATGTCGCGGCCCGGGATCGGGATCAGCGACCCGTTGTGCGCCACGCAGTTCTCCTCCGGGGTCTGCGGCGCGGGCAGCTTGAAGTAGCTCTGGAACTCCATCTCCGTGCCCTCGATGGTGAAGATCGCGTTCGCGCCCCACTCCACCGGGTCCGAGGCCCGGCACTTCGGCGCGCCGCCGCCGCCCCACTCGTCCGTGAACAGGATGGCGGTGCCGTCGTTGTTGAAGGTGGCCGAATGCCAGTAGGAGAAGTTGGAGTCGGCCACCGCGGAGAGCCGCACCGGATTCGCCGGGTCGCTGATGTCGATCAGCATGCCGTAGCCCTCGCACGCGCCGCCGGCGAGGCCGATGGCGGGATAGACCGTGATGTCATGGCACTGCGTCGGACCGGGTGCGGGGCCGTCCCCGTCTCCCTGCCCTCCCATCATCTGCGCCACGATCGCAGGCAGTGCTTCCCGCAGCGCCGCGCTGTCGGCGGCGGTCGGCGGGCCTTCGCCTCCGCGCTGGGCCACGAACTGTCCGAGCATCGCGGCGGCGGACTGGTCGGGCAGCACCATCTCCTCCCCCATTACCTCGATGATGAAGGCGCCGCGCTCCCGGGCCGCCTCGAGCGCGGCGATGTCGTCGGGGGCCGGGCCGTGCGTCGGGGGTGCGACGAGGTCCTCGAAGATGCGGGGCGAACTCACGATCTCGGCGCTGGCCGGATCGGCTAGCGGCACGCGGATGACCTCGATACGGAAGAGGGCGGAGTTCGGATCCTCGGCCGGTGGCGCAGCCGAGCAGCCGGCAAGTTCCTCGGCCGGACGCACCGGGGCCGAGCCGGAGACGTAGACGTAGACGTTCTCGTCATCCCCGGGGTGTTCCAGCAGCGTGTGCGTGTGCGACCCGCGGCACGTCTGGACGTTGGCCACGTACTCCGGCGCCGTGATGTCGGAGATGTCGAAGATCCGGATGCCGCGGAGCCGGTCGTGGCTCACGGCCTCCTCGATCCCCTCCTCGCCGCAGTCCAACCGCCCGCCGAACCCCTCGCCCGAGACGAACAGCAGGTGCTCGTACACGGACACGTCGCTCTGGGAGGCGGGACAGACGTAGGTGACGACGGTCTGCGGGTTGGCGGGATCGGAGATGTCCCAGATCTGAATCCCGTCGTAGTTCCCCTGGATCGCGTACGGGCCGGAGAAGGCGAGATCGGAGTTCGTCTTGCCCACAAACGGGTCCGGCGGCGGCGTGGCGGACACGAGGTCGAGGTTCCAGATCGCCTCGCCCGCGTCGAACATGCCGGCCGGCAGCCCGACGCGCGGGTCCGGGGTGGGCGGATTCACCTGAAGCCCCGTGGGCGCGGCGGCGGGAGCCGCGGGAGCGGTGGCCATGCCGGTCTGTGCCGACTGGTACGCACAGCCGGCGAACCCTCCCACGGCGATCACGCCGGCGAGCACTGTCGCGAGGCGGGTAGTGAAACGGGTGTCGTCGCGTTCCTTCGTCACTGCGGACATGTCGGATCCTTCGATTGGGGTGAACTTCACGAATCAGCCGCCCGGCTCCGGCGCCGCGAGCGCCTCGAGCATGATTTCCATGCGGGCGATTTCCGTGGCCTGATCGACGTGGATGTCGGAGGCCAGCTTGAAGACGAAGTCATCCTGCGCGGCGCCGTCCGTCGCGAACAACTCCCGAACCATTGTGACGGCGCCCTTGTGGTGCTGGATCATGTATTCGAGGAAGAGGCGGTCGAAGTCGGGACCGCGCGCGGCCTCGAGTTCCGCGAGTTGTTCCGGGGTCAGCATCCCGGCCATGAGCATGGCCCCGTCCGCGTGGCCCCGCATGTCTCCGGTCTCGGGCACGGGCAGACCGCGGTCGGAGAGCCAGCGGCTCATGACGGCGATCTCATCGGTCTGGGCGTTGATGATCCTCGCGCAGAGGGTCCGGATCGAGGGGCTGGCACCGTTGTCCGGCGCGAACCCCGCCATGACCAGCGCCTGGGCATGGTGCGGAATCATGTGCGTCATGAAGCGGATGTCCGCCTCGTGCGCACCATCGAGTGCCGCTTCCGCGCGCGCCCGGTAGAGCGCCTCGAGTTCCGCCACGCGCGCCGCGTCCGGTCTGACGGCCTCGTCTGACGGACCGCGCCCCGCACTCGCGCACGCCTGGGCGGCCGCGAGAAGTCCTGTGAGGAGGATGAGAAGCCTGCGCTGGGTCCTCATGATTCGCCGTTTGGTACCGTTCGTCCGGGTCCCTCGTTCGCGGGCGGGTCACGACCCGGAACGACGGATCAGCATACCGGGAGAACCGTACCGAATTCAATCGCCGACGGTTTCGCGGGTGGGAGGCGGGGTCCGGCCAGCGAGGCTACCGGTAGCGGTAGAGTCCGACCTCCTCCTCGTCGAGAGCGTTCGTCTGGAGGAGCACGAAGCGGTCGGCATCGATCGCCAGCACGCTCCCTTCCGCGGGGAGGCGAAGCTGTCCGCGCGGCTGCCCGCCAGGGCCGAGGACGAGCCAGCGTCGCGTTTCGTCGCCCGCCCGGGCCGCGAGCCCGATCCACACCATCTCATCGGGCCCCAAGACCGCGGAGTGGAAGGCTGGATAGGTCTCCCGCCAGGGGGCGTTCCGGACGAATTCCACGTAATAGTCGGGGACGTCCGGACCCCTGCGGGCGAGCCGTGCCGCTCTCCATGCCTCGATTTCTTCGTCCGTGACCATCCACCCGCCACCGGAACCGTGGATGAGACGCGTGAGACGCCCGTCGGCCGCATGGACGGAAAGGCTCAGTACGTCGTTGTCGCCGATCAGGGCCCGGTCGCGGAAGCCGCCAGCCACGATGTTCCGCCCGAACGCCGGTTCGGTGCGCGTCATCCCGCCACCGGGCATGCCACCGTAGGCCCATTCCTGGGCAGGCAGCATGCCGAGCGTGTCGGGCTCCGTCCCGGAATCCGTGAACGAGAGGATTGGGGTCGTATCCCTCTTCATCCCCTCCGGAAGGAAGAAGCGCTGCTCTCCCAGGATCGCCAGCATGTTTCCGCCCCTGTCCCTCGCGAGCGGTTTCAGGGACACGATGGCGCTCTGGGGGGAGAGAGGGGCTGACGTGAGAAACTCTCCGCTCTCCGAGAACTCGCTAAGGCGAGCCAGGCGCGCGTCGTAGGCCAGGAACCCTTCGTCCGTGGCGAGGAGTGTGCTGACGCTGCTGAATTCGCCGGGCCCCTCACCCTGCCCCCCGATCCGGGCCGTCAGCGAACCGTCGCCGGAGAAGAGCAGCACCTCGCTCGAACCGGTGTTGGCCAGCGCGAGGCCGCCGTTTCCGAGCAGGACGGCATCGCCGACCCAGAACAACTCGATCCCGAGATCCCGCGTGGAGAAGACGAGGGTTGGCGTCAGGCCGGGGAGCGCCAGTTCCTCGACCGCGCCAAGATCGACGTTCGTGACGCCCGCCGAATCGGAGACCAGAACTGCTCGTGGGGGCGGGGCATCCCCCTCGGAGCCGGGGTCGGCACAGGCCAGGCTCGTGCACAGGAGTCCGGCGAAGAGGAGTCGGCTCATGGATTCCACCCCGGCTTGGTTCCTCGGCGTTAACGAACCGTGCCCGCAGGCAACGGCCTCACCTCGGTAGATGCTGATGGGTGGCCCCGGGGTTGCATCCGCCGGGCGCTACTGGGAGGCGGGCACTCCCAGGGCGCGCCGCAGAGCTGCGTTCCCTCCCACGACGGGCAGTGAGATGCTCGTGGCACCGAGGTCGACGGTCAGCGTGGTTCCGGGGTCGGGATGCAGCGTGAACGATTGGTCGCTGGAGAAGATCATCAGGCCGATGCGGGCGCCGGCGGGGATGACCTGGTCGTCGGGTTGCAGGGCGAACTCCAGTTCGATGAACTCTCCCGGCGTTAGCGGCGCGCCGGTGCGGGGCGACGCGATGTCCTCGGCGCGCGCGTTGGACGGATCGGCCCAGCCCTTCGTGATGAGGTTGTCGTTGATCTCCCCGGCCCCGGCCCAGGGCAGCGACACCAGCCACACGGACAGGTTGGCCGCGGGCGCATCCGCCGACACCCGCACACGGACGGTGGCGACGCCCGAGAGATGGACGTCCTCGCGCAGTTCGGGGGTCGCATAGAGGAGGCGGTGGTTCGACCACTCGGCGGCGGCGAGTCGGTCCCCCGCGAAGGAGAAGTTGTCGACGATCGTTCCGGTTCCGGCCCCCGCGCCGGGGGCAGCCCCTGATTGGCCGGCGCCCTCGGAATCGTCCAGGGAGAGGGTCCCGGTCCAGTGCCCGTCGCCTCCCGGATGGAGGGCCACGCTCTCGGCTTCGGGGTGCGGGTAGCTCGGATAGGGCGTCGGCTCCCGCGGGTCGTCTCCCTCTCGCACGATCCATGCCTCGGGGTCGTCTTCCACTCCGTTCTCAACGCCGACGACGTAGCGGGTGAACCACCGGTTCATGAGTTCGAGCGGCGGCGGGCCGCCGTGGCCGCCCTGGTGATAGAAAATCTGGAGCGGCACGCCCCGTTCCCGCAGCGCCATCGAGATGCGGTGGCTGTGCTCGGGCATGACGTTCCAGTCGTTGAAGCCGTGGCTCATGAGGGTGGCAGCGCGCACGCCGTCGATGTGGTTCAGGTAGTCCCGCCCGGCCCAGAAATCGCTGTAGTCGCCGGTCGCCCGGTCCAGTTGCGCGGTCATCTCGTCCCGGACGTTCGCGAGGCAGTAATCGCGCACCTCGGGGAACCCGCTGAAGATGAAGTCGAAGAGGACGTCGATGTCCTCGCCGGGGTATCCGCCCGGGGCCCTCACGAGCCCGTTGGAGCGGTAGTAGTGGTAGTAGGACGTGTTGGGCGCGACCGGAATGATCGCCTCGAGGCCCTCGACCCCGGTCGTCGCGGCCGCGAGGGGGAGCGTCCCGTTGTAGGAGGTGCCCGTCATCCCGACCTTCCCCGTCGCCCACGAGGCCCGTACCTCCTCGTCTCCGTTCACGCTCGTGAAGCCCCGCGCCCGGCCGTTGAGCCAGTCGATGACCGCCTTGGGCGCCAGCGACTCGTTCGCGCCGCCCACCGTCGGACACCCCTGGGACTGGCCTGTCCCGGGCGACTGCGAATGGACGACCGCGAACCCCCGGGGCAGCCAGGTCGCCACGTGCGAGTTCGAGATCCTCGGCTGGCTCGCGATGTGACGGATCGTGGGCGGGAAGGGATCGCGCGGCGGCGGCTCGCCGCCCACCTCCTGGCGCAGGTCCCAGAAGTGCGCGAAGTCGATGCCGGCGACGCCCGAGTAGTACGGACTCGTCTCGTAGATGACCGGGACCCTCAGCCCCTCGCTCTCGGTCTGCGCCGGACGGGTCACATCCACGTGGACGCGGTCCGGGCGGCCGTCGCCGTCGGAGTCGAACCCGGTCTCGACCCACAGATCGTGCCGGATCCAAGTCGACGAATCGGCGAAGGCCGGGACGATCTGCGCCTGCCCGTCCTCGATGACGAGCCCGGTCTGGGCGGCGGCCGCCGCCGGAAGGAGGGCGAACGCGAGAAAGGGCGCTGCTGGCGCTGCGAAGCGCGACGCAATCATGGGGTTGGCTCCCGATCTGTCGATACGTGGCCGCTGATCTTCCGCGGCCGTCAGGGGCGGCGCAACGGACGGCCGGCGAGTTCGCCGGTCACTTCGTCGTCGCGGATCGCGAAGCGGCCGTTCACGAGGACGTGAACGACACCCTCGGACAACTGGTGCGGATCGTCGTAGGTCGCGCGGTCCGTGAACCGGTCGAGGTCGATGACCGCGATGTCGGCGACCATTCCCTGGCGGACGTAACCGCGGTCGTCGAGGCGCAGGAAGTCCGCGGCGAGGCCCGACATGCCCCGGATCGCGAACGGCAGCCCGATCGCGCCGTCCCGGTCCACGAAGTCCTTGATCTTCTTCGGGAAGGTCCCGTACACGCGGGGGTGCACGATCTCGGCCCCGGGGGCGGGCGTGGCGCCATCGGTGCACGTCATCATCCACGGCATCGTGGCGAGATAGCGCGTGTTCTCGACGTCGTAGAGATCGCGGTTCATCACCCACGGGTTCGACTCGGACATGATCTCGCGCACGGCTTCGGGGACGGGCAGCTCCCGCTCGGCCGCCACATCGGCCAGCGTCTTGCCGTTGAACTCGGGCCTCGCGTCCGCGAACACGATCTTCTCCGGGCCGCCGCGGATCTCGAGCATCTCCATCGTCTGCACGTCGAGGATCCGGGCCGTGTCCGGGTTCGCGAAGCGGCGCACCATCTGCTCCGGACCGCCGGCCTGCGCCCAGCGCGGGATCGTGTAGGCGCGCAGGCTCGACATCGTCGACGTGTAGACGTGCTGTGCGCCCGCCACCTCGATGCCCTCGGCGCGCGCCGAGTCGATGATCGCCGCGCCCTCCGCGGCCCGGCCGTAGAGGGCGGCCCCCTGCGCGTTGAAGTGGCTGAAAATCGTGCGCAGCCCCGACTCCGCTCCGATGTGGATCGCTTCACGGATCGAGTTGTGGTAGCCGATGCCCTGATAGGCCGCCCCGAGATCCCGGTCGTGGGTGTCGTAGACCGGGGCGTGCTCGCCGCCGATGGGGTACTCCGCCGCCACCCGGCCGAGCTCGATGACCTCGTCGGCCTCCGCGTAGTAGCCGGGCGTGTAGAAGAGTCCGGTGGAGAGCCCGAAGGCGCCGTCCTCCATCCCCTTTCGGACGAGCACCTTCATCTCATCGAGTTCCGCCGCGGTCGGGGCGCGGTCGTCCATGCCCATGACCGTCCCCCGCACGGAGCCGTGTCCGATATAGGAGACGATGTTCTTCCCGACGCCGGACGCCTCGAGATCCGCGTAGAGCGCGGCGAGGTCCGTGCTGCTCGAGCCGTCGACCCCGATCACGCCCGTCGTGATCCCCTGCGTGAGGAATTCGACCGCGGAGAGCCCGTACGCCTCGCCGACGCTGATGACGCTGATGTGGCTGTGCATGTCGATGAAGCCGGGCGTGAGCAGGAGACCATCGAGCGCGATCGTGTCCTGCGTGGCGGGCGCTGCCTCGCTCTCCGCAGCGTCGCCGACGAAGGTGATCAGGTCGCCCTCCACCGCCACGTCGGCCGCGAACGAAGCCTCCCCCGACCCGTCGATCACCGTCGCCCCGGTGAACAGCACGCTCGTCGGGACGATCTCCGCTTCCCCCTCGGGGGCGTCGCCCGGCGCGCAAGCCGCCGTCACGCCCGCCAGCACGAGACTCGCGGCGGGGATCCGCCATCGCAGCGGGATCGCGTCCGGCATACTCTCAACGCGCTCGACGTTCATCGGTTCTCCCTTTCGACCTTCGACCGAGGCTGCCCCATGCCGGCACGTCCACACGGGCGGGCGCTGGACGCCCTGCGACCCACGACCCTGGAGACGGGAACGGCCCCCTTCGCCGAGGGATCCTGCACGATCACGATGGGGATGACGCGCGTGCTTTGCACGGCCTCCGTCGAGGAGAGCGTCCCGCCGTGGCGCGAGGGGCGCGGCGGCTGGGTGACGGGCGAGTACGCCATGCTGCCCCGGGCCACGGCGGAGCGCACCCGCCGGGAGCGTCGCGGCGCGAGAGGCCGCACCCAGGAAATCCAGCGCCTCATCGGCCGCTCGCTCCGCGCGGCGGTCGACCTCACAGCGCTCGGCGAGCGGACGGTGACGGTCGACTGCGACGTCCTCGTCGCCGACGGCGGGACCCGGACGGCCTCGATCACCGGAGCGTGCGTGGCGCTCGAGATGGCCTTCCAGCGTCTGGTCTCCGAGGGTGTGCTGGACGCGAGCCCGCTCCGCCAGTGGGTTGCCGCGATCAGCGCCGGCATGGTGGACGGCGAGGCGAGACTGGACCTGGAGTACGTGGAGGACGCGGCGGCTGACGTCGACTTCAACTTCGTCCACCTCGAGGACGGACGCCTGGTCGAGGTACAGGGGACAGCCGAGGGCGCGCCTTTCACGCGCGACGAGTTGGACGAGCTACTCGCGTTGGGGGCAGCAGGCGCCGACGAACTGATCCGCCTGCAGAGGTCACAGTTGGTATTCGAGGATTTTGATGCCCGCGGGGTGGGACTGCGAATGTCGGACAACCTGACTCGCGAGGAACTGTACGACCGTGACAGAGCGAGGCAGGAGGCCGAGCAGGAACGGTCTACTTCGGGGCGCCGCGAGGAGCAGCTCGGATGAGGCGGTCGAGGAGGGGGTACTCGCGGTCGAGGTAGGTGTTGCCCTCGACGACGATGCGGCTCTGGTCGCCGCGGCGCAGGCCGCCGCCGGAGTTCTCTCCGTAGCCGGAGTACAGCGCATCCACGACCTCCATCCCGCTCACGATCTCGCCGAAGGGGGCGAATCCCGTCGAGTCGAGCCGCGAGTTGTCCACGAGGCTGATATACACCTGGGTCGCGCGGGTACCGGGGTCGGTGAAGGCGAAGGCGATGCGGCCGCGGGTGTTGGAGGCGACGACGGGGTCGTCGGGGATGTAGGCGTTCATCCACTCGGCGGTGAGGGCGGGGTCGCCGGCGAGTCCCCACTGGACGATGAAGTCGGGGACGACGCGGTGGAAGCGGGCGTCGTCGTAGTAGCCGGATTCGACGAGGGTGAGGAACCGCTCGGCCCCCAGCGGCGCCCACTCGCGGTGCACGGCGATGACGAACTCCCCCTGGCTCGTCTCCACGGCCACTTCCACCGGGCCGACCTCGGCCGCGGCGCGGAGGGCGATGGCATCCGCGCCGACATCGGAGGACGGGACGGACTCGACGCGCTCGCAGCTCACGAGGATGAGAGTCGCCGCGAGGAAACGCGCGGCGCGCCCTGCACCCGTCACTTCAGGAACTGTTCGAAGAAGTCGAGCATGTCGAGCAGCATCTGCCGGCGGTTCGCCTTCCCGTACACGTAGTAGTTCTCGTTCGGGTACGTCTTGTATTGGAAGGGCTTGTAGTAATTCTCCAGCGCCCGCGCGAAGATCTCCGACTGGTCCGATCCGGGATAGCGACCGACCCCGTGCACGAGAAGGATCGGCGTCGAGACGTCGGCCACGTTCGAGATCGACGAACTGTGGCTCCACACGTCCTCGCTGGTCTCGAACGGCCCCAGTTCGTGGTCGAGCAGCTTGATGTGCCGGAGTTCGTTCTCGCCGTGTTGGAAGTGAACCCAGTCCGTGTATCCGGAACCCGGGATCGCGGCGCGGAAGGCGTCCGGCGCGAAGGCCACCGCGTACATGCTCATCACACCGCCGTAGCTCGTCCCCGTGATTCCGATCCGCTCGGGGTCCACCTCCGGGAGCGCCCGCAGGTAGTCCGCGCCCGCGACGACATCCTCCAGGTCGCAGTGCCCCCAGCAGCCGTTGTTCGCGTCGGCGAACGCCTTCCCGTAGCCCGAACTCCCGCGGATGTTGGGCAGGAGGACGACGTATCCGCGCTGGACGAAGAACTGGACGTGCTGCTGGAAGGTGTCGTGGAACTGCGACGTGGGACCCCCGTGGATCCACATCACGCCGGGGAGGCCGTCCCCGGCCGCGGCCCCGGGAGGTCGATAGAGGTAGGCCGGGATCGAGTACCCGTCCGTGCTCTCGTAGCGGATCTTCTCCGGCGCGACGAGCCGGTCGCCGAAGTGGCCGGCGGGCATGGAGGAGGTGAGCTGCCGGCTGTTCCCGTCCTCGAGCGACACGACATGGAGGTCGCGCGGGCGCAGGAGGTCCTCCTGGAGGTACGCGATCGCCTGGCCGTCCGGAGACCACGAGGGGCTCGACGCGACGCCGCCCTTCGGCGACACGAGCACCCGCGGCTCGCCCCCGTCCGCCGCCACGACGCGGAGGTCGTGGTGTCCGTTATGGTTCTCGGTGTAGGCGATCCAGCGTCCATCGGGAGACCATGCGGCGGCGCTCTGGTCGGCCTCGGCCGGGGCGATCAGGCGGGCGTCGCCTCCGTCGCGGGGCGCGAGCCAGTAGTTGATCCAGCCGCTCCGGTGCGAGCGGAAGAGGATCGAGCTCCCGTCGGGGGACACGCTCGGGTACCCGAACGTCGCCCCCGCGCCGTAGTCGAAGAAGTCGCGGTCCTCGATCACTGTGCGCGGGCTGCCGCCGGCGGCATCGACCTCGATCACGTCGTGGTCCTCCCACGTGTCGTCGAGACGCACGTAGAGGACGTGCCGTGAATCGGGCGTCCAGGTGGGGAAGACCTCATAGCGCTTGTCCTCGGTGAGGCGGTCCACGCGCCGCGTGGCGACGTCCACCTTCCAGATGTCGTAGTTCCCGTAGCGGTCGCCGGCGAAGACGATCGAGCGTTCGTCCGGGGACCAGCTCATGGAATTTATGCGCGCCCCGAGATCGGTGAGCTGGACGTCGGTCCCGTCCCGCGTCGACCAGAGCCAGATCTCGGGGGCGCCGCTCTTGTCCGACACATAGGAGATCCACGTCCCGGACGGTGACCAGCCCGGCATCTGGGAGGAGAGGAAGTGGCCGGAGCCGCCCATGTCCACGGGTACGCGGGTGGGGAAGCCGCCCTCGGGAGGCAAGGTCATGAGACCGCCCGAGAGCCCCGACTCGAACAAAATCGCCGAGCCATCCGGGGACCAGACGGGTGCGCCTCCGACGACGGACTCGATGGAGAGGAGCTGGTCGACCGAGAGGGCGCCGTCGGCGCCGCCGCTCCTGCCGCCGTCCTGCGCGTGAAGCTCGCTTGCGCCGCCGGCCACGGCGCCCAGAGCGAGGAGGATACCGGTGATCGCCGTCAACTGCGGATCGCGAGCCATGTGTCGTCCTTTCAGCGCGTCAGTGTGCGGTCTCCGGCGAGGCCGGCCGTTTCGCGGTCGGCTCCGGCGCGCCCGGCTCCTCGGAGGTCGTGCGGCGCAGCGGGTCGCCCTGGAAGCGCCACGCCGATTCGAAGTCCTTCGCCGGCGCCTCGCCGAGCAGGCGCGCGCGCACCATCTCGACCGGCATGCGGCCGCCCCTGAGGATCGCGTCGTGGAAGGCGCGGTTCGTCATCTCCCCCGGCTGCACGAGCTGTTCGTGCAGGGCCCGGAACTGGAGCCCGCCGATCATGTAGGCGACCTGGTACAGCGGGGAGTAGGAGCCGTTGAAGCTCCGCCGCACCTCCGCCTCGGCGTTCGCGCGCTCGTGCCCCACGCGCTCGACGAGGAAGTCGATGGCTTCCTGCGGGGTCATGCGCTCAAGGTGGAAGGAGAGGGAGAAGATGATCCGGGCCGTGCGGTGCATGCGCCAGAAGAGCATGCCGATGCGGTCCTCGGGGGTCGACGGGAAGCCGAGGTCCCAGAGCAGCATCTCCCAGTAGAGCGCCCACCCCTCGCCCCAGAACGGGGTGGAGAAGGCGCGCCGGTGAGAGTTGAAGCGGCTCGTCATGAACCCCTGCAGGTGGTGCCCGGGGATGAGTTCGTGGTGGACGGTCGCGCGGGAGAAGTATTCGTTGTTCCCCCGCATGCTCATGAGCTTGTACTCGTGCTCCATCCCGTCGGTGGGGAAGGAGACCTGGATCACCTCTCCGCCGAGGAAGAAGGGCGACACCTTCTGCCGCTCGGGCGACATCATCTCGATGCGCCAGATCTCGTCGGCGAGCGGGGGGACGGTGACGAGGTCGCGTTCAGTGACGAAGGCGAGCGCCTCGTCGGCGAGTTCGCGGATCATCTGCGGCTGGTCGCCGGGGTCGCGGTGCAGCGTCTTCACGTACTCGAGGGCCGCCCGCCAGTCGTCCCCGTAGCCGAGTTCGCGGGAGGCCTCGATCATCCGCTCCTCGCACCACGCGTACTCGCGCTCGGCGATCGCGATGAGCTCTGCGGGGCTGTAGGGGATCATCTCGCGGCGCAGGTCCGCGGCCAGCCCTTCCGCCCCGATCGGGTCGCCGACGATGGGTTCGTCCTCGCCTTCCCGGTAGCCGATGACCGACTCGCGGAGGAAGGTCGCGTAGCCGTCGAGCGCGGCCTTCGCGCGGGCGTACGGGTCCTCGTTCCACCAGGTGAAGACGGGATCGTAGCCGGCGTAGTGCTCGTACCAGTCCTCGAGGAGACGCGTGCGCTCGGCCAGCGTCGTCACCGCCCGGAGCGCGACGATCCGCGAGACGTCTCCTCCGCCCCCGAGCCGGGCCTCGACTTCGCCTCGGACGGCCTCGATCTCGGCCGGGAGTTCCGCGAGGCGGGCCGCGGCCGCCTCCGACTCCACCGGCTCGCGGCGCCGACGACGCTCCTCCAGTTCCACGATGAGCGAGGTGAAGGAGATGAATCCGTCCATCTCGGCGGCAAGCCCCGCCTCGCGCGTCAGCAGTTCCAGTTGGTAGCGCAGTTCGTTGAGAAGGAGGACGTAATCCACGCGTCCCTCGAGACTCAGCGCCTCAAAATCAAGCGCGCCGATCTCCTGTTGCCAGCCGGAGAAAAACTCGTGGAATCGGTGGGTGCGTTCGGGAGAGTACGAGACGGTCCACCGGCGCCCGAGGGCGACGCGGTCGGCGGAGTAGCGCTCCACGACCGGTGCGAGTTCGCTCGATTCGGCCCCGACGAGCCCCGCGACGTCCTGGGCCGACGCGGGAGGGGTGGAAGTGGCCGACGCGGCGGCAAGGGCCGTGACGGCCGGGACCAGCCCCGCAGGGAACACGTGGGAAGCGCGGAGAGCAGGGGTTCGATGCACGCTCATGGGGCTACCCTCCGCAGGACGAAGTGTCCCGAAACGACGTCCATCCGAAGTTCATTGAAGGGGGCGGCGGCACCGGCACCTCCGGCGGCTTCGGCGTCTCCTGAATCGTCTCCGCGGATGAAACGATAATGGGTCCGCCCATCGGCGAATTCGTCGCCGCCCAGCCAGGAGAGGGTGGCCGGCCCGCCGCCCCCCGTGTCGATCGTCAGTTGTCCGTCCTCGGCCGCCACCGTCGCGGTGATGCGCTGGCCGCGGGCGGGACCTTCGTAGCGGCCCGCGTAGGGTGAGGGATCGCCTTCGAAGGGCGCCGCGGCGGGCTCCGCGGGCGCGCCGAGCACCACGTCTTCGATCTGGCCCGCGATCCCGCCGGACGAGGCGCCTCCGGCCGTGTTGATGAGCACCGCGATGGACAGATCCTCGGATGGGACATAGCGGAGGTCGGTGACGTAGCCGAAGATCCCGCCGCCGTGCCCGATCCGCAGGGTCCCATCCCGATCCGTGATCGCGAGACCCTTCGCGTAGCGCAGCTCCGTGCCGTCGAGCAGGGGCTCGGGCGTGATCATCAGGCGATAGCTCTCGGGAGTCAGGATCCCGCCGCCCTCTCCGTCTCCGTGGAGGGCCTGGTTCCAGGCGACGAGGTCGCGCACCGTGGAGCAGAGCGATCCCGCGGCGTAGGGCCACTGGTGGTCGAGGTAGGGCGCCGGGTGCAGGCCGTCGTCGCCCGGCTCGTATCCCTTCGCCCGGTTGGGGGTGAGTTCGTCCTTGTGGCAGTAGCGGGAGTCCTCCATCCCGGCTTCGCCGAAGAGGCGCTCTTCGACGAAGTCCTCGTAGCTCATTCCGCTCGCCGCCTCGATGACGAGTCCGGCGAGGAAGTAGCCCGAGTTGTTGTAGGTCATCGCCGTGCCGGGTTCGAAATCGAACGGCTCGGCGGAAAAGAGCGTGACGAGGGTGTCCCGCGGGAGTTCGAGGGGAGCGAGTTCCGCCCACAGGTGCTCCATCTCGGTGTAGCCCTTGATGCCCGAGGTGTGGTCCAGGAGTTGCCGGACGGTGACGGTCCGGTCCCCGACGGGGTAGTCGGGCAGCCACCTCGTGAGCGGGTCGTCGAGGGAGAGTTTCCCTTCCTCCTGCAGGAGGAGAACGGCCGCCGCGGTGAACTGCTTGGTCACGGATCCGACCTCGTAGACGGCGTCCGGGGGCGTGAGCACGCCCAGTTCGAGATCGGCGTGACCGAACTCCCCGATCAGGAGCGTGTCCGTCCCGCGCACGACCGCGATGGACATGCCGGCGGCGCGACCCGCCTCGATCGGGGACGCGACGATGGCGTGAATCGCGTCGATCTGGTCTGCCGCAAGCGCGGCGGGGAACGAGTCGGAGGCGGTGGGGTCCAGTGTCGGATCCGGCCCGGCGCAGCCGGCGACGCCAAGGGCGAGGGCCGCTGCGGCGAGCGCGCTCCCGGGCCACCCCGGGCGCGGGTGCCGGAATCTCTCTGATCTCACGTCGAATCTCCTGCATCTCGGTTGAACCAGACCTATCTTCGGGCGGTGGATCGGATGTGTCGATAGCCCGCAGCCCATTGAGCAGCCGGCTGCGGGAGGAAGGATTTCGGGAGAAAGCAATGGAATCGACAGCAGCACCTGCCTCCGTCTTCGCACGGCGCGAGGGCGCGGCGGAGTCGGCGGACAGCATCCCGTGGCCTCTGGCCGCGGTCCTGTTCGCCTCGGGGGCCGTGATCGTGGGCATCACGTGGGACATCTCGTGGCACCGGACGATCGGGCGGGACACCCTCTTCACGCCCGCGCACCTGCTCGTCTACGCGGGCGGGCTGGCGGCGGGGCTGTCCTGTGGGTGGCTCGCGCTGAAGACGACGTTCTCGGGGACGGATGCGGAGGTCGGACGCTCCGTCCGCATGTGGGGCTTCCGGGCGCCGCTCGGGGCCTGGGTGGCGATCTGGGGCGCGATCGCCATGCTCACGTCCGCGCCGCTCGACGACTGGTGGCACAACGCGTACGGGCTCGACGTCGAGATCCTGAGCCCGCCCCACGTGGTCCTGGCGCTTGGGATCTATGCGATCCAGGTGGGCGCCCTGCTGATGGCGCTGTCGTGGCACAACCGCGCCTCGGAGACGGGCCGGCGCAAGCTCGCGTGGGCCTACGTGTTCAGCGCCGCGATGCTGATCCTGTCGCTCTCGGTGCTGCTGCTGGAGTACACGTTCCCGAACCAGATGCACGGGGCGACGTTCCACCTCATCATGGCGGCGGTCTTCCCCGTTCTCTTCTTCGCCATCGGGAGGGCCGGGCAGATGCGCTGGCCGGCGACGTGCGCGGCGCTCGTCTATACCGGCGTCTCGCTCGCGATGATGTGGGTGCTGCCGCTCTTCCCGGCGGAGCCGATGCTCGCGCCGATCCTGCGTCCGGTCACCCACATGGTGGCGCCCGAGTTCCCGCTCCTGCTGTTCGCGCCGGCAATCGTGATCGATCTCCTGCTGCGGCGACATTCGGCGCCGGGCGAGGCGCCCGGACGGGCCTCGACGGACTGGCGGATCGCGGCCGTGGGGGGCGTCGCGTTCGTGGCCATCTTCGGCGCGATCCAGTGGGTCTTCGCCGACTTCATGCTCTCCGAGGGCGCGCGAAACTACTTCTTCCAGGGCGACACGTGGGGCTACACGGCGGCGCCCGGCGCCTGGCAGAACGTGTTCTGGCACGGCGGCCCGTACCTCGCGGGCGACTTCTCCGCATCGCGGTTTGTCGCCGCGGCGTGGTGGGCGCTGCCGATCGCGTTCGTCTCGGCCCGCTCGGGCCTGTGGCTGGGGAACTGGTGGCTGCGCGTCCGCCGGTGAGGCCCGGCCGGGTCGCCCGCCTTGCGCGGACGGCCGCGTTCGTGGCCGGGTTGTACGTCGTGGCGGCGGGGCACGTCGGGAGCAAGAACGTCTTCTTCTCCGGCGAGGCGGGGCCCTACCCCGTCTCCGTCGTCATCCGTCCGCCGGAGGTCATCCCGGGGCTGGCGGAGGTCTCCGTCCGCGTGTCGGGCGGCGGGGCGGACCGCGTGACCGTGCGCCCCGTGCGCTGGGACGCGGCCCCGGAGGGTGGCGCGCCGCCCCCCGATGTCGCCGTTCCCGTGGCGGGCGATCCTGAGCTGTACGCCGCGGAACTGTGGCTCATGACGGTGGGCGCGTACCGGGTCGAGGTCGCGGTGGAGGGGGCTCGGGGGAGCGGCGAGGTTTCGGTTCCCGTGACCTCCGTCATGCTTGGAGTGCTCGACCTGCCGCCGGGTCTCGGCTGGATCCTGGCCGCGCTCGCGCTGCTCCTGGTCGCCGGCGTGGTCTCGATCACGGGTGCGGCGGTGCGGGAGAGCCAGGTTCCGGCGGGGGAGGCGGCGGGTCCCGGGCGGCATCGCCGCGCCCGGATCGCCATGGTCCTCACCGCTGTGGGAGTCGCGGGCCTCCTCTACCTGGGGAACGCCTGGTGGGAGGCGGTCGACCGGGACGTCCGCAGCGGGATCTTCGAGCGCCTCGCCGTGGAGGGCGCGATCGTGCGCGACGGAGGAACGCCCGCTCTGGAAATCACGATCACCGATCCCGCTTGGCGGGGCCGCGACTGGACTCCGCTGGTGCCGGACCACGGCAAGCTCATGCACATGTTCGTCGTCGGGGCGCCGGGCATGGACGCGTTCGCCCACGTGCACCCGGTCCCCGTGGACTCGTCCACCTTCCGCGTCCCGTGGCCGGACCTGCCGCCGGGCGAGTACCGCATCTACGGCGACATCGTCCAGGAGTCCGGCTTCGCCCAGACGGTCGTCGACACGGTGACCGTCGACGCGGCGGCGCTCGCGATCGACGGTGAGGTCGGCGAGGGCGCGACGCTGCTGCCGGACGCGGACGACTCGGCGTGGACGGGCCTTCCGATGGCGGTCGCCGGGCCGCGCTCCGAGGCGCCGCTGGCCGACGGTTCGATCCTCGAATGGCAGGGCGACCAGGATCTCCGGGTGGACGAGGAGACGGTCCTCACGTTCCGGGTCTGGGATCCCGACGAGAAGCCGGCCGAACTGGAACCCTACATGGGGATGCGGAGCCACGCCGCGCTCACGCGAGCAGACGGGACGGTGTTCGTACACCTGCATCCCGCGGGCACGATTTCCATGGGCTCGCTCTCGGTGCTCGCGCCCGAAGGGTCGCCGAGGGGCGAAGGGTCGCCGATGGGCGGCGGCGGCGCGTCGTCCCCCACCGGCGTCGTCGAGTTCCCGTTCGCATTCCCGCAGCCGGGCGAGTACACGATCTGGGTGCAGGTCAAGCGGGAGGGCCGCGTGCTCACGGGGGCGTTCCAGGCGACGGTCATGGAGTGAGCGCCGGAGCGGGCGAACGCATCGCGATGTGCTTCAGCGGCGGCAAGGACAGCGCACTGGCCCTGCATGCGCTCCAGCAGTCCGGAGCCTGGCGGGTCGAGGCGCTGATCACGACGGTGACCGACGCCTACGACCGGGTGAGCATGCACGGCGTGCGGCGCGCGCTCGTGCGCGACCAAGCCGAGGCCATCGGCATCCCGCTGGTCGAGGTCGTCGTCCCGCCGCAGTCCTCGAATAAAATCTATGAACGGGCGATGGGAGAGGCCTTCGACCGCCTCTACGAGGACGGGATCCGCCGCGTGGCCTTCGGAGACATCTTCCTGGAGGACCTCCGCGAGTACCGCGAGCGGCAACTCGCCGCCTCGGGGCTGGAATGTCTCTTTCCGATCTGGAGGCAACCCACGGGGGCGCTCGCGCGTTCCTTCATCCGGGACGGGTTCGAGGCCATCGCGGTGTGCATCAACCCGGCGGTGCTGGACGCCTCCTTCGCGGGCCGCGCCTTCGATGGCCGCTTCCTCGCCGATCTCCCGGAAGGTGTCGATCCGTGCGGGGAGAACGGAGAGTTCCATACCTTCGTGTGGGACGGTCCGATCCTGCCGCGACCGATCCCGGTCGCACGCGGCGAGGTCGTGGAACGGGACGGGTTCGTGTTCTGCGACCTGCTGGCGGCGGATGCGGACATCGCTGCGGCGCAGGGCATCGCGGTCGGATGATGGACCGAGAAGAGAGACGTAGAGGGACTTCGGAGGGATAAGGGATGTTCAAGGTATTCGGCCTCATGACGGGCCTGACGCTTCTCCTGGTGTTCGCCGGCCAGATGTTGTTCGGACAGCAGGGCGCCGTCCTGTTCCTGGTATTGTCGGGGGCGATGAACTTCGGGATGTACTGGTTCAGCGACCGGGTCGTCCTGCGCATGTACCGGGCCCAGGTCGTCGACCGGTCGCAGGCGCCGGATCTGTACGATCGGGTGGAGCGCCTGCGGAAGCGGGCGGGCCTGCCGGCACCGGTCGTGGCCGTTTCGCCTCAGCCGCAGCCGAACGCCTTCGCGACGGGGCGGAACCCGGAGCACGCCGTGGTCTGCTTCACGCAGGGGATCCTGCGCGCGCTGCCTCCCCGCGAACTCGACGGCGTGATCGCGCACGAACTCGCCCACATCAAGCACCGGCACATGCTCGTCGGCACCGTCGCGGCGACGATGGCGGGCGCCATCGCGATGATCGCCTCCATCGCCCGCTGGGGGTTCATCTTCGGCGGAGGCCGCGACGACGGCGACAACCCGCTCGGCATGCTGGTCATGGCCATCGTCGCCCCGCTGGCGGCCGTCATCATCCAGATGGCGATCAGCCGCCGCAACGAGTTTCAGGCCGACCGCACCGGGGGCGAGATCACCGGCGATCCCATGGGTCTGGCCGGCGCCCTGAGGCGCCTCGAATCGGGTGCCCGCCGCATCCCGATGGAGGTGAACCCGGCCGGCGCCTCACTCGCGATCGTGAACCCCTTCGCCGGTCGTCGGCGCGGTCTCACATCCCTCTTCACGACCCATCCGCCCACGGAGGAGCGGGTCGCCGCGCTGAGAGCCCAGGCCGCCGGCCGGGAGTAGGCGGCGGGACGGTTCAGCCGCGGAGAAACTCGGCGGCCGGAAGCCGCGGGTGCTTCAGAGCGACTCCGGGCGCAAGCTGTCGGTGTCGGAGAGACAGACCACTTGGCAGTGCACCATGTCGTCGCCCTCGAAACGCGCGTACGCCTCGAACCGGCGGTCCTCGATCAGGTGCGGCAGCCAGTGGCGGTCGTCTTCCCACATCCGATCGTACGGGATGTCGTCGACGGGCGCCCACACGGGGGTCGCCTCGCTCGTCTCGACCGGCTCTCCCTCCAGCGCGTCCGATCGGAAGACGTGGATCAGGATGGACATGCCGCTCAACACCTCGAATCCCACTTCGCCGACCTTCCGGGGCGCCAGGGGCCGCGCACGCAGTTCCTCCTGAAACTCCCGCATCGCGGCCTCGATCGTGCTCTCGCCGGGTTCGACCTTGCCCCCGGCCCCGTTCAGCTTGCCGGCGCCGAGGCCGCGCTTCTTGTGAATGAGGAGGATTTCGCCTCCCCGCACGATGTAGAGGAGGGTCGCATTGAGGTCCGGCTCCCAACTCTCCGGGATGGGACGTTCCGTCGCGAGGGGTCGAGGTCGCATTCGCTATCCTTTCCACGTCGGGAGAACACGGCAGCGGCCGGGGCGCGTCATGGCTTGGGGACGCTCGCGCGGTCGAAAACGACCTCACCGTTGAAGACCGTCATCTCGCACGACATGTCCCGCAGTTCGATCGTCGGGACGGTGAGCGGGTTGCGGTCCCAGACCGCGAGATCCGCGTACTTGCCGGGTTCGATCGTCCCGACTTTCTCCTCGAGGAACATCTGGTGCGCGGCCCAGGTCGTGAACGAGCGCAGCGCCGTCTCGACATCGACGGACTCGGCCGCGCCGTACGGGTCGCTCCCGTAGACGCCGAGCAGCGGCTCGCGGGCGACGGAGGCCCAGACGCCGTAGCGCGCCGGGTAGGGCGTGACGAAGAAGTCGGAGCCGCTCGCCCAGATCATGCCCCGGTCCCGATAGGAGCGGAGCGGATTCAGCCGCAGGGATCGATCGGGCCCGAAGTTCCCGGCGTAGGTGTCGCCGATCCACCACGTGAACGTGGGGGACGGCTCCGGGTAGCCGGCCTGCCATTCCCGCTGGAGTTCGGCCATCGCGTCGAGCGCGCGATTCGTGGGGATGTTCGAGTGGATGATCCCGTGCCGGAGCCCGCGGGTCGGGGTGGCCTCGAGCGCCTCGATGAAGCTGTCGACGGTCCAGTCGATCGCGCGGTCGCCGATGGAGTGGATCGAGACGTGGAGGCCGGCGTCGTGATAGGCCCGAAAGCGGCGGCGCAGTTCGTCCGGGTCCATCGTCGGATAGCCGCGGTTGCCGGTGTCGGTCTCCGTGCGCTCCCGGTTCCAGTCCTCGTAAAGCCAGGCCGTGCGGGCGCCGCCGCTGCCGTCGCTGAACAACTTTACGCCGCCGGGGATGAGTCGGTCGTCCCCCGTCGACTCGTAGGGTCGCGTGAAGGTCGCGAGGCTGTCTGCGTAGGCGCGGACGTCGTCCAGCGTCCCGTCTCGGGCATCCCACAGGGCGAAGATCCGCACCGTGAGGTCGCCGTCGGCGAGGACATCGCGGTAGGCCTCCCACGTGCGGCGGCCGATCCCGGGGTCCTTGCCGCCGGTCATGCACTCGGCGTTGAAGGCGTCGGCGAGCGCGCGAATCCCCTCGCGCCGCGCGCCGGGCCCGGGCGGCGGGATGAGGCGGGTCACGAGACCCATCGCGGACTCCTTGAGAACACCCGTCGGCTCGCCGGCGGCATCGCGGTCGATCGTGCCGCCGGGCGGATCGGGCGTGTCCGCCGTGATGCCCGCCATGTCGAGGGCGAGGGAGTTGGCCACGCCGTAGTGGCCCATCGTATGCGCCAGCCACACGGGCTGCCCCGCCGCGACCGCGTCGAGGTCGGAGGCGTAGATGTAACGCAACTCCTCGAGCTTCCCCTCGTCCCAGCCGCCGCCGCGCACCCACTCGCCCTCGGACAGCCGCCCGGCCTGCTCCGCGACCATGCCCTGCACGTCCGCGATGTTCTCGACGTTCGGGTAGCTGAGGTCGAGGCGGTACAGGCGGTTTGCACCGCCATTCGCGAAGTGGACGTGCGCGTCCATGAGGCCGGGCGTCACCGCGCGTCCCGCGAGGTCGATCCGGCGGGTCTCCGGGCCCGCGAGCGCCTCGACCGCCGCCGTCGAACCGACCGCCACGACATGTTCGCCTCGCACCGCAACGGCTTCGGCGACGCGGCTCTCCGCGTCGAGCGTGATGACGCGTCCGTCCACGAGGATCAGGTCGGCCGGGTCGGCCGGCGGCGACCCCCCGCAGGCAGCGAGGAAGGCGCCGGCCAACACCACGACGGATGGGTTCGATCGGTTCATCACTGGGCTCTGCGGTAAGGGCGCAGCGAGGGCTGCATCGCGAAGAGCGCCCCGAGCAGCAGGAGCGGCATCGACCACGCGGTCGCGGCGACGGGCCCGAACGCGTCCGCGAACCCGCCCACGACGGGAATCGCCAGCGTCCCCACGGCCCACGCGAGCCCCATGACGATGCCCGAACTCACCGCCGTCCCCGAGGGGAGGATCTCCTGCGCCACGACGACGATCGGAGGCAGCAGCGCCATGTTCAGGAAGCCCGCGCACACCGCCATCACGATCGCCGCGGGGCTCGCCGGCGCCAGCGTGAGTGCGAGGATGTGCGTGGGCACGGCGAGTACGCTGATCGCGGCCAGGAGGTGCTGCCGGTTGAACCGGTCGGTGAGGAAGCCGGAGGCGAGCGTCCCCAGGCCCTGGGCGCCGAGATAGACGCTGAGCACGATGGCGCCCGCCGTCTCGCTCTCGCCCGCGCGGTGGGCGATGATCGGGATGAAGGTGAGGATCGCCTTCTGCGCGAAGGACCCGACGACCGAGATCCCGAACACGAGACCGAGCGGCCCCCTGAGCTTGCGGAGCACCTCCAGCGGGGGAGGCGGGGGGGTCCCCGGCCCCACCCGGGTCCGACCCTTCGCGACGAACCAGAGGGCGACCCCGAGCACGACCCCCGGGATCATCGCGATCCACAGGCCGGAGAGCCCGAACAGTCCCACGATGGCGACCGCGCTGATCGGGCCCAGCGCGAAGCCCGCGGCCCCCCCGAAGGAGAAGATGGACATGCGTACGCCGCTTCCACGACCGTCTCCGGCGCGCGCGACGAGCGAAGCCCCCGGCGGGTGAAAGGCGGCCGACCCCAGTCCTCCCACCGTGAGCAGGAGGAGGAGGACGAAGTAGCTGGGCGCCATCCCCAGCAGCGAGATGAACACGCCCCCCACGATCGGCCCCGCGGCGAGGAAGGCGCGCCTCCCGAAGCGGTCCGCGAGGTAGCCGAAGGCCGGCTGCGGGAGCGCAGTCGAGATGGAGAGTACGGTCGACAGCGTCGCGGCCAGCGTGATCGAGAGGCCGAGGTTGTCCATGATCCGCGGCAGCAGCGGCGGCAGGAACGCGGTGTACGCATCGATCGTCGTGTGCGAGACGACGATGAGCGCCACGACCGCCGCCGGGCGCATCGACGTGCGTCCCGAGAGGCCGCTGGGAGGATTGGCGAGCGCCGCGCTCGGTTCGTGCAGGGTGAACTCCGATCCCGTTCGGATGGCAGCTGCGTGCTGACGGCTCACAGTAACAGGATCGAGTCCGTCGTGGAGGGACGCGCGCGCATCTATGTTGAATGTTCCGGCCGTCCGCGTTTCGGGTGAACCGGAGGCCGACACGTGTGCCGCGAGGTGTCATCGATGGTTCGGAGACAACGGATGCAGCGGAGAAGGTCGTTCCTCGCCATGGGACTCGGCGGCCTGGTCCTGACCCTTGCCGGATGCGAGGCGGTCGTGATGGACCTCGTCGATCTCGTCGATGAGAACGCGACCTACGTG
Organism: Gemmatimonadota bacterium; assembly: GCA_022826685.1. Lineage (GTDB taxonomy): Bacteria > Gemmatimonadota > Gemmatimonadetes > Palauibacterales > Palauibacteraceae > Palauibacter. The sequence goes on along the minus strand of JAJDUL010000053.1, from coordinate 83,886 downwards.
GTCACGGGGGGTCACTGGCTGGACGTGCACACCGGCACGCTCGTCGAGAACGAGGGCATCACGATTCGCGACGGGCGGATCGTCTCCATCGGCCCTCCGGCGGATGACGCCACCGTCACGATTACGATCGACCTCGACCGGGAAGCGACGATCCTTCCGGGGTTCTTCGACCTGCACGCTCACTACGCGGTGGACCTGTTCGGCGATGGCCGGGTCGATGAGACGGCCGCCTATCCCGAACTCTTCCTCGCCAACGGCGTGACGACGACCTTCCCGGCCGGCGAGCTGGATCCGGTCCGCATGCGGGAGCTGCGGCTCGCGATCGAGCGCGGCGAGCGCAGGGGTCCCCGGCTCCTCAACTCGGGCCCGTACTTCGGATCGTGGCGGCGGGGCTGGGACGACGACGCCATGACGCCCGATTCGATCCGCCGCGAGGTGGACCACTGGGCGGCGCAGGGCACGGCCGGCTTCAAGGCGAAGGGGGCCGGGCCGGAGCAGCTCTCCGTGCTCATCGAACAGGCGCACGAGCACGGACTCACCGTCACCGCCCACCTCGATTCCGGGTTCGGGAACACGGTGAACCCCCGCGACGCGATCCTCATGGGCATCGACCGTGTCGAGCACTTCCTCGGGGGCGACATGATGCCGGCCGACCGCTCGGCCTACGCTTCGCTGCAGGAGTTCGACGATTTCGAGGGGGACGCGCTCCGCGACATCATCGACCTCTACGTGGACCGCGGCGTGTACTTCGACGCCACGCTCTCCATCTACGGGTACTGGGGTCCGCACGACCCGGAGATGACGGAGTACTGGACGGACGAACTTCGCTTCCTGACGCCGTACATGCGGGAGACCGTCGAAGCCCGGCCACCCCGCCCCGTGAACGAGTCGTTCGCGAAGATGTCGCCGATCAAGCGCCGGACGCTGAAGGCGTTCTACGACAGCGGTGGACGCGACCTCATCACGCTCGGCACGGACCTCCCGAGCTGGGGGCGGTACTGGTCGCCGTTCGCCGTACACCGCGAACTCCTCGCGTTCGCGCGTGCCGGCGTCCCGCCCGCGGACGTGTTCCGGATCGCGACCCTCAATTCGGCGCGCGCGATGGGCCTCGATGACGAACTCGGCAGCATCGAGGAAGGGAAGATCGCGGACCTCGTGATCGTGCGGGGGAACCCGCTGGAGGATGTCCGGGCCGCCCGCGACGTCTGGTTCGTCTTCGCGCGGGGACGCCTTCATTCGCCGGATGAGCTCCTCGCGACGGCGGAGGGCAGGATCGGGCCCGCGGATGCCTCGGAGGAGTCCGCGTGGAGACCCGCTCGCTGAGAGGCGCCGTTGCGGCCGACGTCTTGCTCCGACGCGTGATCCGACCCGAGCTTGCAACATCCGATCCCCGAAGGCGAGGTCTGACATGATGAGCCAGCGAAATCCGATTCCACGACGACAGGTGCTGATCCAGGGCGGCGCGGCGGCCGCCGGTCTCGCGGTCCTGCCGACGGACATCTTCCGCGGCTGGCTCGCCGGGTTCGATCAGGAAGCGGTGATCCCGTGGGTTCAGCGGCCCCATCCCGGGTTGACGGAGCGGATGAACATCCTGAACTGGGAGGAGCTGGATTCCTGGATCACGCCGGTCAGTCAGATGTTCCGCGTGGGGCACTACGGGTTGCCGGTCATCGCGGAGAGCGACTGGAATCTCGAGATCGGCGGACTCGTCGACCGGCCGCGGACGTTCAGCCTCGCCGAGATGAAGGCACGGCCCCGCCAGGAGGTCGTGTTCACGCTGGAGTGCTCCGGGAACCGCGGCCGTCCCTCGTTCATCGGCGGCGTCCACAACGCGCGCTGGGCAGGGGCCCGGCTGGCCGACGTGCTCACGGAAGCGGGCGTTCAGGAGGACGGAATCGAGGTCGTCTTTTTCGGGGCGGACGAGGGCGAGGAGGAGATCCGGGGCAACACGGTGACGCAGAACTTCGCCCGCAGCCTTTCCCTCGAGGACGCGATGAATCCCGATATCATCCTCGCCTACGAGGTGAACGGCGAGCCGCTGCCGACTGCGCACGGGTTCCCGCTGCGGGTCATCGCCCCCGGCTGGTACGGCATCGCGAACGTGAAATGGCTCACGCGGATCGAACTCCGGGACCGCCGCTTCATGGGCAAGTTCATGGCCCGCGACTACGTCACCCTGCGGGCGGAGGAGCGCGACGGCGAGACGGTGTGGACGGAGACCTCTGTGGGGCGCGTGAACATCAACTCCGTCCCCGCGAAGGTCACACGGAACGGCGACGTCTACGCGATCCACGGGGCGGCGTGGGGCGCGGACATCGCCGGCGTCGAGGTCCGCGTGGACGAGGGCCCGTGGCAGGCGGCGACGCTGGGCGAAGGCCAGGGTGACCCGTACACGTGGACGTTCTGGCGCATGGACTGGGACGCCGCGCCGGGTCGGCACGCGATCGTCTCGAGGGCGATCGACGCGGACGGCAACGTCCAGCCGGCGGCGGACGACCCGATGCTCGTCAACAAGCGGACCTACTGGGAGAGCAACGGACAGCTCACCCGGAACGTCGTCATCGACTGACCGTCCCCCTCGCCCCGGCTCGCGAGCGGGGGCGGCGGCTCAGCGAACGGCTCGGGGGCGGCGGCTCAGCGAACGGCTCGGGCGCGGCGCAGTCGGCGCAGGAGCCAGGCGTACGCCACGCCGTTGAGCGCCAGCACGGACAGCCCGAGCCAGATCTGGATCTCCCGGTTGAGCGCGCCGGGATAGATGACCGGTAGCAGGTAACGTTCGATGAAGCCGCCGGAGTAACCGGCCTGACCGCTCGCGATCCGGAGCCTCACCTCCAGCGGCGTGAGCGGGCAGATCCAGCCGGCGAACTCGATCAGCGCCCCCCACACGAAACAGGGGACGTGCGCCCACGCGAGCCTCGGCCAGCGGATCGCCGCGAACCCGCCGGCGACGACGAACGCGATGAAGAGCAGGTGGACGACGAGGACGAGGTCTGCGAGCAACCGGTACAGCACGGCGATTCGGCCTCCGTCAGCGCGTCGTCCGGGGTCGCTTCACTCCACCTGCACGGGGTGCGGGAGCGGGACGTTCAGCAGGTAGCCCTTTTCGTTCATCAGAGGCTCGTCCGGCTGCGTATTCCCTGCCGCGTCCGTGGCGCGGGTGGCCAGCGTGTGCGCCCCCGGGGTCGCGTCCCACTGGAACTCGAAGCGTTGCCACGCGAGGGGCAGAATCGGATCCACGATCTCGGCCTCCATCCACGTCGTTCCGCCATCCGGACTCCATTCGACGGCGGATACCGGTCCCGCCGGCGCGTGCGCGAACCCGTGGAGGACGTGGGACCCCGGCGCCAGTTGCGCGGGCCTCGGAAGGGCCAGCGCACTCTTCACGACGAGTTCCGTGATCACCGCTCCCTGAGCGGGCGCATACTCCTCCGCCGGCCACTCGTCGCCGATGAGGACGTAGGACGACGTGTTGTTCGAGTTCCACACCCGCTCGGTGGAGAGCTGTATGGACCCCAGCCACTTGATGCTGCTGGACCCCGACCATCCGGGAACGACGGACCGCGCCGGGAATCCGTGATCCGCGGGAAGCGGCTCGCCGTTCATTCGCAGCGCGATGATGGTATCGGGATCCCGCGCCTTCGCGAGCGGCATGGCGCGCTCGAATCCGGAGCCGTCCAGCCCCACGAGATTCACATCGACCGTTTCCGGCCGCACGCCGGCCAGGTCGAGCACCGTGGCGAGCGACGGCCCCGACCACTCCGCGCACCCCACGGCTCCGGTCGTCCACTGGCCGCCGCTCGCCCGGGTGCCCGTGAGTTCGGGATAAAGACCTCGCCAGTTGCCGGCGCACTCCAGGTAGGCGGTAATGGTATGCTGCGGCAGCGACTCCAGGGTGGACAGGTCGAGCCGCAGCTCGGTCTCGGCGCCGTCGCCCTCGACCCGAAGCGAGTAGCCCTCCGGATCGATCGCCGGCGTTGGCGAGTGGTTTCGGACGAAGAACAGCTCGTTCGGCGTGATGAACCCGTCGACGAGTTCGAGCCGCGTTTCCAGATTCAGGGTGCGCTGGATGAAGGGCGATGGATCCTTCGCCCACCGGGGCGGCCGCTCCCCGCGGGAGGCGATGGCGGCTTCGGCGTCCGCCGATGACCCCGCGTCTCCCGCGGGGCCGCAGGCGGCGAGCCAGGCCGCGGCGGATCCCGCGCCGGCGGCGCGCACAAAATCTCGACGGGTGAAGAGGGCGGTCTCGATTCTCCGCTTCATCGGCGACACCTCGCGGTTCCGGCGCTTGGCATATCGGTACGATTTGGCAAGTTTAGTTGTATGCGACCGAGGAGCAACGCACCCGGGACACCTTGGCGTCTGCGGACCGTCAACGGCGTCCGGCGGAAGCACCGCTCGACCCCGGCCTTATTGTCCGCTGCGCTCGCGATGGGGTGGGTTGCGTGCACTCCCGAATCCGGCGCCGACGGCGACGCGGGCTTCGGGGTTGTGGAGGCGACGATCGGCGACGTGCAGGCGGCGATCCGCGACGGGACGACGACCTGCCGCGCGGTCGTGGAGCAGCACCTCGCCCGGATCGCGGCCCACGAAGACGCGATCAACGCGATCACCGTGCTCAACCCCCGGGCTCTCGAACGGGCGGATCGGCTCGACGCGGCGCAGGCCGCCGGCGAGACGATGGGACCGCTCTTCTGCGTCCCCATGCTCGTCAAGGACAACTTCGACACGCACGACATGGTCACGACCGGAGGGTCCATCGCGCTCGTGGAAAACGTTCCGCCCGACGACGCCTTCATGGTGCGGAAGATCCGCGAGGCGGACGCGATCGTGATTGCCAAGACCAACATGGCGGAATGGGCGTTCAGTCCGCGTCAGTCCGTCAGTTCCTCTTTCGACACGACGCGCAACGCCTACGCGCTCGACCGCGTCCCGGCCGGATCCAGCGGGGGAACGGCCTCGGGGGTCGCCGCCTCGTTCGGCATCATCGGGCTGGGCAGCGACACGGGCAACTCGATCCGCGGACCCAGTTCCCACCTCGCTCTGGTCGGGATCCGTTCGACGATCGGCCTCACGAGCCGCGATGGCGTCATCCCCCTCTCCTTCGACCGCGATATCGCGGGTCCGATGGGCCGGACCGTGGAGGATGTCGCGCGCGTGTTCAATGTCGTGGCCGGCTACGATCCCGCGGATCCCTACACGGAAGCGGGACGCGGCCGCGCGGAAGAGGACTACACGGCCTTCCTGGACGCCGACGGGGCGCGGGGCGCGAGGATCGGGGTCCTGCGCGCGCTGGCGGATCCGGAGGAGACCGATGGGGAGATTCTCGCGCTCTTCGAAGCGGCCATCGACGATCTGGCGGCACTCGGGGCCGAGATCGTGGACCCCTTCGATTTCGACGACGCGGCGGAACTGGGGCGGGAGGGGATGTTCTGCCGCCGCTTCCGCTACGACATGTGGGTCTATCTGCGGTCGCTGGGGCCGGCGGCGCCGATGACCGACGTCCTGGAGGTGCTGGAGGACGGACGATACTCCGACTACGCGCAGTCGTCGTTGCGGCGGAACGAGGGAGCCCCGCTCGACGTACATCCGTCCGAATGGGACGAACCGTGCCCGGACTACGCGGAGAACGAGGGCCGTCAGGCCTACCTGGCGAGCCTCGTGGAAGCGATGGATGAGGAACGCTTGGACGCGATCCTCTACCTGTCGTGGCTCTGCGTGCCCGCCCATATTGACCGAGGGGACGAGGAATACTGCGGCGACAACAGCCAACGCGTGGCTCCGGCCACCGGGATGCCCGCGATCACGGTCCCGATGGGGTACACTTACGGCAAGCTTCCGGCGGGACTGCAGATTCTTGCCCGGCCGTACGACGAAGGGCTTCTCTTCCGGCTCGCGTACGGATACGAACAGGCGACACGACACCGCCGTCCCCCGGACGGTTTCCCGGAGATGCGATGACCATGAAGATCGAGAGAACGAGCATGCTCAGAGTCAGACTCGCTACCGCTCTTGCGCTTGTGTGGCCGGCGGCCGCCCTCGCGCAGGACGGAGCAATCGGCGGGACGGTCACCGACGAGGACGGCCTCGCCCTGCCCACGGTGAGCGTGACGGCCACCGGACCGGCGCTCGGGGGCGAATCGCGTACTGCCCTTACCTCCGCGGAGGGCGTCTACGCCCTTACGGGGCTCCCGGCGGGGAGCTATTCGCTGCGGTTCGTCTACCCCGGCTTCTCGCTCGAGACACGGGCGGGCGTCGCGGTGACTGCCGGCGCACGAACCGTCGTCGACGTGGAACTCGTCTCCCTGCGAACCGTGACGCTCGCGGAACTGACGGCGGTGGTGACGGGCACACACTTCGAGGCACCGCCGATCAATCTTCCGTATGCGGTGGACGTGTCGAGCCGCGAGGAGATGCAGGAGGAGGGATCGCCGCTGGTCGTGGACTTCTTCAAGCGGCTCGGGGCCAACCACGGGTCCCTCGGGGAACGGAACAGCTGGTACAACCGCAGCGGTGCGCTGATCCCCGAGAGCGTGGCGAGCGTCAACCTCAGGGGTCTCGGGGCTTCGCGCACGCTGGTGCTGCTCAACGGACGTCGTCAGGTGTACACGCCGTCGCGGCTTCCCGGCGGTCGGTTCGTGGACGTGAACGCCTTTCCGTCCATCGCGCTGGACCGGATCGAAGTGCTGAAGGAGGGAGCCTCCGCAATCTACGGCTCCGACGCGGTGGCCGGCGTGGCGAACTTCGTCACGCGACGGGATTTCGAGGGCTTCGAGGTCACCGCGGCGCACGACTACTTCAGCGGGGCGGGGGACTCGAACGCGGCCGCGATATGGGGCGGACGCATGGGGTCGACGAACGTGGTCCTCTCCGCCGAATGGGCGGCGCGGCGGGAACTCAGGCCGCAGGAGCGTGATTGGGGTCTGCGGCCCTATCCGGGACCCGGCGGGGGCGGCTGGTCCTATTACGGGAACCCCGGCGCGTTCCTGATGCCCACGCTGACCGGGAACGAGACCCCCGCGCAGTTCGTGAGCACGCTCATCGATTCGCAGTTCGGCGCCAACCCGAACCTGTTCGTGGATCCGGAGTGCGAGAACTTCGGTGGCGTGAACGAAGGCGTCACCTGCCGGTTCCGCTACCAGCCGTACGACAACCTGATCGACAAGCAGAACCACATACGGGCCTTCGGCGAGCTCAACACCGAACTGGGCACGGGCACGACGCTCCATCTCGAGGGCCTGTGGTCCGAGGCCACGATCCCCGACTGGCGCACGACGCCCTCGTTCCCGCCGATCTCACTGTACGACGGGAACCAGATCGTGCCGTCCGCGAACCCGGGGCGCCAGGCGTTCTGCGCCGCCAACGCGGCCCACGCCGGGTTCGCTTCCGCCGCCGACTGCCTGGAGGACGACTGGTATTTCTACGGGCGGCTGGTGGGGAACAGCGGCCCCGGACGCACGCTGCACCGGTCGTCGCGCACCCAGAGGATCGCGGCCTCGCTGGACCGGTACTTCGAGGCGACCGGGGGCCACCTGGACCTCTCGGTCAGCTATTCGCGGGCGACGGGCAACGTGAACCAGCCGGCCGAGTACGCCTACCGGAAACACCTCGCCTTCCGCGGTTTCGGGGGCCCGAACTGCGGCGTCGACGTGGTTGTGGATCCGACATCGCCCTCCGGCATGTCGCTCGGCCCGACGGGCGGCGCCGTGGCCGGGCAGGGCGACTGCATGTTCTACAACCCGTTCAGCAACGCGATCCAGCGCGCCGAGCAGCCCGGGACGCGCTACACCGGCGCCGACAACCCGGGTTACGTGGCCGGCGGGGCGAACTCCGCAGAGCTCATCGACTGGATCAACGAGGAGGTCGATCTCTTCAACACCGCCGACCTGTTCGTGGCGGAGGCCACCTTCACGGGCCAGTTCACGGAGGCGCTCGGTTACGCCCTCGGCTATCAGTTCCGCCGCTTCGACGTGACGGGGACCCCCAACGACCCGGGCAACCAGGCGATCAACCCCTGCCAGGTGCCGGGGGATCGGACCTGCCTCGAGCAGGCGGGGCCGTTCACCTTCACGACGGGGTATTTCCCGTATGAAGACGGGCAGACGCTGCACCGCTTCTACGGCGAGATCCCGATCAGTTTGGGGGACCGTCTCGATGTACAGGTGGCGGCCAATTACGAGTTCCACGATGTCGCGAGCAGCTTCGACCCGAAGATGTCCCTTCGGCTGAGGCTGTCCGAATCGGGCGATCACCAGCTGTCCCTGCGCGGGTCGCTTCAGTCCACTTTCCGCGTCCCGTCGGTGGATGACGTGAACACGGACCAGATCACGGCGCTCGAGTACGTGCAGGAAGTCGACGTCTACAAGGCGGTGGACACCTTCGGAAACCCCGACCTCGAGCCGGAACGGGCAACGACCGGCAACGTGGGGCTCATCTTCTTCCACTTCCCGAGCCGCCTGCAGGCGACGTTCGATTACTGGACGTACGACTTCAGGGACGTGATCAACGTGATTCCCCATTCGAGCATCACGCGCCTCTATCACGAGGGCGGGGCGAGCCGCGCCGCCGTGCAGGAGTTCGTGAAGTGCCCGGACGGGTGGAACACGGGGACCTGCGACTCGGCCCTCATCGAGCGCATCCGGATCGACCTGGTCAACTGGCCCGGCATGCAGACCTCGGGCTTCGACTGGAGTCTGTCCACGCGCCGCCCGCTCGGTAACGGCGAGCTCTCGCTCGGAATCGACGGTACGTACACGCGCACCTACGACATCAAGGCGCTCCAGTACAACAATGTGGAGCTGGTGAGCGGGACGGAGGGAGCCGGGAAGCTCAACCGCTTCAACCCGCTCGCCTGGCCGCTGCCCCGGTGGAAGTGGTCGGTATCGGCCGGATACCACGGCGCGCGCTACTCGGCCATCGGCAACGTCAACTACATCTCCTCCTACGAGGACGACCTCAACGCAGGCGACCCGGCGTACGCGCACCGCGTCATCGACGCCTTCGGCACCTTCGATGCTACGCTGATGATGAGGCTGACGGACAACATCGACGCCTTCGTGACGGGCTTCAACCTGTTCGATTCGGCGCCCCCCCTCGTGAATCAGGAGGGGTCGTACGACGGTCTCACGCACGATCCCAAGGGACGGCGGATCAAGGCCGGCATGACCTACACGATCAACTAGCGCGGCGGCTCGACGGGGCGTGCGACCATGATGCCGTCCTGCGAGTCGATGGAGAGGATCCGCTCCGCCAGCGGCCGCTCCGAAATCTCCACGGACCTTCCGACGAGGGGGGCGTGGAGGAGGTGAAGCGCCCCGTCGCGCCACACGGCGAATCCGGTGTGGGCGACGTCCAGCCCTTCGACGGTCGAAGTGGCCGCGATCACGTCGCCGTTGCGGATCCGGTCCGCCACCTGCGCGATCCGATCCTGCGGCACGTATTCGCGGCCGGGCCCCTCGTCGAGCCGCGCCTCGGTGGCCGCGATGGCCCGGAGCACGCCGGGCTCGGAGAGTTGCCGATACGCTTCGGGGTGCCGGGACATGAAGTTCACGGGCTCCGGATCGATGGCGGGATCCAGTTCACCGGTCGCGATGCGCACGATCCCGCGGGCTTCGTTGTCCGCGAGCCACTCCGAGAAGTAGTGCAGGCGGCTCGGGTACCCGTCGAGCCGGCCCCCGCGGTATCGGAGCGCCGTCAGGTGGGCCTCGTAACCGGCCTGCGCGACGGGGGGATCCGAAAGGGCCTCGACACCCTGCTCGCGGACGAACCGCGTCAGCGCGAGGACGGTTTCGACGAGGGTCACGCAGTCGAGTTCGCGGAAGTTGATCACGAGGCGCTCGGGTCCGGGGACTTCGAGCGTGCCGGGTTCGTACGTCGTCCCGACGAAGGTTTCGGCAAGCTGAACGATGGCGTCGCCCAAGTCCATCTCCGCGAGCCCGCGCTCCGCGGCGAACCGCACTCTCTCCTCGAAGATCGTCCAGTCGTCCGGGGCCCAGGCGGTTCCGTCCGAAGGCGCGGAAGACTCCGCGCCGACGCCGCCCGTCTCGTCAACCACGGTCGACGTGGAAGGCTGGGCCTGCGACCAGGCGAGCGCCGCGATGACGGCGACGGTGGCAAGGATACAGCCGACGACTTTCGCCAGCGTGAAGACGCTGCGCCATCTCATGTCGAACTGAGGTTGAGCACGACTCGTTCCTCCCTTTCCCTGTATTCGATCCGAAGCGAGCGATTCACCACCGTCCACCAGTGTCGCATCCGGCGCTGGAATCCGGCCAGACCCGCATGGCCTTCCCTCGCGTATGCGCACCCAGGGAAGGTCGGCTATCTTGGTGGCTTCCACGCTGAAGGCCGCTCCCTCTGCCGAGAGTCATAGATGAAGACGTCCCGCTTGTCCGGTTTCGCTTTCGTTTCGATCGCCGTGATCCTCCTCTCGTCCCTCTCCGCTCGCGGAGCGGCGGGGCAGACCCCGGCCCCGACGGATGCGATTCCGCCGGATCCGGCCGTCATCACCGGGACGCTCGACAACGGCCTGCGCTACTTCGTGCACGAGAACGATCAGCCGGAGAACCGGGCGGAACTGCGCCTCGTCGTGAACGCGGGCTCCATCCTCGAGGACGACGACCAGCTCGGGTTCGCGCACTTCGTCGAGCACATGGCGTTCAACGGCACGGAGAACTTCGAGAAGCAGGCGCTCGTCGACTACCTCGAGTCGATCGGGATGCAGTTCGGCCCCGACATCAACGCGTACACGAGCTTCGACGAGACGGTCTACATGCTCCAGGTGCCGATGGACGACCCGGAGACGCTCGCGACGGCGTTCCAGATCCTCGAGGATTGGGCGCAGGGCGTGGTCTTCGACCCGGAGGAGGTCGACAAGGAGCGCGGGGTCGTGATCGAGGAATGGCGCGGCCGGCGAGGAGCCGGAGCGCGGATACAGGACCAGCAGTTCCCGGTCCTCTTCCAGGGGTCGCTGTACGCGGAACGGCTCCCGATCGGGAAGCCGGAGCTCCTCGAGACGGCCCCCGCCGAGCGGCTGCGCAGCTTCTACGAAGACTGGTACCGGCCGGACCTGATGGCGATCGTCGCCGTCGGCGATTTCGACGGCGCCGAAATGGAAGCGACGATTCGCGAGCGGTTTGCAGGGTTGACCGGGCCCGTGGAGCCGCGTCCCCGGATCGCGGTCGAAGTCCCGATCGACCATCCGCCGCTCGTCACGATCGCGACCGACCCCGAAGCACCGGGCAGTCAGGTCGGCGTGCTGTACAAGCAGCCGCCCGCCCCGCGCGGCACGATCGGCGACTTCCGCCGCGGGCTGGTCGAAGGGCTCTACTCCGGCATGCTGAACGCGCGGCTGAACGAGCTCCGGCTCCAGGCCGACCCGCCGTTCATGGTCGGTTTTTCGGGTCAGGGGCAGTTCGCGCGCGGCGTGGATGCCTACCAGCTCGTCGCGGTCGTCGCCGAGGGCGGGATCGAGCGCGGGCTCGAAGCGCTCCTCACCGAGGCCGAGCGCGTCGTTCAGAACGGGTTCACCGACAGCGAACTGGATCGCGAAAAGACGAACACCCGCCGGAGGTACGAACGCCGTCTGGCCGAGCGGGAGAACCAGGAATCCGGCGCGCTCGCGAACCGCTACATACAGGTGTTCCTCCAGGGGAACTCCTACCCGAGTATCGAGACGCAGATGGAGTTGGTGGACGCCTTCCTGCCCGGGATCACGCTGGAGGAGACGAACGGCGTCGCCCAGGCGTGGCTGGCCGAACAGGGGCGCGTCGTCCTCGCCAGCGCACCCGTGAAGGAAGGCCTGGAACCCCCGACGGAAGACGACCTCCTGAGCGTGTTCGCCGCGGTGGGCGGGCGAGAGATCGAGGCCTACGAGGACGAGGCGGCCGATGCCCCGCTCCTTCCCGTCGCTCCCGCTGGCATGCCCGTCGCGAGCGAGGAGGTCCTCGACGAGGTGGGGGTCACAAAATGGACGCTCGAGAACGGCGTCCGGGTCGTCCTCAAGCCCACGGACTTCAAGGACGACGAGATCCTCTTCTCCGCGACGAGTCCCGGCGGCACGTCGATCATATCTGACGACCTGTATCGAAGGGTGTCGTTCGCCCTCGGCGTCGTGAGCCAGTCCGGCGTCGGCGAGTTCGACCAGACGGCGTTGACGAAGAAGCTGGCCGGCAAGGCGGTGCGCGTCACCGCTTCGGTGGGTTCGCTCTCGGAGGGGGTCGGTGGATCCGCGTCTCCGCAGGACCTGGAGACCGCGTTCCAACTCATCTACCTGTACTTCTCCGCCCCGCGCAGGGACGAGACGATGTTCGAGGCGCTGAAGGCCCAGCAGACGGCGTTCCTTGCCAATGCGGGCGCGAATCCCGGTTTCGTGTTCTCCGACACGATCTCGGCCACGATGTCGCAGGGGCACCCGAGGGTGCTCAGGTTTTCACAGTTTGCGGAGTACCTGGAGCTGGCCGACCTCGACGCCGCGTACGACTTCTATCTCGACCGTTTCGCCGACGCGAGCGACTTCACCTTCTACTTCGCGGGGGCCTTCGATCTCGCGACGATCCGGCCGCTCGTGGAGCGGTATCTCGGAGCACTTCCGAATCTCGGGCGTGTCGAGAGCTGGCGGGATATCGGGATTGATCCGCCCGCGGGGACGATCGAAACGACCGTCTACAAGGGCCTGGAGCCGCAGAGCCGCACTCAGATCATCTTCGCGGGCGAAGCGGACTACTCGCTGGAGGAGTCGAACGCGATCTCGGCCATGGCGGACGTCCTGGACATCCGCCTCCGGGAGGTGCTGCGCGAAGACCTCGGCGGCACCTACGGCGTCGGCGTCAGCGGGTCGCTGAGCTATCGGCCCGACGAGGAGTACCGCTTCAGCATCTCCTTCGGCTCGGACCCGGAACGGGCGGAAGAGTTGTCGGCCGTCGTGTTCGAGGAGATCGAACGCCTGAAGGCGGAGGGACCGGACGCGGAGACCGTCGACAAGGTCCGTGAGACGCAGCGCCGCGGGAAGGAGACGAGCCTGCAGGAGAACCGGTACTGGCTGTCGCAACTGGCCTCGTTCGAACGGGCCGGCCGGGACCTGAACGGGATCCCGAGCTACGAGCGGATCGAAAGCTGGACTGCGGAGCAGGTGCAACAGGCCGCCGTCCGTTACCTCCGCACCGACCAGTACGCCCGGTTTGTCCTGCTTCCGGAGCCGAAGGTCCCCTAGCATCGCGTGGGGGCGCCACGGCCAGCGGAGGATCGGATGAGCGTCGCCGCACACGCGCGGAGGGAACGTGTGCCGGTCCGGGTCATGCCGGACCACGACAGCATCGCCGCCGAAGTCGCGGGCCGGATCGCGGCGCTCCTGCGGGAGAGGGCGAAGAACGGGCGCGCCGCCGTTCTCGGCCTCGCAACCGGCGCCACGCCCGTCGGCGTCTATCGGGAACTCATCCGCCTGCATCGGGACGAAGGACTCGACTTCTCAAACGCGATCGCCTTCAACCTCGATGAGTACTTCCCGATGCGGCCCGGCAGCCTGCACAGCTATCACCGCTACATGCGGGAGCACCTGTTCGACCATGTGAACATCGCTCCGGAGCAATGCCACATCCCTCGCGGCGATGTGCCGGAAGCGGAGGTCGAGGCGCACTGCGTCGAGTACGAGCGCCGAATCCGGCGGGCCGGCGGGATCGACTTCCAGATTCTCGGAATCGGGCGCAGCGGTCACATCGGCTTCAACGAGCCGGGGTCCGAGCGCGACTCGCGCACCCGGCGGCTCTACCTGGACACCGTCACCCGGAGCGATGCGGCGTCCGATTTCTTCGGCGAGGAGAACGTGCCGCCGCAGGCGATCACGATGGGCGTGGCGACGATCCTCGAAGCGCGGGAAGTCGTCCTGCTCGCGACCGGCGAACACAAGGCGGGGATCGTGCGTCGAGCCGTCGAGGGGGAGGTCCACGCGGACGTCGCCGCGACCTTTCTTCAGCAACACGCCGCCGCGACGGTCTATCTCGATCCGGCCGCCGCTTCCGACCTCACGCGCGTTCGCACGCCGTGGCTCGTGGGCGATGTGGAGTGGACGGCGGAGCGCGAGACCGCGGCCGTCATCTGGCTGAGCGAACGCATCGACAAGTCGATCCTGCACCTCGCGACCGACGACTATCGCGCGAACCACCTCGCGCCGCTCACGTCCCGGCACGGTTCGGCCGAGCCGCTCAACGGACAGGTCTTCAACGCGCTCATCTCCAAGATCCGGGGGAAGAGCCGGCTGCCGCGCGGCCAGAACATCGTCGTCTTCTCGCCTCACCCGGACGACGATGTGATCTCGATGGGCGGACTGCTGCGCAAGCTCGTCGAGAACGGCAACCACGTCACCGTGGCGTATCAGACGTCCGGGAACATCGCCGTCTTCGACCACGAGGTGCGCCGGTACCTGGACTTCCTGCGGCGCGCGGCCGGCGTCATCGACCTTGGCGACGCCGCGAGCCTCGAGGGGGTGCTGCGGTCTCTCGAAGACCGGCTCGCCCGCAAGGAGCCGGGGGACATCGATCCCGGCGTGGTTCAACAACTCAAGCGGATCATCCGCGAGACGGAGGCCACGGCCGCGATCGAATCGCTGGGGCTCTCCGCCGACCGCGCCCGCTTTCTGAACCAGCCGTTCTATCAGACGGGAGCGGTGAAGAAGAACCCGATCACATCGGAGGACGTGGAGATCGTCGCGCAGCTGCTGGAGCAGGTGCGGCCGACGATCGTGTTCGCCGCCGGAGACCTGTCCGATCCGCACGGCACGCACCGCATGTGCCTCGAGACGGTGGATGCGGCGCTCGCCGGTTACCGCGGCGACCCGCCGTGGCTCTGGCTCTACCGCGGCGCGTGGCAGGAGTGGAGCCTCGACGAAGCGACCGTCCTCGTGCCGCTCTCCGAAGGCGAACTGCGCGGCAAGGTCCAGGCGATCTTCCGACACGAAACACAGAAGGATCTGGCTCCCTTCCCCGGTCCGGATCCGCGGGAATTCTGGCAGCGCGTCGTCGAACGAAACCGGGATACCGCGAACCGGCTCGCCGCCCTGGGCCTGCCGGCCTACTACGCCATGGAGGCGTACGTGACGCTGCGGGATGGACGGCGGGTGGAGGGTCCGGAGATCCCCACCTCCTCCCTCGCGGACGCGGACGCGTGAACCCGTGGCGCACCCGGTCGGCCGGCGCGGCGTGACAGCCTGACATGGGCGGGTTCTTCGGGACGGAGTCGGTGCCGCTGGATCTCTTCGGTCCGGTCCATCTCGCGACGATGGGGGTCCTGGTCGCGATCGGAGTCTGTCTGATCCGGGCAGGCATGGCTGGCGACGAGGATCGGCGCCGCCGCCTCCGCTTCGCCATGGGCGCGGCGATCCTCCTCCTCCTCGGCCTCAGGCACACGTGGAAAGCGTCGGTGGGGCTGTGGACCCTGCAGAACGACCTCCCGCTGCACCTGTGCGCGGCGATGGCCTGGTTGACGGTGTACGGGCTGTGGACGCGGCACCTCTGGACCCTTCGGCTCATGTACTTCTTCGGCGTCGCGGGGGCCGTTCAGGCCGTGCTGACGCCCGATGCGTCCCACGGCGTTCTCCACTTCGCCTTCTACGAGACGATGGCCTCGCACGGAATCGCCGTCATCGCGGGCTTGTGGGCGGTGACGGTGGAGGACTACCGGCCGAAGGCGCGCGATCCCTGGCTGGCGTTCGGCCTGCTGAACGTGTACGCCGTCGCGGTGTATCCCATCAACCGCGTACTCGGGTCCAACTACCTGTATCTCATCGACAAGCCGCCGACGACATCGATACTGGACGTCTTCCCGGGCTGGCCGTGGTACATTCTGCTCCTCGAACCCGTGGCCATCGGGCTCTTTCTGGCGCTGCGGCTTCCTTTCCGGAACCCGGCGCCAGACTGACGGTACCAAGTTCTCTTCCTGTACGGAGAACCCTTTACAAAGAACCCCAATGGAGGATGGACGGCATGCCGGAATGTCCTGTATGCGGCGCGGAACCGACGATTTCCGACGACCCCGTCGAGGGTGAGTTGCTCGAATGTGAGGACTGCGGCGTCGAACTCGAGATCCTCGCACTCGACCCCATCACCCTTGGAGAGGCGCCGGACGCGGAGGAGGACTGGGGCGAATGAGAGTCGGCTTTCTTCATTCGCTCATCCGCAAGGACGAGAAGCTGCTGATCGCGGAGTTGCGCGGGCGCAGCGACGTGGAACTGGTGTTTCTGGACGACCGCAGGCTCGCGTTCGACTTCCGGAACGTCCCCGACGTCGACGTCGTTCTCGAGCGCTGCATCAACCACTCGCGGGCCATGCACGCCTTGCGACTGTTCGAGGGGGCCGGTCTCGATTGCGTGAACCGCTACGAGGTGTCGCGCCGCTGCGGGGACAAGATCCTCACCGCGGCATCGCTCCAGGAATGCGGTGTGCCGCAGCCTGAGGTCAGGGTCGCGTTCACCGAGGAGTCCGCGCTCAAGGCCATCGAGGAACTCGGCTATCCCGTGGTCCTCAAGCCCGCGGTCGGCTCCTGGGGCCGCCTTCTGTCGAGGATCAACGACCGGCACGCGGCGGAGACGGTCCTCGAACACAAGGCGATCCTGGGCAGCTATCATCACTCGATCTTCTTCGTGCAGAAGTATGTCGAGAAGCGCGGGCGCGACATCCGCGCGTTCGTCGTCGGCGACGACTGCGTGGCCGCCATCTACCGGTCGTCCGAGCACTGGATCACGAATACGGCACGCGGCGGAACGGCCTCGAACTGTCCGGTGACGAGCGAGATTGGAGAGCTGTCGCTGCGCGCGGCGGCCGCCATGGGCGGGGGCGTGGTCGCGGTGGACCTGCTCGAGAGCGGCGGCGAGCTGCTGGTCAACGAGGTGAACTACACGATGGAGTTCCGGAACAGCATCGAGGCGACGGGCGTGAACATTCCGGAGAGGATCGTGTCCTACGTGCTCTCGCCGGACCGGGCGGCGGACCGATGATCCGCGCGTCGATCGCGGGCGGCTCGGGCTACGCCGGTGGGGAACTGTTGAGGCTCCTCCTCGGTCATCCCGACGTCGAGGTGCGGCAGATCACATCGGAGCGCTTCGCCGGGCGGTTCGCGCGCCGGGTCCATCCCAACCTGCGCGGCGTCACGCGACTGCGCTTCAGCGCGCTCGAAGAGCTGTCGGAGTGCGACGTGCTCTTTCTCTGCCTCCCGCACGGGGAATCGTCCCGCCGCATCGGCGAGTTCCGGTCCCTGGCGGGGCGGATCGTCGACCTGGGCGCGGACTTCCGGCTCGAGGACGGCGCCGACTATGAGCGCTTCTACGGCCGGCCGCACCCTCGGCCGGAGCTCCTGGGATCGTTCGTGTACGGGATCGCGGAGGTGAACCGCGAGGCGCTGGCGGAGGCGGAGCTCGTCGCGTGCGCGGGTTGCAACGCGACGGCCTCCATCCTCGGGCTCCTCCCGCTGTACCGCGAGGAGGTCGCGGACTCGGTCGTGATCGAGGTGAAGGTGGGATCGAGCGAGGCCGGGAACCGCGCCAGCGAGGGCAGCCACCATCCGGAGCGCAGCGGCGCCATGCGATCGTATCGGCCCACGGGTCACCGCCACGCGGCCGAGATCGCGGCGGTGCTGGGCGGCGATGTGCATTTCTCCGCGACGGCGGTCGAGATGGTGCGCGGCGTCCTCGCCACCTGTCACGTGTTCCTGAACCGGGAGCTGGATGAGAAGGCGCTGTGGAAGATCTATCGGAGCGCGTACGCCGACGAACCGTTCGTACGCATCGTCAAGGAGCGGAGCGGCATCCACCGCTATCCCGACCCCAACCTCCTGGCGGGCGCGAACTACTGTGACGTGGGGTTCGAGCGCGATCCGCTCTCGAACCGGGTCGTCGTTCTGAGCGCGATCGACAATCTCATGAAGGGAGCGGCGGGACAGGCGGTGCAGGCGTTCAACGTGATGCACGGGTTGCCGGAGTCGCGGGGGCTCGAGTTCCCCGGGCTGCATCCGGCCTGACCGCGACACGCGGAGCTGAATCCATCGTGTGCCGCATCCTCTGCGTCCGGAGCGACGAGCCCTTCGACATGGAGCTGCACCTCGCCGCCTTCGCGCAACTCGCCCGAGAGAGTCCCGAGTATCAGGGCGACGGGTGGGGGTGCGCCTGGATCGATGCCGACGGGTGGCGCGTCTACCGCAACATCTCGCCGGTGTGGGAGGACACCGCGGCGCTGGCCGGACGCACGACGCTCTTGCTCGCCCATGCGAGGAGCGCGTATCGCGGCGAAGGGATACGGGTCGAGAACAACATGCCGTTCTTCGACGGGGAGCGCGCGTTCATCTTCAACGGAGAGCTGCACGGAGTGCGGATCAAGGAACGGGGGCGGATCGGCGCGGAGAAGGTGTTCAACTTCGTCAAGCGCTTCGATGACGGAGACATGGGTCGTGCGCTGGAGCGGGGACTCGATGCGATCGAAAAGCGTACCCGTTACGTGCGGGCGATGAATCTGATCGTCGCCGACGCGTCGCGGCGGGTCCACTTCGCGACCCGATTCAGCGAGGACCCGGACTACTTCCGGATGCATGCCGCCCGGCGGGACGGCGTGCGGATCCTGTGCTCGGCGCCCTATCCGGCTTCCGACGGGCGGGGGGCGTGGACGCCGGTGGCCAACGGCGCCGTAGGGACGTTCTGACCGATGCGACGCGAACCCGACGGGCTGCTTCTCGTCAAGATCGGCGGTGGAGCATCCATCAATCTGGACGGGATCGCTCGCGACCTGGCGGACCTGTCCGGTCCGCTCGTCATCGTGCACGGCGCGAACGCGCTGCGCGATTCCCTGGCCCGGAGGCTCGGGGTCGAGAAGCGCATCCTCACGTCCGTGTCCGGACACGAGAGCGTACGTTCCGACCGTGACCTGATCGACGTGATGCTCATGGCCTACGCGGGCCTGCGAAACAAGCGCATCGTGGAACTGCTGCAGGGTCAGGGCGTGAATGCGGTCGGACTCACCGGGCTCGACGGCGCGCTCGTGCGCGGCCGCCGCAACCGGGGAATCCGGGTGAGAGAGGGCGGCAAGACGCTGATCAAGCGGGACCTGTCCGGGAAACCGGTAGAGGTGAACCGCAAGCTGTTGGCGTTGCTCCTCGACGGCGGGTTCACGCCGGTGCTGACCGTGCCCCTGATCGACGAGCACAACGTGGCGATCAACTCGGAGAACGATGACGTCGTGACCCTGCTGGGCAACCAACTGCGAGCAGACTGCGTGATCCAGTTGATCGAGGCGCCCGGTTTCCTCGAGGACCCTGACGATCCGGCGTCGGTCGTCGCGCGGCTCGGGCTCGCGGAGCTTGCGCGTCGGGAGGGCGAGGTCACCGGGCGCATGAAGCGGAAGCTGCTCGCCCTGAGGCGACTCGTGGAGTCCGGCACGACGCGCGTGGTGATCGCGGACGGGCGCGTCGAACATCCGATCTCGGAGGCGCTGGCCGGACGGGGCACGGTCATCGGATGAACGTGCGCGAGACCGAGCGGGAGTACGCGCTCGAGGTGTTCCCGAAGCGCGACATCGCGGTCGTGCGGGGCGAGGGCGCGTGCGTGTGGGACGACGAGGGTCGCCGCTACATCGATTGCGTGGGCGGCATCGGCGTGGCGAGCATCGGCCACGCCAACCCGGCCGTCGCCGAGGCGTTGGCGGAACAGGCTCGAGTGCTCGTGTCCTGTCCCGGGATCTTCTACAACGATGTCCGGGCGCGGTTGCTGGCCGAACTCGTCTCGATCGCGCCGGCGGGGCTCACGCGCGCCTTCCTCTGCAATTCGGGGGCGGAGGCGGTGGAGGCGGCGATCAAGTTCGCGCGGTTTGCGACCGGACGGGTGGGGGTCGTGTCCGCGATGCGCGGCTTCCACGGGCGAACGCTGGGTGCGTTGAGCGCGACGCATAAAAGGCAGTACCGGGAGCCGTTCGAGCCCCTCGTGCCGGGGTTCTCGTTCGTACCTTTCAACCACGTCGAGAAGCTGCGCGCGGCCGTGGGCGAGGACACGGCGGCGGTCATCATCGAACCGGTGCAGGGAGAGGGGGGGGTGCGGCCGGCCAGTCAGGACTATCTGTCGGCGGCGCGCCGCATCTGCGACGAGGCCGGTGCGGTCCTCGTGTTCGACGAGATCCAGACGGGCTTCTGCCGCACCGGCCGCATGTTCGCCTGCGATCGCTACGGCGTCGCGCCGGACGTTCTCTGCCTCGCGAAGGCGATCGCGGGCGGCGTGCCGCTGGGAGCGGTCCTGGCGCATGAACGGCTGCAGCCGCCGCCCGGGCGGCACGGCACGACCTTCGGCGGCAACCCGCTCGCCTGCGCCGCCGCCCTGGCCGCGATCCGCTTCATGCGGGACGAACGGCTCGACGAGCGGGCGGAGGCGCTGGGCTCTCGCTTCAGCGAGCGTTTCGCCCGACGCCGGTCGGCTCGCGTGCGCGCCGTGCGGCAAGTGGGCCTCATGATCGGCGTCGAACTCCGGGAGCGCTGCCGCCCCTACCTCGAAGCCCTCGCGGAGCGCGGCGTCCTCGCCCTCCCGGCCGGCACCACGGTCATCCGGCTGCTGCCACCGCTTGTGATCACCGAAGCGCAGATCGACGAGGTGGCCGAGACGCTGACGGAAGTACTGGCCGACTGACGCCGACCGGGAGCCGCCGGGCCGTCGATTCCCTGATGCCCGAATCGACCGGACGCCGGAGTTCGTTCGCGGAGCGGGATTGGACGGCGCTATGCCGAGCCGAGGAGGTCGCCACGAGCCTTGCGATCACGTGGACACCGCCCAATCCCCACTCGCACGCATACGATAGCTGATCGTATGCGACCGTGAAGCGACAGGCAACCGCAAGTCGACGACAATTTAGCGATATTCGAGTGTTGCGGAGCGGCGGGAAGCAGACTCCCGCTTACGGGGTCATAAAACGAACCACAGCTGTCGTGCGTTCCGCGGTGCCCGGGGGAAATGTGATGCGTACGGTCACGCGGTTGGCGAGGGCAGTCGTTGCGGCGCCTTCCACGACGTCAGGTTCGACCGTGGCGCCGAAGATTCCAAGCTCGTAACTCCGACCTGCCACCCCCTCCACTTCGAGAGTCCAACCGTCGGGATCTGCGTTGAAGTCGAGGATGCGCAGGCCGTTGCTCCCTTGGCCGGGCTCAAGGTCGATCCGGGGCGGCGCGATCGCGAGTCCGCCATTCCACGTCACGACGATTTCCGCGCGATCGTCCGCAGCGCCGGTCTCGCCCAGCGTCATCTCCACCGTTCCATCCTCGGTGAGTTCGGTGGCTACTCCGTTCACGCTGATGGACACGTCCCGCGCGCCTGCCGGCACGTCGGGTACGAGGCCGAATGTCAGCGCAGGCCCCCTGGTCGTGAGCGTCGTCCGTTGCTCCCCGCCTTCCTCCGTCCACCGTTGTCGGATCTCCACGTCCGTCGTCGTCTCCCCGGCTCGGAGCCGTCTCACCGTCACGGCCGGCCAGTCCGGCGGGAGCTGCGGGGCGAGGCGCACGCGGTCCAGCGGCGCATCGGGTTCCCAGCCGATGACGCCGCGCAGTAACGGTGTCACCAGCGCCGAGGTCGCGAAGAACTGGTGGGGGACGGTCTGGTCGAGGGGCTCGTAGAACGTTCCGGACAGCAACTCCGGGTGTCGTCCCAGGCTCCAGTCGAAGGTCATCTGTTTCACCGCGTCCATGAGATGGAAGCCGGCCCACGGACGCCGATACCGGTACTGGGCCCACGACACGTATCCCGTCACGAAGGGCCATACCGTTCCCATGTTGTACTGGAGGGGGTGATACAGTTCGCTCTCCGTGGAGAGCATGTGCGCGCCCCAGTCCGACGAAATCCGGTCGCTCGCGAGGTGGGCGAGGGTCGCCCGGGCGCGCGCCTCGTCGAACAGGCCGAACGCCGCCGCCGTGGCAGGCCACACGGTGAGGTTGTCGTTGGTTCCGCCATCGGCGAGGATCCCGAAGGCATGATATCCGGCGTCGTCCAGCCAGTACGCGTTGTTCAGGGTCGCCCGCGCGCGGGGAGCGAGTTCCCGCGCCCGGTCCGCGATCCCCGCGTCGCCCATGCGTTCGGCCAACGCCATCGTCCCTTCAAGCGCCGCCACCCAGATCCCCGCCAGGTAGATATCCTGGTGCAGCGCGGCCCCCAGGCCGCCGACCTCGACCGCCGCGAGCCCACCCACGGTGTTCTCGATGAGCCCGTCCCCGTCCGTCTCGGCGGTGAGGCACCACGCCCAGGCGCGCCGGTACGCCGGCCACAGTTCCCGCAGGAGGTCGTCGTCGCCGCTCGCCCGCCAGTACTCGTAGAGCGCGACCATCCAGTAGGGCGTCGTGTCGGCGTGGTAGTAGGCGTACGGGTACACGTCGAACCACGGGATGCGCGCGGCCGCCTGAGAGATTTCGTGCGTGATCTTGCCGTCCTCGCGCTGGTACGTCGCGAGAAAGGCGAGCTCCTCCGCCACCAGTTCCCACTGCCCGAGCGCCTCCATGGCGAACATCGTCTGCGCCGCGTCGCCGCCGAAGAACCAGCCGAAGCCGGGACGGGTTCCGTTGCGGGAATGGCCCCACCCGGCGACGAACCCGCAGCCGAGGTCGGGGTTGCAGACGCGCTGCTCCTCCAGGTTGATCTTTGCCCACTCGAGTGCGAGGTCGAGCCGCGGATCCGGCGATTCGATGGAGGCGGTGGAGGCGAGCACCGAGTCGGCCCATGCCCGCTTCGCGTCGTAGAGCGAGCGCGCCTCGGCGATCAGCCGTTCGTAGCTGGCGAAGACCTCCTCGCGGGGCGTGGTTCCGCCCGCCACCGCGATCGGGATGAACTCCCGCCGCGCGCGCTCCGGGTCGACCGGGATCACCATGGTGCGCGGCGCCTCGCCCAGTTGATGGGCGGGGTGTTCCACGGAGTTCACGGCCCACGGAGAGCCGACGACGGCGTTTCTCTCCTGCAGGCTCTCGGAGAGCACGAAGACGCGACGGTCGGCGTCCCAGTAGGCGTACTGCCCCCCGATCGAACCCGGCCACATGTAGTTCAGGACGGGCTCGAACTCCGCGATGATCTCGAGCGGTTCCGGGCTGTCCACGTCGAGCAGGAGCAGAAGGCCGGGGAGGTCGGCCGGCGCGAGGATGTGCTGGCGCACCTGGAAGGCGGCGTGGCTGTAGGTGATCGTCGTGAGTTCGGGCCGAACCTGCACGGTGCGCGCGACCTCGTCTCCCGGAATCGGCGTCCCGTAGGCCGGCGTCGAGAAGCCGAGCCGGAAACGGTTCCCGACCTTCAGGGGATGGACCCACAGTTCCGCTTCGCCCGTCTCGAGCCCCAGCCACGCGGACCGGGGCCCGGTGACGCCGAGATACTCGCCGGGACGCACGGGTCCCGTGAGTTCGATCGGCGAAGGCGCGATCCCGAAACGCGGAACCCCGGCTGCGGACTGGCCGGAGCCGTTCGCGGGCAAGCCCGTGGCCACCGCGACGAAGAGCGCAGGGAGCGCGACGCGCGGGATACTATCGAGAGCCATTGCCCCTCCGGTCGTCTCGGATCGGTGCCCTAAACCCTGGTTGACTCGCCGGCATCACGGTAGTCAAGTTCGCCACATGACGACCAGAAGCAATCGAACGTCGACGTACAGCGATGCGCTGCCGCCGTTTCCCGAAGGCTGGTACTTCATCGGAAAGCGCGCGTCCATCGAGCGCGCGAAGCTCATCGAGAAGACGTGGATGGGCGAGGAGATCGTCGCCTGGGCCGACGACGAGGGCCGCATCTGCGTGGCGGATGCCTTCTGTCCCCACCTGGGCTCGCACATGGGACCCTCCGCGGGCGGCCTGGTGCGCGACGGCTGTCTCGTGTGCCCCTTCCACGGGTTCGAGTTCGACACGACCGGCCAGTGCGTGGCGACGCCCAATGCCCCGCCCCCGAAGGCCGCGAGATTGAAGCTCTACGAGACCCGGGAGATCCTCGGCATGATCTTCGCCTGGTGGGGGACCGGCGGCCGGGCGCCTCAGTGGCACCTGCCGGATGAACCTCACGACGCGGAGTGGACCGGGTTGCGGTCCACCACCCTGCGGTTCCGGGGCCACCCCCAGGAGACGACCGAAAACTCCGTGGACGTGGAGCACCTGGAGTACACACACGGGTACCACGATGTCGAGCCGACGGACTTCTCGATCGACGGCGCCTACCTGAAGAGCTGCTTCGACTTCAGGAATGTGCGCCGGATCGCGGGTCTGCTGGAGATCCACTCCGAGATCTCGGTCATCACGCACGTCCATGGATTCGGCTTCTCCTTCGTCGAGATCCACGAGAAGGACATCGGCATGAACTCGCGCCTCTGGGTGCTCTCGACACCGGTGGACGGCGAATCGGTGGAGATGACGCTCGTGAGTCAGGTGCGGGAGATCCGGAAACCGGGGCGGTTCTTCGCGGGCCTGGCCTTCCTGCCCGTGCCCCTGCGCCACCGGCTGCTGAACGTCTTCTTCATCCGGGAGGAGAGGCGGTTCGTCCTCCAGGACGTGATCATCTGGGACAGGAAGCGCTACCGGACCCCGCCCCGCCTGAGCCGGACCGACGGCCCCATAGGGAAGTACCGCCGATATTGCCGGCAGTTCTATCCGGACCAGGGGGACGCTAGACCGGTATCTCGCGGTGTTGCTCCGCGATGTGGAACTTGAGCTTCTTGTTCGGCTTCATCGACGGAAGCGGGTCGAACTTGAACTTGTAGCCCTCCGGCACCTCGAGCCTGAAGTAGTGCGCGATCATCAGCACGTTGACCGCCAGCTGCAGTTCCATCCACCGGAAACCGAGACAGGTGTGCGTACCCAGCCCGTACGGCGCGTACCCCGGACTCTTGTGCTCGTCGCGTGGCGGCAGGTAGCGGTCGATGTCGAACGAGAACGGGTCCGGGAATACATCTTCCATGTAATGGGAGGCCGTAGAGGCGATGAAGATGTTGCTCCCCACCGGCAGTTCGTAGCCCTCGACCATGCACGAATTCATCACGGTCCGCATGGACCCCGGGACGACCGGATACATGCGGAGGGATTCCATCAGGAATCGGTGGGTCACATCGATCGATGACCCCGTGATGGCGTTGGCATCCGGATCGCCGTCCGCGAAGAGCGCATCGGCTTCGCTCCGGATTCGTTCGTAGAGTTCCGGCTGCGTCGCCATGGCGTACACCACGAAGCTGAGCGCGTCGCCGAGGTACACGCTGGCGACGAGCGCCGCCGAGAGCGCGAAACGCAGATTCGATTGCGGCACGAACTGCGGATCGCTCGCGTGCAGGCTGAGCCAGTCGTCCGCCAGGTCCCGTGGGCATCCGGCGCGCTGTTCGGTGGTATGGACGCTCTGGACCCGCTTCAGCAACGTGTCGACCGTGGCCGCGCGGCGTTTCATGCCCGGTGTTTTCAGCATGAAGCCGGGCATCGCCTTCATGATCTTGACGGTGAGCGCGCGCTCCTTGTACACCGACAGATCGTCGAAGATGTCCTGCGAATCGACGCTGACGGACAGAGGCGAAATCTGCCCGTTGGCCATTCGGCGGCACAGCGACCTCGCCTGGTAGGTGTCGCCGACCTTCCAGTCCGCCATGAAGTTACGGGCATACTCGTAGAGAACGTCCGCCTGGTCCGCGAGTCTCCCGCGGGAATACGCCGGCGAGATGGCCTTGCGAAGCCGAAAATGGTCGGCGCCATCCAGCGACGGCAACACGCCGTTCGCGCCGTAGACCTTCTCGAAGTCGGCAAAATAGTCCTTGGTTCTCACGTAGATCCGGCCGTGCCGGTGCGCCCAGCGGTTCGTCTCCGGGCCGACGAGGATGAGCATGGGCTCCTTGAACGGCGGGCGGAGCTCGAACACCGGCCCGTACTCCTTCGCAAGTTCCGCGACGATCGCGGGAAGGTTGCCGGAGCGCAGGTGCGGGTTGAGCAGGATGTGACGCGCCTTGACCTTCGGAATGTGCTTGGACAGGGCCGAACGGCGGAGCAGGGGGCCGGCGAGGTTGTGTACGACGGCGGCGGCGATGGACCGGCCGATGAGGTCCATCCGGCAGATGAACTCGATGCGTTCCTCCGCCTCCTCGTCGAGCTGGAAGATGTAGCGAAAGACGTCGCACGTATTCACCAGGCAGATGATGATGACGTCTCTCGGATCCGGAATCTCGTCGGTGAAGATGACCCTGCCGATCCGTGTCTTGATGAACTGGCGTGCGGTGCCCTCCTCGGCGGCGCCGTACAGTTCGGACTCCCAGACACCGCGAGCCAGCGTCCAGAAGTCGCCATCGTGGTGTTCCAGGATGTTCAGGTCGACCAGGCGCTCCAGCGTCCGGTCGATGATGGATTCCGCCTGGGGAGCGAGCCGTTCGATCCAGTACCGGGCGGTCCGCTGACGGGGCGCCGCTGCGATTTCCTCCAGGAACGGGTCCAGGACGGGGTCGCCGGTTTCGGTCGGGTCCACCAGGAACAGGGACTCCATGTCCGTGTCGATGCGCGACTGCAGGGAGAGTTCCGCGAGTACCGCGCCGGCGACGGCGCAGTTCAACTCCCAGCCGGGGACCTGGTGAAAGTAGCCGCTCTCCTCGTTGAGGAGCATCAGGATCAGCTCTTCGGGCAGACTCAGCGCCTGAGTTGCTACATCCTCGGTCTTCACCGCCATCAGCCTTGACCTCCCTGTGCGACGTCGGCCGTCAGGCCGAGGTCGCTTCTTGTATCGCCGCGTGGACGCCGGGACTTCGGCGCGACGAGGTCAGCCGCAGATGGATCGTGGAAAGCGCCGGCACGATCAGCATCAGCAGAGCTGTAGTTATAAGGATGCCAAAACCGAGGGACGCGGCAAAGGGCACGAGGAACTGCGCCTGAATGGCGCGTTCGAGAATGAGGGGCGTGAAGCCGAGAAAGGTCGTCACGGACGTGAGCATGATCGGGCGAAAGCGCCCCTTCGCGCCCTCGATGATCGCGGTCCGGGCGGGCATGCCTTCCCTGAGTTTCCTGTCGATGAGATCGATCATGACCAGGGAGTCGTTCACGACCACGCCGCTGAGACCGAAGAAACCCATGAAGGATTGCGCGCTCACGGCGATTCCCAGAATCAGGTGACCGAGGATCACCCCGACGAACCCGAACGGGATGACGGCCATGATGATGAACGGCTTGGTACAGGAACGCAGGGGGATGGCGAGGAGCGCGAAGATGAGGAGCATGGCGATCGCAAACCCGCGATAGAGCGAGTCCAGCGACTCGACCTGCTGCTGCTGCTCGCCTCCGAGCATGAACGTCAGATCCGGGTCCGCGTCGGTGAGGTCCGCGAGGATCGAATTGACGAGAATGTCGTTGGCCTCCCCGCCGGAGATCACCACGGGGTCCACATCCGCGCTCACCGTGACGACGCGCTGGCCATCCCTCCGCCGGATCGCGGGGGGCGAGGTGCCCGAGTTCAACGAGGCCACGGTGATCAGGGGAACCTCGCCGCCGCTCGGCGTACGGAGCAGATATCCTTCGATGTCCGTGACGGACTCCCGTTCATCGGACGGCAGGCGCACGTAGACCCGAACCTCTTCCCGGCCGCGCTGGATCCGCATGGCCTCCGCGCCGAAGAACGCGGCCCGCGCCTGCCCCGCCAGGTCCTCCAGCGTGAGACCGAGGGTTCGCGCTCCCGGCCGCAACTCGAGTTGAACTTCCGGGATGCCCGGCGTGTGATCGGAGCGTATGTCGAAAACGCCGCCCACGCGGCGGAGACCGACGACGACGGAGTCCGCGATGCCGATGAGGCGCTCCGGGTCCGGGTGGGACAGAACGGTCTCGACAGGGTTGCCGAAGTCGATGATCTCGGCGCTGAAGGTGAGACTGCGTACATAGGGCAGCATGCCCACTTCCTCGCGCCACGCCTGCGCGACCTCGCCGGTGGACACCTGGCGCTGCTGCGCTCCGTGGAGCTTCAACTCGACGGTCGCGATATTGGCTTCGGGATTGAGGGTCGGCGCGGGGTTCAGCCCTCCGCCCTGAATCCGCGGCCGCTGGCCGACCATGACGGTGACCCCCGACAGCAGCGGAGGCGCATCCTCGGGCCGGTCGGCCGAGAGCCGCTCGATGACCCTGTGTCCGGCCGCTTCCAGGTCCTGGGCGACTTCGTACGTTCGCTGCGCGGTCGTCCCATCCGGCATTTCCAGCGTGGCCGTGGCGAAATCCCCCTCGACGACACCGGCGAACGTGGTCGGGACGATGCCTGCCGGAAGCAGGGAGATGCACAACACGAGCAGGCAGACCGCTCCCGCCACCGTGATGCCGGGCTCGCGCGTCGCGAAGCGCAGCGCGTGGTCCAGCGGGCCCCGTACGAACCGCTTCAGCACGCTGTCCACGCGATCCTGGACCCGGGCGAAGAACCGGTCGGGGGCGCTCGTCGGCACCCATTCCGGGCCGGGCAGATGGGAGAGGTGATTGGGCAGCACCAGCAACGATTCGACCAGCGACACCATCAGCATGGCGATGACGATCACCGGCAATGCGGACCAGGTCTCGCCGACGCCGCCCGGGATGAAGAGGAGCGGCATGAACGCGGCCACCGACGTGAGGACGGCGAAGGTCAGCGGCACCTTGATCCGTCGCGTTCCGCGGATCGCCGCCAGCACCCCCGGGGTCCCCCGCATCCGTTCCAGGTGGATCTGCTCGGACACGACGATCGCATCGTCGACGATGATGCCGATCGCGAGGACGAAGGAGAACAGCGAGATCGTGTTGATCGCATAGTCGAGCGCAAGCATGACGGCGAGCGCGCCGATGCCAGAGACCGCGAGCCCGACCGCGACCCACACGGCGAGCCGGATCTGGAGGAACAGGCTCAGGGCGATCAGCACCAGCAGCAGGCCCAGGATCCCGTTCTTCAGGAGAAGGTCGGCCCGTTCCTTGTAGTCCCGGGACTCGTCGTTCCAGACCGTGACGCCCACCCCGTCGGGCAGGGACGGGATCACCTCGTCCGCCAAATGCTCGTGCACGCTTGTGGCGACATCCATCACCTGCTCGCCGCCGGCCCGGTAAACCTCCACGAATACCGCGGGGTGGTTCTGGTGCCGGAGAATCAGATCGATGTCCTGATATTCGTCGCGTACCCTGGCGATATCGCCCAGGCGTACGACCGTGCCGTCGCTGTTGCCGAGAACGACGATCTCCTCGAAGTCCTGCTGGTCGTAGCTCTGACCGAGGGTCCTGACCCGTACCTGGGACTCACGGGTATCGATGCTGCCAGCCGACAGGTCCAGCGAGCTGCGGCGAATCGTATTGGCGATATCGGCGAGGGTGAGTCCGAGGGCTCTCAGCCTCTGGAGCGGTACCTCGATGGAGATCTCGTATTGCCGTACGCCGCTGACGTCGACCTGGGACACGGCGGGAAGCGTGGTGAGTTCGTCCTCGATCTGGTACGCCAGTTCCTTCAGCGACCGCTCGGATACATCGCCGTAGACGATGAGCCGCATCATGCTCTGGCGGTTCGTCATCTCCCGGAACTGGGGACGCTCGGCTCCGGTCGGAAACGACTGGATGCGGTTGACCGCGGATTCGACGTCGTCCAGCGCGCGCGCCATGTCCGTACCGGAGTCCATTTCGATCCGGACGGATGCCACGCCGGGGGCCGCTACGGATTTGACGGCCTTCACATCGTCGAGTCCGCTGACCTGGTCCTCGATCTTGACGACGATCGACTCCTCGACCTCCTCCGGAGTGGCGCCGGGATAGACCATCGAGACTTCGACGTGATAGAAGGGGACGGTGGGCCACGCCTCCCGCTCGATGCCGGTCAGCGCCACCAGTCCGGCGGCGAGGATCCCGAACATCAGGAGGTTGGCGGCAATGCTGTTGCTCGCCATGTAGGCGATCGGGCCGGGACGTTCGCCGTGGAACTCCCCGTTGCGGCTCATCCCGGGCTCATTGCTCGGGCTGGGCCCCGGTCTGAACGAGCATCCCTTCCGTCGCGAACCGGATTCCGCCGGTGATCACCGCCTGCCCGTCCCGCAGAGCGCCGGTGACAAACACTTCGTCGTCCGCACGCTGCAGCACGCGCACGGAGACGATGCTCACAACGCCGCCATCGTTCACCGCCCACACCTCGTTCCCCGGTTGCAGGGCGGCGCGTGGCGCGCGGAAGTAACGATCGGGAGACAGGCCCTCGATCTCCACGTCGACGAACTCACCCACGAGCAGGGGCGGCGTTCCGCCGGCCGGATCGCCCCCTTCCACCGCGACGCCCGCCGAGAACGGGTCCGGGACACGCACGACCACGTCCACCGTCCGCGTCTGCTCGTCGAGCGAAACCTCGCCCCGGTCGACGTACCCTTCCCAGCTGTAGCCGGTCTCGCCGTAGCGTGCGACGACGCGCGCGCCCACGCGCGACGCTCCGCCTCCGCCCTGAAGCTCCCACAGACCGGGAATCAACACCGCATCGGCATGGGACAGGGACACGTTCACCTCGATCGCGTCGGCGGCGAACAGCCGTCCGACCGGCTCGCCCGGCGAAACGATCTGTCCGACCGCTACGGACTCGTCGCGCACGAATCCGGTGAACGGCGCCTTAACCTCGGTCCTCGACAGGGCAAGGTTGGCGTCGGCGAGACGGGCCTCATCGCGCTTGAGCGCGGCGCGCGCCGCCTCGAGTTGAGGCTCCCGCAGCGTCAGCGGACTCGGGTCCGTCGAAGAGCCGTCTCCCGCCCGCCGTTCCGAATAGAGCCTGTACTGGTCGAGGGCGATCCCGGATCGTTCCTGCTCCTCCAGGAAGGCCACGCGGCGTGACGCGAGATTGGCCTCGGCTTCCTGCACCCGGTACAGGTAGTCGGTTTCGTCGATGCGGAAGAGCGTCTGCCCCGTTTCCACCCGCCCGCCGCTCTGGAACCCCGGGTCGACCCAGACGACCTGACCGCCGACCTGAGGTGCGACGTTGATTTCGGCTCTGGGGCGTACGGTGCCCGATCCATGGACCGGGATCGCTCCGGACCCGGCCGTCACGGAGGCCGTCTGGGCAAAGGGGATCTGCGGTGGGAGGTCCCGCGCTTCGGGTTCCGGCGCCAGGACGAGCAGGAGAGCCACGATCGCCGCGGTTCCGAGGACGATACCGCCGATTACGGCGAGACTTCTACGGCGCATGATAATTCACTCCCCTGAAGGTCGTACGCGACCGGGAACGCCCATCATCCATTTGATTGTCCGAGACGTGACACAGGGTGTCAACGGGCCCGGGAAACGGTCGACGGCGGAACGGGTTAGCGATTATGCAGCACCCGCGTCACGCGTCCCCGCAGGTCGACGACCTGCACCGGGCCCCTGAGGACGTCGTCGCCCAGGTCGACCACGCGGCCGGGTTTCTCGTCCGCGTCGCCGGCGCCGGGAAGCGTGTACGGCTCCGCCAGGCTCACGTCGACAATGTAACCCAGATCGGCCATCGACTGGATCGTGATCGCGCTGAAGGTCTCCGGCACGCCGAGCCGGAGGAGCGGCCTCATGAGTTCGCCGCCGAAGACGGACCCCCGCCAATGGAGGTTCGCGCTCCCGGCTCCGCCAAGGTTCTCGACGGGGACCTTCGCCCCGTCCGCGTAGTCCGTGCCGCCCGCCGCGTCGAAGGCGGCGATGGCCAGGGGACCGACGAAGTGTGCATCGATCGCTCCCACGCCCAGGGCGGGATCCCGGAGGAGGCCGAGAGGGCGCCACAGCAGGCCGAACCCGAGCGCGTGCGCGATTTCGTGAACGGCGAGTTCCGTCGCATCGCCGGAGTCGATGAGGCCGTCGAAGTCCGACACGTCGAAGAACGTCACGCCGGCGAACGGCAGCATCGACCCTTCGCGCAGACGGCACACGCCGGCCTGGGCGAGCGTGCGGCCCGGACCGTCGATGTCCCGGAACTCGACGAGAACCAGCAGATCATCGACGGTCCCCACCGGCTCGGTTGTGTTCGCGCCGTAGCACTCGATGTGGTCGTCGACCGTCACGGCCGGCAGCTCCGTATCGGCCAGCACCGACATCCAGAGTTCCGCCGCCGCGAGGACCGCGGCCCGCCGCGGCTCGGTCGCCGTGGTGTCGAAGTCGAGCACGATGTCGAAGCCGCCCCCTGATGCCCGGACGTGCACGGTGAAGGAGCTTTCGGCCGAAAGGCCTCCCGCGTCGCGCGCCGTCACCGTCACGGTCGCGGTACCCGCAGCGACGCCGATCACCCGCATCGTGTCGCCCCGGGCGGCGACGGCCGCCACCCCGCTGTCCGAAGAGGCCACGCCATAGCTGAGCGCTTCCCCGTCCGGGTCGGCGAAGTAGCCCGATACATCGATCCGTGTCGTATCCGCCGCGGCCAACCTGAGCTCCGGGATCTCGCCCATGGACACGGGCGCCCGATTCGGCACCGTAACCTCGAAGCGCAGCGCGGCAGCTCGCCCTTCCGGGTCGCGCGCCGTGATCGCCACGGTCGACGTACCCGGCGCCAGCGCGACGATGCGGACCGTGCTCCCCGAGACGTCGGCGACCGCGACCTCCTCGGCGGACGACCTCGTCTCGAAAGAGAGAACGTCCCCGTCGGGATCGCGGAAGTAGCCGGAGGCCTCCACCGTCGCCGTGTCCCCTACGGCCAGGTCGAAGTCGGCCACGGCGCCGATGACCATCGGGGGCCGCGTCAGCGGAAGTTCCATGCTCCCGTCGCCGCACGCCGCGGCCGTGGCGGCGGCCAGCACCGCGATTGCCCGGAAGCCGGGCCTTCGCGCGATCCGTCCCGCCTCACGCACGTCTATTCGCCGAGGATATGCAGCACGACCGTTCGCCGGTGGGGCCGGCTCCGATGCTCGAAGAGGAAGAGCCCCTGCCAGGTTCCGAGGGCCGGCGCTCCGTCGAGCACCGGGACGGCCAGGTGCGTCTGGGTCAGAGCCGACCGGATGTGCGCCGGCATGTCATCCGGTCCCTCCATGGTGTGCCGGTAGTGGCGGTCGCCTTCCGGAACGAGACGGGCGAAGAAGTTCGAGAGGTCGTGGAGGACGTCCGGGTCCGCGTTCTCCTGGATCGTCAGAGACGCCGACGTGTGGCGGATGTAGACGGTGAGCATGCCCGTCTCGATCTCGAGCCCGGCCGCCCATTCGAGGACGGGGCGGGTGATCTCATACAGGCCCTTCCCCCGCGTCTCGACGCCGAGTTGTCGGACGAACTGCTTCATTCCGGCGGGATGCACGAGGGGTTCAGGCGACGTCCTCGCGGCTCGCGGCGGCGGCGTGCGCGCGCAGGGCTCTCCATACGCGCTGCGGCGTGAAGGGGAGTTCGTCGATCCTCACTCCCACCGCGTCGTATATCGCGTTCGCGATCGCGGGGAGCGATGGGTGGAGCGGACCCTCCCCCGCCTCCTTCGCGCCGTAGGGGCCTTCCGGATCCACCGACTCGACGATGAGCGCCTCGAACTCGGGGCAGTCCATGGAGGTGGGAATCCGGTAGTCCAGCAGCGACGGCGACGTGTGCAGGCCGCCTTCGACCTCTCCCTCGCGGAAGAGCTGCTCCTCGAAGATCGCCTCGGCGAAGCCCATGTAGGCAGAGCCCTCGATCTGGCCTTCGACGAGCACGGGGTTGAGCGCGCGTCCGCAGTCGTGCGCCACCCAGATGTTCTTGACGTCGACGACCCCCGTGTCCCCCTCGACCTCGACTTCGGCCACGTGCGCCGTGAAGGAATAGGCGGGCGACGATCCGATCGTGCCGCCGCGGTAGTCGCCGTGGACATCCTTCGGCGTGTCGTAGGAGCCGACGGCGCCCAGCAGGCCGAACTTCGCCTCGGCGATGTTGAACGCCTCCGAGATGGGGATGCGGCGGTCGCCGTCCTCCGGGGCGTCGACGTCGAAGGCCCAGCCGCGCGCCAGACGCACCCGGCCGGCCGCCACGCCCCAGACTTCGCCGACCGCCTCCGTCACCTGCGCTCGAAGCGCGCGGCAGGCGTCGAGACAGGCGTTCCCCACCATCACGGTCTCGCGCGAGGAGTAGGCCCCCAGGTCCACCGGCGTGAGGTCCGTGTCGGCGGAGAAGACGCGTACGTATTCGAGTGGGACGCCGAGTTCCTCGCACGCGATGTACGCCATGGTGGAATCGGAACCTTGCCCGATCTCCGAGGCGCCGTGCAGGATCGCCACCCGGCCGGAGCGCTCGACCTGCACCTGCACCGCGGCCTGGGGCATCTCGTTCGGATAGATGGGGTAGTTCGTGCCGGAGATGTAGGAGGAGGCGGCCATCCCGAGGCCGCGACCTGTCGGTAGCCGCCGGTAGCGCGTCTTCCAGTCGCTGGCCCGCTCCACCGCCTCCAGACACTCCAGGAAGCCGTTCGACCGGACCTTGAACTCGTTCACCGTCCGTCCCGTGCCCATGAAGTTGCGGCGGCGGAGTTCGAACGGGTCGAGGCCGAGCTTCCCGGCCAGCTTGTCGAGCGAGATCTCGTACGCGAAGCGCGGCTGCACGGAGCCGTGGCCGCGCTTGGGGCCGCACGGGGCGACGTTCGTGTACACGCGCGTCGAGTCGAAGCGGTAGGACTCGATATGGCAGGGCGCGGTGAGGAGCTGTCCCGAGTAGTACGTGGTCACGAGGCCGAACGAGGCATAGGCGCCGCCGTCAAGGATCGTGTGGGCGTCGAGTGCCCTGAGCTTCCCGCCGCGCGAGGCGCCGAGCCGGTACTTCATGCGCATGGGGTGGCGGCCGCGGTGCGAATAGAAGAGTTCTTCGCGCGTGTAGAGGATCTTCACCGGACGGCCGGTCCGCATCGCGAGGAGCGCGACGCAGAACTCGAGATCGAACGGCTCGGACTTGCCGCCGAAGGCCCCGCCCACGGCCGGCTGCGCGACCCGTACCTTCGCCACGTCGTGGTCGAGCACCCGCGCCAGCTCGCGCTGCAGGTAGTGCGGGACCTGCGTCGAGGACCAGACCTCGAGCACGCCATCCGGGTTGAGTCGCGAGATCGCGCAGTGGGGTTCGATCGGCGTGTGCGTCGTCCCGTGGAAGAAGTACTCCCCCTCGATGGTGATGTCCGCCTCCGCCATCTGCGCATCCACATCCCCGAACTCGAGGTGGACGTGCTTGAGGACGTTGCCGTTCGCCCCCGGCTTGCGCGGCGCATGGATGGGCTCCGCGGCGGCCTCGGGCGTCAGCGACTCCTCGGGCGAGAGATAGACGGGAAGCGGCGCGTACTCGACGTGGATCCGCTCGAGCGCCGCGTTCGCCGTATCCTCGTCGACGGCCGCCACCGCCGCCACCGCGTCGCCGATGAAGCGCACCTTGTCGACGCAGAGGGCGTGCTCGTCGCGGGTCCAGGGGATGATCCCGTAGGGCGTCGGCAGGTCCCGCCCGGTGATGACGCCGTGCACGCCTTCGAGGGCCTCGGCTTCGGCCGTGTCGATGGAGACGATCCGGGCGTGCGCCTCGGTGGATCGGAGGATCTTCCCGTGCAGCATCCCCGGCAGGACGATGTCGTCCGTGTAGATCTCGCGGCCGGTCGACTTGCGGAGCCCCTCGACCCGGCGCGCGCGGCGGCCCAGCGCCGTGAATTCGGCGCCGGCGAGCCCGGGGAGCCCGTCCGGGTTGTCGGCGGCCGCGTGCTGTGCGGGCGTCAGTTCGTGCGGGTGCATAGGTCCAATCTAGCGTCGACCCGCGGGTGGAGCATCAGCGGCGGACGAACGCCGACGCGCTCGACAGGTGCGCGGCATCTCATCGGGGCGTGACCCCTCTCCGAACATCACGTAGTGTGAATCGGCATTCGATTCTGGCCGTCAGCAGCAGATGGAGACAGATGAGCGTTCCGGTCGCGGCCATGATGCTCCGCCGCCACGTATCCCTGGCCGTGGGGTTTCCGGTGCTGGCGTCGCTCCTGGCCTGCAGCCCCGACGCCGGATCGGCTCCCGCGCGGGTGACGCTGGCGATAGAGGGCGTCTCGGTCATCCCGATGGACGGCGAGCGCGTCCTCCCCGGCATGACCGTCCTGATCGGCGGCGGACGCGTGCTCGCGGTCGAGTCGTCGGCCGCCGCGAATGTCCCCGAGGACGCCATGCGAGTCGATGCCGGCGGTCGCTTCCTCATCCCGGGGCTCAACGACATGCACGTCCACTTCCGGGAGGCATGGGCGCTCGCGCGGTTCCTGGCCACAGGCGTGACCGGCGTGCGCATCCTCTCGGGCGGCCCGCATACGCTCGACTTCCGCGACAGCGTCCGCAGCGGCGAACTGGCGGGACCGGACATCCGCACGGCGGGCCCCATCGTCGAGGGGTTGCCGCCACCGGAGTTCGCCGCCGTCATCGACACGGCAGGGCGCGCAATCGTGCGCGACAGCCTCGACGGCGCCCGTGTCGTGCGGGAGCAGCACGCGGCCGGATACGACTTCATCAAGGTCTACAACAACGTGCCTGCCGCGGCCTACCGCGGCATCGTCGCCGAGGCGCGCGGACTCGGCATCCCCGTGGCGGGGCACATTCCGTTCGAGGTGGGGCTCGATGGTGCCTTCGCGGCCGGTCAGGCCAGCATCGAACACCTTCGTGGCTACATCTGGCACCTCGTGCCCGACGACGCGCCGGCCCAACCCGGCCCCGACCTGCGATCGCGAACACTCGCCTGGGCATACGGGGACCTCTCGCGCATCCCGGCGCTCGCGCAGCGTACCGTGGAGGCCGGTTCGTGGAACGTACCGACGCTCTCGGTCCGCATGATCCACAAGCCGGACCGCCTGGTCGACGCCTATCTCGCCACGGAAGAGGCATCGCACATGACCGATGACATGCGCCGCTTCTACACCGAGCGCATGTCGATCCCCTGGATGAGCAACTTCACGGCGGGCGACTTCGAGGCCGCGATGGATGGTTTCGCGGTGGCGGACTCCCTGATCCGCGCCCTTGTGGCCGCCGGCGCCTCCGTGATGGCCGGCACGGACACGCCGCCGTTGGGTTTCGCCCTCCATCGGGAACTGGAGGAACTCGTCGCCGCGGGTCTCTCACCGTACGAGGCGCTGCGGAGCGCCACGGTCAACCCGGCCCGCTTCCTCGGACGGGAGGAGGGTGCCGGCATGGTGGTGGCGGGCAGTCCGGCCGACCTCGTGCTGCTGGAGGGCAATCCGTTGCAGGCGATCGGCAGCACGCGACGCATCGCGGGCGTCGTGCGGCGGGGCGAATGGTTCGACCGAACCGCGCTGGACGCCATGCTGGAGGAGGGCGCCGACCGATGACGGAAATGCGTGGGCGCGATCTCGCCCGGATTTCGGACGGTGGGATCCGTGGCGGCGTACTGCGCGCGGCGACTGATGCCGGGACGCTGCGACCGGCCCGACCGCCTACTTCGTCCAGATCGCGACCACGCCGCACCGCGAGCCGGGCCCCGCGAACTCGGCCGGCAACGACGCCGCACCCTTGAACACCTCGACGCCTGCGATTTCAACGGGCGACACCCACAGGTCGGCCTCGCCTTCCTCGCTGATGAGGATGCCATCGAGGTAGATCTTCATGAGGCAACGCGAGCCGAAACCGGTGGCCAGCCGCGTCGTGTACAGCTTGCAGGTGCGCGACCCGAGACCACAGACCCGTTGGATCGACGTTTCCTCCATGATCATGTCGGATATGATTCGGGGGTTGCGACGTTCGATATCGGCCACGGTGTAGAACGCACCGAGGCCGAGGAGTTCGCCCCAGTGTTTCCGCTCGTAGAAGCCCTTGATCTCCAGCCGGCGCAGCCGCACGGCCGTCGCCACGAGCGGTTCCATCTCGAGCGGCGCCGGGACGAGGCCGATCTGGACGTCCGTGGTGGCGCCGCGGGCGACATTGACCATGTGGCGCAACGGGGCGTACCCGAGATGTCGCACGGACAATTCGTACACGCCCACCGGCACCTCGCTGAGGATGAACCCGCCCTGCCGGTCCGTCTGAACTTCCTGGGGACGGCCCCGCAGGGACACCGCGGCCGCAGTCACCGGGGCGTTGCTGAGCGCGTCCGTCACGGTGCCCAGGAGACGCCCGTTCTCGACCGAAGCGACGCGAAGCCTGAGGACCACGTCCCGCGCTGCTGCGAACCTCACGTTGACTTCGGTGTCGTCGCTGGAGGCGTCCCCGAACTCCGTCGACAGCGTGGCGTGGACGACGCCATCGGGGACGCAGAAAACGAGTCGGCCGTCGGATCCGGCCTGCCCGCGCATCGGCCCGCTCAACGCATCCGCGTCTTCCGACGTCAGGATCACGGTCGCGAATGGAATCGGAACCGAGCCGGACTCGTCCACGACGGCGACCCCCAGGGGCACGCCGGCGCTGCAGTCCTCCGCCTCCTGTCCCGCCAGCCCGCCGGAACCCACCGTGAACTGGAGCGCGCCGAGCAGGACGCCGATCCGCAGCGTCGCGCCGCCCAGCGGCGCCGTGACGAGGCAGCGGGAGCGTTCGCTCCGTTGATTCATGGCGACCTCCGAAGAGCGCCCGTGAACGAGTTTTCCCCACGGAAGACTGCGCGCCGGTGACGGACTTCAGATGCGGCGGCACGATAGACTGACGTCGAACCGACCCGCGAGGTCACTCGTCACGTCGGGCGCCCTTGCTGTGCGGCGCCGCGATTGGTGAGGTTGGACCGGATCCGGGCTATCACGACGAGGAAATCCAACATCCGCTACATCATGCTTCCGGGGCTTGTCGCCCTTCTCCTTCTGCCGCGCCCGACCCTCGGTCAGGAAACCGTACACCGAGTCTCGCTTGCGGCAGCCCTCGAGGCGTTCGCCGAGAACAGCCTCGCGCTGAGGATCGCGCGCTCCGAGGCCGCCGAGATCGCGGGAGCCGCGCGCCAGTCCCGCGCGTGGTTCAACCCGTCGCTCTCGGCCAGGCGCGACGACCTCGACCGCAATGGTGACGAGTACTGGGAGGAAAATCTGCTCCTCTTTCAGCCCCTCGAATGGCCTGGCCGGACCGCCGCCCGCTACCGGGCCGCCGCCCACACGATCGAAGCGGGTACCGCCCGTTTCCGCAGCGACTCGACCCGGCTCGCCTTTGAGGTTCGCGAAGCCTGGGCGCTCGCGTGGTTCGCGGAGGCCGCGGAACTCACGGCGCGGCAGGCCGTGGCGGTGATCCAGGAGGTGGCCGAGGATGCGGAGATCCGCCTGGAGGAAGGGGACATCTCCGCCTACGAAACGCGGCGGTTGCGACTGGAGCGGGTGCAGGCCGAGCAGGATGTGGCGGAGGCCGAACTCCGGTCCCGCGACGCCCGCAGGCGCCTCGCCGCGCTGACCTTTCCCGGGACCGGAATCGAGGAGGTCGGACCGTCCGCGACGCTGGAAGGGCTGCCGCCTCCGGTGACTCGCGAAGCCGCGCTCGACGCGATGTTCGAGCGGCCGGACCTGGAGGCCGCGGCCCGGGAGCTGGACGCCGCGCAGGCCGAACTCGCCGTTGCGAGGTCCGGCTGGATGCCCGATCCGACCGTCAGTTTGGGATATCGACGGCAGGAGGGCGGATTCCAGGGACTCAGCCTGGGCCTCGATCTCCCGCTGCCGCTGTTCGATCGCGGAGGGGGAAACCGGCAGGCAGCCGACGCCCGGAGCGCCGCGGCCGCCCATCGCCTCGACCTCCGGAGACGGTTGGCGGAGAACGATCTACTGACGGCCTCGGACCGTTACGCCTCCAGTCGCGCCCGTCTCGAAGCGGCGGCCGACGGCCTGTTGGCGGATGCCGAGGCGCTGCTCGCCTCGGCGACGGCGGCGTACGGAGAGAACGAAATGTCGCTCCTGGAGTTGCTCGACGCGGCGAGGGCCTTCCGGAGCGCGCGGCTCAGCGCCCTCTCCATGCGATCCGCGGCGTGGATCGACTACTGGGACCTCCTGCGCGCCATGGGGCGGGCCCCGGAGAACGAACGTTGAACCGGGATCCGTCGCCCTTGGGGCCTCACGCCCCCGCGAAGAGGCCGAGCACGTCGGTGAGGAGCCACCAGGCGCCGACGGCGAGGATCGCGGCGGGGATCACGAAGCGGAGCCAGTAGTAGAGCCAGATCGCCGGCACGCCCCGCCTCGAGCGCCGGGCCTCGCCCGCCGCCAGCTGCCGCAGCACTTCGGAGCGGTCGAGGGCCCACCCCACGGCGACGACGGAGAGCAGCGCGCCGAGCGTCTGGAAGCCCGACCCGAAGGTCAGATCCCAGGGCGTGAACACGTTCATGTTGATCATCGGGGGCAGCGCGAAGGCAAATACGACCACGGTCGTCAGCGTGACCGCGCGCGGCCGGCCGATCCCGGTGTTGTCGGTGACCCCGGCCACCAGCACTTCCAGCGCCGCCACATCCGACAGGTAGGCGCCCCCGAACAGGGCCAGGAAGAAGAGCGTCCCGAACACGGCCCCGGCAGGGATCCGGCCGAACACCTCGGGCAGC
Source organism: Gemmatimonadota bacterium (assembly GCA_022826685.1). Classification (GTDB taxonomy): domain Bacteria; phylum Gemmatimonadota; class Gemmatimonadetes; order Palauibacterales; family Palauibacteraceae; genus Palauibacter. The sequence continues at coordinate 43,554 of JAJDUL010000053.1, read as the reverse complement.
GTGACGAAGAGGAGACCGGGGCCGCTCGCCGGCTCGAGTCCGAACGCGAACACGGCGGGGAAGATGGCGAGCCCCGCCATGAGTCCGGCGCAGAGGTCGCCGCCCGCGGTGAAGACGGCGTTGCCGCGCAGGGGGTCGTCGCGGTTCAGGTAGGAACCGTACACGACCATGAAGGTGCCGCCCAGCGAGAGGCTGAAGATCGCCTGGCCGAGCGCCCCCAGCATGACGGGCGGCGTGAGCGCGCCGGGATCGAAGGCGCCCAGGTACCAGCGGAGACCCTCTCCGGCCCCCGGCAGCGTCAGAGAGCGGGCGATGAGGATCACGAGCCCCGCGAGGAGCGCCGGAACGATGAAGCGGCTCGCCTTCTCGATCCCGCGCCGCAGCCCGCGGCGCAGCACTGCGGCGCAGGTGAGGAGGACGGCGCCGGTGCAGGCGCACTGCAGCAGGAAGGAGCGGAGGGAGAACCCCTCGTCCGGGGGCAGGATCGCCGCGGCGTCGATCTCGACCCCGACGCCGGAGAGCAGCCCGGCCAGGGCGTGGTACAGCACCCAGCCAAGCGCGTTCGAGTAGTAGCCGGTGGCGGCGGTGACGCCGACGAAGAAGATCCAGCCGAGCGCGCGGCCGAAGGGGAGACCGCCCGACTCGAACGCGCCGACCGGGCCGCGGCGGGTGTGCCGGCCCAGCGTCCATTCCGCCATGAGCGCGGGAACCCCGATCAGCACGACGGCCAGGACGTAGAAGGCCACGAAGGGAGCCCCGCCGAACTCGCCGACCATGTACGGGAAGCGCCACACGTTCCCGAGACCGACGGCGACGCCGATCATCGTGGCGACAAGCCCGAAGCGGGAGCCGAACGTCTCGCGTCTGTCTCGTTCCATCCCCGGCCTCTAGCTTGGCGGGTCGCATGTGGCCGCCGGCCCCCGGCGCCCGGGTCGACTCGCCCCTCGCTGACGGGCGAAACCTTGGGGCAGGGGCCGGCCGAGAGAAAGGGACGCCAGCGTGAAAGCTCCCTGGTTCCGCCGCTATCTGCTGCCGGGGCTCGTCTTCCAGTCGGCCGTGATCGCAGGCGGATACGGCACGGGGCGGGAGAACGTCGAGTTCTTCCTCTCCATCGGTCCCACGTCCGGGCTCGCCGCCATGGCCCTCTCGATGGCGATCTGGAGCGCGGTGTGCGCCGTCACCTTCGAACTTGCGCGGCAGTTCCGCAGCTACGAGTACCGCAACTTTTTCAAGCGTCTGCTCGGGCCGTCCTGGGTGCTGTTCGAGGTCACGTACGTGCTGCTGACGCTCCTTGTGCTCGCCGTCATCGGGGCGGCGGCGGGCTCGATCGTGGACGAGACGTTCGGGCTCCCGTATGCGCTGGGCGTGATCGTGGCGCTGGGGGCGGTCGCGCTGCTCCTCTTCTACGGGAGCGTCGCGATCGAGCGCTTCTTCGCCGGCTGGTCGTTCGCGCTCTACGCCGTGTTCGTGGCGCTCGTCGTGTGGTCGCTGGTGCGCTTCGGGTCCACGCTGGGCCCGAGCTTCGCCGCCAGCGCTCTCGACGGCGACTGGCTCGTGAAGGGGGTCCAGTACGGAGGCTACAACCTCTCCGCGGCCGCCGTGGCGCTGTTCACCGTGCGCCACATCCAGACGCGGAACCAGGCCGTGTGGGCCGGCCTGCTCGCCGGCATCATCGGGATGCTGCCGGCGTTCTTCTTCTACCTCGCCATGGTGCCGCACTACCCCGGCATCGTCGACGCGACCGTCCCCTCGAACTTCATCCTCGAGGCGCTCGGGTCGAGGACGTTCCAGATCGCCTACCAGGTCATCCTCTTCGGCACGCTGATCGAGACCGGGACGGGCATGATCCACGCGGTGAACGAGCGGCTCGCGGTCACGCGGCGCGAGCGGGGCGCCGGGATGCCGAGCTGGGCGAGGCCGGTGGTCGCGGCGGTCTTCCTCGGGATCGCGCTCTCCCTCACCCCTCTCGGCCTCATCGACCTCATCAGCCGGGGATACGGGACGATCACCTGGGGGTTCATCGTCTACTACGTGCTGCCCGTCCTCACCATCGGCGCCTGGCTCGCGTTCCGGAAACGGGGAGAAACGGGGACATCCGGAGGGGGTGAAGGGACGTGAACACGCGCGCCATTCTCATCGGCCTCACGCTCGGGCTGGGGCTTGGGGTCGCGGCCTCCGCCACCGGATCTCCGGCGCTCCTGCGCGCGGCCGAGGCCGTGGCGCCGCTCGGACAGGTCTTCCTGCGCGCGATTCAGATGGTCGTGATTCCCCTCGTGGCCGCGGTCGTGTTCGTCGGCGTGGCGCGGATCGGGAACCTCCGCAAGCTGGGGCGGATCGGCGGCCTCTCGGTCGGTTTCTTCTGGGTCACGACGCTGCCGGCGATCCTCATCGGGATGGGTGTGATGGGTTTCGCGCTCACCTTCACGGCGCCGGTGCCGCCCCCGACCCCGACGACGGAGCTGAACACGGCGAACCCGGGCGTGATCGACTTCCTCGTGAACCTCGTGCCGAGGAACCCGGTGCAGGCGGCGGCGGACGGATCGCTGCTCTCGATCCTCATCTTCATCGTCCTTCTCGCGGCGGCCACGACGACGCTGCCGCGGGAGAAGCGGGAGTTGCTCACCGGATTCGCGGAGACGGCGGGCGACGCCCTCATCAAGCTCATGAACTGGGTGCTGTGGACGGCTCCCGTGGGCGTGTTCGGCCTCGCCGCGCCGGTGATCGCGCGCACGGGGCTGGCGCTGCTCCAGAACCTCGCCGTCTTCATCCTCGCCGTCGTCGTCGGTCTCTTCATCCTCAAGGGTCTCGTCCTGCTGCCGATGGTCCGCTTCGTCGGTGGCATGCGCGCGGGTCGATTCATCCGCGGCACCGTGGGTACGTACACCGTCGGCTTCACCACGACGACGTCGGTGGGCACGCTGCCGATGATGCTGCAGGAGGCGGAGAAGCTGGGGCTCCGCCGAGACCGCTACACGCTGATCCTCCCGCTCGGCGCCTCGATCAACCGCCCGGGGAGCGCCCTCTTCCAGAGCGCGTCGCTGGTCTTCCTCGCCGCCATGTACGGGGTCCCGCTCGATGCGGGGCTCATCGCCGCGGCGGTCCTCGCGATCTTCCTCGCCGCCATGACGGTGGCGCCGGTGCCGAGCGCGAGCATCGTGTCGATGGTGCCGGCGCTCGATGTCGTGGGCGTGCCGCTGGCCGGACTCGGGATCCTGCTCGGGATCGACCGCGTGCCCGATGTCTTCCGCTCGGCGACGAACGTCATCGGCCACATGGCCGCCGCCACGACCGTCGATGCGATGACGCGCAACGATGAAGAGGCGGAGGCATGACGAGACTCCCCGCGTCCGGTCCCCTGCCGCGGCCCCGGGACCCGGAGGAGGGACGCGAGACGCTCCGCGCGGAGGCGATCCCGGCGACCGACGTTCAGCGCGTCCGCCTGCGGGCGCTGGAGTTCACGTCGCTCTGCCCGAAGACGGGACAGCCGGACTTCGGGCGGGTGACGATCGACTACGAACCGCGAGACCGCTGCCTGGAATCCAAGGCACTCAAATTCTACCTGTGGTCCTTCCGGGACGAGGGGGAGTTCTGCGAGACGCTCGCGGCCCGGATCGCCGACGACGTGGTCTACGCCGTGGCCCCGCGCCGGGTGCGCGTCGACGTGGAGCAGAACGTGCGGGGCGGCATCGAGATCGTCGCGACCGCCGAGCGCGGGGAGGCTGCGGCCGACTGAGGCTCCCGCACCTCCCCGCCCGCGGGGTGCGTGCCGAGCCGCGCGGTCACGGCGCGCGGCGGATGGCGCGGCCGGGGCGGGCGCCGGTCGGCTCCCCGGCGGACCAGGTCTCCACGCCGCCGAGCCACACGCTCTCCACGCCCTCCGCCTGCCGGGTCCCGTTGTCGAAGGTCGACCGGTCCACCACGCGCTCAGGGTCGAAGATCGCGAGGTCCGCCCGGGCCCCCGCGCGCAGCACCCCGCGGTCGTTCAGCCCCAGCCGCCGCGCCGGCATCGAGGTGGCGCGCTGCACCGCCCGCTCCAGCGTCAGGATGCCGCGCTCCCGCACGTAGTGGCCCAGCACGCGCGGGAAGGTCCCGGCGCCGCGCGGGTGCGCGCTCCGCACCCCGCCGTCGCTCGACGTCATCACCCACGGCGAGGCCATGAACGTATCGACGTCGTCCTCGTTCATCGTGTGGCCGATGAGGCCGGAACCCCCGTTATCCATGATCCAGATGTACGCCTCGACGTCCGTCATCCCCCTGCGCCGGGCGATCTCGTCGAGCCGCAGCCCGTTCAGTTCCGGTTCGTCCCAGAAGGCGACGATCTGAAGCCGGTTCGCGCCGCCGGCCGCCGCGATCCCCTTCGCCACGGAGTCCGGGTTCGAGAACATCCTCGACCGCACCACGATCGCGAGCCCGGACTGCCACGCCGCGTACGGGTACTGGTCGGCCGTCACGTCCAGCCCCTCGTCGTTCGCCCGCCGGATTCTCTCCAGCACGTCCGGAGCCCGTCCCCAGACCGAGGCGTTCCCCGCCTTGATGTGCGAGATCTGTACGGGAAGCCCCGCTTCGCGCCCGATGCGGATCGCCTCGTCCACGGCCTCCATCAGCCCTTCTTCCTCGTCGCGCATGTGGGTCATGTAGAAGCCGCCGTGGCCCGCCGCCGCCCGCGCGACGGCGATCAGCTCGCCCGTCGTGGAGTAGAAACCGGGGTCGTACTCGAGTCCGCTCGAGAGGCCGAACGCGCCTTCCGTCATCCCGCGCTCGACGCGCACCGTCATGTCCGCGATCTCGGCATCCGTCGCGCTGCGCCGGTAGTCCTCCCCCAGCGCGAGTCTCCGCACGGTCCCGTGCCCGACGAGCGTCGCGACGTCCACCGTGGGACGGAGTCCGTCGATGCGCGCCAGGTAGTCCGCGATCGGCCATGGAGAGGAGCCGTCGGCCCCGACGACGATCGTCGTGATGCCCTGCGCGAGCTGGGTCGTGGCCAGCGGGAAGTCGAACAGGCGGTCCGTGGAGTGGTTGTGGATGTCGATGAAGCCCGGGGCGAGGACGAGACCCGTGAGGTCCTGCCGTTCCGCGTCGGGCGGAGCTTCGATGGAGCCCGGGGCGCCGAGCGCCGCAATGCGTCCCCCCTCGATGAGCAGGTCGCCCACGTAGCCGGGCGCGCCCGTCCCGTCGACGAGCGTCGCGTTCGTGAACAGGACCGTGGCCGGCTCTTCCGCCACACCCGTGGCCGCCTGCGCGACCACCCCTTCCGGAGCGCCGGCGCCTCCCGCGACTCCCAGGATGAGCGCCGACAGGAGGTGGAGGCTGCGCCCGCCGCGGCGCGGGCGTTTCGTTCCTTCAGACATATCGCGTTACTTTCATGTTTCCGTGACGATGAAGCCGGTGCGGCCCCTTCAAGGGTAGACCCGTTCCGGCAGGTTCCAATAGAGGGAGAACGATGGAAAGGTACGCACGTCTCGTGCTTTCGTTCGCCGCGCTGCTCCTGGCGCTGGCGCCCACGACGCTGGCGGGTCAGGCGGACGAGGCACCGCTCAGGATCGGCGTCATCGACTTGGACGCCGCCGCGTTCGGGTCGCCGGCGGGACAGGAACTCGCGCAGCAACTGACGGACTTCCAGCAGGATCTCGCCGCCGAGCTGCAGGCGCGGCAGGAAGCGGTGCGCGCGGTCGAGCTACGGGTCGCCGAAGCAGACAGCCTGACCGTCGACGAGCAACGGGTGCTCGAACGCGAGTACCAGGACGCCCTCACGGCCTTCCAGCGCTACCAGCAGGACAAGCAGGAGGAAGCAACCGCGCTGCAGAACGACGGACGGGAGCGGATCCGCGCGGAACTCGCGCCGGTGATCGAAGCGATCCAGGCGGAACTGGATTACGACCTGATCCTGAACGCGACGAGCCCCATCATCATCCTGTTCAGCGAACGCGTCGACATCACGCAGCTCGTCATCGACCGCCTCGCCTCGGAGAGCCCCGGCGGTCCGTAGACCTCCTCGAGGCTACGCTGCCCGTTTGAGGGCGGCGGACCGGGTTCGTCTCAGGTCAGCGGCCGGGATCCAGCAGATTCAGCACATCGTTCCGGGCGGGTACGTCCTTTTTGCTCTCCAGGAAGGGGCGGACATCGGCCTCGACCGCCGCCCACGCCACGCCCGCGACCCTCGCCGCGACCGACTCCCGCCACGTGTCCTCCGTTAGCGCCGCCGCCGTCGGCTCCGTCTCGCGGCGCGGGGCGTTCAGCAGGTCGAGGTTCGGTGCCGGCCACGCGGGGTCGCTCAGGTACCAGACGAGATCGTAGATGTCCCGGCCCTTCAGCCAGGGCCGGTGGAGCACCGCGTGCAGTTTGCCGGCCAGCAGCGACGCCCGGTCGTGGTGATGGATCCGCAGCGACACGTGCCGCCGCACGAGGCGCGTCTCCGTCACCGCGCCCGCGGGCGGGCGGGTATCCACCTCGAGCTTGATCCGGAGTGTCTCGTCGCGGTGGCTCGACAGACCGAACTCGTGGGGGAGTCCCCTGAAACGGAACCACCCCGCGTGGACGGCCTCCGCGTCGCGCAGCGAAGCTCTCGCGTCGTATCCCTCCCGCCGGAACTGGGCGGCGATGGACGTCAGCCAGCGCCGGGGATCGTAGCTCTCGCGGGGCCCTTCGAAGGCGAAGTCGAGATCCTCGGAGTACCTCGGCAGCCTGTAGAGGAAACGCAGAGCGGTGCCGCCGTGGAACGCCAGCGGCGACATGGCTCCGACCCTCTGCAGACCCTCCAGGATCCGAGCCTGCAGGTATTCCCGCATCACGTTGCGCCCGGCGTGCGGATCGAGACCCCGGATCAGCTCCCGGAGATGGTCCTTCACGTGACCGGCAGGGGTTCGTCTGCCGACGGCGGATCGGTCGCGCGGCGGATCACGTGGGCCGCAGCGCGGGCCAGCTTCGGACTCTCGGTGGCCGCCGCCATGGCTCGAAGGCGCGACGGCGAGAGTTGGTTGAAATCCATGCGCAGCTCGTCGATCCACGCCGGGGCATCGCCGCCCGGCTGCAGGTGCGCCAGGTCGAGAAAGGCCTTCTCGGGGCAGGCGACGAACGCACTTTGCCCGTCGACAAGGCCCACGAGCCGATAGCCGGTTCTCAGCGCCGGCTTGACGTAACGGAAGGAGAACCGCCCCAGCGGCGTCTCTCTCAGGTGGGGACGCGCGGGGCCGCAACTGGTGACCTCCGGGACGTATTCCGGGATCGCGTTCGCGAAGGCGAGCGCCGACAGCCCGCTCACGTAGGACCCGGCCGAGAGCCGGTTGGCGACGAGGAACGGATGCGGAACCACCTTCCGGTACGGCGGGGCGAGTGCGAACAACCCACGCCGGAGCCGCAGCAGCTTGCCGGCCGCGCACCAGCGGCTGAGCTGCGCTTCCAGACCCGGCTCCGAGCCCCGGCCGCTGCGGAGGAAACCGGTCTCGAACATCGGCTCGTCCTGGACGATCTCAAGCAACTCCATAAATTTCATGCGGATAACATGCCGTAACCGGCAAATACACGCAATGAATTTGCTTATCTGCAACCCGTGTGGCAGCGGGAAGACGAGGAGTCCCTACCGGGGAAGCGGACGGGTCAGCTTGATGAAAAGCAGGTTGCGGACCCTTCCGCCGCCGACGCGCATTTCCGTGACGGCGCCGTCCGGCGCGCGCTCGAAGCGGATCTCGCGCATGAACCAGCGGTCCGTGGCGAATTCGTCGGCGGCCCCGGGTTCGAGGGCGATGTCGCCGTGGCGTATGTGGCGCGCGACGAGCCCGTCCTCTCCCACTTCGAGGTGGTACAGGGCGTCGAGTTCCGGGCTGTAGTAGCTGCCCGCGTATCCGGCCAGCGTCGCCCGGTCGGGCGTCGGCGGCGCCTCCGAATCGGCGTCGGCGGACGGGTCATCCTCTTCCTCCTCCGGCGCGCCCTCGGGGAAGGCGTCGGCGAGGACGATCTCGGCCACCTGCCGCGCGCGCCCGCCCGGGTTCCCGTTCGCCACGTTGGTGAGCACGACGACGCCCACGTTCGCCTCGGGATACCAGATCGCCTGCGTCCGGAACCCCGCATCGGCGCCCCCGTGCCCGATCGTGCGCAGCCCCCTGTGGTCGCCGATGCTGAGGCCGTGCGCGTAGGGGATCGTATCTCCGCTGTTCAGGACGCCGCGCGTCGTCATCATCTCCATCACCTGCGGACCGCCGACCGTTTCGTGACGGAAGTTGTCGAGCCAGCGCACGAGGTCGTCCGCCGTCGTGAACAGGCTCGTCGCCCCCGCGTTCGCGTAACTGAGCACCGCCTTCGTGTACTCCGGCTGCGGCGCCGCCCCGCTTCCCTCGCCGCTCTCGTCGTCGCCCGTCGGGACCGGCCGGTAGGAATAGGCGCGGTTCGGGACGATGTGTTCGTGGTCATCGTGGAAGTGCGTTCGGTCCATTCCGAGCGGCCGGAAGATCCGTGCGGCCGTGAACTCCGGGAAGGACGTGCCGCCGACCGCCGCCGCTGTCTCGGCGAGGAGGGTGTAGCCCATGTTGGAGTAGAGGTACTCGGAACCGGGCACGAAGTTGAGTTCCCGCTGGCGCGACATGAGGCCGAGGATCTGCTCGGTCGTGATCACGTCGTCGAGGCGCCAGCCGGAGATGCCGAGAAGCTGCCACTGGTCCCGGATCCCGCTCGTGTGGTGGATCATCTGGCGGACGGTGACCGGATGTTCGAACCCGGGGACGAACTCGAGGTGCGCCTGCACGGGGTCGTCCAGCGAGAGCGCCCCCTCGGCCGCGAGCATCGTCACGGCCATGGCCGTGAACTGCTTCGACACGGAGGCGACGTGGAACACCGTCCGCGGGGTGACGGGGACGCCGTGCTCGATCTGGGCGTAGCCGTAGCCGCGGGAGTGAATGATCTCGCCGTCCCGGATCACCGACACGGCGGCGCCCGGCGAGCCCGGGCGATCCAGGTCGGCGAACACGGCGTCGATCCCGCGCGCGAGGTCGGAAGACGGGGCTGGGTCTCCAGCGCCTCCGCACCCGGCGAGGAGAGCGACGGCGACGCACGCGCGCCGGGCACCCGGGATCATTCGATCACGATCTCCCGATCGTCCGCGGCGATGCCGGAGTCGCGGACCTCGTAGGCGCCGAGAACGAGCCGGCGACCGGAAGATGGCGGCGGCGTGTAGTACCCGGCGTAACGGTCCTCGGGGTCCACCTCGAAGTGCCCCAGACCGTTCGGGGACAGAGCCCCCGGCGGTTCCGTGGAAGCCGTCATGCACGTTGAGCCCCCTTCCATGTGGAGGGTTGCGGCAGCCTCGTCGAAGGAGACCCCGTCTCCGCAGAGCACCCAGACGATCTGCTCGGTCTCTGCGTATTGGACGTGGTAGAAAGCCCTCTCCCCGAGGGAGACCGACGACGGGCCGACGATCGCGAATCCGCTTCCGAGCAACTCTCCAACCCCGAGCAGGGCGCTGCAGCCGCTGGTGGCGAGCGCAAGCAGACCGGCGACGCAGGACAGGGAGGCCGCCGGTAGTGCTCGGCGAACGCCGGCGACACGCGTCAACCGGGGTCGTGCAGTTCGACCAGCATCTCAATCTCGACCGACTGGTCCCGCGGGAGCGAGGCCATGCCCACGGCCGCGCGGGCGTGCTTCGAGATCGCGGGGCCGAACACTTGTTCCATGAGGTCGGAGCAGCCGTTGATGACCTGCGAATGCTGCGTGAAGTCCGGAGGCGTGTTCACCATCCCGAACACCCGCACGATCCGCTTCACGCGGGAGAGGTCGCCGATCTCGCGGGCGAGCGATGCGAGGAGGCAGACGCCGACCCAGCGGGCGATCTCGTAGCCTTCCTCGACGGTGTGGTCGAGGCCGACCTTCCCGGTGTTGCTCTCGTCGAGGCCGCCGCACGGGCCGTGCCCGGCGAGGAAGACGAGATTCCCGGTCGTCACCGCCTTCACGAAGTTGGCGGTCGGTGCATCCGGGGTCGGGAGTTCGATCCCGAGTTCGGCGAGACGCTCTTCCGGAGTCTGGGCGGCGGCTCCGCCCGCCAACGGCAGGAGGATGAAGAGTCCCGCGAGCGCGCCGACGAGGGTGCGCGGCACGCGCCCGGATCGCGGCGAGGGCGAGATCATGCCGTCCCCCCCGGATCGCGCCGGCGGGAGACGATCTCCTCGGGGGTCTCGCCCGTGCGGATCGCCTCGGCCGCGATGTCCACGGCCTCGAAGATCTTCGTATAGCCGGTGCAGCGGCAGAGATTGCCGGAGAGCGCCCGCGCGACGTCCTCGCGAGCGGGGTCCGCATCGCGGGTCAGCAGTCCATGGGCCGAACAGAGAATGCCCGGTGTGCAGAAGCCGCATTGCGCCCCTCCCGTGAGATCGAAGGCGTCCTGGAGCGGGTGGGGGCCGGACGCGTCCCCGAGACCTTCGACGGTCGTGATCTCGTGACCCGTCGCTTCGTGCACCGGCATGATGCAGGAGAGCACGGCCTCGCCATCGCGGAGCACCGTGCACGCCCCGCAGTCCCCCTTGTCGCACCCCTGCTTCGATCCCGTGAGGCCGAGCCCGTAGCGAAGGGTCTCGAGGAGGGTGTAGTGGGACGGCACTCCGACCCGGCGCCGGTCTCCGTTCACCCGCAGTTCAACCACGCTGTGCATGGGAATCAAGTTGTCCGGGGGTCTCCCGGGCGGCAACCGGAATCGGGTGGGAAACACGGTCCGGGTGCCCGCCGGGTGCGCATCGTGTGACGAAAGCCCCATGTTCAATCGTCTGGAGAGAGTCCGCCCGTGGATGACGGTCAAATGAGGAACACACGATGCATCGCCTGGCTCGACGAACCCTGCTCTCGCTCCTGCTCTCCGCTTCGGGAGTGGGCGCGCTCGCCCCCGAAACCGCGCGGGCCCAGGAGATCCCGGTCGACCGCTGGCTGGTCACGAGCGCGGAACACGCGGCGGGTGACCATCCGCTCCCCGTCGCGGGACCGGACCGATTCCCGGACCGGAACCTCGAAACCGCCGCGGGCACGTGGACGCTCTTTCGCCGCGACGGGGAGGCGCCGCTGGATTTTTCGGATGTCCCGGAAGCCGGGCAGGCGACGCTCGCCCACGCGTATCTGAAGTCATCCGCGGACGCGAGCGTCCGGCTCGAACTGGGCGTCGAGCCCTGCGCGCGCCTCGAAGCGTGGGTGAACGCGCAGCAGATCGCGGACGTCCGGGCCGTGCGCGAAGTGCGGTTGGCGGCGGGCTGGAACACGCTCCTCGTCGTGCTCGACGGCGAACCCGGGTGTGCGCGCTCGCTCTCCGCGCGGCTCTCTTTGGACACCGGTCCGAACGTGCGGACGGAGCGCGACGACCGCTCGGGCGACCGGTTGACCGTGCAGGCCTCCCGCCCGCCCGGCGTGCGGCCGACCTGGCCCGAGGGTGTCGTGACGGTTTCGGCCCCCCGCATCACGGGGCTCGCCTGGCGCCCCGACGCCGAAGATCTCCAGGCCGCCATCAGCTATGACCTCGCGAGCTGGGGTCGCGAGTTCAGGGCCGGCATGGACGGCGCCGGTGCCCCGGGGATCCAGCGCCCCGAAGTCCGATTCCGGAACCCTCTCGACCTCCCCCGCCGGAGCGGCGGCGCCCCGGGCGCTCCGGGCATCTCGGGCGAAGCGGGCGAGGGCGAAGATGAGACCGGACCCACGGATCCGGACGGACAGCGGGCGCGGATGGTCGCGTTCCTGCTGCGCCGACCGGAAACCCGTACTCCGGCGCCGAGAGAGGGCTCCGCCGAGTTGCGTCTTGCAGGGGAGTCGTTCGTCGCCGCCTCCGGCGAACTCACACCGGGCGTACCCGTCTCCTTCGAGGGCGTTCTCCCGTTCCGGAAGCTCCGTGAGGCCGCGCTGCGCGACGACGGCATGAAGGCCGAGTTCCGCTGGGAGGGCGGAGACGGCGAGGGCGAGGGGCGCATGTCCGCGGCGCCGGTGTTGAGAGCGCTCCACGGCGCGCTGGACCTGGCGCTCGATGCCGGGGCGGACGGCGTGTGGCGCGGCACGTTGCGGGTTCCGGACGCCCTGGCCGGCTTCACGCTCCGAGGCACGGAGGGATCGTGGACCGTCGACGGATCCGCGGCGGAGGACGGCCTCCTGTGCAGCCCGTGCGAGCGCGGCCGACGGCTGGAGGTCGAGTTCCGGGGGACCGGCGGCGCCGATGCGGAGCCGCCACGCGCGCGCATCGCGGGGACCGGTTTCCCGGACCTGTCCGAAACCGGCGCGCCGTCGGCGATCGAGTTGCTGAGGACGCTGGAAGGGGATAACCGCCGCTACCGCGCGCTCATTGGGGAGCCGTCGCCGGATCCTCCCCTTCGGACGGCTCCGGCGGTTCCGTCGGCGCGGGCTCGGTCGTGGGCGGGGCGATCACGGGCTCCGAGGACGACTTCGGGCCGAACGTTGGACGCGAGGAATCCGTGGACCAGGGGTCGATGAACTCCTGAGCCGGATCCACTTCATCGCGCGGCGTGGGCGGTTCCTGTTCCTCCACGACCGGCCCCGCGGTCGCTTCGGAGGCGTCCTCTTCGTCCTCCGTCTCATCCGCGGAGGCAGCCGCCCCGGCGGCCGCGGTCCCGGCGGCGGTGGCGGTTCCGGCGATCGTCGCATTGCTCGCGGTCGCCGGTTTCGGGGGCGTGGGCGGCGACCTCCACTGCGTCTCCCGGCCGGCGGCCTCGAGTTCGCGCTGGATCTCGTTCATCCCCTTCCGGAACTCGCGGATCCCCTTGCCGATGGTGCGGGTGATCTCCGGCAGGCGGCGGGGCCCGAACACGATGAGCACGAGCATCGCGATGAGGAGGATCTCGCCGATTCCGAACCCGGTCATATTCATGACGGTGCGATCAGCCGGGGCGGGCGGGCCGAACTCAGGGGGTCAGCGCCCGCAGCACGTCGTCGCCGTAGAACATGCCGATATACCTGGCCTGCACCGGCGTGACCGTGCGGACGGCCCAGATCAGTTCGACGTGGTTGGGTTCGCGAGGCTCCGCCGGGAGCGAGAACCCGCATTCGGCCAGCAGACGGTCCGCCTTCTTCAGGTTGCACTTGCTGCAGGCCGTGACCACGTTCGACCATCCGTTGTCTCCGCCACGCGAAATCGGAATCACGTGATCGCGGGTCAGCGACTCGCGATACCCCAGTTCCCGCCGGTGACGGCCGCAGTACTGACAGCGATAGGCGTCGCGCGCGAACAGGAAGGTGTTCGTGACCTGGCGGCGGAAGCGGCGGGGGATCTGGATGAACCGGACGAGGCGGATGACGACGGGCGTATCCATCCGTACGCGCTCGGATCGGATGGGACGTTCCGAATCCACCTCCAGCGCGTCGGCCTTCCGGTCGATGAGCAGGCGAACGGCGCGCCGGACCGGAATGATCGTCAACGGCTCGTATGAAGCGTTCAGGGCCAGACAGCCCATGATCGACCCCCCATTGGATTCGGTGGCGGAAAACAAGCAATCCGGCTGCGACGTGTCAAGCGAAGGCCCCCCCGGGGAGGCGGCGCGGGAGGCGGGCTCCGCCGGCGTGTGCGAGGTGGCGGTCGCGCGGACGTTCCTCGGCACGCTCGCCTACGCGATCCCCGCCTCGCTCGTCGGGGCCGTGGGGCCGGGCGTCAGGGTCCGCGTGCCGCTCGGCGGCGGGACGGCGGTCGGGGTCGTGGACCGCCTCGGGCTGCGGACGGACCGGGGGCGGAAACCCCGATTGCGCGAACTGCGGGGCGTCCTCGACGAAGCGCCGGTGGTCGACGCGCGTCTCCTCGATCTCTGCCGCTGGATCTCGGACTACTACGTCGCGCCTCTCGGCGTTGTGCTGAGGGCAGCCCTCCCTCCGGGCGCGCTCGGGTCACGGGCCGCCCGCGGAGGGAGCCCGGGACGACCGCGCACCGAGCGTGTGCTCCGGCTTGTGCGCGAACTGCGAACGCTGAGCGAACGGGACCGCGCCTTCGGGCGGGCGAAACGGCAGCGCGAGTTGTACGAGACGCTCGAGTCGGTCGGAGGGCAGGCGGGCGTCGGGCACCTGGTGAAGCAACTCGGCTTCAGCCGGGGCGTGCTCGACGGGCTCGTGGAGCGGCGCCTCGCGGAAGTCGTGGAGCGCGAGGTGGAGCGGGATCCGTTCGCCGGCCCGGTGGAGCCGGAGCCGCGGTTCACCCTCACTCCGGACCAGATGCGGATCGTCGGCGACCTCGAGCGCCTCGACGCGCCGGGACGCGTCGCGCTCCTGCGCGGCGTGACGGGCTCGGGCAAGACGGCCGTCTACCTCGAGGTGCTGGAGCGTCAACTCGCGTTGGGCCGCTCCGGTATCTTCCTCGTGCCGGAGATCTCTCTCACGCCCCAGACGGTGCAGCGCTTCCGGGCCCGCTTCGGCGATGAGGTCACCGTGTTGCACTCGGGGCTCTCGGACGGGGAACGCTTCGACGCCTGGCGCAGCCTGCGCGAGGGGAGGAAGCGGATCGCGATCGGTCCGCGCTCGGCGGTGTTCGCGCCGGTCCGGAACCTGGGCGCGATCATCGTCGACGAGGAGCACGAGAGCAGCTACAAGCAATCCGACGTACCGCGCTACCACGCCCGTTCCGTTGCGATCATGCGCGCGCGGCTGGAAGGGGGTCTTTGCGTGCTCGGTTCCGCGACGCCCGCCCTCGAGAGCTGGGAGAATGCGCGGACCGGGCGCTACCACCTGCTCGAACTCGAGAAACGGGTGACGGGCCACGGGCTCCCCTCGGTGGAACTCGTCGACCTGCGCGCCGACGCCGGCGAGGACCCGGGACAGGATGCGGAGGAGCCCGCTCCGGGTGGCGGACCGAGGGTCTTCTCCAGGCGGCTGCGGGAGGCGATCGCCGCGCGCCTGGAACGGGGCGAGCAGACGATCCTCTTTCTCAACCGCCGAGGATACGCCTCCTTCGCCGAGTGCGCGGCCTGCGGTCACGTGTGGAGTTGTGGCGCCTGCTCCGTGACCCTCACGTATCACCGCCGGCGCAGGCAACTCGTGTGTCATCACTGCGGCTCGACGAGTCCGCTCCCCTCCAGCTGCGACGAGTGCGGGGGACCCGCGCCGCGTTACGCCGGGGTCGGCACCGAACAGGTCGAACGCCGCGTGGGCGAACTCTTTCCGGAGGCCGGCATCGCCCGCATGGACCTCGACACCACGGGCTCCAAGTGGGCGCACGTCGAGATTCTGGACGCGTTCCGGAGACGGGAGGTCGACATCCTGCTCGGAACGCAGATGATCGCCAAGGGCCTCGACTTCCCGCAGGTCACGCTCGTGGGAGTCATCAACGCGGATGTCGGTCTCCATCTGCCGGACTTCCGGGCGAGCGAACGCACCTTCCAACTCCTGGAACAGGTCGCCGGACGGGCCGGGCGGGGCGAGGAGCCGGGGGAGGTCCTCGTCCAGACGTCGCGCCCGGGACACTACGCGCTCGCCGCGGCTGCGGAGCACGACTACGTCGGCTTCGCGGAACGCGAACTCGGGGACCGGGAGGAACCCGGCTATCCGCCGCACCGCCGGCTCGCGAACCTCGTCGTCTCCGGGAAGACGGAGTCCCGGGTGATCGACGTCGCGGAGGAACTGTCCGAGTGGACGCGGCGGCTGATTCGGGATCGCCGGCTCCCCGGAGTCGAGGTCATCGGCCCGGCCCCCTGCCCCATCGATCGACTCCGGGAGCGGTGGAGGTGGCACTTCCTGATCAAGGCGGATCGCGCCGCGACGCTCGGCGGCGTTCTCCGCTTCCTCGGAGAGCAGCGGGGCCAGCCCGGCTCGGGCCTCCGGCTCGAGATCGACCGCGATCCCGAGGCGCTCCTGTGAGCGGGCCGTCCAGCTCCGCGCTTCGCTTGTTGGGAGGACCACGCTCCGTCAAGTTGTGCCGCTGGTTCCGCCCGCTGTCGCGGGTGCAAAACGAGGGAGAGGGAATGAGCGAATCAGGATCACGCACCGTCGTGTCCATGGGAGTTCACTGGCGCCGTCACGCTCGGGGCCCGGGGCTTGTCCTGGCACTCGGGATCGCGGCGGCGACCTGCGGGGGGCCGTCGCTGCCATCCATCGCTTCGGCCGAGGCGGCGGCCGCGTTCGAGGCGTGCAGCGCGTTGGCGTGGGAGGAGAAGCAGGCATGCTATGAAGCACGGCTCCTCGACGAACTCGACGCGGCCGGGACACGTGCGGCGTTGGAAATGCTCGAGTCGCTGGCCGCCGCGGACCGGGCGGTTCGGGCGCAGTCCCATGTCCTCACGCACGCGATCGGCATCAACGCCTACTCCCCCGGAGATGCCTTCACCGACGTCTTCGAGGAGTGCACGGAGCTCTTCCAGTCGGGGTGCTACCACGGTGTCGTCCAGGCCTATTTCGTCGCCACGGGCGAACCGAACGTGGAGAAGGTCGCCGGGCTCTGCGAGCCCTACGAGGCGGATCCCGGCGACCGCTGGCGGCTCTTCCAGTGCCTGCACGGTCTCGGCCACGGCCTGACGATGTACTACGGCCACCACCTTCTCATGGCCCTCGAGGGCTGCGACCTGCTGACGACCGGATGGAACCGGAACTCGTGCTACGGCGGGGCGTTCATGGAGAACGTGGTCAACGCAATCGATCCTCATCATCCGGCCGCCGAACTCGTGTCCGACGGGACCGCCATGGAGGGCGGGGCAGGCGAGGCGGTCGAAGCGTCGGACCACGGCGCGGGCGCGCACGGCCACGGGACGATGGCGATGGCCGAGGGCGTCGAACCCTTCGAGCCGCTGCGTGCCGATGACCCGCACTATCCCTGCTCGATCCTGGACGAGCAGTACCTGACCTCCTGTTACCAGATGCAGACGTCCGCCATGCTCTGGCACAACGACGGGGACATCGCCGACGCGGCCTCCTCCTGTCTCGATGCGCCGGACGCCTGGCGAGACGACTGCTTCGTGAGCCTGGGCCGCGACATCAGCGGCCGCACGCTGCTGGACGAAGACGATGCGCACCGCGAATGCCGGAAGTCGCCGGCGGACCACCGCGCGTTGTGCTACGTGGGCGTCGTCAGGAACTTCGTGGACGTGACCGCGACGACCGAGGCCGGATTCTCGTTCTGCCGCATCATCGAAGACTCGGCTAAGCCGCGGTGTCACGAAGCGATGGGCGAGGCACTGTACTCGCTCCATGCGGACGAAGCCGTGCGGCGCGAGGCGTGCGAGGCGTCGGAGACGGAGGAACTCGCGCTCGAGTGCCGGCGCGGGGCCCGCGTACGGGCGGACTAGCCGTTCCCGACTGGCCGGCAGCCCGTGGCTGCTAGCCGTTCCCGCCGGCTCTCGCTTCGCGCATGAAGCGTCGCAGCAGCCTCTCGTCGAGTCGCCCGTCCGTTCTCACGCCCGAGCAGACGTCCACGCCGAAGGGACGGACCGCTTGCAGCGCCGCGGCCACATTCGTCGGCCGGAGGCCTCCCGCGAGGTAGACCGGGCAGTCGGCCCGCTCGACGATCTTGCGGCTGTGGCTCCAGTCGTGAACGCGGCCCGTGCCCCCGAGTTCCCGCACGGCGAGGTCCGGGTCGCCCGAGTCGAGGAGGACGGCGTCGACCAGCGGCGCCACCGCGGCCGCCTCCTCCACCGAGTGCTCTCCCGAGACGTGGACGACCTGGACGAGCGAGACGCCCGGCAACAGGCGGCGCAGGCTGCGGAGCGCGTCGGGCGCCAGCCGGTCCACGAGCTGGAGCGTGTCGGCCCCGGCGTGGCGCTGCTGGGCCGCGATCTCCTCCGGGTCCGTCCGCGACGTGAGCAGGAAGGTGGCGACGCCGCCCGGGGCCCCGGCCGCGATGCGGCGGATCGTGGCCTCATCGATGACCCCCGGTCCGCTCGGCATCGCGGAGACGAGCCCGATCGCCGTCGCCCCGTGACGGGCGGCGAGCGCGGCTTCGTCGGGGCTCCCGATGCAGCAGATCTTGACCGCGGGCTTCCGTTGACTCAGGCGGCCGCCCCCGTGGCTGCCCGCTCCACTCCGAGCCCGGGACGGTCGGGCAGGACGATTCGACCTTCCTCGAGATGCGGGCCGGTGAACGGATCGGAACGGAGGAGCGCGGCGCCGTCGAGGTCCGCGTAGTCCACGAGCGAGGCGAGGTGCGCCGCGGGCGCGATCCCGAGGCTCGTCTCCAGCATGCATCCGAGCATGACCGAGAGGCCGCACGCGCGCGCGGTGTGCACCATGCGGAGCGCCTCCCTCGGACCTCCGCACTTCGCGAGCTTGATGTTGATGCCGTCGACGAGGCCGTCGAGTCGCGGAATGTCGGTCGCCACGATGCTCGACTCGTCCACGACGATGGGCAGGACCGCGCGCGAGCGGACGAAGGCCAGTTCGTCGTTCTCCGTCGGCGGGAGCGGCTGCTCGACGAATTCCACGCCGTACTCGGCGCACATCGCGATCCCCTCGATGGCTTCGGCGGGAGTCCAGGCCGCGTTCGCGTCCACGCGCAGGATCTTGTCCGGCGCCGCGCCGCGTACCGCGCTCAGCCGCGCTTCATCGTCGTCGCTTCCGAGCTTGATCTTGAGGATCGGCCACGCTTCGGCCTCGCGCGTCTTCCGGGCCATGACTTCCGGAGCGTCGATCCCGATCGTGAACGAACTGAGCGGCGCGTCGTCCGGATTCAGGCCCCAGAGCTTCCAGAGCGGAAGCCCCGCGCGCTTTCCGACCCAGTCGTGAAGCGCCGACGAGAGCGCGCAGCGGGCCGACCCGTTCCGGCCGAGGAGGCTCGCGAGGTCCCGCTCGATGTTCTCGAGCTGGAACGGGTCTTCCACCTCCTCGATGCGGGGGGCCAGCTTTCCCAGCGCTGCTTCCACCGTATCCGCCGTCTCCCCGTAGTACCCGGACGGATCCGCCTCGCCCCAGCCTTCGATCCCCTCATGCTCCAGCCGCACCCACACCAGGTCGTCGCCGGTCTTCACGCCGCGGCTGATGCCGAAGGGGTGTGCCGTTTCGACGTGGAACGGCTCCCATGAGAGTCTCATGTTCCGGTCGTCCGCCAGAGGTTGTACTGGATGCGGGATGGAGTGACTTCGGGCCCATCCTCGCGCATGTAGACATCGATTTCCGTCCGGTGGCCGAAGCGTCCCTCCAGGTAGACGCCGGGCTCGACGGAAAAGCCGACGCCCGCCACGAGCCGCCGGTCGTCCCGCATCTCGATGCTGTCCAGGGTGGGACCGACGCCGTGGATTTCGCGGTCGATCCCGTGCCCCGTGCGATGGAAGATGGCGTCCTCGTAGCCGCGCGCGATCAGCGCCTCCCGGGCCGCCCGGTCCGCGTCCGCACCGGTGGCGCCCGGGTCCTCCCGGATGACCTCGACCGCCGCATCGCGCGCCGCAACAACCGCGTCCCAGCCGGCGACCACCTCGGCGGGCGGCTCCGGGCCGAGGAAACCCATCCATGTCTGGTCGGCGAAGACGGCGTCGGGTTCGCCGGCCACGCGCCCCCACAGATCTACCATGAACACCTGGTCCGCCGTCAGGGCGGACGATCCTTCGGCCCGGGGTTCGTAGTGCGGCTTGGCGGCGTTGGGACCCACCGCGACGATCGTGTCGACCTCCGTCAGGCCCTCGGCGCGCAGGCGCGCCCGGATCCACTCGGCGAGGTCGTGCTCCGTGACCGGGGTCGGCTCGCCGGAGGCGTCGAAGGCGGCGGCCGTTTCGGGATCCGCCTCGGGCGTGAGCCCCGCCGCGCGCACGGCCAGCTCGAACGCAGTCCGCGCGGTCCGCGCCAGGATCTCGGCTGCCTCGTGGTGCAGCGCGTGCCCGCGCGCGCCCCACTGCGCCGCCGTCCCGGAGATCAGCTCCACCGAACTGACGACCCGGGGTCCGAGCGACTCGACGAGTTCGACGACGCCTGCGGGGACGTGGTCCACGTACGGGATCGAGTCCCGGGGGCTCACCTCCATCGCGACCGTATCCGTGCCCTGCAGCATCTCCCGTAGCGCGGCCTCCATCTCATCCCAGCCGACGTAGCTCGTGAGCCGGTGCGGCCACCCGTCCCATCCGGACACTTCGATCTTCTGGACGAGCGCGTGCGGCGTCCGCCCGGGCTCGATGAGGACGAAATACCGGCGCTTCTGGCCTTCGGGCAGGCCGACGAGGTGCGCCGCCAGCGGATTGAGGGCCCGGAAGTCGTACAGCAACCAGCCGTCGATTCTCTGTCGTTCGAGCTCCCGGGAAGCGGTCTCCAGGAAGGTCGGGTCAAGGTCGGGCAAGGCGGGGCTCCTGTTCTGCGGAGCGCGCTCCCGGGCGGTCAGCCCGTGGCGTCGCGCAGGGCGGTCAGGTGCGAGACGACGTTGCGTCCCAGTTCGTCGGGATTGTAACCGCCCTCGAGGAAGGAGACCACGCGGTTTCGGGCCGTGGCCCGCGTCCGTCCGACGACCTCGTGCGTCAGCGTGTCGAAGTGCGCCGGCGTGAGGGTGAAGCCCCCCAGCGGGTCCTCCGCCCCCGCGTCGAACCCGGCGGAAACGAGGGTGATGTCGGGCTCGAAGCGGGCCAGTGCCCGGTCCACGCCCTCGAGCAGCGTGTCCACGTAGCGCTCGGGCGGAAGACCCCCGGGCATGGGGAGATTCAGCGTCGTCCCCTCCCCCGCTCCCCGGCCGCGTTGATCGGCGGACCCGGTGCCTGGGAAGAGAGGGTACTCGTGCATCGAGAGGAAGAAGACCGAGGGATCGTCGTAGAAGATGTCCTGGGTCCCGTTTCCGTGGTGCACGTCCCAGTCCACGATCAGAACCCGCTCGACTTCCGGCCGGGCCAGGGCGTGGCGGGCGGCCACGGCGATGTTGTTGAAGAGGCAGAAGCCCATGGCCCGGTCCGCCGTCGCGTGGTGTCCCGGCGGGCGCACGGCGCAGAAGGCCGCGCGGCACGTTCCGTCGAGGACCGCGTCCACCGCCGCGACCCCGCACCCGGACGCGGCGACGGCGGCGTCCCAGCTTCCCGGCGAGACCGGCGTATCGGGATCGATCCGCACGATCCCTCCGCTCTCGACGGACCGGTCGCAGATCGCCCGCACCCGTTCCACGTGTCCCGGCGTGTGGGCCCGTTCCAGTTGGGCGATTTCGGCCGCGGGCGGCATGACGGGGAGGACGTCCTCGTGAAGCTCGGGCAACGCCCGCTCGAGCGCACCCATCACGGCGCGGAGCCGTCCCTGATGCTCCGGATGACCCCAGCCCGTGTCGTGCCGGCTGCAGTCGGGATGCTGAAAGAGGCCCAGACGCTTCAGCGCCGCCGCCTCGGGCTGTGCGTCACACCAGGCTAGGTTGCGAAGGTCGCGAGGCTCTGTCCTTCGGGACCTTCCCGCAACTCCCGGAGCGCTCGATCCCGGAGCTGCCGGACGCGTTCGCGCGTGACGCCCAGCAAGCGACCGATCTGCTCCAGAGTGTGGGGGTCTTCGCCCTGCAGTCCGTAGTAAAGCCGGACGACGCGCGCGTCCCGCGGACGCAGGCGCCGCAGGCCGTCGGCGATGTGCCGCTTCAGCAGGCGCCGTTCGACGACTTCCTCGACATCCGTCTCGTCCGCGAGGAACCGCTCCGCCAGGTCGCTGTCGTCAGCGGCCCCGACCCGCGCGTCGAGTCGCACCTCACGCGCATTCAGTCTCCGCAGCAGCTGGACCGTGGGTATCGTCAACCCCGTCTCGGACGCGATCTCCCGATCGCTGGGCTCACGGTCCAGGGTCTGACGCAGTTCACCCCGCGCACGGATCATGCGCGCCAACTCGGTCGCCCGATTGAGAGGCACCCGCACGGGCCTGCCCTGCTTCGCGATCGCGGACAGGATCGCCTGGCGAATCCACCACACGGCGTAGCTGATGAACTTCACCCCGTGGTCCGGATCGAACTTCCGGGCGGCGATGACCAGGCCGACGTTCCCCTCCTGAATGAGGTCGAGGAAGCTCAGCCCCTTGTTGCGGTATCGTCGGGCGATGGAGATGACGAAGCGCAGATTCGCGCGGATGAGGCGGTCGAGGGCGGACGCGTCGCCGCCACGGGCGGAGCGGGCGGTCTCACGTTCCTCGGTGGGGGTCAGGAGCGGATAACGACCCAGTTCCTCGAGGTAGCGTTCGAGGATGTTGGGCGACAAACCCTCGCGATCCATCGCAACTTCCTCTCCTTGCCGACGTCGACCCGGCCAGGCTGTCGGGCCGATCTGTCGATTCCGGCTCCGTGGCGCTCGGACCATCCGACGCGGCAATGAAGCTAAACGCGGATCGGTCACCCCGCAAAATCCGGCGCGGCAAGGCGCGTCGCGACGTCAGAACCGACCGAGCGCGCGTTCGCGGGCCGGGAGGACTTCGAGGCAGGTCGTCCACCAGCCCGTGAGGATCGTCTCCACGAACTCCTCCGGCAGTTTCTCGTCGCGCATCTCGCCCGCGAGGCGTTCGTGATCGTAGCTCACGGGCACGAACTCGAGAAACGCCGGCGCCTCCGTGGCGTCGCCGAAATCGAGAAGCGCGTACCACACTTCCGTCCGCCCGTCGTTCGCGGGCCGGCCCAGAACGCCGACGTTCGCGAACAGCCCGCCGCCGGGCAGCGAGCGCTGCCACGGGATCCCGGTATGGGTCGCGAGCACGATGTCCGCCTCGTACTCGCGGGCGAGCCAGGCCAGGAACTGCGTCGAGGTCGCCGATTCCCACAGGAATTCGTTCATGCGCCGGGGGCTGCCGTGGCACATGAGCACCCGCGCGCCGTTCACCTCGAGGCGGATCTCGCCGGGGAGACGATCCATCCAGCGGCGCCACCGCCCGTGCGTGTTCCGGAACGTGTAGCGGTACGAGAGCCGTGCGAAGTGGTTGTCGCGCGGGTCGGTGTAGCCGCACTGGCAATCCTCGAGGCCACGCGCGATCGAATCGTCGTAGTTGCCGCGCAGGACGCGGACATCGTGGTCGACGAGGAGCGGAAAGACCCGGTCGGGGTGGGGGCCGAACGCCCCCAGATCGCCCAGGCAGTAGAGCGCTTCCGCCCCCCGGGCCGTGGCGTCCTCGATCGCCGCCGCCAGCGCGAGGTGGTTGCTGTAGACACCGCCGAAGACCGCGATCCGGCGCGGTTCAGGAGACATCCTGCCCGATGCCCCCGTAGTTGGAGCAGATCGCGCCGTGCAGCCAACACGTGTAGCACGCGGACTCGCCGAGGCGCACCGGGCGGGACGCTTCCTCCAGCGTCGAACCCATGCGGGCCGCCGGCGTCTCGATCAGGATGGGACAGGCGTAGATGCCGCGGTTCGTCACCACGCGGCTCGACGCGCAGAGCAGCTGGTTCTCCTCGTATCCCTCCATCATCGCCTCCGTCACGCGCTCCTCCTCCGTGTACGGGCGGATCCGCGCCGCCTCGCGCCCGATGCGCAGGGACGGGAGAATCTTGAGCCGCGGGTTCTCGTACCCCAGCGACCGCAGCCGCGCGACGAAGGCCTGTCGCACCTCTTCATCCCGTTCCGGTTCCCATACCTGCGTGGCGGTGATGATCGGAAGGAACCCCTCGGCGAGCAGCTTCCGGACGCCGTCCATCGCGCGATCGAAGGTGCCCTCGCCCCGAATCGGGTCGTTCGTCTCGGGCGACGGTCCATCGAGGGAAACGCGCATTTCGAGCGAGTAGCTCGCCGCGCGGGCGGTGCGGGCGATGGGCTTCAGGGCCCGCGCCGGAAGCAGAGTCCCGTTCGTCAGCACGGAAGCGGGTCCCCGCTCCAGGGTCCGTTCCAGCATGGCGGGGAGGTCGGGGTGCATGAAGGGCTCGCCGCCGGTGAAGTAGTACTCCTTGATACCCCACTTCTCGGAGCGCCCGAGCCAGTCCTCGACCTCGGCGAGGGAGAGAAACTCGAAGCTGTCGTTGTCCGGGGCGCAGCTGATGAAGCAGTGGACGCAGCGCAGGTTGCAGATCGTCCCGGTCACCTGGAACCAGAGGGTATCCAGGTGGTCCAGGCGCACGAGGGGGGCCGCGCCAGCTGATCCGGCGCCGTTCGACGCGGCCGGCGACGAGTCGATTCGTCGCGGGCGCGCGCTGTCTTGCCGTGGTTCGATCGGCGGTGCCGATCCGTGCATGCGATGAGCCTTTGCGGGGTTTCTGCCGTTGATCCTACCGCGAGCGCCGGGGCACGCGCGACCGAGGGTCGACGCGACGGTCTCAGGTACGGCCTTCAGGTGAGAAGCGGGACTCCCGAGTCGAGCCGTGCCTCCACCTCCTCTTCGGAAGCTTCGATCAGCGCCAGCACCGGCTTCGGATCGCGCGGAGCGGAAGGTTCGAAGGAGAAGATGCGCAGCACCCGCGCCGAGTGGTGCAGGGAACGCCCGAGCCGGGGGATGTCGATGAGGCCTCGCTCGCCCAGCGTGGTCAGCCGGCGGACTTCGCCGTCGTTCCGCACGAGGAGCAGGTTGAGTTCGAGCATGCCGGGGTAGCTCGGATAATCGAGCATCACCGCTCCCTCGGAGAGACCCCACTCGAGGGCCATGCGCCGCTCGAGCGCGGCGACGAGGTCCGCGCGCCGCGACGGCCACGACGACAACTCGTTCGGAAGCTGGTCGCCCGTCAACTCCACGAGCCGCTTCGGGAGACGCCGGTCCACGAGCGTGCGGAGGAGCTTCGCCGCCCGGCCGAGCGACGAGTCGGGATCGTGCCCCCCACCCGCCGACGACTGCGCGATCCGCTGATCGATGAGCGAAAGCATTTCCTCATCGGTCGGGCCCGCCAGGTCCTCCGGGGAGAGCAGACCGCTCTCGAGCGCCGTCTGGACGAGGCGCACGAAGGTCAGGGTCGCGGCACGCACGGCGTGGTGCCAGTAGACGTTGCGGAACATCTGGTACTTCGAGAAGAGGAGCGTCTCCAGCGCGCTGAGTCCCTTCTCGCTGACCCCGAGTTCGAGCGGACGTCCGGCCCCTTCGCGGGCGACGGTGAGCGCGGGGAGGAGGCGGTCGACGTCCACGGCCCCGTACGGCACGCCGCAGAAGAGGGAGTCGCGCCGGAGGTAGTCGATCTTGTCGAGGTCCAGCGATCCCGAAATCAGCCCCTGCAGCGGGTGGCTCGACTGCCCGCGGATGAGGGCGCCGATGCGGGCCGCGGCATCCGGGCCGTGCCGCTCGAGCACGCGCCGGATGGGGTCCGCCGCCATGAAGTGCGCCGCGATCTCCTCGTGGTCTCCGGGGATCGCTCCCGGACCGAGTTCCTCCAACGCGTGGGAGAAGGCGTAGTGCCCGACGTCGTGGAGTAGCGCGCCGAGGCGAACCACCGGCAGTTCGTCCAGATCCTCCGCTGCCAGCGCCTCGAGGTGTCCGTCGCGCTCGAGACAGG
Source organism: Gemmatimonadota bacterium (assembly GCA_022826685.1). Lineage (GTDB taxonomy): Bacteria > Gemmatimonadota > Gemmatimonadetes > Palauibacterales > Palauibacteraceae > Palauibacter. The sequence continues at coordinate 18,308 of JAJDUL010000053.1, read as the reverse complement.
AGATGGCCCTCGATACGAGATGGTAGACGCCGAGGGCGTGCAGGAAGCGGTTGTGGACGCCGCCGGGATACACGAGGTGAGCGAAGCCGAGTTGCTTGACGCGCCGCAGTCGCTGGAACTGGGGCGTGTCGAGAATCTCGGCCGCGTCCTGGTCCACGCGGACGTTCCCCCACAGGGGATCACGGATGGTGCGGATTCTGGCCATGGGCGTCGCTGAACATGCTCCGCCGCGCGGTCAACGGGCAATCAACCGGGCCGGCGGTATGCCGCCGGTTTGAGGGGGTGGCGGTGTTGCGGCGCGGACGGGGCACTTGCGAGCTTGGAGCCGGCAGCGGGGTCGGCGCATGAGCAGGCGGAACGGAGGCGGCGTGGAGATCAAACGCGACCGGATGGTCCACCTCGGGTACGCGAAGTACTGGCGCTCCGACCAGATCGTCGGATTGCTCCCGATCGAGGAAGACCGGGGACCCGGCCGGCGGACGGAGGTCTTCGTCGCCACCAGGTCCGAGCCCGTCACGGCATCGCGATCCGAGGCTTCGATCCTCCGGGACATGGCGTCGCTCCCGGACGAAGCCCGGGTCGCCGAGGCCGGCTCCATCGCCGAAGACCTCGTCGGCGCGCTGCGCGACCTGTCGCCGGTGCTCAAGCGGATGTTGAAGAACGAAGAGGGTTTCGACGTCGAGTACTGGGCCGGCAGACTCCGGCGGGTCATGGAGCCGGACGATGACGGGCAGGAGGACCTCTTCGGCTGACGGGCGGTGGGTGGCGGCCGCGGCGGTGGTCGCCGTGGCGGCGCTCTGCTTCGCGTCCGGGACCGGTGCCCAGGCCATCCCCGCCTCGCCGGCCGCGGCTCCGCAGGCCGGGGGTTCCGATGGCTGGGACTCCGAGACGGCGCTTCTCCTCATCGAGCGCGCGATCGAAGCGCGGCGGCACGTCTGGGCCGACAGCTCCCTCGAACGATTCCGCGCCGACGTGCAGGGGCACGTCTACTACCTCGGCGACATCCTCGGGGAACGGCATGTCATCCGGGCGGACCAGCTCGCGCTGGATGTCCGCTGGCAGCACCCGGACCGCTCGATGCAGACGATCATCGGACGCCGACACGAACGCCGGCTGCCGACGACCATCGATTATCACATCGACCACCTCTTTCTCGTCCTCGACAATTTCGGCGACCGGATCGGGATCGGAGAGGGTCACGAGGTCCGGGACGTGCTTCATCCCGCGGCGGCCGGCGCGCGTGAATTCTATGAATACCGGCTCGCGGACTCGCTCGAGATCCGGCTCCGCGACCGGACCGCCCGGGTCTTCGAACTGGAGGTCCGCCCGCGGGAAGTGGCGGCCGCGGGCGTCGTCGGGTCGCTCTTCGTCGAACGGGAGACGGGGGCCATCGCCCGGATGCGGATCACCTTCACCCGCGCCGCCTACCGGGACCCGCAGGTCGTGCGGCTCGTCGTCGACCTGCGCTCCGCGCTGCAGGAGGGTCGTTACTGGCTGCCCGACGAGCAGGAAATCGAGATCGCGCGCTCCCTTCCCTGGTTGGACTTCCCGCTCGCGACGCTGATCCGGACCCGCTTCCGCGTCCTTGACTACGAATTCGACGAGGAGGCGCTCTTCAGCCTCGGGCCGGGGCAGGTCATCTACAGCTATCGCGACGAAGAGCTGGCCCGCTTCGACGGCTGGGAAGACCCGCTTTACGGGGGACCCATCGAGGAGGGAAGCGCCGATGGCGATCCGGCGAGGGCCGTCGCGGACGCCCGCGGACTCCTGCGGCGGCAGGCGCTGCTCGGGGGCGGACGCTGGCAATTCGCGCTTCCGAACGCGTCGGGGGGAATCCGGGCGCGGCGTTCCGAGGGGCTGTTCGTCGGGGCGGGAGGCGCCTGGCGGCCGAACGATCTCACGCGGATATCGTTCGGGGGCGGCCTTGCGATCGGGGAGGCGCGACCGCAGGCGAGCCTCGGACTGGGGCGGCGGCTCGGGGAGGTCGAGGTGGCGGTCGACGGCTGGCTTCGGACTCACCGCGACGTGGGGCCGTCCGCCGGGGTGGGGGCGCTGCGGACGCTCTCCCTCCTCGCCCGCGGAGAGGACTACGAGGATCCCTACCTCACGACCGGCGGACGGATCGGGATCGCCCGTCACGGCGGCCCCGTGCGCTGGCGCGTGGGCGCTTCGCTCGAGCGCCACCGGAGCGCCGGGCTGGTCGTCGGCACCGTGCCGCTCGGAGACCGGCCGCTCCGCCCCGTGCACCCCGTCGACGAGGGGGAGCTCGCGCGGCTCGACGCGGGTGTGACGGTGCGACTCCGAAGCGGATCGGGCGCTCGCTGGCTCCTGGATCTCGCGGGCGAAGCAGCTGCGAACGGCGTCGGGGACTTCGGCTACACGCGCGCCACGGTCGCGCTGCGGGTCCGGGGGAGTCCGGGCGGCGGGTGGGACTGGGCGAGCGGCGTGGAGTTCGGTCTCGCCGGCGGGGAGCTGCCGGTCCAGCGGCTCTTCCTGCTCGGGGGGCGCGGTTCGCTGCCCGGCTACGAGTTTCGCGGCTGGGGCGGGGACCGCATGGCGCTGTGGCGCGCCGAGGTGTCGCGGGCCATCGCGTCCCCGTGGGTGCGGCTGCGCGGCATCGGAGCCGCCGGCTGGGCCGGCCTCGGCCGCGCGGCGGAGGGCGCCGCCCGCCGCTTCGGCGTGAGTGGAAGCGACGGTCTGCGCGCCTCGGCCGGCCTCGGCCTCGGACTTGTCTACGACATCCTTCGCTTCGACGTCATGCGCGGTCTGCGCGGCGATTCATCGCCCGGCGGAAGCGGCGCGAACTGGGTCCTCCTCCTCTCCATCGACCCCCGATTCCTCAGGATCCTGTAACAGCCCCGCCGGGAGCGCGGCCCGCAGTCTTGTTTCCGGGGGCGGGCGATGTAAGGATTCACCGTGGATCGTTGTGTCTCCCGTGGAAACGCGGCGAGCGCGACGCAAACGCGTAAAAAGGTCTCCCGCTTGAGGTTCGCCCATGAGTGACGCCGAGATCACGACCGAGACTCCAACGGGTCATTCCCGCAGGACGTTCATCAAGGGGGTCATCGCGACCGGCGCGGTGGTCTCTTCCTCCAGCCACCTCTTCCGGGCTCGGAGCCTGTCGGCGAGCGCGGCGGTGCGGGCGTCGATGCCCCGCATGATCTCGCTGGACGTGAACGGTGTGTCGCGTTCGGTGGATGTCATGCCGCAGGAGACGCTGGCGATGACGCTCCGCTACAAGCTGGGCCTCACCGGCACGAAGCTCGGCTGCGACCGCGCGGAGTGCGGCGCCTGTACGGTGCTCGTCGACGGGGTTTCGCACTACGCGTGTTCGATGCTGACGAACACGGTGCGCGACCGGTCGGTGACGACGATCGAAGGGCTCGAGAGCGCGGACGGGACGCTGCACCCGGTGCAGCAGGCGGTGATCGACGAGGGCGGGTTCCAGTGCGCCTTCTGCGCGCCCGGCTTCATCATGAGCATGGTCGCGCTCACGAACGAGAACCCGGAGCCCACGCGCGAGGAGACGGCCGAGGCTCTCTCCGGCAATCTCTGCCGCTGCGGGGACTACAACAAAATCCTGAACTCCGCCATGCGTGCCGCCGAGTACGCGCGGCGCATGGTGTGAGGGGAGAACGATCATGGCGCTAATCGGACAGGACATTTCGCCGCCGGATCTGCGCGCGAAAGTCACGGGACGAGCCAGGTACGCGGAGGACTTCAGGGCGGAGGGCATGGTCTTCGCCAAGCTTCTCCTGAGCCCGATGCCGCACGCCCGCGTGCGCAGCGTGGACGCGAGCCGCGCGCTCGCGATGCCCGGCGTGCTCGGGATTTTGCGGGCGGCCGAGGTCAATCAACCCGATGCTCCGGGCGAGGCGGCGCTCACGGATGAGCCGAAGTACGTGGGCGAGCCCATCCTCGCGCTGGCGGCGGTCGACGAGACGACGGCGGCGGACGCGATCGAGGCGATCGACATCGACCTCGAGCCGCTCCCCTTCGCGATCGACCCGCTCGACAGCCTGCGGCCCGGCGGCTCGAACGCGCGGCTCGAGGGCAACGTCATGCGTTTGGGGGAGAGCGGGCGTGAATGGGAGGATCTGAAGTGGCCGCAGGCGGAGTTCGACGCGGCCGAGGCCGAGGGCCGGCTGCCGATGGGCGAGCCGACGGACGAATGGGACCACGGCGACCTCGACGCGGCGTTCGCCGACGCGGACTACGTGCTCGAGGACACGATCGTGCACCAGTCGCTGACCCACCATCCGATGGAGCCGCGAAGCTCCATGGCCTACTGGGAGGACGGCCGCTGCTACCTCTACGGGTCCACACAGAGTACGCAGCGCGCCCACCAGGCGATCGCGGGACAGCTCGATCTGGAGCCGGACGAACTCGTCTTCGTGGGCCAGTATTGCGGCGGCGGCTTCGGCTCGAAGATCGCCGGCGTCCCCATCTACCAGGTCACGGCGCTTCTGGCGAAGAAGATCCAGCGGCCGGTGATGATGCGGATCAACCGCTACGAGGAGAACTACATCGGCCGCGCGCGCCCCGGTTTCCAGGCGTGGACGAAGATGGGTTTCCGCAGCGACGGGAAGATCACCGGGATCGACCTCTACATCATCCAGGACCACGGGCCCTACGGGCGGTCGGGCGACTACAACACCGCGGGCGCCGTGACGGACCTCATGTACCAGCCCGACGCGATGCGCTTCCGCGGTCTCACCCTCTACACGAACACGCCGCCCCGGGCGGCGCAGCGGGCGCCGGGCGGCGCCCAGATCGTTGCCATGCTCGAGCCGCTCGTCGACAAGGCGGCGCGCGAACTGGGGATCGATCGGGTGGAGATCCGCAAGATCAACGCCCCCACGCACGACTCGGAGTTCGGGCCACAGCGGATAACGACGACGAGCGCCTTCGTGCGCGAGGCGATCGATGCGGGCGCGGCGCAGTTCGACTGGGCCGGGAAGCAGGCGCTCAGCGGGCAGCGGAACGGGACGAAGGTCACGGGGGTCGGCGTCGGCCTGAGCCCGTACGTCGGCGGCTCGTCGGGGTTCGACGGGCTCCTCCTCATCCGCCCGGACGGGACGCTCTACATCCACCAGGGCATCGGGAACCTCGGTACGCACTCCATGGCGGACACGGCCCGGGCCGCGGCGGATGAACTCGGCCTCGAGTGGGACGACTGCGCGGTCATCTGGGGCGACAGCTCGCAGCACCATCCGTACAGCTCGGTGCAGGCGGGGAGCCAGACGATCCACGCGCACACGCGCGCGAACTATGCCGCCGCGCTCGACATGAAGCGGAAGCTGCAGGAGGTCGCGGCCGCCGCGCTGGGTGGCTCGGCGAGCGCCTACCAGGTCGGGGGTGCGCGCGTGAGCGGACCGGGAGGCTCCATGAGCTTTGCGCAGGCCGCCGAGCGCGCGATCGCCATGGGCGGCGAGTACTCCGGCGAAGCGCTGCCGGAAGACATCAACGATTACACGCGCGGCTCCGCCACCCAGCTCGCGGGCCAGGGCCTGATGGGCGTCGCGCGGGACAACTTCTCGCACGAGGGGTCGACGTGGTCGTGGGTCGTGGGCTTCGCGGTCGTCGAACTCGACACCGAGACGGGCGACGTGCGGATCGTCGACTACACGGGATCCGCCGACTGCGGCGTCGTCGTGCACCCGCGCAGCCTCGCGGCGCAGATCCACGGCGGCAGCGTGCAGGGCTTCGGCCAGGCGCGCAGCCAGAAGTGGGTGTTCGACCCGAAGTGGGGCGTGCCCTTCGCCCACCGGCTCTATACCGCGAGACCGCCCGGCATCCTCGACGTGCCGCTCAGCATGGACTGGGCGGCGGCGGGCGAGCCGGATCCGCAGACGCCGATCGGCGCCAAGGGGATCGGAGAACCCCCGGTCGGGGCCGGGTCCGCGGCGGTCACGTCCGCGATCGCGGACGCGCTTGGCGGGCGCTGCCTGTGCCGGATCCCGCTGACGACGGACGTGATCCTGGCCGAACTCGAGGGCCGGGCGCAGCCGCACGCACTCACCGAGATCCACAGCTAGGGGAGATAGGACGATGGCCGTGATTCGCGACATGATGCCCGCGTTCGAGCTCTTCCAGCCGACGAGCGTGGACGAGGCGCTGGACGTGCTCGAGCGCCACGACAACACCTGGGTCCTGGCCGGCGGCCTCGACTCGATGGACTGGTTCAAGGACCGCATCAAGCGGCCCGACGTCGTCGTCGAGCTGGGCTCCGTGAGCGAGCTGAGCGGGATCCGCGTAAGCGGAGACGGGCTCGAGATCGGCGCCATGACTTCGCTGCGCGACGTGGCGGCGAGTGAAGAGGTGCGGTCGCGCTTCGGAATCCTCGCCCAGGCCGCCGCCGAGGTGGCGACGCCGCAGATCCGGAACCAGGGGACGCTGGGCGGCAACCTCATCCAGGACACCCGCTGCTGGTACTACCGGGGTGGGTGGCCGTGCTATCGCGCGGGCGGGAACATCTGTTACGCGGGGACGCCCCGCTCCATGAACCGCGAGCACGCCGTGACCGGACAGAGCCGCTGCGTGGCCGTGAACGGCGCGGACACGGCAGGCGCGCTGGTCGCCCTCGGCGCGCAGATGATGGTGCGGAACCCAGGCGGCGAGCGCGTCTATGAGGCCGAGGACTTCTTCATCGGCCCGGAGATCGACATCCAGCGCATGACCGTGCTGGAGCCGGGAGACCTCCTGACGCACGTGCGCATCCCCGGCGACTGGGCGGGTGCGCGCTTCTACTGGGAGAAGGTCCGCGACCGGAAATCGTGGGACTGGGCACTGGCCAGCGTGGCCGCGGCGATCGTGGAGTCGAACGGCACGATCGAGCGCGCCCGGATCGCCGTCAACGGCGTGGCTCCGACGCCGGTGCGGCTCACCGATGTCGAGGACCTGGTTCAGGGGATGCCGGCGAACGACGACACCGGCATGGCGGCCGGCGAACTCGCCACGCGCGGCTTCAAGCCGCTGCGCCACAACGACTACAAGGTACCGCTCGCGCGGAATCTCGTCCGGCGCGCGGTGCGAGGAGACGCAGCCTAGCAGCGTCCCGGAAAGGATAGCTCCTGGATGGAGATTCTCCGCACAGCTCCGAATCCCTGGGGCCAGGAGGTACTCGTCGGCGTCGCCTGGGATCTGCTCTGGGCCGCCGCGATCGCCGGCTTTCTCTTCGTGGTCGGGCACCACCTGTACGTCTGGATCATGGCACCCAAGGCCGAGAAGAGCGCGGCCGGGCCGGCACCCGACATCCCCGAGCGCGTCGAGCGCCATTCGTCGGCTTCCCGGACCTTTCACTGGCTGATGGCGGCGACGATGCTCACGCTGCTGGTCACGGCGTTCTTCCCCGTGATCGGCGTCCAGTTCGCCTGGGTCACGATCCACTGGATCGCCGGCATCGTCCTCACCCTCCTCATCATCTACCACATCATCCACGCGACGACGAAGCAGGACCTCTGGTCGGTGTGGACCGGGGCGAAGGAGATGAGGCAGGCGTTCGAATCCATCGGGAAGTTCCTCCGCCGCCAGCCGGCCAAGGAGGAGCGCTCGGGCAAGTACCCCCTCGACCAGCGGGCCTACCACAACGCGGTGACGCTCGTTTCGGTGGGGGTCATCGTCACCGGTATCCTCATGATGTTCGGGGTCGACACCTGGTTCTGGGCGAGCAACCCGTACTTCCTCTCCGACTCCACGTGGGGGCTCGTGTTCGTCCTGCACGGGCTGTGCGGGGTCGGGCTCGTCACGATGGTCATCGCCCACATCTACTTCGCGATCCGACCCGAGAAGCGCTGGATGACCCGCTCGATGATCAAGGGCTGGATCACGCGCGAGGAATACCTCGAGCACTACGACCCCGACCTCTGGAAGCTGGGGACGGAGCCCGCCGGGGCCGAACTGGCCGAGGGTAGCGCGTCGTCCGCGGATCCCGACGGGGTCGTGCCCGCTTGAGTCGCGAGGAGCTGAAGGCTCACATCGAGGTCCTCGAAAAGGCGTACGAGTTCTTCCTCTCCTACGCCGCGCTCGGGGCCGAGCAGGAGGAAGCCTCGAAGGTCGGCGGCCAGTTGCGGGAGTACCTGAGCCGCACGGACGCGGCGCTCGGGGCGCTGGCCAACGACCTCGGCGGCCTGATCGCGGCGGCGGGGCTGGAACCGGCGGGCGCCTACCGTGACATGATCGACGTCACCTCGGCCGACGCCGCACGGGCCGGCGCGGCCGTGCGGATCGTTCTTGCCCAGGAGACGATCAGCTCACAGTTGATCGACAACCTCAACGCCTCATCCCACCTGCGGGCGCTCCTCACCGACCTCTTCCTCCTCGACGACGTCGTCTGACGGAGGGCCGTGCGCCCGACTACAAGTCCGTGCCCCTCGCTACGCGTCCGTGCGCGTGAAGGTGAAGGTGCCGATGGGTTCGTCGGAGAAGGGGCGCTCGCCGCGCAGGCTGTGGATGGGCTCTCTCGGCTGCGTGTCGTCGTTGGCGGAGGCGTAGTCGGGCCCGCTGTCCGTCCCCGCGTCGTAGGGGTAGAGGACGACCTCGAGTTCCGCGATCCAGTTTCCGTCCGCGTCGCGCAGCGACATGCCGGACACGCCCACGAACCAGTCCGGGCTCGGGGCGATCATCGTGACGAGGGTGATGAGCGGGAAGTCCTCCCGAAGGGTGATCGCCTGGATCGTCGTGCTGCCGGGGCTGCGGATCCCGGAGCCGTTGATGACCGTCAGCGCGGCTCCCGGGACTTCGGCCTGGATCTCCGCGGTGAGGGTACCCGTGCCGCCGGTCTCGGCCATGCTCTCGATCCCCGGCGTCGCGGTGCCGTCCGCCTCCCAGAAGGTGACGCCGCCGTTGTGCACGGCGCCGATCAGCGGAGAGAGATGTGCGCCGCCGGGGAAGTTCGTCGGGTGTGTCGAGGCGCTCCACGTCGACTCGAAGACCACCCGATACGTCGCCGTGGTCGACGCGACCGGCGCCGGCGGCGGTTCAGGCTCCCGAAGCAGGGGGCCGGTCTCATTGACGCACCCGGACGCCGCGGCGAGGGCGACCGCGAGCACCAGTGGCCGAAGCCACACGTGTCGACGCTTTGAAACCATGGGAATCATGGTGAATTTAACCACTCGGGTCCGCTGAAGGTTCCGGGCTCCCGGTGAGGAGTCAGCGGCAACTCATGCGCTGGCGTGCCATGCGGCGAGGACTTCGGCCTCCCTGTCGGCGGGGAGACCGGCCCGTGGTTCCGCGCGGCGCTCGTCGGGGAGCGAGTTCCACCATTCGACGGTGTCGCGGGCGGTGTCCGCGAGCGGCCGGAAGGTGAGCCCGGCCTGCACGGCGGCCGCCACCGAGACCTGGTTCATCCCCACCGTCGGCCCCTCCGGCGGCGTCCAGTTCGTCATGTGCATCCACGGCGCGACCTCCTGCTCCTGCATGAACGCCGTCGGCACCCAGGTGAACGACGCGTCGGAGCCGAGCGCGCCCCGGATCTCTTCCAGCATTTCGCCAAACGGCTGCACCTCGCCCGTGGCGTTGTACGTGCCGCCGTGCCCGGGGCCCTCGACGAGACGCACGATCCACTCGGAGAGGTCGCGGGCGTCGACGTTCTGCACGGGGTCGGCGGGGGTGTTGGGGGCGAGCACCTCCCCGCCCCGGTCGACCCGCACCGGCCAGTAGGTCCAGCGGTCCGTGTTGTCGCCGGGGCCGATGATCAGCCCGGGTCGCACGATGATCGCGTTCTCGCCGAAGGCGTCGCGCGCGTACTCCTCGCAGCGCGCCTTCCTGGGGCCGTACTGGCCGTCGTCCTCCGCCTCGTCCGGCGAGAGCTGCCCCACGTGGTAGTCCTCGTCGATCCCGACCGTGGCGAAGTCCGCGTAAGCCGAGATGGACGAGACGAAGAGGTAGCGGTCGACCTGGTCGCGGAGCAGTTCGGCCGTTGCGGCGACCCAGCTCGGGTAGGAGGCGGAGTTGTCGATCACGGCGTCCCACTCCCGCCCCTCGAGCGCCGACAGATCGCTCGTGCGATCGCCGATGAGTTGCTCGACGCGCTCGAAATAGTCGTGGAAGAAGGGCGGTTCGGTCTGCCCGCGCGTGAAGGTCGAGACCTCGTGGCCCCGGTCGAGCGCGTACTTCACCTGGTGGGGACCGATGAAGCGCGTCCCGCCGAGGATGAGGATGCGGAGAGGCTGTTCGGAACCGCCCGCACAGGCGGCGGAGCCGAAGGCGCCCATGACGCCCAGGGCGCCGCCGGCGCGCGCGGACGTCTTCACGAACTCTCGTCGGGTCTGGTTCCACTTCGTCATCGGTTTGTCCCTTTCTATTCGGCGCGGGGTCCGGACCAGCCGTATGCGTGGGCGACCATGATCGCGATCTCGGCCGCGAGCTCGCTCCCGGAGTCCGAGTTCGTCATCACGAAGACCCCGTCGTCTCCATCGATGTAGGCCGCGAACGTGCAGCGGAAGCCCTGGTTCGAGCCGCCGTGCCGGAAGCGTTCGCCGTCCTCGGAGATCGCCGGGCCCAGCCCCCAGTCGTCCGCGTCGGGCGTCAGCATCTCGCGGGCGAGCGCTTCTCCCAGCACGCGGGTCGACTCGCCCTTCCAGGCCCGCTGCACCTCGCGGGCGTAGAGCGCGAGTTCGCTCGGCGTCGTCCACAGGCCGGCGGCCGCCTGTTCGGGATAGGTATGCCACCCGCCGGGGACGCGCTCGCCGTCCGACCGGTAGCCTGTCGCGATATCGTCCTGCCGCTCGGGGGCGATCGGCTGTTCGTACGTCGAGCGCGACATGCCGATCGGGTCGAGAACCTCCTCGCGCATGACCGCGGCGAACGGTTTGCCGGCCATGTCGGCCACGAGTTGCTGCATCACCGTGTAGCCGCCGCCGGAGTATTGCCAGCTCTCCCCCGGCGCCTTGTAGACGCGCACCGGGTCCGTGTTGCCGCGGCCGTCGAGAACGCCCGGCCCGTCCGGGGCCTCCTCGTCCGGGCCGTACCCGGGGAAGCCCCACACGGTGAGGCCGGCCCGGTGCGTGAGGAGCCCGCGCAGGGTGACGGGCCCCTGCTCCGTGAACGCGTTGTCCGGAACCCGCCAACTCGTGAGATAGGCGTTGACGTCCCTGTCGAGGTCCACTTGGCCCGACTCGACGAGGCGGAGGGCGGCGAGGGCCGCCACGGGCTTCGAGATCGAGGCCGCCTGGAAGAGCGTGTTCGGCGTCACGGGCCGGCCCGATTCGACGTCGGCGAGGCCGTAGCCGCGCGCCCAGGCGATCTCGCCGTCGACCAGGACGGCAACGCTGACGCCGGGCACGCCCAGTTCGGCCATGCGGTCCGCGAACCCCTCCAGCGCGGACGGGTCGGGCGTGGAGGGCGGTGCGCACGCGAGCGCGCTCGAGGTCAAGGCGATGAGGGCGGTCCGGGCTGCGTTCACGATCCCTTCCCGAATTTGCAGTCGTACCAGCTGCGGCCGATCCCGAGATCGACGCGCAGGGGGACGGTCAGCTCGATGGCCCCCTCCATCTCCTCGCGCACGATCCCGCCGATGGTTTCAACCTCGGACTCCGGGGCCTCGATGAGCAACTCGTCGTGCACCTGCAGCAGCATGCGGGCCTCGGTTCCCGCCAGACGCTCGTGCAGCCGGATCATCGACACCTTGATGAGGTCCGCCGCGGATCCCTGGATGGGGGAGTTCGTCGCGGTGCGTTCGCCGTAGCCGCGGATCCCGGGGTTCCTGGACCGGATCTCGGGGATGTACCGCCGGCGTCCGAACAGCGTCTCGACGTAGTTCCGGTCGCGCGCCTGTTCCTTCATCTCCTCGAGGTAGGCCGCGACGCCCGCGAACCTCTCGAAGTATCCGTCGATGAACTCGCTCGCCTGCGTCCGCGAGATGCCGAGCTGCTGGGCAAGGGCGAAGGGCCCCTGGCCGTAGATGGTCGCGAAGTTGATGGTCTTCGCCTGCTCGCGCATGGTCGGCGTGACAGCGTCCGGCTCGACCCCGAAGATGCGGGCCGCGGTCTCCCGGTGGATGTCGCGCTCCGCCCGGAACGCTTCCACGAACGCCTCGTCCCCCGAGAGATGGGCCATCACGCGGAGTTCGATCTGCGAATAGTCCGCCCCGGTGAACAGGTGGCCGGGTGCGGCGACGAACCCCTTCCGGATCTCGCGCCCCAGCGCCCGCCGGATCGGGATGTTCTGGAGGTTGGGGTCCGAGGAGGAGAGTCGGCCGGTCGCGGCGACGGTCTGGTTGAAGCGGGTGTGGATGCGCCCCTCGTCGTCGATGAGGCGCGGGAGCACGCTCACGTACGTGCCGTCCAGCTTGTCGAGTTCCCGGTGTTCGAGGATGAGGCGTGGAAGTTCGTGGCCCATCGCCGCGAGTTGTTCGAGCACGGACTCGTCTGTGGAGGGCCCGGTCTTCGTCTTCTTGAGGACGGGCAGCGCGAGCTGGTCGAAGAGAAGCGCCCGCATCTGCGGCACGGAGCGGAGGTTCACCTCGGTCCCGGCGATCTTGTGGATCTCCGAGCGCACGGCGTCGAGATCGCGGCGCAGGCGGGCGCGCAACTCGCCGAAGAAGTCGAGGTCGATCGCGATGCCCGCCCGCTCCATGCTCGCGAGGACGGTGACCAGCGGCATCTCGACCTCGCGGAAGAGGCGGCCCATGCCCGTGCGCACGAGGTCGGCTTCGTCGACCTTCGCGAGGCGGTGCAGGAGAGCGGCGCGGGCGCCGGCCCATTCGGCGACCCGCGCAGGCTCGACCGATGCGCGGGGGAGACGGTTCCGTCCGGTGCCCGTGATGGCGTCGCCCGTCTCCAGAGCGACGCCCAGGCGGTCGGGGCCGAGGGTGGAGAGGGCGCGGTCGCGGCGGGCCGGATCCAGGCAGTAGGAGGAGATCTGCGTGTCGAACGCGTCGTCGTCCTCGAGACCCCCCAGCTCGACGCCGTGCCGGCGCAGGAGCTGGGCGGCGTACTTGAGGTCGTGCCCGAGTTTCGGGGTGTCGGAGGCGAGCAATTCCCGCAGACCCCGCATGTCGGGCGACGACATCCCCGGCAGGCCGACCGGTTCGCCCGCATCGAAGGCGAGCGTCGGGTTTCCCGCCGCATCGTGCTGGATCTCCGGGGCCCGGTGCCCGAGGGGCAGGTAGAAGGCGCGGTCCTCGGAGGCGGCGACTGCGAGGCCGACGAGATCGGCGCCGAGCGGATCGTCGGAACTGCCCGCGACGAAGAGTCCGATGCGCGGAGCTTCCGAGCACTCGGCCAGCAGAGCGCCCAGCCCATCGGCGGCGGCCACGACGTCCACCTCCGGAGCGAAGCGCTCCGCCTCGGTCGCCGGAGCCTCAAGCTCCCTGAGCAGGTTGTGGAACTCCAGGTCGCGGAAGACGGCCGCCGCCTTTTCGGCGTCCAGCGTCCGTGACCGGAGGCTCTCGAGATCGAGGCTCACGGGCGCATCGGTGCGGATCGTCACCAGCCGCCTGGAGCGCCGGGCGTCCTCGGCGTGCTTGAGAAGCGCGTTGCGGGCCCGGGCGGCCTTGACCTCCTCCGCTCGCGCGAGGATGGACTCCAGGTCGCCGAACTCCCGGATGAGCGCGGGCGCGGTCTTCTTCCCGATGCCGGGCACGCCGGGGACGTTGTCGGACGAGTCGCCGAGCAGCGCGAGGAAGTCGGTCACGTGCTCCGGCGGCACGCCGAACCGCTCCTCGGCGTTGTCCGGCGTCACCCACACCTGTTCCACTCCGGCGGGTCCGCCGCGGCCCGGATTGAGCAACGCGGTGCGATCGTCCACAAGCTGGTGGAAATCCTTGTCTCCGGAGACGATGATGGTGCGCAGACCACGGTCTGCGGCCTTCTGCGCGAGGGTCCCGATCACGTCGTCCGCCTCCCACCCTTCCGCCTCGATGACGGGCACCCGGAAGGCGTCGAAGACCTCCCGACACCGGGGGAGGGACGCCCGGAGTTCGTCGGGCATCTTCTCTCGCGTGGCTTTGTACTCCGGGTAGATGTCGGTGCGGAAGCTGTCGCCGGCATCGAACGCGACACCGAGATAGTCGGGTGCGTGATCGGCGATCAGCCGCATGAGGAAGCGGGCGATGCCGTAGGGGGCCGACGTGTTCTCGCCGCTGGAGGTCGTGAGCGGCCGGTTGATCATGGCGAAGAACGCCCGGTAGATGAGCGCGTAGCCATCGAGCAGGAAGAGCGACGGACGGGTGGCCCGTGCGGGGTTCACGACGCCTGGTGCCGCCGCACGGCGTTCACGGGCTGTCGGGGATGGTCGGCATGGCATCTATGTATGGCGGGGGGGCCGTCCGTGGCAAAGCCGGGGACCAAAAAAAGCGCCCCGCCGGGTGGGGCGGGGCGCGTGAAGTTCCGGCTACGGCGTCCGGTCAGGCGGTGCGCACGACGCGGGTCGCGTGCAGGCCCTTGTCGCCCTGCGTGAACTCGTAGTCCACTTCCATCCCTTCGGCGAGCGTCTTGTACCCGTCCATGTCGATGGACGAATAGTGGACGAAGACGTCATCGCCGCCGTCGGGCTGCTCGATGAAACCGTACCCCTTGGAGTCGTTGAACCACTTTACCGTACCTGATGGCATCCTGCCTCCTGCGAACATCGGTGATGGGTGTTGCGGGCGCGTCGCGCGGCTCGCCGCGCATCGTTTTTGGCGTCTTTCTTTCGCCCCGCCGGACTCGAGACGCACCTATGCTATGCGAGCAATTTGGAGCCGTCAACAGGTCGTTACGGGATCGTCGCGGGGCCGTCAAAAACCGCCTGTTCAGGGCTTCGCGGAGGCCAGATCCGGGTACAGGAAGCGGTAGATTTCGGCGAGTTCCGTGACCGCCCGAACGTACTCTCGCGTCTCCCTGTAGGGGATCCGCTCGACCAGCTTTTCCTCATCCAAAAACTCGGGAAAGTCGCGCCAGCGCGTGTAGCGGTGGGGGCCGGCGTTGTAGGAGATCATCCCCGCGATATCGAAGTCGTCGAAGCGGCCGAGGACTTCCGACAGGTACCGGGTACCGAGCATCAGGTTGACCTGCGGGACCGTGAGCTGGTGGCGGCGATACCCGGCGAGTCCGGCGCGGGAGGAGACGTTGCGGGCCGTCTCCGGCAGGAGTTGCATGAGGCCGATGGCGTTCGCGACGGAGCGGATCTCGGGGTCGAACATCGACTCGCGGCGCGAGAGTCCGGCGACGAAGTGGGGCGAGAGTCCGTTCCGCTCCGCGGCGGCGACGAGGGCCTCGCGAAACGGCAGTGGATAGATCGCTTCGAGAAGGGGCCGGGTCCAGCGTCCGCGGATGGCCTGCGCGCGCCACCCTTCGCGAATCCCCTCCCGCGTCCATTCCGCCGCATTCAACGCGTGCGCGAACGCGAGGATCGCGCCGTAGGTCGACGGTCCGCGCTCGCTCGCCCGGCGGTATTCCCGGCGCGCCCGCTCGGGCCACCCCACCTCCCGCAGCACGTTCATGCGCCGCAGCGCGGTCGCATGGATGGGATCGAGGTCGGGCAAAGGCTCCGCTTCCCCGAGCCCGATGGTGGCCAGGCGGTCCGCGCCGGTGCGGGCCTCCGCGAGGATGGCGTAGTAGTCCAGCGGGTTGTACCGGAGAGCGCGGGCGTAGAACGCGCTCGCGGCCTGGGTGTCCCCCAGCGCCTCCGCGACCTTGCCGCTCCAGTAGATGGCTCCCTGGACCCACCCGCCCTCGGGATAGCGCTCGCGGTATTCGGCCAGGAGCGCGCGCGCTTCCGGGTAGCGGCCCTCGTGGTACGCGAGGAGGGCGAGCCGTTCCAGCGACCGCGATCCGTAGCTCGCTTCCGGGAAGGCGCGGTAGGAGCGTTCGAAGCCCTCGGCAGCGATGTCCGGGTGGCCGTCGTCGTGTGCGAGGTCCGCGAGCAGGTAGGCGGCGCGGGCGGCGACATCCCCGGAGCCGCGGGCGGCCGTCTCGTGCGCGGTCGCGGCGTCGCCGGGGCGCCCGAGCGCACGGTAGATGCTGGAGGCGAGCATCCACAGCGACGCCCGGGGCGCGGTGACGGAAGCGGGATCCCCGGTCCACGGGGCGAGCGTCTCCGCCGCCCGTCCGGGGTTGCCCAGCGCCATGTAGGTCGAAGCGAGCGACTCGGCGATGCCGGGGCGCTCGGCCGCGGGTGCGAGCTCGAGCGCTTCCGAGAGGTAGCCGGCGCCACGGGAGCGACGGCCGGCGCGGGTGTCGGAGCGGCCGACATCGCGCAGCGTCCGCCAGGATCGCGTGAGCGCGAGGAGGGCCGATCCCGTCTCCGGCGTCTGAAGGCCTCTCGCGAGCGCGGCCGCGAACGCCGACGCCGCCGCGGCGGAGTCCCCGGTCGCCAGGTAGTGCGGCCCGAGGTGCCGGGCGGCGAGGATGTTCCGGACGCCCCTTCCGGCGCGGCTCGCGAGCGCGGCCCCGCGTTCGGGATCCCCGAGTTCGAAGGCCAGGCGCGCCGCCGGGAGGAGCGCGGAGTCCGCCGGCACGCGGGCCTCGCGTACGATCGAGTCCGCGAGGGCGAAGGCGTCCCGGTCCTCGGCCTCCGCCAGGGCATAAAGCCGCGAGAGCCGCAACCACGGAGCGAACTCGGGGTGCTCCCGCTCGGCGAGGACGAGCTGGTCCCGCGCTTCGAACCAGTGGTACCGCCGGTAGGAGACGCGGGCGAACTCCACCCGCGCGCGGAGCGGAGGCGTCCCGTCGACCGCGTCCAGATACGCGCGGTAGTGCGCCGCGGACCGGGTCAGGCTGTCGAGTCCCGCATACGCTCGAGCGAGGAGGAGCGCCGCCTGCGACTGCGTGGCCGTGGGTGGACCCTCCCGCCCCGAGAGGAGGCTCAGCACGGAAGCCCATGCCCGCTGATCCGCGAAGGCCTGCGCCGCCAGGAGCACGATCTCGTCCCCTCGCACCTCGCCCGCGGCGAGCTCGCGCGCCAGCAGAGCCGATGCCGAGACCGGCATCCGGGCATCGAGAAGGCGCCGCGCGCCTGCCGTCGTCGCCGTGACCTCGGCGGGGTTGGATGGGCGTGCCGCGTTCCCGGTCTGCGCGCCGAGAGCGGACGCCAGGACGAGCGTCAGTAGCGACCCCAGCCAGAGATCGCGTACGCGATGGATGCGCCGAAGGCGCCGGATTTGCCGCTGAACATGCACAGGAAGGCCTCCTTCCCACGTCGTCCCCACCCCACTCACGCAGGGGCCCCGGCCTGCGGC
Organism: Gemmatimonadota bacterium; assembly: GCA_022826685.1. Classification (GTDB taxonomy): domain Bacteria; phylum Gemmatimonadota; class Gemmatimonadetes; order Palauibacterales; family Palauibacteraceae; genus Palauibacter. The sequence continues at coordinate 1,147 of JAJDUL010000053.1, read as the reverse complement.
CCGACACCGAACTTCAATGTTCCGGTGCCCTCGATGCAAGCGGAGGCCTCTTCGGATCCGAAAAAAAGCGGCCCGCCCGGATGGCGGGCCGCTCGTTCGGAACCCCATCGCCTGCGCCGGGAAACGCCCCGGCGAACGTTTCGTCTCTTCTAGGCGGCCACCCGCTCGTGCAGCGCGTCGATGAGACGCTGTGCACTCTCTTCCATGTCGATGACGAGGCGATCGATCTTCGTCACGAAGTAGTTGTGGAAGATGTTGATCGGAATCGCGATCGTGAGGCCGGTGGCGGTGGTGATGAGCGCTACCTTGATCCCGCCGGCGACCAGGGTGGCTTCCACTTCGCCCGCGATCTCGATGGCCTGGAAGGCCATGATCATCCCGATCACGGTCCCGAGGAAGCCGAGGAGCGGAGCGACGTTCGACAACGTCGCCAGCCACACGAGACCCTTCTCGAGGCCCGCGACTTCGATGGCGCCGGCATTCTCCACCGCTTGCGTCGCGCGGTCGGTCCCTTCGTTGTACCGCGAGAGCCCCGCGCTGAGGACGTTCCCCGCCGGAGCGCCGGACTCGGTGCAGAGTTCGAGCGCCTCGTCGAGGTGGCCGGCGGCGATCTGTTCGTCGGCTTCCTGAAGAACCTTCTTGTTCTTGCCGCCCTTCAACTGGAGGTCGACGAGCTTGAAGAGGATGATGAGGATCCCGATGGCCAGGGCGGCCCCGAGCGGCCACATCATCCACCCCCCGGCCTCCCAGATCTCCGCGAGGTTGAGCGTCTGTCCTTCGCCCAGCGTCAGTGTCTCCTGCAACCAGAGTGTGGACGCGATCAAGGTGGGCCTCCCGGTAAGATTGATCGATTGACTGGCTCGCACCCTCCGGCGCGGATGCGCCCAAGTACGAGCGGAACCAAGCTAGAAGCGGCCTGCGGGACCGTCAAGCGGCGGGAGAGGCCGTTCCCGGAGCCAGAGCCAGGCACCGGCGCGGTGGAGGCGCTCGTAGCCGGCGGCCAGGCGGGTCAGGGCCGCGGAGGTCGCGATCCCCGCGGGAGCCTTCGTCGCGGCCGTGGCGGGCGCACCGAACGCGCTGGCCACGCTGGCCGCGAGACGCTCGACGATGAGGCGAGCGTCGGGCACGGGGTCGAGCAACTCGTTCA
>JAJDUL010000030.1 GCA_022826685.1 Gemmatimonadota bacterium | reverse complement strand
TGGGTGGCTCCCTCGCGGTCTTGTGCTGGTTCGAGCTCGAGTCCGAGTCCCCCGTCGCGCACACACGGACGTCGTTGCTCCACAGCGCGTAGAGCGGGAAGAACCCGGCCCGCTCGGCCGTGGACCACTCGAGCGCGTCGCTCGTCCCCAGCACCGCGTCGACCATGAACCCCTTCCCGCCCATCAGCCCGAAGGTGAGCGGGTCCACATCGCCGAAGTAGGGGTGGACGTAACCGGTCGTCGCGCCCTGGTCCTTCGCCTTCCGCATCATGTCCGTGTTCGACGGATACAGGCTCTCGATCCCCGTCCCCTCGTATCCCGTCGTGAACGGCGAGATGAGGTGGTCGCGCATGCCGAACATGAACACGTGTCCGTAGAACGGCGGCCGGTATTCCTGCCCCACGATGACGACCATCTCCTCCGTCTCCATCGACACCGGGTGTTCCCCGCCGCCGGGCACGAAGAACTGGTGGTCGAGGATCCGGTTGTCCTTGTTCGCCACCTGCTCGTTCACGATGTCCTGGTCCTCCGCCGCGGACATGAACATCAGGTTCTCGAGCGTGTTGTGGAGGTTCCCCGCGTAGTTCATGTGGACGTGCGTGGAGCCGTTGTGCCACCCGTCGGCCGAGAGATCCGCGAACCGGTGCAGGGTCACGGCGAGTTCGACGGTCTCCCCGGCCTCGATCGCGACCTTCATGCGCTGCGGCTCGACCTCGAAGCCCTTCAGGATGGTGAGGTCCGCTTCGCCCGGCGGGAGCGCGACGGTGAACGTCCCGTCGGTGTGGAAGGCGGGATAGCGCCCGCGCTGGCCGATGCGCGCGTATTCGTCGGGTGGGGCGTGGTACTTCCCGTCCGGCCCGAGGAGGGTGACGCGCGCCGCGACAGGGTCCCTCCCGCTCGCGTCCGTACGCACCGTGACCGAGAGCATGCCCGTCGGCCCCGCGTACTCGCGCTCGCCGATCTCGATCCGCCGTCGTCGGCCGCCGTACGTCTCGATGAGTTCGAGTTGCGGGAGCCCGCCCTCGTTCGTGATGTAGGCGATCGTCTCCCCGTCCGGCGACCAGCGCGGGTGGAAGGCGTCGTGCTCGAAGAAGGTGAGCTTGTAGGGTTCCCCGCCTTCCGTCGGCTGCACGTACAGGTTGTTGAACTGGTCCGCCGCCCCCGCCGTCGACGAATACACGAAGCGCCGGCCGTCCAGCGACACGTCCGGCCGGGCACGGTAGAGCGTCTGCTCCCGGAGTACCGTCCGCGCCTCCCGGATTCCGTCCGCGCGGGCCGGCACGCGGATCACGTTCCCCGAGCCCAGCGGGACGTCGCGGTTCGAGACGAGGAGGAGTTCCTCTCCGTCCGGCATCCACGCGGGCGAGAGGTGCATATCCATGGGCCCGAAGTAGAGCCGGTTGTTCCCGTAGGAGTTGTCGCTGCTGACCGCGATCTCCGGCCCCGCCCAGTCGCCGTCCGCCACCTCCCGGATGAAGACGTTGAAGTACCCGTTCGGCGCGCTCGACACGTACGCGATCCGGCCTCCGTCCGGCGAAAATACGGGGTCCGCATACACGAACCTGTCGTCCGTGAGCGCCCGCGTCTCGCCCGTCTCCGTGTCCAGCATCTCGAGCTGGATTCGCTCGCCTCCGTAGTCGGCCGTGTACACGATCCAGCGGCCATCGGGGGAATAGGACGGGGAGGAATGGTACGTGCCCCCGCGCGTGAGTTCGGTCGCGTTCCCCGTCTCCACGTCCACTTCCCAGACGGACCCGGCCATCCCCACCGCGAGCGACCCGCCGTCCGGCGACCACGAGGGGAACCAGGGTGTCGTCCCGGGTGCCGGCGGCAGGTAATAGTTGTGCATGTAGTTGCCGCCGTGCCGCACGCCGGGATACCCGCCGAACTCGGGTGGCGGCTCCTCGGCGAGGACGGGTGACACCGGCCGGGCTGCGGATGACTCGAGCAACCCGGGTTCCCCGGTCACGGTCACGCCGGGTGCGCCGGCACCCGGATCGCAAGCAAGCGCGAGGCCTGCGGAAAGACAGGAGAGGAGGCGGACGGGCGGGGGACCGATACGCATGGCAACTCGCAGGGTCGGAGGATCGCCGAACGGAACCTTCAACTTGTTCCGCACCGACCGCCCCGCGCAACGCGAGATCGGCGCTACTCCCAAACCGCGGAGGATGCGGTTTACGGTTCCCTGTCGATGTGCGGTATCCCGCGGCTGAACAGAACCTCGACGTCCGGCCCGACGCCGAGTCCGGTCACGGCATCGGCCAGTGTTCGTACCGACTGCGGCAGGTCGCGCAGCAGACCGCGCACCTGTCCGCTGAGCCGATCGCGCAGGATGACGGCCGGTTCGTTCGTATCCCGGTCCATAGTGACGGCACCGCCCGGACCGGATAGAGAGATCTCTTCGAGAAGGGCGGCGGTTTGGCCATCGATGGGGACGGCGTACGCGAACGCCAGCCTCCCGTCGGTGTCGGCGACGCGCGTCATGTCGAAGCTCAACGAGAAGAGGATGCTGCCATCGGCCGCGCGTCCGACGATATCATGCTCGCCGTCGGAGGTCGGCAGGGCGGGCGGCGCGTCGACCGCGAAGGCCGGGTTCAGATACGGCGTGCCGTCCTCTTTCGCGCCGCCCCAGAGGAGCATGGTGGCCGTGGCGGATCCGGAGGCATCGAATGCCACCGTGCGATGTGCCGCCGCCTTCAGGAAATGGTAGTCGCCGATCCAGGCCGGGACGCAGTAGGACATCAAGTCCGCCGTCGTCGCTGGCACGAGAACGTTCTCTCCCGAGCGCGAATCGACCCCCCACGCCCCTGTCGACCCGTCGGAAAACGGATACGCCGGATCCAGCGTGGCCCCCACACTGCACGGCGCGTGGAAGAGGCTCAGGTTGTGCCCGAGTTCGTGCGCGATCGTCAGCGCCTCCTCGGGCTGGCTCGAAAAGCCCAGCCGCACGTAGCTCGTCCATCCCGGGATCCACGCCACGCCCCAGGCGCCCGTGGCCTCGCCGGAGAGCGCCGCCATGTAATGACCCCGACCTCCCTCCATGACGCGGACAGCACCCACTTCATCGAGGAGCGCATCCGAATCGTTGCTCGACGTCAATACGGGCTGGTGGGCCGTCACCGTCAGTTCGCCGACCGGCAGGAGGTTCGAGGTTTCCCAAAGCAGTCTGTGCCCTTCCGGGTCCGCCGCCATCTCCATGGCAAGGTCCACCGCCGTGGAATCCGGCCGGGTACGCCACAGGAACGGGACGACCGTAAGGTCGAAGCTCGGCATCCGTTCGACCTGCACCCGCTGTCGGCCCGACTCCGGAAGCCGGCGCGACACTCCGAGTCCGGGGTCCAGCGTTCCGGCCGGATCGATGTCGATCACCATTTCGACTCCGGGACGCACCACCCAACCGGGAATGGGGGCGTTGGCGGACTTTTCGAGCGATGCCTCCGCCTCGCCGAGATCGATGGGCAGCGGCGTCGGTTTCCCGGGGATATCCACCGCGTAGATCTCCTCCTCACCGTAGAAGAACGTCGCCCGCACGTCGGGGATCTCCGCCCCCGTGGGCCGCGGGGCCGTCACGAAGACCCGCAGGAGCGCCGCCTCGCCTTCGATCAGCGGTACGGGGAACTCCAGCGACTGCACCGCCTGTACGAGGTACGCATGCGAACCGTCGAGCGGCTTTTCATCGCAACGCGAGAGGCGCCACAGGCGCGCCCGGTCCAGGAGGGCAGGATCTTCCGGCAAGCACAACCCCGTCCCGATCCACTCGAACCGTCCCAGTCTGCCGAGGTCCGCGAACGTCGGCGGGAGCGGGCCGCGCAGTCGCGGATTATGCGCGAGATCCAGCCACTCGAGGCTCCTCATCTGCCCCAGTTCGGGCGGGACGCGCCCTTCCAGGTTGTTGAATCCGAGCCGCAGCTTCTTGAGAGATTCGAGGTTGCCGAGCGCGGCGGGAATCGCCCCCGTCAACTCGTTGAGCCGCAGATTGAGTTCGGACTTCATATGCGTGAGGGATCCCAACTCCGGGGGGATCGGCCCCGTCAGGTTGTTGGCGTCGAGACCCAGTTCCCACACGGAGCGGAGATTACCGAGTTCCGGAGGGATCTCGCCGGACAGTTCATTGAAGCCCAGGTACATGTACCAGACGGAAGTAAGGTTGCCGAGTTCCGGCGGTATGGGGCCGTTCAACCGGTTTTCGTCCAGCCAGAGCACCCGCAACTGCGTCAGTCGGCCCAGTTCCGGCGGGATCGGGCCCTCCAGCCGATTGGCGGAGAGACGGAGTTCGAGCAGGGAAGGCAGATCGCCCAATCCCGGCGGGATCGGCCCCTCCAGCTGGTTCGCATTCAAACGCAGTCGGACGATTGACGTCAGTTCGCCCAGGGTCGGAGGGATCCGCCCCGCCAGCAGGTTATCGCTGAGGTATAGCTCTTCGATGGCCGGTAGAGCACCCAACTCCCGCGGTATCGACCCTCCAAGCAGGTTGCTGTGGAGGCTCAGCGTCTGCAGTCGCGCGAGGTCTGCCAGTGCGGCAGGTACTGGACCCCGCAGCCAGTTGTAGTCGAGGTCCAGAATCGTCAGCGCCTCGAGCTGTCCGATCTCCGCGGGTATGCCGCCGCGCAGGTTGTTCCCCCACAGAACCAGCTCCGTGACGGCTCCGTCCCCGTTCGTCGCGACTCCGTACCATTCCCGTAGCGGCGCGTCGGTGAGCCAGTTCGTGTCACGGCGGCGCGGTTGGGGGGGACGATGACGATCAGGTTCTTGATCGTGACGATCGCCACGAGTACGACGACGAAGAAGACGGCCGCCATCGTGACGGGGGCGGCCAGGACATTCAGAAAGTCTTGCATTTCAACCTCATTCTTCGAGCAGTTTCATGTCTACCGGCGCGACATCCGCGATGCCGTCCGTCATGCGCACGACGACGACCGACTGTCCGGCCCGGAGCGGCAGGTCGGCGGGACAGGTCGAGTCCAGGCGGGCCCGCACGCTGTAGCGGCGCTCGCCACGCGACACCTTTACCGTACCCGCCCCGTCCGGCGCTATTTCCATCGTGACTTCGCCCGTCAACCCGGCCAGCGAACGCTCTCCGAGCGCGGTCCCGGCGCCCGAGCGCTTGATGTAGCGGAAGGCCGCGCCGATGAAGGCTCCAGAGGCGAGTCCGGTGACGCCGGCGATGGCGGCCGTGACGGCCGGCCCCGTGAACCAGTGCAGGATGGCCCCGGTCGCGCCGAATCCGAACAGGGCGTAGACGATCGTCCGCAGCGAGAGAAGTCTCGCCACATCGGTCGCTCCCCCCGCGTCCAGCTCCGCGTCGACATCCACATCGATGTCCATGCCGTCCAGGAAGTCGCCGAACACGGACAGCGCGAGGAAGCCGCCGCCCACCAGGAGACAGAAGATGTATATCGTGAACATGCGTCGCTCTCCGTTCGGAACCGGGGGCGTCGAAACCTACCGGCGCGAGGGGAGGTGGGAAAACCGCCCTGACGACGCTGCTGCTTGATGGGGACAGCCGGGCGCGGTCTCTTCCGGGGGACCGCGCCCGGTGCTCCGGTGCGACAGCGATTTCTGCTGAAAGGATCAGTCTCCGTGGACCATCCAGCTTCGCTGCTCCGCCGGGTGATTCCTGCCGCTCTGCTGCTCCTGGGTTGTCAGGCGGAGGATCAGCCGGAACCAGAGGATCAAGCGGAACCAACAGCTGCCCCACCGGACGCCGCCGCGGTGTTCGAAGGGCCGCAGATTGCCGTGGAACCAGATCGTACTCTCCACCCGGCTACCATGCTGGCCGTGCCAGACACGACTCCGGAATCGGAGTGGCTCAACGTCGTCGCGGACATACGGTATGACGGTTCGTCCGGCACGATGTTCACGATGGACAGGATGGCTGGAACGCTGGCCGAAGTGGACACTCTGGGCAGCCTTGTCCACCTTTACGGCGGAGGACTCGGTGGGGGGCCTCACGAGGTCCGCAACTGGGTCGACTACAGCTTCTCGTCCTCCTACGTCGTATTCCTGGACCGGGGCAACCGGAAGGTGATGGTTTACCCGCGCCTCGGCTCAAGCTTGGATCCGTTTCCGGTCTCCACCACGTACCGCAGCATCGCCCTGGCAGGAGATGAGACGATCCTGTTGGCGCCGGGCACGGGTGCTCATGCGGTGGATGCCTATTCCATGGCCGGCGATCCCGTGGGTGGAATCGGGGCGTTCGAGGAGTTGCCTGTGCGCTGCACCCCGGAGGAGGATTGCGAGCGGACTCGGAGGATGTGCATGGGTTGCGTCGTCCGCGTCGTAGGTGACGCCGTCGTGGTCATGAATGCGGAGACGAATCTGCTGACCGTGTACGGGGCGGAAGGAGAACCTGCGCGCTCGGTGGACCTCCGTGCCCGCATCCCCCTTCTACGGGAGTGGATCGCGACGGACGAGCCTTATCTGGCGCGCATGCAGGAGCGTGCCAACGAGGGCTCGAGCGGAGCGACCGTGGCCGTCGCACTCAAGAGCTACTTCAGCAACGCCCACACCTCTCCGGATGGACGGCTTGCCTTCTCAATCAACCCTGCCACACCCATCCTGCAGGCATCCGGCTTCCAGTATTGGCTGCTGGATATCGAAACCCTCGAGATCGAGAGCGCGATGTTCAGCGACCCTTCGCACGGCATACGTGCGACGGGATGGCCGACGGTGTTTGGCGTCCAGCGGGGAAGCTACGCGATCTATCGACTGGAGGGCTGAACTCGGCCGGACTCGCCAAGCGGCTCGTCAAGTCGCCGAGGGTCTACGTTCGGGACGGCGGACTCATGAGGCATCCGCCAGTAAGCGATTTGCCACGAAACGCATGAAATGTAATTGTTTCGCCACGCGAGTAACCAAAACGGCGACGGCGGACGCATGCATAACGAGACTCGGAGACCCATCGGCCAGGCCTGGCTCCTCCGCCACTTCGACCTGGCGGTTCCGAATCCGGCCGTGCAGAGCTGCGTCGTCGCCGGTACGCGACGGACGGAGACGGACGGTCGCCGAGTCACGGAATTCTATCCAACGCGATACGCGGTGGAGGACTCGGTCATCGCGCACCTCCTCTTCGCACTTCGCCACGAGGCCTTCGACCTCGGCCTCCTGATCGCGGCCCTCCGGGCGATGGACCCCGGACCCCTGGAAGCGTGGGTGCGGGCGCAGCCGACGGGCGCATTCAGCCGGCGGGCGTGGTTCTTCTACGAGACGTTCACCGGCAGAACACTGGACCTGGACGATGCGAAGACGGGAAACTACGTCAGCGCGTTGGATCACAGGCGGCATGTGGGTGCCGGCCGCCGCAATTCACGGCGTCACCGGGTTGCCGACAATCTCCTGGGCGGGGCCGAGTTGTGTCCCTCCGTAAGGCTGACTCCGAAGCTGCGGCGGGCGATGAAGTCGAGTCTGGATGAGGAAGCCCGGGCGCTCATGGAGGGCTGCGAGGCGTCGATCCTCACCAGGGCCGTGAACTACCTCTTCACCAAGGAGACGCGCTCGTCGTTCGCGCTGGAAGGCGAGACCCCGCGCGGTGATCGTGCCGAGAGGTTCGTTGCGGCGCTGAAGTCGGCGTCCGAGTTCGACGCCGCGAACAAGGCGGACATCCTGCGTCTGCACGCCATCATCGTCGATCCCCGCTACGCGGCGGACGACTGGCGCACCGTCCAGAACTTCGTCGGCGAGACGATCGGCGGATACCGGGAACGCGTACACTTCATCTGTCCTCGTCCGAAGGATGTTCCCAGCCTCATGCGTGGATGGACGGCGCTGACGGAGCGCGTCCTGCAAGGCCATGTAGATCCGGTCATCGGGGCGGCGGCCTCCTCGTTCGCTTTCGTCTTCGTCCACCCTTTCGAAGATGGCAACGGTCGCATCCACCGCTTCCTGATGCACCACGTTCTCGCAAAACGCGGCTACGGTGTCCCCGGCACCATCCTCCCGGTCTCCGCGGCGATTCTGCGTGACCGGCACGGCTACGATGACGTCCTCTCCGGCTTCTCCCGGCCCCGAATGGACCTGATCCGGTGGGAGTGGTCGGGTGGGGACGGTGCCGCGCCCGGTCGAGAGATCGTCGTTTCGAGCGAGAGTGACCATCTCTACCGCTACTTCGACGCCACGCCGTTCGCGGAGTACTTCTACGACCGCGTGGCCGACGCGGTGCGTCACGACCTGAGGGAGGAACTCGGCTTCCTGGCCGTCTTCGACCGCGCCCTCCGCGGCGTCAGCGACATAGTGGACATGCCCGACCGGCGCGCATCCCTCCTCGTTCGCCTGTGCCTGCAGAACGGCGGCCGACTCGCAGCGAGGAAACGCCAGCAGTTCGCCGAACTCACCGACGACGAGATTCGTGCCATGGAAGCGGAGATCCAGGAGGCGATGGCCTCGGCCGGGTCAGGTTAGTCGTTCAGGCGCCTCCGCCGGACCAGGCCGAGACCGTCTCGGTCACGAAGTCGTCGAATACGCGCGGCGCGTGGCCGAGCACGTGGCTCATCGTCGCGAAATCCTCCTCCGTCGCGATGAGCCCGTCGGAGAGGAAGTACTCCGACATGACCCGCAGGTCCCTCAGGAGCCAGTCCGGAAGGCTCCGGCTCGCGCGCGCCTCCCACGCGTCGAGGTCGTCGCCGACGTACTCGATGTCGCCGCCAAGGTGTTCGCTCCAGGTGCGGGCGACATGCTTGCCCGTCAGTAGCTGCGGTCCGACCACCGGATACCGGATCCCCTCGTGGCCGTCGTCGAGAAGCGCGTTCACGGTCGCGTCGGCGATGTCGCGGACGTCGACCCGGTGCAGCCCCGCGCCCCCGAGCGGGGCGGGATAGACCCCGGCTTCGAGCGACCGCCTCAGCCACAGGTCGTTCTGGAAGTAGTGGTTCGGTTCGATCGTCGCCCACGGGACGCCGGAGGCCTCGAGTGCGGCGAGGATCTCCATCTTGCTCGCGAAGTGGGGGATGTGGGGCGCCGCGTGCGCGCGGTGCGCGGAATGGAAGACGATCCGCTCGACGCCGGCCGCCGCGGCCGCAGCGACCGCCCCGATGCCGAGCCGCGCCTCCTGCGGGTGGAGCGCCGTGAGGAGGTGCATGCGCGACACGCCTTCGAGCGCCGGTCCGAGCGTGTCGGGCTGCTCCAGGTCGCCTCGCATGAATTCGACGCGCTCATGCGACGCCCCGTCCGAGGCTCCGGCTCGGTCCGCCGAGCGCGTCAGGCACCGGACCGACGCCCCGCGGGCCACCAGGCCCTCGACGACCCGACTCCCGACGGTCCCCGTCCCGCCGACGCAAAGCACATCCGCCATCGATGCCTCCTGTCATCCCCGAGGCTCCGGTCGGGCTCCTGCGGCTCCGATCCGACCCCGGCGATTCCGTGAGATTCCGACGATACATGGCACACGGAGGGCAAGCGAGTGCCGTCCCGCGTCGCCCCGCCGGCTGCGTGCCGAGAGCGCGTTGATACCCCGTTGATCGCTGCCCGGACTCTGAGGGCGAAATCTCGGGAGGCGCGGGACGGGGGGTCCGTCCCGGAGGGTGGCGACGAGCGCGCCAGGCACGGCGGCGGCCGCGACCCGGCCTCCCGACGACCCGTGAAAGGGGAGGGGACGATGAAGACGACGAAAGCGGGACGCTGGGTGCTCCTTGGCTTCAACCTCGTGCTCGCCACGGCCATCCTGGCGCAACCCGGCCGGGCCGCGTCCGCGCAGGGCGGCGACGACTGCCTGAACGAGTGTTTTCAGGGTTGGGCGGGGTGCGTGCTGGACGGCGACTGGGGCTGCAACTACGACCTCAACGAGTGTGTGCGGGGATGCTACTTCCCCACCTGGGGTCCTTCCTCGGACCCCTATCCCTTCTGACGGAGATCACATGAAGCTCGACAACACGGGGGCCGGCTCCCGGCCCCGGCACTGGACGACACTCGCGGCGGCGATGCTGGCCGCCGCATGTCTGGATGGCGAGAACCCTGCCCCCACGGTCGGTTCGGCGGAACCGGGAGCGGACTTCGGAGCGGACCCCGCGCACCTTCGCGCGGGGCCGCCCCGCCTGCGGCTCGGAGGCGCGTCCGGGGAGGGGCAGACGGATTTCCACGACATCGCCGGCGTCGTGGTGGACCGGCCGGCCGGCGTGCTGGTCGTGGCGAACCGGGGCGACGCCACGCTGCGCACGTTCACGCTCGATGGGGAGTGGCGCGGCACCCGGGGCGGCGCGGGCGGCGGTCCGCGCGAACTAGGGGAACTGACGGCGCTCTTCGGATACCGGGGCGATTCCGTCGTCGTATACGACGGTGAGCGGGGCGCCGCGTCCGTCTGGCCGTACACCGGCGGGGATGTGCGACGCGCCAGGATGACGATCCCTCCGGGGGACACCCTGCAATCCCCGCGATTGCAGGGATCCCTGGATGACGGCCGGCTGGTGTGGGCGGTTGCGAGGCCCGATCGAAGCGTCGACGAGATCGGAGAATCTCATCCCCTGCAGGTCGTCATCTTCCTGACCTCGGCCGACGGAACGGGCTTCGACCCCGTCGCCGAGACCACGGGGGTCCGGGTCTTCAGCTATCCCGGAGACGCGTACGTCTCGGGCCGCATACCGTACTCGCCCCAGCCGTTCGTGCTATCCGGCGATTCGGTTCTTCTCTTCGGATCCACGGAGCGTCCGCGCGCGGAGCGGGTGACGGGCGGCGGCATGCCGCTGGCTCCGATCGAGTTCTCCGTCCCACCGGTTCCCCTGACCGCGGAGGACCGGGAGACGGCGCTCGCTCCCATCCGCGCCGAGATGAACCGTCGCCTGCCGGCTCAACTGCAGACCCGCATCGCGGCCACGCTCGAGGTGTGGGCGTTTCCCGGCTCCTTCCCGGCTCTGGGAGGCGTGGTTGCGGGCGACGATGGGCGCGTCTGGGTGACGGACTACCGGTCACGAATGGACGCCCTGCGCGGCGAAGGAGAGGTCTCGATCTGGAGCGTGTACGCCGGGCCGGGAAGCCCCGGCCGGGACGTCGAGTTCCCCGGCGGCTTCGATCTGCTCTGGGCCGACGAAACGGAGGCGGTCGGAGTAGTCCGGGATGAGTTCGATGTCGAACACGTCTGGATCGTTCCGCTTCCCGCGGGCGCGACGTCGCCGGGAACATGAAGCGGCCGGGCATCCAGGACATTGGTCTCGCGGTGTGCTTCGTCCTCCTGGCGGTGATCGCCTTCCGCCCGTCGGGTGTGGTCGGCGGCCGCCTCCGGGAGTGGAAGGACGAGCGGCAGGTGCTCTCGCTCTACCGCGAGGAATGGAAACAGGCCGCCGCGGGTCGAGGAAGTGTGCTCGGCAGCGGCGATGCCGCGCCCGCGATCTTCGAGTTCAGCGACTACCTCTGCCCCTTCTGCCGGTCGTCCCACGAGGTCGTGAACGGGTGGACGGCGTCGGGTGAGGCGAGGGTCGTGCTGGTTCACGTGCCCCTCTCGGACCGTTCCGCCGCCGCGGCGCGCGCGGCGATCTGTGCCGAGGCCGAGGGAGTGTTCCCGCGCATGCACGACCATTTGATGACCAACGAAGACTGGAAGGCGGGAGACGTGGACTGGGAATCCATCGCGGCGGCGGTGGACGTTCCCGCGGGAACGTCCTTCAACCGGTGCCTGCATTCCGCGGCGACGGCCGAACGCCTCACGCGCGACGCCGCGCTCGCCGTCCGCTGGCGGGTCACCGCGACCCCGACCTTCGTCTCGAAACACGCCCGGATCGTCGGAGCCGCGTCCGAAACCGACGCGAAAACGCTGCTCGGCCGGTGAGGACCGGTTTGGGTGCATCTTGACCCGCCGGAAAAAGCTCCGGGAGCGATTGGAACGCTCAAGAGGCACTTGTCGGAGGCGCGACATCGTACGTTACTATCTGATCCACGGGTTCGAGAGCCGTGAGGGGGGTAATCACACGGTCTTCTATCATCCCCGGCATCCAGACATCATGGGCATCGTCGCCAGGCACCGGACACTGGATGTCGCATATGCGAAGGCCGCGCTGAGGGCAGTGGACAAGGTGTTCGAGTGCCGAACTGGCGGAGAGGCAGGGAGATGAGCGAGGCCGACAGATACATGGCACTGCCGTACACCATCGAGGTCGCGCGCGATGAGCGCCGTCGCGACGCCTTCCACGTTGCGCGCGTCGTGGAATTGGAGGGGTGTATCGCGCAGGGGCGGACGGAGGCCGAAGCGCGATCTGAGTTGCGTGACGCTCAGCGCCTGTTCATCGAGACGATGCTCGACAACGGCGTCCCGGTGCCGGAGCCCCGGAGTTCCCGTGAGAACGCCCGAAACGCCACGCCGCCCGTCACGAGGTCCTCACCCTCCTCGGCCTGACCTGCCCACCACGCTTTCGGGATCTGCGAGGTCGTCCGGCGAGCGTCATCAACGTCAGTCGCGTTCTGCGATGCGGGTCAGCGCGGCTTTGAGGTCGGCCATGTAGCGGGGGATGTCGGGCTCGGCGATCGGGGGGCCGTGGATCGGGGCGATCCAGGCCGGGGGGTGTTGCTCCAGCATCGCGTGCAGGGCGCCCATGACCCGGTCCGGGTCCGCGTAGCGCAGCCACGGGAGCGTCTGTGCATGGAACTCATGCACGCCTTCCGCGCGTCCTTCCTCCGGGAGCCGTCCCCAGTCGACGTGGGACGCGCCCGGCGCGTGGAGCGCGCCGAAGCCATCGGCGACGAACAGGGTGCGCGAGGCTTCGTCGTAGACCCAGGTCGTGTGATTTCGGTCGGCCAGCGGGGGGTCGAGGACGACGAAACGCCGGCCCAGCACCTCCGTCACGTCCCCGATCTTCGTGCGGCGGGCGTACGGGAGGCCCTGGAGGTCGGGGTCGCCGCAGGAGGCGATGATCTCGAAGTCGCCCCAGTCCTGGCGGAAGGCGGGGATGTTGCCCGAGTGGGGATAGTCGGAGTGGGACAGGATGATGGCGCCGATACCGCGCCCGGCGGTGGCGTCGTGGATCCGGTCCGCGAGGCGCTGCCGGTGGTGGAAGGAGCCGGAATCCATGAGGATCGCCCCCTCCGGCGCGTCGATGAGGTAGACGGAGACGTGGATGTGGCCGTTCGTCTCCGGGAAGGATTCGTGGACCCACGAGACCCCGCCGCCCAGATCGATGACGCTCACGGCGCGCCCCCGCTCACAGGATGCCCCCGCTCACAGGACACCCCCGCGCCCGCCCGCCGCCACCCGCCGCACGACTTCGTTCATGAGTTCGTAGTACGGCGCCGCGTCCTCCCCGGGGATCGGGAGTCCGTGCGCCGGCGCGAGTCCGTATCCGGCGAACTGCACGGCGAGGGCGTCCGTCGCCGCCGTGACCTTGTGGGGGTAGACGTACTGGAACCAGAACATGACCCGGCTGTGGAACTCCTCGAGGCGCCCCACGTCCACGACCGTGTCGATCTCGTCCGTGCGCCGGAGGCTCTCGCCGCTCTGGTGCGGGAAGCCCATCCAGTCGACGGTGAAGAGCGTACGGGTCGCCTCCTCGCTCATCCACGTGTGAATGGCGGCGTCGAGGAAGGTCGCCTCCGGGAAGCGGACCCGCAGCCCGCCGAGATCGATCTCGTCCTCGGGCCCCACCTTCATCGCGTCGTCCAGGTGGTAGAGCGCGTGCGTCTCGCCGACGGCCGGGGCCACGAGTTGGCAGTCCGGATAGCGCCGCAGCACCTGCATCGTGTTGCCCGCGTGCGGCACGTCGGGGTGCGAGAGGGCGAGGTAGTCGAGCGGCCGGTCGCCGAGCAGTTCCTCGAGCGCCGGGAGCAGGATGTGGCCCGAGGCCGGAGAGAGCGTGTCCCAGAGCAGCGTTCGCTCGCCCGTCAGCAGGTATGCGTTCTGCGGGACGTAGAGTTCGTTCCCGGGCCTGTACCAGTCCGCGCCGCTCTCCAGCACCGCGCGCGCGATCCCGGCCCGGTGCCCGCCCAACTCCTGGATCCAGTGGATGCCCGGCCACACGTCGCGCCGCCAGCCCGCGCCCGTCCGCGCCGCCGGCTCGGGGGCCGCGGCCGGCGTCGTCTCGGTGTCGCTTCCGGGTTCGTTCATGCGCGGCAGTCTACGCGCCCCCGGCCCGCCGCCACCAGCCCGCCCGCCACGCGAACGCAGCCGGGATTTGCCAAGGGCTCTTAGTCGAGGTGAAACCTCAACTCCGCCGCGACCTCCGCCTGGCGCTGGTCAAGCGTGAGGAACGAAAGTTCCGCCGGATTCGGCGCGACATACAAGGCGCACGCGAGATGCCAGAGGTCGGCTCCGCGCACATAACCGGCTCCGAGCACCGCGCGGAGTTCGGGCGTGAGTCTCCGGATGGGAAAGACCCAGTTGAATCGCGAGACGAGATGCTCGGGAACCGCACGGCGCTTTCGTCGGCATACCGAGAGCAACTCCGCTTCCAGGAGGTTGGACGCATACAGGCGGTCGAAGCCGCCCAGGCGCTGGCCGATCGTCCGGGCCTCGGGTTCCCCGAAGGCGATGGCTACCACCACCGAGGTGTCGACGTACGCGGAACTCAATCGCCGCGTTCGGCCAGGAATTCGGCGAGGGTGCCCGGCAGCGGTGGCCCGGGCGTGAACGGCTCGAGCGGACCTGCGGGCGGGACGATCGCCCCCTGGCGTTCCAATTCCGCGACCCGCGCCTCGAGCGTGGTGGGTTTCTTCGATAACGGTCGGATCTCGGCCACGGGGTCTCCCCGATAGGATATGGTCACGGTCTTCCCCTCCCGGACGTGGCGCAGCACTTCCGAGAAACGGGCCTTCGCCTCGTACGTCGAGTAGATCAGTCGCATCGGACCATCATAACTAGTCAGACCAGTCACTTCAATCCGGATCGCACCCTGCCGTGGCCGACTTGAGACGAAGACCGCACATTCCTCGCATGGATACCACAGGATGGTCTCGCCGGTCATCCGGGCGTCAAACCTTGATCGGGTTCGCGGCGCCGGGCCTGGCCGCGCTGGCGCTTGCCGGGTGTTCGCCATCCGGGGGGGAGGCGGCGTTTCCGAGCCGGGCCATCGAGATCGTCTCGTGGGCGACGCCGGGCGGACCGACCGACCTCCTCTCGCGGGCTCTGGCCGAGGCCGCGCCGCCGCACTTCGACGGCCGGCGCGTCACCGTCATGACCCGGCAGGGCGGGGCGGGCGCCGCGGGCATGCAGTATCTGCAGGGACGGGAGGGCGACCCGCATGTGCTCGGCGTCTTCACGGCGAGCGGCACCGTGAACATGGCGACGGGGCGGATCCCGTTCTCTCCCGGGGACTTCACCCCGATCCTCCGCATCCAGATCGACCCCTTCCTGGTCGCGGTGCGGGACGACAGTCCCTTCCACACGCTCGGCGACCTGTTCGAGGCCGCACATGCCCGGCCCGGTGAGGTCTCGGTGTCGGGGTTCGGTGCGGCGTCGGCCCACTTCCTCGGCTTCGCCCGTCTGAGGGCCGCGGCGGGAGACCCGGATGTGCGCTGGATCGCGTACGAGGGGTCGGCGGACGCGGTGGTGGCGGCGCTCGGCGGACACACGGACGCGGCGCACACGAACTACAACATCGTGCGCGAGCACCTGCGGGCGGGGACGATGCGGGTGCTGGGGGTGGCGCTTCCCGTCGAGGCGCTCCCGGACACGCCGAGCTACGCGGAGCAGGGATACGACCTGACGCCGGTCCACTGGCGCGGGGTCGTGGGGCCGCCGGGGCTGGATCCGGCGCTGCGCGCGGAGCTGCGCGCGCGGCTGATGGCCGCGATCGAGGACCCGGGGTTCCGCGAATACATGGAGCGGGCCGCGCTCGAATACGCGACGATGGCGGACGCGGACGCGTTCGGGGTCTGGATGGCCGAGGAGGTGGCGACGAGCCGGGACATGCTGCGGCGGCTGGGAATCCTGGATGAGTAGCGCCTCCGCGGGCGGGACGACGCGGCTGGGCCTGCTCGCGGAAGCCGGACTGCTCGCCGTCGTGGCGGCGGGGGTTCTGCTGGACTCGCGCTCCTACCCGGGATCGCTGGCCGAGGGGGCGCCGGGTCCGGCCTTCTTCCCGCGGCTGCTCGCCGTGCTGCTCATGGGCTGCGCGGCGTGGCTCGCGGTCCGGGCCGCGCGGCAGCCGCCGGAATCGGACCCGGGACGTTCCCGGGGGAGCGCGGCCCCGGGCGCGGGAGGCCGCCGCGGCGTCCGCCTGGCGCTCGGAGCCGCGTGGATCGCCGTCTTCCTCCTCGCCTGGCCCCGGCTCGGGACCGTCTTGTCGGTTCCGCTCCTCGTCGCCGGGCTGATGTGGCTGACGGGCGAGCGCTCGCGGCTCGCGCTCATCGCCGTGCCGCTCGGCTTCGCGGCCTTCATCTATCTCGTGTTCATGGTGGTGCTCGGCGTGCCGCTCCCGTCCGGGTTCTGACTCGCCGCCCATGTCCGCGTTCCTCGACGGCCTGCTGACGGCGCTCCAGCCGGGGAACCTCGCCGCGCTCCTCGCGGGGAGCCTCCTCGGCGTGTTCGCGGGCGCGATGCCGGGGCTGAGTTCGACGGTGGGACTCGCGCTCGTCCTCCCGGTCACCTTCGCGCTCGACCCGACGCCGGCGCTCCTGATGATGGTCTCGATCTACATGGCGGCGGAGTACGGCGGTTCGATCACCGCGATCGCGATCGGCGTGCCGGGGAGTTCGCCCGCCCTCGCCACGACCTTCGACGGCTACGCCATGACGCGGCGCGGCGAGGCGGGACGCGCGCTCGGGATCTCCCTCTTTTCCAGCATGAGCGGCGGGCTCCTCGGCACCATCCTCCTCGTGGTCGCGCTGGGGCCGCTCTCGCGGGCCGCGATCGCCTTCGGGCCGGCGGAGTACTTCGGGCTCGGCGTGTTCGGGCTCTCCATCGTCGCGAACCTCGTGGGAAAGGACCCGTTCAAGGGGATCGTGAGCGCGCTCCTCGGACTCCTCTTCTTCATCGTCGGGCTCGACGTGCTCACGGGGGCGCCGCGGCTCACCTTCGGCACGAATGCGCTCATGGACGGTCTCGGGCTCGTCCCCATGCTGATCGGCTTCTTCGCGATCGCGGAGGCGCTGGCCGCGGTGACGGGCCGCCGCAGGTCGACGCCCCCCGGGAGCGGCATCGCGGGCGCCCTCCCGAAGGCCCGCGAGTTGTTCGGACTGTGGCGCACGATTCTGCGGGGGTCGGCCATCGGGGGTCTGATCGGGGCCATCCCCGGGGCCGGGGCGACGATCGCCTCCATCGTGGCGTGGAACGAGGAGCGCCGGGTCTCGAAAACGCCGGAGCGGTTCGGGACGGGCCTGCCGGCGGGAATCGCGGCGCCGGAGGCCGCGAACAACTCCTGCGTGGGGGCGGCGATGATCCCGCTCCTCGCGCTCGGGATCCCCGGTTCCGCCAGCGCCGCGGTCCTCCTCGGGGGTCTGACCGTGCAGGGCGTGGCGCCCGGCCCGCTGCTCATGACCGAGCGCTCCGAACTCGTCTACGCGCTGTACGCGGGATTCGTGGTGGCGGTGCTTCTGATGCTGGCCGTGGGGCGCCTCGGGATCCCCCTCTGGACGCGGGTGGTCCGGCTGCGGTCGTCGATCCTGATGCCGCTCGTCGTCGCGATCTCGCTCGTGGGCACCTTCTCCCTCCGCGGCAACGCGGCGGATGCGTGGGCCGCCCTCTTCTTCGGGCTCGTCGGCTTCGCTATGCTGCGAGGCGGCTACCCGCTGGCGCCGGCGGTGCTTGGCCTCATCCTCGGTCCCATGATCGAGACGAACTATCGGCGGGCGCTGAGCCTGTCCTCGGGGTCGCACTCGGTCTTCCTGGAGAGCCCGATCAGCCTGGTGCTGCTAGTGCTGGCGGCGGTGAGCTTCGCGGCCCCGGCGGTCCGCAGCCGCCTGATATCGGGGAGGACGCGAGCGCTCGACACCGGACCCGACACACACGAGGGACCCGGCACACACGAAGGATCCGACACACACGACCACGAACCCCGGCGAGAGGAACACGAGTGAGCGCGACGCGTGCGGTCATCGACTTCATACTCGAGATATCGATCGACGATTTCCCCGAGAGACTGCTGGCCGAGGGGCGGCGGTGCGTCACCGACGGCACCGGCGTGATCCTCGCCGGCTCGACGGATGCCTGCTCGCGCATCGTCCGCAACCAGATCGCCGTGCAGGGCGGGAACCCGCAGGCGACGGTGCTGGGCCCGCCGGACGCGCGCGCCCCCGCCTCGCTCGCCGCCCGGGCGAACGGCACGGCCGGCCACGCGATGGATTTCGACGACACGCAGCTTTCGAACGCGCCGGACCGGATCTTCGGACTCCTCACGCACCCGACGGTCGCGCCTCTGGCGGCGGGATACGCGGTGGCGGAAAGGGAAGGGGCCACGGGGGCCGAATTCCTGGAGGCGTTCCTCATCGGGTTCGAGGTGGAGTGCAAGATCGCCGAGGCGATCGACCCCCGGCACTACATGGAGGGGTTCCACTCGACGGCGACGATCGGCACGCTCGGCGCCTGCGCCACGGCGGCGAAGCTGGCCGGCCTGGGGGCGGACGATCTCGCGATGGCGCTCGGGATCGCCGCCAGCCTGTCGTCGGGGATCCGGCTCGGGTTCGGCACCATGACGAAGCCGCTCCACGCGGGCCGGGCCGCGGAAAACGGCGTCCTGGCGGTCGACCTCGCGGCCCGCGGCTTCACGGCCGGGCACGACGCGCTGGAGGCGCCGTGGGGCTTCTTCCGCGTCTTCGGCGGCGGCTTCGAGCCCGAGCGGCTGGTCGGCGCCCTCGGCTCCCCGTACACCCTGCTGGACCCCGGCGTCTCCGTGAAACCGTTCCCCTCGGGGAGCCTCGGCCACCCCAGCATGGCCGCCATGCTTGAACTCGTCACCGAGCACGACCTCGCGCCCGACGATGTCGCCGAGATCACCTTCCGCGCCGGGCACAACATCCTCAACCCGCTCCGGTATCCCGTACCCCGCAACGAACTCGAGGCGAAGTTCTGCATCCCCTTCGTCCTCTCGAGCATCGTCCTGCGGCGGCGGGCCGGGATCCGCGAGTTCCACGACGACTTCGTCCTCTCCGACGAGGCGGCGGACATGATGCGCCGCGTGACCGTCCGGTTCGACGAAGAGATCGACGCCCGCGGCTACGACCGCATGCGGAGCGCGATCGACGTGCGGCTCCGCGATGGGACCGAGCTTCACACCGAGGCGGACACATATCCCGGCGGACCGGAGCGGCCGCTCACCCGCGAGGAGCTGCACGAGAAGTTCCGGGACTGCGCGAGCCTCGTGATGGGCGACGCGCGGATCGACGGTGCGCTGGACCGGCTCGAACGGGTGGACGAACTCGCGCACATCGACGACCTCGTGGGCGCGCTCTCGACGGCCCCGGCCCGCGCCGCCGCCGGAGTCCCCGCGTGATGCGCCGCGCTCCGCGCGGCCTCGCCCTGCTGGGCGCGCTGTGGCTCGCGGCCTGCGGCGATGCGACCCGCTCGGGCGAGGGGACGGAAGCGGCCCCGGACGCGGCGGCGGACGCGGCGGGGCGCGGACCGTACGATGCGCTCCAGGTCGAGACGGATCTCATGGTGGAGATGCGCGACGGGATCCGCCTCGCGACGGACGTCTACCGTCCCTCCCGCGAGTACGAGCCCGTGGGTGGACCGTTCCCCGTCCTCCTCCACCGGACCCCGTACGACAAGACCTCGCGCGGACTCGTGGACCAGGCCCGCTGGTTCACGACGCACGGCTACGTCGTCGTGCTGCAGGACACGCGCGGGCTCTACGCCTCCGAGGGCACGTTCCAGAAGTACCACGAGTTCGACGCCCCCGACGGCTACGACACGATCGAGTGGATCACGGGGCTTGACTACGCGGAGCCCTCCGTCGGCATGTGGGGGACCTCCTACGGCGCCCACACGCAGGCGGACGCCGCCAAGCTGAACCCGCCGGGCCTCCGGACGCTCGTGCTCACGATGGGAGGCCTCTCCGACGCCTGGACGCACAAGGTCCGCAACCACGGCGCGCTCGAACTCGGCCAGCAGCTCGGCTGGGCACACCTCCAGCTCGCGGCGGTGGCGGACGACCCCGAGATCCGCTTCCGGCTCGCCGAGGAGCCGCCGTCGGACTGGTTCCCCGACACGCCCTTCCGGAAAGGGGAGAACCCGCTCTCCGTCGCGCCGAATTTCGAGGACTACTACCTCACGATGCAGAACCACGGCGACTACGACGACTATTTCCGGGGCATCGGCCGCAACTGGGTCGAGTACTACGACGAGACGTCGGACGTCCCGATGCTGCACGTCGGCGGCTGGTACGACTCCTACGCCCCGGGCACGATCCAGAGCTTCGTCGAACTCTCGCGGCGGAAGTCGTCGCCCATGACGCTCCTCATGGGCCCGTGGACGCACGGCGGGAACAGCCGCTCATACGCCGGCGACATCGAGTTCGGGGCCGAGGCCGCGGTCGAGGATTTCTCGCGCGAGTTCCACCTGCGCTGGTTCGACCGGCACCTCCGCGGACAGCGCGGGACCGGACTGTTCGAGGGCGACGAGCGGCTGGCGGGCGAGGCCGCGGGTCCCGTCACGATCTTCGTCATGGGAGGTGGCGACGGCCGCCGCGACGGGAACGGACGCCTCTTCCACGGCGGCGAGTGGCGCACCGCGCAGAGCTGGCCGCTCGAGGGGACCGAAGCGATGCCCTTCTACCTGCGCGCGGGCGGCGGACTCACGCGCGAGCCTCCCGGCGCGGACGAGGGATCGACGACCTACATCTATGATCCCGAGCACCCGGTACCCACGATCGGCGGGGCCTTCTCGGGCGCGCTGAAGCGGGGCGGCTACGACCAGCGCGAGCGCACCTTCCGGTCGCTCGAGGGCGGCTCCGAGAACGGCTTCTTCGCCTCCGAGGTCGACGGCCGCCGCACCGCCGACCGGTCCGACGTGCTCGTGTTCGAGACCGGGCCCCTGGCGGAGGACCTGGAGGTCATCGGCCCGGTCACCGCCACGCTGTGGATCTCGTCCAGCGCCCCCGACACCGACTTCACCGCCAAGCTCGTCGACGTCTATCCCCCGAACGAAGACTATCCCGAGGGCTTCGACCTCAACGTCACCGACGGGATCCTCCGCGCCCGCTACCGGGATTCCCGCGAGCGGGAGACGCTGATGACGCCCGGTGAGGTCTACGAGATGGAGATCCGGCTCTTCCCGACGGCCAACCGGTTCCGGGCCGGCCACCGCATCCGGCTCGAGATCTCGAGTTCCAACTATCCCCGCTTCGATGTGAACCCCAACACGGGTGAACCGCTCGGGCGCCACACGCGCATGGTCCCGGCCGACAACACCGTCCATCACGCCGCCGCCCGTGCGTCGGCGATCCACCTCCCGCTTCAAAGGAGATAGACCGTGCAAGACGTCAACTGGCTCGCCGTTCTGGTCGCCGGAGTCGTCCCCCTGGTCGTCGGCTTTCTGTGGTACGGCCCGATCTTCGGCAAGCAGTGGCTCTCGCTCATGGAGACCACCGCCGAGGAGATCCAGAAGGACTTCAACCCGGTGAAGACGCACGGGGCGAGTTTCGTCCTCTCGCTCGTCACCGCCTACGTCCTCGCGCAGCTCATCGCCGTGATGGGCGGCTCGGGCGCGATGATCGGGGTCCACGTGGGGCTGTTGGTCACGATCGGCTTCGTCCTCAACGTCGGATACCAGGGCGTGGCCTACGAGCAGCGAAAGCCCGGGATCTTCTTCCTGAGCCTCGGCTACAACGCCGTCGCCCTCACCGGGCAGGCGGTCGTGCTCGCCGTCTGGCCCTGACCAAGGCGGCCGAAAGGGTCTGTTGAGGATCCGTTGATAGCCGTCTGATGGGCTGGTTGAGGGTCCGTTGATCCGGAGGGGGATGTAGAACTCGGAAGCTTGGCAGACGCGACGACTTCAGAGTAGATTTCCGAGTATGGATCTAAGTGAGCTGCTCCTCCGGCCGGAGGGCAAGACCCTCGAGTTCAAACGGGACCTTTCGTCCCCTCGGGGATTCCTGCGCACCGTCGTGGCGTTCGCGAACACGGCGGGCGGCACCGTTCTCATCGGCGTGGAAGATCGGTCGCGGCACGTCAGGGGCGTCCGACGTGCGCTCGACATGGAAGAGCGGGCCGCCAGCCTGATCAGCGATGCCATCCGGCCCGCGCTCTGGCCGGACCTCGAGATTCTGAGGTTCCGCAGCGCGCAGGTACTCGCCGTGCGCGTCCATCCCAGCCCCGCGCGACCGCACTTCATCGCCCGGCAGGGACTCGAAGCGGGCACGTACGTGCGGGTGGGCTCGACCAACCGCCAGGCGGACCTTCCACTGATCGCGGAGATGCGGCGTTCCGCCACGGGCGAGTCCTACGACGAGCAGCCGGTGCCGGCGCTCGACTCGGAAGCCGTGGACTTCAGAGCCGCTTCAGAGTCGTTCGCCGCGGTCCGGAAACTGAGGCGGCGCGACCTGGAGACCCTCCGCCTCGTGACCACGCATCAGGGCCGGTCCGTACCCACGGTCGCCGGCGTGCTCCTGTTCGGCAGCGACCGCCTCGAGCACTTCCCCGACGCCTGGATTCAGGCCGGCCGCTTTGCCGGGACGGTCCGGGCGGTCATCGTCGACCAGGCGCGGCTCGAGGGGCCCCCGATCGAGGCGATCGAATCGGCGGTCTCGTTCGTGAAGAAGCACCTGCTGCACGGCGCCACCATCGGTCCAGTGCGGCGCATCGACCACTGGAATCTGCCGCCCGAGGCCGTGCGGGAAGCCATCACCAACGCCGTGGTGCATACGGATTATGCACAGCGCGGCGCCCCGATCCGCGTTGCGATCTTCGATGACCGCGTGGAGATCGAGAACCCCGGCCTGCTGCCGTTCGGGCTCACGCTGGAGGACCTGCCGCGCGGCGTCTCGAAGCTCAGGAACCGGGCGCTCGGCCGCGTCTTCCAGGAACTCGGGCTCGTGGAACAGTGGGGGAGCGGGGCGCCGCGCATGATCGACGCCTGCCGGGACGCGGGTCTGCCGGCGCCGGTCTGGGAGGAGATCGCGTTCCGGCTGCGCGTCACGCTGCGCACGGAGAAGGTGGGTCCGGCCCTGGTGGACGACCGGGACGGCACGATCCTGCGCGTGCTGGAGAGCGGGGTCGGACACGGCACGCGCGACATCGCCGAAGCCGTGGGCCTTTCGACCCGCTCCACTCGCACGCGGCTGGCCCGGCTCGTCGAACGCGGGCTCGTGCGCGAAGTCGGCACGAGTCCGAACGATCCGGGTCGGGTCTACGTCAGGTCCCCCTCGGACGCCCCGGACGACCTGGACGACTTCCGGGGCTTGAGGACGAAGCGGTAGATGAGGTAGCCGGCGACGCCGAGTATGAGGACCGTCGGAATCCAGCCCAGGAAACTAAAGATCGTGCCCGCGGCGACGGCGGCCGCGATTCCCTCGATGCGTCCGACGATCCGGTGTCGCCGGCGGGCCTTGTCCAATTCCTGCCGGGAGTAGAGTTCGGGCAGGAGATCCGAATCCACGTCCTTCATCAGGCATCCCCCTTCATCAGGCATCCCTCATCAGGTATCCCTCTCGTCCGGGGCCGGAGGATTCTACGATGGCGGGGTCCGAACCGTTTCCGCCACCGTCCCGTCCGAGGCCTCTCCCGCGCGCCGGGGATGAGGCCTCTCCCGCGTGCGGGGGATTCGGTAGGTTCAGGCCGTTCGACATTCCAACGGAGATTCGAAATGCGCGTTACGACACCACGCTCCCCAGGCTCCCGGATGGCGTCGGCCGGTTTCCTCCTCGTTCTGTTCGCGGCGCTCGGTCCGCCGCAGGCGACGGCACAATCGACGATGCCGCCGGAGGGCGGGTTCGCGGACGCCCAGCGGACGGATGGGGCGATGCCCGTCATCCTCCCGCTGCGCGAGCGGGCCGCCGTCATCGACCGCTGGTTGGAAGGGCGGCTCGAAACGGTGGCGCCGGAGATCATGCGGCGCGAAGGGGTGGACCTGTGGATCGTCGCGGCCCGCGAATACAACGAGGATCCCGTCATCGAGACGATGCTGCCCTCCACGTACATGGCGGCCCGCCGGCGCACCGTCCTCATCCTCCACGACCCGGGGCCGGGGCAGCCGCTCGAAAGGCTCGCGGTGGCGCGGTACGACATCGGGCCCTTCCCGCGCGCGTGGGACCCCGAGAGCGAGCCGGACCAGTGGGGGCGGGTGGCGGAGGTCATTGCCGAGCGCGACCCGCAGCGGATCGCGGTGAACCGCTCCTCGACCTTCGCCCTCGCGGATGGGCTCACCGGCACGGAGTACGACGGGCTGATGGCCGCGCTCCCGGCGAAATTCCGCGAGCGGGTGGCCGGAAACGAGCGCCTCGCGATCGGGTGGCTGGAGACGCGGACGCCGGAGGAGATGGAGGTCTATCCCCAGATCGTGCGGATCGCGCACCGTATCATCGCCGAAGGCTTCAGCGCGAAGGTGATTCAGCCGGGCGTGACGACGACCGAGGACGTCGTGTGGTGGTATCGAGAACGGATCCTCGAACTCAAGCTCCAGACCTGGTTCCAGCCCAGCGTCTCCGTGCAGCGCCACGAGAAGTCGGGCGGCGCGAGGGAAGGGGAGGGGGACTTCTCCGGCCCTCCGGACGAGAACGTGATCCGTCCGGGCGACCTGCTGCACGTGGACTTCGGGATCAAGTACCTGCGCCTGAACACCGACACGCAGCAGCATGCCTACGTGTTGAAGCCGGGAGAGGACGCGGCCCCGGCCGGCCTCGTGCGCGCGTTCGCCGTCGGGAACCGGCTCCAGGACATCCTCACGGACAACTTCGTGGCGGGGCGTTCCGGCAACGAGATCCTCGCGGCCGCGCTCGCGCAGGCGAAGGCCGAGGGGATCGACGCGACGATCTACACGCACCCGATCGGCTTCCACGGCCACGGCGCCGGACCCACGATCGGCCTGTGGGACAACCAGGGCGGCGTGCCGGGGCGCGGCGACTATCCGCTCTTCCCGAACACCGCGCACTCGATCGAACTCAACGCAGCCGTCCCGGTCCCGGAGTGGGGCGGACAGACGGTGCGCATCATGCTCGAGGAGGACGCGTTCTTCGACGGCGAGCGCACGTGGTATATCGACGGCCGCCAGACGGATTTCTGGCTCATCCCGCGATGATGCGGAGACTCGCCGTGAGGGCGACCCTCGCCGTGGGGGTGGTCGTCGCGCTCGGGGCCCTGGCTCCGGCGGCCGGCGGCGGACTCGCCGCGCAGATGCCGGACGCGTGGGTCCTCGTCGGACAGGACGCGGAGGACTATCGCCTCAGGCTCGACCCCGAGGTGGCCCATTCCGGGTCTTCCAGCATGCGCCTCGAGGCGCGCGGGAACCGGCGCCGCAGCCAGTGGGCCGCGAGCGTGCAGCTCGTCGACGCCATCGCCTACCGCGGAAAGCGGATGCGCCTCCGTGGATACCTGCGGGCCGACGACGTCGATTCCGGCGGTCTCTGGGTGCGGGTGGACGGCATACTCGAGGGGAAGTACGCCATGCTCGCCCTGGACAACAGCGAGGACCGGCGCGTCGAGGGAACGCAGGACTGGGAGACGCGCGAGATCGTGGTGGACATCCCGCCGGAAGGCGTTACGATCCTCATCGGGGCGATGATCACGGGCGATGGAGAACTGTGGGTGGACGACCTCTCCTTCGAGGCCGTCGCCGAAGATGTGCCGCTCACGACGGAGCCGGAGGTCGTCATCACGGATCAGCCGTACGCGCGCCCGCCCGGCGTCTTCCCGACGCCCACGAACCTGGATTTTGAACGAGAGATGAAGGACCCAATGGAGAATATGGAGAATATGGAGAATATCGAGAATATGGAGGCGGACCGATGAGGCGCGCCGCGCTGGGGACGCTGGGGGCGCTGGCCGTGGCGGGCTTCGCGGCGGGCTGCGGCGGGGGTGAGCGCGAGGGATCCGCGGGGGACGCTGCGGGGGACGGCGCGCGGGCCGCGGAGCCGGCGGAAGGCGCGCTCGCCTCGTACCGCCCCCTCCCTCCGCTCGAGGTGACGCACCTGGACGGCCGGCCGGCGGACCTCGGCGAGTTCCATGGCCAGGTCGTCGTCCTGAACCTGTGGGCGACCTGGTGCATCCCCTGCCGCGACGAGATGCCCGAGTTGCAGCAGATGCACGCGAAGTACGCGGCGGATCCCTTCGAGGTCGTCGGGATCTCCATCGATGAGGGAGACGTTGCGCTCGTCGAGGGATTCCTGGAGGAGTTCGACATCACCTATCCGAACTTCCTCGGCGACGGTCCCGGACTCACGCAGGCGCTCGAACTCTACCCGGGGGTGCCGCACACGCTGCTCGTGGACGCGGAGGGTTTGATTCGGGCGTACTGGGGCGGCCGCTTCCATCCCTTCGAACCGGAAACGGCGGCGCTCGTCGAGAGGGTTCTCGCGGAAGCCCAGTAACGGATGGCGATCGAGATCCGTCGGCTCCGTCCCGGGGACTGGGATCCGGTGCGGAGGATCTACGAGGAAGGGATCGCGACGGGGGACGCGACCTTCGAGACGGAATCGCCCGGCTGGGAGTCGTGGGACGCGAGCCACCTCGAGAACTGCCGGCTCGTGGCCGAGCGGGAGGGACGCGTCGTCGGGTGGGCGGCGCTGGCTCCGGTCTCGGGACGCTGCGTGTACGGCGGCGTGGCGGAGGTGAGCGTCTACGTCGGCGGGGACGCGCGTGGGGGCGGCATCGGCCTCAGGCTCCTGACCGCGCTCGTCGAGTCCTCCGAGCGGGCCGGGCTCTGGACCCTGCAGGCGGGGATCTTCCCGGAGAACGTCGCGAGCCTCCGCATCCACGAGCGGGCCGGCTTCCGCCGCGTGGGGCGGCGCGAGCGGCTGGGGAGGCTCGGCGGGCGGTGGCGCGACGTGGTTCTGCTCGAACGGCGGAGCCCCCTCGTCGGCACCTGACAGCCCGTGGCGGAAGGCCCGCTGCGGTCGAGCGGGCTGACCGACATCGGTGTGCCCCTTGACGTTTGGCGTCCGGCAGGCGATCATTGCGCGCGTTCGGACGCAGCCCGCGACGCCGGGCACGGCCGAACTGAGAAGGCAGGATCGCAGGATCGGGGGGGCCTCTCAACAACAGGTCGCCCCTTTTTCTTTAGTTTTTTCATCTGCGTGGCGAGTGCCACGACCCTGGCGCGGGGGAGACCGCGTCGAACAGGTCAGCGGTCGGCAGCGACGGGTTTCCCGAACTCCGACATGACTAACGAAGGAGTAGGAAATGCGTACGAGAGGTACCGTGAAGTGGTTCAACGACCAGAAGGGCTTCGGGTTCATTACCCCTGAAGAGGGTGGTAAGGACTGCTTCGTACACCACACGGCGATTCAGGCGGATGGCTTTCGCACTCTGAAGGAGGGCGAGGCCGTCGAGTTCGACGTTACGGACGGGACGAAGGGCCCGGCTGCGGAGAACGTGACCCGCGTCGCGTGATTTGCCGACCGCCACCTGGCGAACGGTGAGTTCAGAAAGGGCCGCCCGGCGACGGGCGGCCCTTTTTTGTCACCGGAACCGAATCATCGTCGAACGACTTGCTCCAGCGTGATCGGCGTTACGGTCCCGGAGTCCTCGCCGGTGAGCGTGCCGCTCATGGTTCGACCGCTTATCCGACCCTCGAACCGCCGTGGTTCCGCCCGGCGACCCTCTGGATGCTGATGCGGTCGTTCCAGGGTGAACGAGATCTCCGGGTGGTCGAACAGACCGAGACTCACGGTGCCTTGCGATTCCAGCTCCGTGCCCACCAGAACCATCCAATTCCCTGTCAGCTGTTCGGTTCGCGCTTCAAATCGCTCATGATCCAGTTGTACGAAGAAACCCGAGTTGGCCTCCACCTTCAGCCACAATCCGGCGGCGGTGGGAGGTGGTATCTCGGGTTCTGCCGGCGGTTCCGATCCGCAACCCGTCAGCAACGCACCAACGAACACCATGTGCCGGAGCTTCATCGGTTCTTCTCCCTCGGATTCGGTTTGGAAGACGCACGTTGGCCTGGATCGGCAGGGTGCCGACTCACAAGGGCTCCACCTAAGACTGTACATGCCAACTTCGAGTCACATCCGGCGCTGAAGTAACGCTGTTCCGACGCGGCCGTTCCCGGCTATGATCCAGAGGTTCTCTTCCGACTGCATCCCATCCGCGGAGAGTGTCGAATGACCGCGTCGCGCAGCCGTATCCGAATCGCCGGTCCCTTGTTTACCGTCGCCCTCCTGTGCCTCGCCGAACCCGCCGTGGGGCAGGCGGGGGCCGAGTCCGGTCCGCTTCGCATGGAGGACATCTTCGAGGTCGAGATCGCGGGGGATCCGCAGATCTCTCCGGACGGGGGCCGGATCGTCTACGTCCGCCAGCGGGCGGACATCATGACGGACAGCCGCTTCTCGAGCCTCTGGATCGTGAACGCCGACGGCTCGGGCCACCGGCCGCTCACGACGGGGGACTTCAACGACAGTTCGCCGCGCTGGTCGCCGGACGGCACGCGACTCGCCTTCATCTCGAACCGGAGCGGGGACGCGCAGATCCACGTCCGCTGGATGGATTCCGGCGAGACCTCGGTCGTCACGAGCGTGACGGAGCCGCCGCGGTCCTTCGAATGGTCGCCCGATGGGACGCGGATCGCGTTCGGCAAGCTGGTGCCGGAGCCGGCGCCGATGATCGGGGGGATGCCGACGCCGCCGGAGGGGGCGGAGTGGGCCGAGCCCGCGCAGGTCGTCGAGCGGCTCGTGTACCGCTTCGACCAGTTGGGCGATCTCCCGCACGGGTTCGTACACGTCTTCGTCGTCCCGTCCGAGGGCGGAACGGCGCGCCAGATCACGAGCGGCGACAACCACTGGGCCGGCAACGGAATCGGCGGGACGCACTTCTCGTGGACGCCGGACGGCTCGGGCCTCGTCATGTCGCGCGATCCCCGCGGGGGCGACACGGAGAGCGTGTTCGTGGCGGACACGGAGGTGTTTGAGGTCTCCGTGGCCGACGGCTCGGCGACGCAGCTCACGGATCGCCGGGGGCCGGACGACGGGCCGATCGTCTCTCCGGACGGCCGCCACATCGCCTACTTCGGCATGGACGACCGCTTCCAGGGCTACCAGCTCACGCGGCTCTACGTGATGAACCGGGACGGGAGCGACGCGCGTTCGCTCTCCGAGGGACTCGACCGCGAGGTCTACGGGGCCACGTGGGCTCCGGACGGGTCGGGCCTGTACGCCCTGTACGATGACGAGGGGATGACGAAGCTCGCCCTCTTCGGCCTCGACGACGACGGGAGCGGCCACCGGGTGCTGACCGCCAACGTCGGCGGGGTCGGCCGCGCCTACGCCGGAGCGACGTACTCCGTGGCCGACGACGGCAGCTTCGCGATGAACTACACGACGCTGGCCGTGCTTTCCGAGGTCGCGACGGGCCGACCCGGGAGCGATGTCCGCGTGCTCACGGGCATCAACGACGACCTGATGGCCAAGCGCGAGATCGGCGAGGTCGAGGAGATCTGGTACGAGTCCTCGCACGACGGACGTCCGATCCACGGCTGGATCATCAAGCCGCCCGGCTTCGACCCGTCCCGCGAATATCCTCTCATCCTCGAGATCCACGGGGGACCGTTCTCGAACTACGGCGCGCGCTTCGACCTCGAGAAGCAGCTCATGGCGGCGCAGGGCTACGTCGTGCTCTACACGAACCCGCGCGGGAGCACGAGCTACGGCGAGGAGTTCGGGAACCTGATCCACCACGCCTACCCCGGCGACGACTTCCATGACCTCGTCTCGGGGGTGGACGCCGTCATCGACCGAGGCTACGTGGACCCGGAGCAGCTCTACGTCGTGGGCGGGAGCGGCGGCGGCGTCCTCACGGCCTGGCTCGTGGGCCGGACGGACCGGTTCCGCGCCGCGGTGTCCTGGTATCCCGTCATCAACTGGTACAGCTTCGTGCTCACGGCGGACATGGCCGCCTACGGCGTGAACTACTGGTTCCCCGGATACCCGTGGGACCATGTGGAGCACTACGAATCGCGCTCGCTCCTGAGCGTGGTCGAGAACGTGACGACGCCGACCCGGATCGTGACGGGCGAGGAGGACTGGCGCACGCCGATGTCCGAATCCGAGCAGTACTTCAAGGCGCTCAAGCTGCTCGGGGTGGAGACGTCGCTCGTGCGCTTCCCCGACGAGCCGCACGGCATCCGCCGCCGGCCGAGCCATCACATCGGGAAGATGCTGTCGACCCTGGAGTGGTTCCGCCGCTACGCCGCGACGACTTCCTGACCGGCGGCAGCAGGAGGTTCAGACCGGAAGATTGTTGAATATCGAACTCCCGGCGTCCGATATTCAACAATCTCCGTGGTCTCGGGAGGGGGTTAGCGGGCCACCTGGAAGGGGGCGGTTGCGACCTGGTCGTCCCACCAGATCGTGAACACGCCGCCCTCCTGCGTCATGTCCATGAACGAGATCGTGAGCTGGTCGGCCGACATCATGATCGTGTCCACATCCATCGTCGTGCGCAGCACGTCGCGGTCGGGCGTGTAGCCGTAGGACCCCCACAGCGCGTCGTCGTTCTCCTCGCGGAAGTTTTCCTTCGCGCCCCAGTTCGAGAAGACCAGCGTCCATTCGTCCTCGGAAAGTTCCGCGAACACGCTGTACTCGCCGGCCGGCAGGCGCTCGCCGCCGAACATGAGATCGGTCTCCGTCATGAAGCGCGTGGACTGGTCGGCGCCGACGCGCCACAGCGGGGCGCCGCGGAGGAACTGCTGGCCGTACTCATCGCCCGAGCCGAACAGGTCGCGGCCGCGGAGGATGGGGCGGCCGTAGGTCACGACGACCCAGGAGCCGCTGTAGCTCCCTTCGGCGTCATAGCCGCCGCCCACCTGGGTCGCGGCCTCGCCGCGCGGGCTCGCGCGACGGTCCTGGGCGTCCGCGGGCGCGGCGAAGGCAAGGGCAGCGCCGAGGGCAAGGGCGAAACAGGGGACGGCGCGGAACATCTTCTTCATTCGTACCTCCAAGCAGGTTCAAGCGCGGCATCGCCGGCCGGCGATGCGCGAACAATCCCGAAGCGGGCCGGGCATCCTACAGTGGCGCGCGCGAACCCGAAAGCCGGGTGCGTCGCCGCGGCAGGCGGCCTCCGATACAATATCGACCCATGAGGAGAACACGGCCCGCAAGGGGAACGTTTCGGCGGATCTTCCCGGCCGGCTTCGCGGCGCGCGGTCTGGTCCTGGCGGTGGGTGGCCTGGTCGCGGCGACGGCGTGCGGGGGCGGGGCCCCGGACATGCGGGAGACCGGAGGGACGGTCGCCGTCGAGGCGGTGCGGGCGGAGATCGAGCGCGTCACGCGGCGCTGGGAGGCGTCGCTGATCGCGGGGGTGCCGGGCGAGGCCGTCGCCGATGTCTTCACGCCGGACGCGGTGCGACTGCCGTCCGGAGAGCCGGCGGTGCGGGGGCACGAGGCGATCGAGCGCGCGCTGGCCGGTTCCGTTCCGCTGCGCGCGGCCCGGTTCACGATCGAGGACATCGAGGTGGACGGGAATCTGGCGTTCGCGAACGGAACGTACCGGGTGCGCGGCCCTGACGATGTCGAACTCGAAGGCAAGTTTCTCGAGGTGTGGAAGCGGCTCGAAACAGGGTGGCGTATCCACCGCGTCATGTGGGACTGACGCCCGGTTCGACTTACAACTCTGTGGGAGACTCTGACGCGATGAAGAAGATGAAGAAGACGGGAAGGGCGCCTTCGACGGACGCCGTGCACGCGGGCGAGCAGCAGCCGAGGCCCGAGGGGGCCGTCGTCACGCCGATCTACCAGACGGCGAACTACGAGTTGGGGGGCGAGGACTACCACGACATCGGGTACATCCGGCTCAGCACGACGCCGAACCATCGCGTGCTCGGGGAGCGCATCGCGGCGCTCGAGGGGACGGAGGCGGCACTGGCCCTCGCGAGCGGGATGGCGGCGATCTCCGGATCGCTGCTCACGGTGCTGTCGTCGGGGGACCATGTGCTCGTGCAGGACACGCTGTACGGCGGCACGGCCGCCTTCCTGCAGCAGGACCTGCCGCGCTTCCGGATCGGGCACACGGTGGTCGACCCGCAGGATCCATCGGGCTGGGCGGCCGCGCTGACGCCGACGACGCGGGCGATGTACGTGGAGACGCTCACGAATCCGCTCGTGCAGGTCGCGGATCTCGAGGCCGTCGTCGCGTTCGCCCGCGAGCACGGGCTCGTGACGATGATCGACAACACGTTCGCGAGCCCGATCAACTTCCGGCCGGCGGAAATCGGCTTCGATCTCGTCCTCGAGAGCTGCACGAAGTACATGAACGGGCACAGCGACATCGTGGCCGGGAGCGTGGCCGGGCCGGCGGATCTCGTGCGCCGCGTGAAAATCATGCAGGACCACCTCGGGGGCTCTCTCGACCCGCACGCGGCGTTCCTGCTCGAGCGGGGGCTGAAGACGCTGGGCGTGCGCGTCCGCGAGCAGAACGCGTCGGTCGGCCGGCTCGCCGCGCGGCTCGAGGCGCACCCCGCCGTGTCCGTCGTCCACTATCCGGGGCTGGCGAGCCATGCGCAGCACGAGCGCGCCGCGCGCCTGTTCGACGGCTTCGGCGGGATGATGTCGTTCGAACTCGAGGGTGGGGTCGACGCGGCGGAGGCGTTCATCGCCGCGCTCGAGATCCCGATGGTCGCGGCGAGTCTCGGGGGGCCGGAGTCGCTCGTCGTGCGGCCCGCCGCCGCCGTCCACGCGGGCATGTCTGCCGAGGAGCGGGCGAAGGCCGGCATCCGGGACGCCCTCATCCGCTTTTCCACCGGGCTGGAGGCGACGGAAGATCTCGCGGCCGACCTCGATCGGGCGCTGGCGACTCTGCCCAGGGCGGTCGCGGGCCTCACCGCGTGAAGCCCCCCGGCCTCCGGGAGATCGAGGCGGCGCGCGAACGGGTCTATGCGGCGGCCCTCCGCTCGCCGCTCATCCGCTTCGGCGTCGACGAGGGGCCCGAGATCTGGCTCAAGCTCGAGAACCTGCAGCCGATCGGCTCGTTCAAGATCCGGGGGTCGGCGAACGCGATCGGCCTGATCCCGCCGGCGGAGCTGGCGGCGGGGGTGTGGACGGCGAGCGCGGGGAACATGGCGCAGGGGGTCGCCTGGAACGCGCGGCGGCTCGGCGTCCCGTGCTCGGTCGTGGTCCCGGAGACGGCGCCTCAACTCAAGCTGGACGCAATCGCCCGGCTCGGCGCGACAGCCGTGAAGACCTCTGTCGCCTCCTGGTTCGAGGTCTTCCGCACGCAGCGCTTCGACGGGATGGACGGGCGGTTCGTCCACGCCTTCATGGACCGCGACGTGATGGCGGGGAACGGAACCATCGCCCTCGAACTGGTCGAGGATCTTCCCGACGTGGACGCCGTCATCGTCCCCTTTGGAGGCGGCGGACTCGCGTGCGGGATCGCGGCGGGGATGCGGGCCGTCGCGCCGAACGTGCCCGTCTTCGCGTCCGAGGTGACGGGCCAGGCCCCGTTCGCGGAATCACTGCGGGCGGGCCGCGCCGTCTCGATCTCCTATACGCCCTCTTTCGTCGATGGAATCGGGGGGCCGCACGTGGAGCCCGCCATGTGGGAACTGGCGGAGGATCTCCTGGCGGGTTCGGCCGAAATCACGCTCCGGGACACTGCCGACGCGATCCGACTGCTCACGGCCCGCAACCGCGTGGTGGCCGAGGGGGCCGGCGCTTCCTCGGTCGCGGCCGCCCTGTCGGGCGCGGTGAAGGGGGACAAAATTGTCTGCATCGTGTCCGGGGGGAACCTGGATCCGTCCAGCCTGGCCACCATCCTCGCGGGAGGCGTGCCGTGAGCGACATGACCGAGCCGCCCGCACCCGACGAGTCCCCGTCCCACGGTTCTCCCGCGACGCTCACCGCCTCGCAGGTCTCGCAGATCCTCAAGCGGGCGGCCGAGATCGACGCCCGAGGCGATTCGATGACCGTCGCGGAGCTGGAGCGGATCGCCGGCGAGGCTGGGATCGACCCGCGCGCGACACGAACGGCGATCGCGGAACTGGTCGCGGAGCAGATGCCGGTCCCGGTTCCGGAGCCTGCACCTCCGGCTGTCGGCGGCCCTCCTGCCGGGAACCCGGCCTCCCCCTCTCCCGGACGCATCATCGCGGGTGGGGCGGTCGGTGCCGCCTTCGGGTTGCTGTTCGCGAGCTCGCTCGGAGGCGCCATCGCGGGATCCGGCGCCACGGCGATCTACCTCATACTGCGTGCCGTGCAGGCCATGAAGCGCGGCAGCCTGCTCGACTTCCAGCTCCAGAACTTCACCCTCTGGTTCGTGTCGACGCTGATCATCTCCGCGGGCGGGTTCGAGGGGTTTATCTTGACCCTGCTCTGCTGGATTCTCACCTCGGTCATCGGCGGACTCCTCGTCCGCTTCGGCCCCCGGGAGGAGGAGGCGGAGGACGACATCCCACAGCTCGAGGCCGGAGGCCGCTGAAACAATGACGAATCCCCCCATGAAGCTCACCACATCTGAGGTCTCGCTGATCCTTAAGCGCCGGCGGGCGGCGGAGTTCTTCGCGCGGGCCAAGGAGTTGGCGGCGACGACCGCCGGCACGCCGCAGACGGACAGCACGGTTTTGATCAGGGAGGACCGGGATCGATGAGAGCCCGGCACGCATCCGGTGTCTCGATGTTGCTGGTGGCGTGGACGGCCTCATGTGGCGCTCCCGTCGACGAACGCGACGGGTCCGGTGGCGGTGCAGCGGCGTCGGAGCGGGCCTCGGCGGCGCTGGAGGCGCTGCTCGATTCGGCGTGGGTCCGGGACCTGGAGACGAACCCCGTCATCCGCCTGCGGGAGGGGCTGGACGTGGAGCGGCTCCCGGAACTCGGCTACGAGGCGGCGGAGGATCGGGCCGCGTTCTTCCAGCGGCAGCTCGACCGCGCGCTCGCCATCGACGGGGCGGCGCTCCCGGCCGATGAGCGCGTCACGCTGGAGACCCTGGTCTGGCAGGCGGAGATGGCGGTCGAGGGACACCGGTACTTCTGGCTCCGGAGCGTCCTCACCCCGTATTCGAGCGTGCTCCGCAGCTACAGCCAGATCTTCCCCCTGCTCCCGCTCGGGAATGAGGCGGATCTCGACCGTTTCGTGGCGCTTGTCGAGCAGGTTCCGTCGCACGTGCGCGATCTCGAGGATTACGTGCGGGGGCAGTTCGAGCGCGACTTCATCGTGTCGAGCCGCAACATCGCGCCCGTCGTCCAGCTCGTGCGCGCCACGGCGGGGGAGGCCGACGGCGGTCCCTTCGCGCTCCCCGCGGATCGCGCGTCCGCGCTGGACTCCGACCGGGTGGCGGAGGCAACGGCGCGCATCGGAGAGATCGTCCGCGACTCCATCAACCCGGCGCTCGAGGAACTCGCCGCCTTCCTGGAAGGGCCGTACGCGGCGCGTGCGCCGGCCGGGGTCGGTCTCTCGCAGTATCCGGAGGGCCGCGACTACTACCTCTATCTGACCCGCTTCCACACGACGATGGAGGTGACGCCGGAGGAGGTGCAGGCGGCCGGCCACGAACTCCTCGCCGAGTTTCGCGCCCGCATGGCGGAGATCCGCGACCGCCTGGGCTGGGAGGGGAGCGCGGATGAATTCCATGCGCACCTGAAGTCGGACCCGCGCTACTTCCCGGCGTCCCACGAAGAGGTGCGTGAGCGTCTGCTGGCCGCGTCCACCCGGATGCTCGAGCGCATCGACGACTACTTCCTCGGCGTCCCCGAGGCCCCGTGGGACGCGAGGCGGCTCGCGCCCGAACTCGAGCCGGCGATGACGTACGGCTACTACGCCGCGCCCACCCCCGCGGAACCGACCGGCGTCTACTACTACAACGGCTCGAATCTGGATCAGCGGAGTTGGCTGGGGCTCGCGTCGATCTCGCTCCACGAACTGATCTCCGGCCACCACTTCCAGATCGCGGGCCAGCGCGAGAGCGAGACGCTGCCGGACTATCGGCGAAACACATCGTACACGGCCTACACGGAGGGCTGGGGCTCCTACGCGTCGTTTCTGGGATTCGAGGCGGGCGTGTACGAGGACCTGTACAGCGAGTATGGCTTCTATATCCT
Organism: Gemmatimonadota bacterium; assembly: GCA_022826685.1. Classification (GTDB taxonomy): domain Bacteria; phylum Gemmatimonadota; class Gemmatimonadetes; order Palauibacterales; family Palauibacteraceae; genus Palauibacter. The sequence goes on along the minus strand of JAJDUL010000030.1, from coordinate 13,426 downwards.
GGAGAGCTTCCTCGCGACCCGGCTCGTGGTGGATCCGGGGATGAACCATTTCGGCATGACCCTGGAGGAGGCACGGCAGTTCATGCGCGAGAACACGCTCGAATCGGAAACCCAGATCGCGACGGAGTCGCTGCGCTATTCCACGGACCTGCCGGGGCAGGCGCTCGCCTACCAGATGGGGAAGCGCAAGCTGCTCGACCTGCGGGCCCGGGCGGAAGATGCGCTCGGAGACGGCTTCGACATCCGCCGCTTCCACGATGTCGTGCTGCGGAACGGGTCCGTGCCCATGGTCGTGCTCGAGGGACAGGTCGACGCGTGGATCGACGGGAGCGGGGCCGGGGGTGCCGGGGGCGGGGCCGAGGGGACCGGGACCGGGGGCGACGGATCGTAGGGCTGCGGCGACCGCGCGCCGGCTGGACGGGCTGGATGCTCCTTCTCCTTCTCGCGACCGCGGTCGTGCTCGCCGCGTGGGCGTTCTGGTGGGAGCCCGGCCGACTCGTCGTCAACCGGACCGACCTCGAGGTGCCCGGGTGGCCCGAGGGCGAGGAGACCCGCATCGCACTGATCGCCGACCTGCACGTGGGCTCGCCGCGGAACGGCCGGGACAACCTGCGCCGCGTCGTGCGACGGGTGAACGAGACGCTCCCGGACCTCGTGCTCATCGCCGGCGATCTGACGATCGACAATGTCATGGGCGGCCGGTTCGTGGCGCCGGAGGAGATCGCCGAGGACCTCGCCGCCCTCGACGCTCGCCACGGCGTGTTCGCGGTGCTCGGGAACCACGACCGCTGGCTGTCGGCCGAGCGCGTGGAGGAGGCGCTCTCCGGGGCCGGGATCACGGTGCTCGACAACCGGGGCCAGCGCGCGCGCGTACGCGGCCACGACGTCTGGATCGCGGGCGTGGCGGACTTCTGGACGGGCCATCCGTCGGTCGAGGAGGCGCTCGACGGGGTCCGTCCCGGGGAGCCCGTCATCGTCGTCACGCACAACCCGGACATCTTTCCGGAGGTGCCGGCGCGGGCCTCCCTGACGTTGGCCGGACACACGCACGGCGGGCAGGTCATCATCCCCTTCGTGGGTCCCGGGATCACCCCCTCCCGTTTCGGGGACCGGTATGCGGCGGGTCACGTGGTGGAGGACGGACGGCACCTCTTCGTAACGACCGGGGTGGGGACGAGCCGGCTCGGCGTCCGCTTCCTCGTGCCGCCCGAAATCGTCGCGCTCCGGCTCACGCGCTGCGAGTCCTGCGATTCGCCGCCGGAGTGACTATCATGCCGCCCACGCCGGCCGCCAGCAGGGCTTTGGCCATGGGCTGCCGGCCCCCTGTCTGAGACTCGAAACGGATCCGAAATCGGAGTGACACGGAACATGCCGCACCATTCGAAATCTCGCGTCCGCGGCGGGCGCGTCGGGGGCGCCGGATGGCGCCTCGCCATCGCATGCCTGGCCCTGCTTCCCCTCGCCGCCGCCGCCCAGGAAGACAAGCTGCCGCCGCCCGAGGGCTGGCTCGCCCGCACCGATCACGGAGGCGACGGCGTGGAGGCCCTTCAGGAGATGCCGCCCGGCTGGCACGTCACCACGGGCCCGGCCGGCATCTTCTACGATCCCGAGACCCGGGCGGACGGCGACTTTCGCGTTGAGTCGACCGTCTTCCTGTTCGACCCCGAAGGCCTGAACGAAGGGTTCGGCGTCTTCATCGGCGGCACGGATCTCGAGGGAGACGGCCAGGCCTACACCTACCTCCTCATCCGGGCGGACGGGAGCGTGATCGTGAAGCGCCGGGATGGCGACGAGACCTCCACCCTCCTCGACTGGACGAAGCACGAGGCGGTCGTCACCTGGGCGGCGCGGGAGGAGGGCGCGGCGACGGCGAAGAACGTCCTCTTCGTGGAGGTCGGCGAGGAGGAGGTGATCTTCGGCGTGAACGAGCAGGAGGTGTTCCGGACGGCGAGAACGGGGCAGCACGTGGACGGCGTCGTGGGGCTGAGGGTCAACCACGGCCTCAACCTGCACTTTTCCACGCTGGAGGTGACCGATGGCTGAGTCCACCGCGGGGCCCGCCGGCTCCGGATCGGCGCGGCTCGAGGCGATCTGGCTCAAGTCGGCGCGGAAGGGCCCGATGGAGCCGGTCCCGGAAGCCACGCTCGTGGCGGGGAAGGGGTTGGAGGGAAACGTCGACCGCGGCGGCTACCGCCAGGTGACGATCCTCGACGCGGACGCGTGGGAGGCGGCGACGCGGGAGGTCGGTGTCGATCTGGCGCCGGATGCCCGCCGGGCCAACCTGCTCGTGCGGGGCGTCGACTTCAGCGAGACGGCGGACCGGGTGCTGCGGATCGCCGGCTGTCGCATCCGCATTCGCGGCGAGACGCTGCCGTGCGAGCGCATGGAGGACGCGGCGCCCGGGCTCAAGGAGGCGCTCGCGCCCGACTGGCGCGGCGGCGCGTACGGGATGGTGATCGAGGGCGGCCCCCTCGCCCTCGGCGATGCGGTGGCCTGGGAATCCTGACAGCCCGCCCCGCCTTCGGTCTTGCCGTCCTCGCGGCCCTCGCGGCGGGGTGCGGCGCCCCGGCCTCCGAAGCGGGCCCGCCGACCCGGGCCGGCTCGCTCCCCGTCTTCGAGGCGGAACTCTTCTACCAGGCGGTCGGGGCCGGGGAACCCGTCGTCGTCGTGCACGGCGGACCGGGTCTCGACCATTCCTACCTTCGTCCGTGGTTCGGACCGCTGGCCGAGACGCACCAGGTCATCTTCTACGACCAGCGGGGCCTGGGAGCGTCGAGGGCCGTGGTGAATGCCGCGAGCCTCTCGATGGAGCGCTACCTCACGGACATCGACCGGATCCGGGAACACGTCGCGCAACGCGAGAAGGTCACGCTGCTCGCGCACTCGTGGGGAGCGATTCCGGCCCTCCTCTACGCCATGGAACGCCCCGAGCGGCTGACGGCGCTCATCCTCGTCGCGCCCGTCGAGCCGGGCAGCCGGTTTCGCGAGCAGACCGACGAGAACCAGTTGGCCCGACGGGATTCGACCGACCTCGCGGCCATCGACTCGATTCGGGGGACGCCGGAGTTCGCGGCGCGGGACGCGGAAGCCATCAGCCGGGTCTTCTTCCACGTCTTCCGCGGGACGTTCGCGGACGCCGGCGTGGCGGACAGCCTGCTTCGCCTCTCCCTGCACGAGCGGACGGCGAGCCAGGGGCAGCTCGTCGCGACCCTGCTCATGACGCCGCTCCAGGGGCTCGACTTCTGGGACCGTCTCGGCGAGATCGAGGTCCCGGTGCTCATCGTGCACGGTGCGCAGGATCCGATCCCGATGGAGATGGTGGAAGCGATCGACGGAGCCCTGCCGGACAGTCGCCTGATTCGGGTCGATGGATCGGGGCACTTTCCGTTCATCGAGAAACCGGCGTCGTTCTGGGAGGGCGTGCGGGAGTTCCTTCGGCAGCGGCCCCGGGAAGGACCGTGACCGCGGACGGCCCGGAGCCGGGCCCGGTCCGCGACCCGGCCGTCCTGCGGGGCGCCCTCGCCCGCCTCAACGAAGCGCGGCTCGCGCCCGAACGCAGCTTCGACCGCCTCGGCGCCCTGCTTTCCGGGTTCGAGGAGCTTGCGAAAGTCCTGCCGGGCGCGGACCGCCGGCCGGGCGAGGAGCGTCGGTCGGACGCGGCCGGAGCGCTGGCGGAACTCGAAGCGCTCCTGGCCGAACCGGGCGCGGAAGGCGGCGCCGCGGCGCTGCGCGGGTATCTCGAACCGATCCTCGAACGGCTGATCGAAGCCCTGCTCGACCATCCGGAGCGGCGTCTGGCCGTGTACGGGTCCCTTCTCCCCGGCGAGAACAACCATCATCACGTGGCGGCGCTCGTCGGGCGCTGGGTGGAAGGGACGGTGGAGGGCACGCTGCACGACCGCGGGTGGGCGGCGCGGCAGGGCTATCCCGGGTTCGTCCCCGGAAGTTCCGGCGACCGGGTCGCGGTGAAGGTGCTGGAGAGTTCCGGCCTCCCCGCTGCCTGGGAGCGGCTCGATGCCTTCGAGGGCGAGGCCTACCGGAGGATCCTCGCCCCCGTCGAGATGGCGCCGGGGACCGGAGCCGGCAGCGAGACCGCGTGGCGGGTCTGCAACATCTACGAACTCACGGACATCGCCCGCCCGGTCCGCGCGCCGGATCGCGACGACGACTCCGCCTGAGCGGCGGCGGGTCGTCCGTTTTATTCGTCGGCCTTCACTTCCTCCCACACGGCGTCGAGCGTCGCGAGATCCGCGCCCTTCCACTCGAGGCCGCGGCTCTCCGCGAGTTCGATCATGCGCCGACAGCGGCGCTCGAATTTCTCGACCGCGCCGAGAAGCGCGTTGGCCGGATGAGCGCCGGCCCACCGCGAGGCGTTCACCACCGCGAAGAGCAGATCCCCGACCTCCTCGACGACCTCCGGGCTCGCCTCCCCGATGCGGGGCGGCGCGGCCGGTCCGGGAGACCCGGACGGGTCTTCGGCCGCCGCGTGCTCGGCCGCCGCGTGCTCGAGTTCCGCCGTCTCTTCGCGCACCTTCTCCATGGGACCCGCGAGATCGGGCCAGTCGAACCCGAACCCGGCCATCCGCTCCTGAACGCGTGCCGCGCGGCTGAGCGGGTCGAGCCCGGCCGAGACGCCGTCGAATGGATCGCCCGCAGTCTCGCGTTCCGCGGCCTTGAGCGACTCCCAGTCGGGCGGGGCGTCGGCATCGCCGTACACGTGCGGGTGGCGGGCCTCCATCTTCGCCTCGAGCGCTTCGACGACATCGGCGGCCCCGAAGGCGCCGCGCTCCTCGGCGAGCACGATCTGGAAGGCGAAATTCAGGAGCAGGTCGCCGAGTTCTCCCGACAGGTCTCCGTCGTCTCCCGCCCGGATCGCGTCCGCGACTTCGTGCGCCTCCTCGAGGAGATACGGGCGGAGCGTCTGCGGCGTCTGCTTCGCGTCCCAGGGACAGCGGACGCGCAGAAAGCGGACGAGCGCGAGGGCGCGGGCGAGGGCTTCATCCCCTTCGCGCCCCTCTTCCGCGTGGAGAGGCTCGAGGCCGGCGGCGGTTGGCTCTTGCATGACGGCGAAGGTATCATCCGGTGGCAGGACACCGCAGGAACCTTCCCCGAACCCCCGGCGAAGCTTGACCCGCAGCCGCGAAGACCCCCCGTACCGAGCGTGGCTCGAAGTCGATCTGGCGGCGCTGTCGCGGAACGCCCGGCGCGTGGCGAGGCACGTGGCCCCCGCCCGCTTCGTCCCCATGGTCAAGGCGGACGCGTACGGCCTCGGCGCGATCGAGGTCGCCCGCGCCCTGGACCGGCTGGAGCCCTACGCCTTCGGGGTCGCGACGCCGCCGGAAGGCGCCGAACTCCGGCGCGGCGGGATCGAACGCCGCATCATCGTCTTCGCCCCCTCGGCCACCGCCGAGATCTCGCAACTCCTCGATGCGCGACTCGAGAGCGCGGCGCTGAGCCTGGCGTCGTTCGAGAAGCTCGAGGCCGGCGCGCGGGCGGCGTCCACGCGGATCCCCGTCCACCTCGAGATCGACACCGGCATGGGTCGCGCGGGCCTCCCGGCGGCCGAGGCCGTGGGGTGGACGCCCGGGGTCGCGTCGATCCTCTCGAGAGGCGGGGTGACGCTGGCGAGCGTCTACACGCATTTCCATTCCGCCGGGACGGATCCGGCCGCGACGTCCCTTCAGTTGACCCGCTTGCGGCAGGCCGCGGCGAGCCTGGAGGAGGCCGGCGTCGGGATCCCCTTCCTGCACGCGGCGAACAGCGATGCGGTGATGGCGGATCCGCAGTATCATCTGGGGCTCGTCAGACCGGGGATCTACCTGTACGGCGGACGGCGGGGGGCGGGCGTCGGGGACGCGCCGGCGGACCCGGAGAGTGTGGCGCGGGTACGCGCGAGGGTGCTGGAAGTTCGTGACCTGGCGCCGGGCTCGACGGTCAGCTACGGAGCCACCTACACGACGAAGTGTGCCGAACGTCTCGCCACTCTGGGAATCGGGTACGCGGATGGGTTGCCCTGGCGTCTGTCGAACCGGGGGCGGGCGCTCATCCGCGGAGTCGAGGTACCGATCCGGGGCGGTGTCTGCATGGACGTGACGTCGGTAGACGTTTCCGGCGTGCCGGGTGTCGAAGCTGCGGACGTGGCCACGCTCCTCGGCCGTGACGGAGGGAAAGAGGTCGGGCTGGCGGATTTTGCGGAGACCGCCGGAACGATCGAATACGAAGTGCTGACGGCGATCGGACGCCGCCTGCCCCGACACTACGTGGGCCGGCCGGCTGATGCCGCGGATGGGAGCCGATGACCGAGACTCGAGTGACAGCCGGAGAGCCGCTCTCGTGGGATGATCTCGCCGCCCGGGCGAGGGTCGCCCGGGAACGCGCGTACGCCCCGTATTCCGGATTCCTCGTGGGCGCGGCGCTCGAGGCGGATGACGGCCGGGTCTTCACCGGGTGCAATGTGGAGAACGCCTCGTATCCGGTGGGGACGTGCGCGGAGCGGGTCGCGCTCGGGAACGCGGTGGTTTCGGGCGCCCGTGCCTTCTCGCGCATCGCCATCGTGACGAGCGGCGCCCTCCCGGCCCCGCCGTGCGGCATGTGTCGCCAGGCGCTCGCCGAGTTCGGCCGGAAACTTGAGGTCATGAGTATCGGGACGAACGGGGAGTCCGTCGTGTGGCCGCTGCGGGACCTGCTGCCGGCGAACTTCTCGCTGGAGCGGATGGCCGCGCCGGCGGAGACGGGCCCGTGAACGGACGGGGGCTTGCGGCGCTCGGCACGGTGGTCGTTCTCGTCATGCTGGGCGCATGCGCGGAGGACCCGCTTTCCCTGGGCTCCGAGAAGGTGCCCGGCGCCGGCGTGGAGACGCGGGACGTCACCGTCTCCGTTGCCGAACTGTCGTCCTGGCGGGACACGACGCTGACCGGCTTCGCCCGCCCCTCCACCGCGCCGTTCGTGTACCTCTCGTCCGCGACGGACGTGTCGAGTCGCGGGCTCGTGCGCTTCAACGTCCCCGACACGATCCGGACGTTCGTCGACACGTTGCCGGCCGCGAAGTTCGAGGAGGTGGAGTTCGCGCTCCGCTTCGACACCATCCGCTCCGAGTTCACGGAGTTTCCCGTCACCGTGAAGCTCGTCGAACTGGGGGAGCGCTTCGAGCCCCATGGCGCGACGTGGCAGGAGGCGGCCCCCGGGGTTCCGTGGCGAGCGCCCGGGGGCAGCCTCGGCGTGGAGATCGCGTCGGCGGTGCTGGAGGCGGTCTCGGATACGCTCCTCATGACGCCGGCCGTTGCGGAGGACTCGCTGATGAAGGCGTGGCGGGAGACGGACGGGGGCAACGGCTTCGCGATCGTGCTCGACGGCCCCGAAACGAAACTTCGCGTGACGCAGATGGTGCTCCGGTACGATCCGACCCTCGTCGGCCGGAATCTCCCGGTGCCGCAGTCCCAGGGCTGGGACGAACGCGCGTTCATCCTGGATCCGCCACAGCCTCCGATCGGTACGGCGCTTCGCGTGGGCGGCCTCCCCGCCTCCCGCATCTACTTCGAGTTCGTGCCGCCCGGCATCCTCGGGGACGCGGGGCTCGAGGGGTCCACGGTGAGTCAGTCTGAAGTCATCCTGTACCCGCTGGCCGCGCCCGAGCTGTATGCGGCGGAGCGCAGGATCGAAGCCCGAAAGGTGAGTCTGCTCGGCGACCCGTTCGAGGTCGGCGAAAAGACCCCGATCGGGAGCGGGGATCTGCTCACGACGACGCTCGATCCCGACAGACTCCGCGAGGGCGAGCCGGTTCGCCTCGACATCACGCTTCTGATGGCGCGGGCCGTCCAGGATTCGCTGACACGCATCCGGATCGGCTTCCGGGCGGATCCGGACGCGCAGGCGCTGGGCTACTGGGAGTTCGGCTCCGCCGAATCGCCGCCGGAGTTCCAGCCGCAGCTCCGCGTCGTGTTCAGTTCGGCGCCCGACTTCACGGTGCCGTGATGCGGGCCATCCGAGGGTCCCGGGGCTGGGTCCGGGCCGGCTTCGTCGTCGCCGCGCTGGCGGCTTCGCCCGGTGCCGCCTTCGCGCAGACGCCGATCACGGCCGTCGGCCTCGGCTATCCCGTCGCACCCGTGGATGGCCGGTCGGCGGCGCTCGGCGGATCGGGCTCCGGCCTGCTCGGCGGATCGTACAGCCTCTCGAACCCGGCCGACCTTCTCCTGCACACGGAACCCGGCTTCTCCGTCTCGCTGGCCAGCGAGGGCGTCACTCTGGAGGGCGAGGGCGCCTCGCTCAACACGGGGCGGGGGCGTTTCACGACGATCCGCGCGCTCGTCCCCTCCAACAACTGGGCCTTCAGCCTGGCGTTCGGCGGCGAATTCGACCAGGACTGGTCCAACATCCTGCAGGACACGCTGCGGCTCAACGACGGCGCGGTGCCCTACGAGGAGACGCGGGAGCACAACGGCGGGATCAGCACGATCGATGCGTCGCTCGCGCGTCGCATCGGTCCGCTGGGCATCGGGATCTCGGCGCAGCGGCTGACCGGCTCGCTGAGGCAGTCGTTCTTCCGCCAGTTCGATGATCCGATCGGAGGGGCTCCCGCGCTCGGCGGCATCGTGGGGGCGAGGGAGCTGTCGTGGCGCGCCTGGCGCTTCAGGGGGGGTGGGTCGATTCGGCTGGGCGACCGCATCGTGGCGGGCGTTTCGCTCGGGACGGGAGGGACGCTGTACGCGACCCCCGAGGCGGCGGAGGAACCCGAGGCGGAGTTCGACCTGCCGACCTCGATCGAACTCGGCGGCAGCGTGCGCGTGACGGACCAGCTCCTCCTCACCGCCGGGGGCGGCCGGGCCGGGTGGTCGGCCGTGGGGTCGCGCGATGCGGTGGCCGGCTCCGCTTTCCAGTCCCACGACATCGTCTGGCTGGGGGGAGGGCTCGAATACGGCGCGCTCTCCCTGCTCGGCGGGAGGTTGCCGCTTCGGGTCGGCTGGCGGAGGACGGGGCTCCCCTTCAGCCGCGGTTCGGAAGCGCTCGAAGAGTCCGCCTTCACGGGCGGTTTCGGCTGGGAGTTCCAGGAGGGACTCGCCGTATTCGATCTCGCGTTCGAGAGCGGATCGCGCGGCGACGTCGCGACGGCCGGCTTCGCGGAGAGCTTCCGGCGCGTCACGCTCTCCTTCTCCCTCCGGCAGCGCTGAGGCGCCGATGGAGAGGACGGAGCTCGTCACGCTGAAGACGCCCGGCGCGGATCGTCCCCGCGAACCCCGCCCGCTCGGAGGACGGGTCTACATCGAGACCTACGGGTGTCAGATGAACATCAACGACACCGAGTTGATGGAGGGGCTGCTCGTTGACGAAGGCTTCGTGAGCGTGGACGCGCCCGAGCGCGCCGACGTCATCCTCGTGAACACGTGCGCGATTCGCGAGCACGCGGAACAGCGCGTCCGCGGCCGGATCGGCGAGCTGCAACGCCACCGGAAGCGGCGTGCCGGCCTCGTGCTGGGGGTGACGGGGTGCATGGCGCAGCGGTTGGGCCCGCGGCTCATCGAGGAAGCGGCGGGCGTGGACCTCGTGGCCGGGCCGGATGCGTACCGCGCCCTCCCGGAACTCATCGGTTCGATCCGGGCGAACGCGATCGAGCGCGGGCAGACGCTGCTCGGACTCGACGCGGAAGAGAACTACGAGGGTGTGGACAGCGTGAGGCGTGAAGGCGTGAGCGCCTGGATCACGGTCCAGCGCGGCTGCGATCACCGCTGCACCTTCTGCATCGTTCCCTACGTGCGGGGACCCGAGAAGAACCGGACGCCCGAGGCGGTCCTCACCGAGACCCGACGCGCCGTGGAGGAGGGGTTCACCGAAGTCGTGCTCCTCGGTCAGACCGTGAACTCGTATGAGTCCGGAGACTGGAACTTCGCGACGCTGCTGCGGGCCGTGAGCCGCGTGGACGGCATCCGCCGCGTGCGTTTCACCTCGCCCCATCCCAACGATGTGACGCCGGAACTGCTCGGGGTGATGGCGGGGGAGCCGACGGTCTGCCGCCAGCTCCACCTGCCGGTGCAATCGGGCTCCGATCGCATCCTCAAGCGCATGGTCCGGCGCTACACGAGCAAAGGATTTCTGGAGAAGGTCGAGGCCGCGCGCCGCGAGGTTCCCGGAATTGCGCTCTCCACGGACGTGATCGTCGGTTTCCCGGGGGAGATGGAGGCGGACTTCGAGGCCACGCTGGCGCTGATGCGGGACGTGCGGTTCGACGATGCCTATCTGTACAAGTACTCGCTGCGCGAAGGGACGCCGGCGACGCGCTTCCCGGCCGGGGATTTCGTGCCGGACGACGTGGGTTCGGAGCGGCTGGAGCGCCTGATCGGCGAGCACCGCGCGATCCAGCGCGAGATCAACGAGTCCGAGGTGGGTTCGCGGCGCGAGGTTCTGATCGAGCGCTCCGCGCGCTCGGCGGGCGATGTGCTCGGCAGGACGGAGCAGAACAAGGTCGTCGCTTTCCCCGGAGACCCCTGCCGGATCGGCACGTACGCGCAGGTGCGGCTCACGGGAACGACGGGGGCGACCTTCATGGGGCGGCCCTGCTGATGCGTTTCGTGACGCGACTCCTCGCCTTCGTCGTCGTCATCCTCGCGGCGTTCTGGTTTTCGGTGCGGAACGGGAACGAACTCGTGAACGTCGTGCTGCCCTTCCTCCGCATCCGCGCGCCGCTCTCGCTCGTCGTCTTCGCCTGCATCCTCGGGGGGATGGGCCTCTCGGGCCTGCTCGCGTGGCGGGCGGAGCGCCGGGCCCGGCGCCTGGCGCACCGGGCGGCGTCGGCGCGCCTCGCGCACGAACCGCCCGCCTTGACGGAGTCGCCGGCCGTACCGGAGCCGCCGACCCCGCCCGGGTCCTCGAGCCCACCGGAGCGATCGGAGCCGAGTCCCCTCCTTTGACGGACGGTTGACGAGGTCTCCGAGCGTAGGGGTGTACCCTGCGCCCGGAGGCTGATCGACGTCCCGCTCCCTCTCGCCCCTGCTTCTGACGGCCCTGGCGCTTGCCGCCGGGGACGTGGCCGGGCTCGCGCTCGCTCCTGTCGACGCCGTTGCGCTCCAGGCTCCCGCGGCCGTCGCGGCGGGCCTCCTCTGCATCATCGTCGGCCGGGCCGCGGTGCGGGCTGCCGGCCGGGCCCGCCCCGGCCGACCCGGCGGCGTCCCGCCTCGCGCCACGGTGGGACTCTCCGTCGTGCTCGCCGCCCTCGCCGGGTTGCTGGCGGGTCTGCCTCGCGCCACGGCGGCGCTGGGGGCCTGCGTCGCCACGCTGGAGGCGGGCGCGCCGGCTGTGGCGGTCGGTACGCTCGCGGACGGGGTGCCGGAGCGGCGGGCGGGCCGGGAGGCCGGCCTGGTCCGGGTGTCGATCCGCGACGTTCACATTGTCTCGGGGGGGCGGATCTGCCGCCTTGGCGCGGTGCGCGGCTTTGTGCGGCCCGGAGCGGGGCAGGAGGCGGGCGCGGCGGTGCTCGCCCGGGGCACATGGCGCACGGCGGGCGGGACGAACCCCGAAGCGGGGCGAGCACGGCTGCCCCGTCCGCCCGGGACAGTGGGCTGGATCGGCGGTGCGACGCTGGAGCCGCTGGATGTCCCGGCGAACGCCGTGGGCCCGCGCGGCCCCGGCCGCTGGATCATCGAATGGCGCGCCGGGCTGCTCGCCCGGCTCGATGCCCGGCTCGCCCCCGAGCACCGGGCGATCGGCAAGGCGCTTCTGCTCGCCGACCGCAGCACGCTCGACCCCGCGACCAGAGAGGCGTTCGTCGGGGCCGGGATCATTCACCTGCTCGCGATTTCCGGGCTTCACGTCGGTCTGATCGGCGCTTCGCTTTCCTGGCTCATCGGCCTTCGCGTGCCCGGTCCGCGCCGGCTGCTCTACGCCGCCGGCTGCACGAGCGCGTACGTGTGCCTCATCGGCGCGCCCCCCTCGGCGGTGCGAGCCGCGCTGATGTTCTGGGGCTGGGCGCTCGCTTTCCGCCGGGCCCGCCCCGCCCGCCTGAGCGATCTTGCGGCGCTCGCGGCGACGCTCGCCATTCTGGCCGATCCGCTCATCGTGACGGATCCGGGGTTCCAGCTTTCCTTCGCCGGGTTCACCGGCGTCGTGCTCGGAGGCCGCGCACCGTTTCCGCCCTGGCTCTCCTCCCGGCACCTGCGCGGGGTCGGGCGCGCGCTCGCCGTCAGTTGCGGCGCGTTCCTCGTCACGGCGCCGATCGCGGCCTTTCACTTCGACCGCATCGTCATCGCATCGATCCCGGCCAGCGTGGTGGCGGGCGGGGTCGTGAGTCTCGCGCTTCCCGCGCTCGCGCTCACGTTGATCCTGCCGTGGGGTCTATGGACCCTGTTCGCCGGCGCCGCGGACGTCGCGCTCGCAGTCCTCGCGGCGATCGCGGACTTCTTCGCGGGGCTCCCGCTGAGCTGGGCGGGTCCCGGACTCGGCCCCCGCGCATGGGGGGGCGCGGCCGCGCTCGTCGCCCTCGTGCTCGACCGGACGCGCGTCCGGCGCGGCCTCGGCGTCGTCTCGGTCGGCGCCGTGCTCGCGCTCACGGTCGCATGGCCCCCGCTCCGGGCCGGCCTCGACGGGGGCACGGCGCTCGTCTGCACCCTCGCCGTGGGGCAGGGCGACGCCGCCGTCGTGCGGACCGGCGCCGGCCGATGGCTCGTCTTCGACGCGGGTCCGGGCGCGGCCTTCCGAACGGCCGGCACGGCATCCGGCCCGCCGCTGATCGCCGACGCGGGAAGCCGCGTCGTCGTGCCCTTCCTGCGCGGCAAGGGCGCCCGGACCGTGGAGCTCCTCGCCATCTCCCATCCCCATCTCGACCACTACGGCGGCGCCGGGGCGGTGTTCGAAGCCCTCCGCGTCCGCCGCGTGCTCGATCCCGGCGTCCCGGAGCCCAGCGCCTTATACCTTGCCTTCCTCGAACAGCTTCAGATGGAGGGCGCCTCCTGGCACGCGCCCCGCGCCGGAGACCGCCTCCGCATCGACGACGTCGAACTCGAGTTTCTTTGGCCCGAAGGTCCGGCCGGCTCCGATGCGAACGAGGGCTCCCTCTCCTTCCGTCTCACGGTCGGCGATTTCCGCTACGTGAACACCGGAGACGCCGGCGTCGAGGTGGAACGCGAGATCCTGGAGCACCTCGCGCCGCTCCGCCCGGAGGCGGATCTCCTCAAGCTCGGGCACCACGGCAGCCGGACCTCCACTTCCCTCGCATGGCTGGAGGCGACGCAACCGGACATCGCCGTGATCTCGACGGGGAGGGGAAACCGGTACGGGCACCCGCACGCCGTGACGCTGGCGCGGCTCGACTCCGCCCGCGTGCCGCAGGTGTGGCGGACGGATCTCGACGGCCCCCTGTGCGTCGAGGTCGACGCGCGCGGATGGAGGATCGCGGACGCGCCTTGACGCGAAAAACCGCCCCTCCGTAACCTCGCAGCCCCCC
>JAJDUL010000035.1 GCA_022826685.1 Gemmatimonadota bacterium | reverse complement strand
GCGACCCGAACATCGTCTACTACCACAGCCACTGGGCGGTGGCCGAGGACGAGGCCCTGGTGATCGAGGCCGTACCCCCCGAGTGCGAGCACTGGAACTTCCAGCTGAACAACTACTGGATGGAGTCGCTCGACTACCGCTATCACACCATCCACACGAACAAGCACCTCGCGCACCACGAAGAGGACGGCTCGATACGCCTGGTGGTGGCCCACGAGGACCCCGGGCTCCCGAACTGGATCGAGACCGCGGGCCACACGTCCGGGACGATGTGCTTCCGCTGGATCCGGGCGGAGGCGCATCCGCAGCCGCAAACGCGCCTCGTGAAGTTCTCGGAGCTGGACGCGCTCGGCGGCTCGTAGACGGGGGGACGAGAACCCGGTGCAGACCTCGACGGAGTACCGCAGACCGTACCGGCCCCTGCCCGTGTCGATCTTCAACGCGGGGGGACGCGCGGCCCGGAGGCTCGGTTTCGGCCGTCCCCTGGATGTCGACCGGATGGTCGCCGCGTCGAGGCGGCGGACGGGGCTCTCCGACTTCGGCGATGAGTGGTTCCTGGAGCCGCTCGAGGTTCTCGTGCGATCGATGAACGCGGAGGCGAGGCTGACGCCGATCGGGGCGAGGATCCAGCACGTGCGGATCGTATCGGCGCTCTCCACCCGGCTTCGGGTGGAGCGGCTGCTGCGGGAGAAGCCCGAGATTCTCGACATCGAACTCGGGAAGATCATCGTCATCGCGGGTCTTCAGCGGACGGCCACGACGCTGCTGCACCGGCTGATCGCGGCGGGTCCGGGGATCCGCTCGCTGAAGTCCTGGGAGGCACTGAATCCTCTCCCCCTCCCCGGGGAACGGACTGGCGACCCGCGAGGCCGCATCGGGCGGGCGAAGCTGGCGGTCCGGACGATCCGCTTTCTGGCCCCCGAGTTCCTGGCGATCCATCCCATCGCCCACGACGCGCCGGAGGAAGATGTCCTGCTCCTCGACCTCTCGTTCATGAGCCAGTCGGCGGAAGCGGCGATGCACGTGCCGAGCTATGCGGCGTGGCTCGAAGCGCAGGACCACACGAGGTGCTACGAGTACCTGCGCACGATGCTCAAGATCCTGCACTGGCAGCGCCCGGGTGCCGGCTGGGTGCTGAAGACGCCCCACCACATGGAGTATCTCGGCGTCATCCGCGATGTCTTCCCCGGCGTCTGCGTCGTCCAGGCGCACCGGGACCCGAAGAAATCCGTTCCCTCATTCTGGAGCATGGTGGCCCACGGCCGAGGGATCTTCAGCGACCACGTCGACCCGGAGGAGATCGGGACGCACTGGATGCGGAAGACGCGCCGCCTGATCGAGCGTTCCATGGAAGTGCGAAGGAACGCCGGGGATCGGGGGTTCGTCGATGTGTCCTACTACAATCTGCTTGCCGACCCGCTCGCGGAGTTGCGAAGGATATACCGGGCCGCGGGGATCGATTTCACGGCGGAGGCCGAGGCTGCCGCGGAGGCCGTGTCGCGGGGCGGCCCCGCGGGTCGCCATGGCCAGCACGTGTATTCGGCAACCCACTTCGGTTTCGACGACGGCATGATTGACGAGTATTGCGACGCCTACCTGCGGGAGTATCGCATCCCCGACGAGACCGCGATGCTCGATGGCACCTCGCCGGGAACCCGCGACGAGGAACGGTGAGATATGCGAACCTCGAACTACAACAGGAAGTTCAGCGCCTTCGCCAGCGGGGTCGTCGATCGTTTCTCGCAGCGCCCCACGCTGCGCCCCGTCCCGGAGGGCGTCCGCCTCGATGGCAGGGTGTGCCTTGTCACGGGGGCCAACCGGGGGCTCGGAAGGGCGGTGGCCGTCGACCTGGCGAAACGCGGCGGGGAGGTGCTCATGGCCTGCCGGAGCGGTCATCCCGATGCCGGAGAGGAGGTCCGGCGGCTCGCCGGTTCCAACGCGGTCGACATGCTGTACGTGGACCTGGCCGACCTCGACTCCGTACACGCGCTGTGCGACCGCCTCGAACGCGAGCGCCGCAGAGTGGACATCCTCGTCCTCAACGCCGGCGTGATGCCGGCGAAGGCACGCAGGTCGGCCCAGGGCTACGAGTTGATGTTCGCGGTTCACTTCCTGGCCAACCGCGTACTGATCGACCGGCTCCTGGCGGACGGCATGATTCGACCCGCCGGCCCTGATGGCGAGACTCCCAGGATCGTCTTCATCGTGTCCGAAACGCACCGGGCCGCCGAATCGATCGACTTCGGCGATTTCGGCGCATTCACCGACTACGGCCTGAAGGACGGCCTGAAGTACTATGCGTTGAGCAAACTGCACCTGTGCACCTACGCGCAGGAGCTGTCGCGCCGGCTGAACCCGGAAGGAGAAGTGAGGATCGCCGTGAACTCGCTGTGCCCGGGGGCGGTCGACTCCGATCTGATGCGGGAAGCGCCGTGGTTCCTGAAGCTCCTGCTCCAACCGGCGAAACGCCTGCTCTTCGCGGCGCCCGACAAGGCGGTGGCGCCCGTGGCCCATGCGTGCTGCGCGGAGGACATGGGTCGGCGCAGCGGGGTCTATCTGCACCTGATGCGGGAGAAGGAGATGTCCGCGCCGGCCATGGACGCCTCGGCGGGGGCGCGACTGTGGCGGGAGAGCGAGGCGCTGCTGGCGCGACACCCGAGGGGCGGGGAGGGTGCGCGCGGGTTCGCCACGGGTGAGTCGGAGTGAAGGCGCAGCGGAGGGGCATCGACTTGTTCAAGGGGCATGTGAGTTCGGAAGCCGTAGAAATCGACGCGCCGATCGAACGGGCGTGGGAGATCCTCACCGACTTCGAGCGCTACGGCGCATGGAATCCATTCACGCCCTCTGTCGTCACGGACTTCGAGATCGGCTCGCCGGTCGAACTGTACGTCAGGATGGGACCCTGGAGACTGAAGCAGGTCGAACGGATCGAGGCCGTCGAACCGCCGCACCTCATTGCCTGGAGTACGACGATGGGGCACCGCTTTCTGATCTCCGCCCTTCGGGAGCAGCGTCTCGAGGCGGTGGGCAACGGACGCTGCCGATACCGGACGACGGACGATTTTTCCGGCCTCCTCATCCCGCTCGTGATGCTGTTCTTCGGAGGGTTCGTGCGCCGCGGCTTCAACGATGTCGCGCGAGGGCTGAAAGCCCGCGCGGAGACCGGCTCGACGGAGTGACGAGGCCCGCGCCGGCTAGTGTTCGATGCCGTACTTCCGGATCTTGCGGTAGATCGTGCGCTCGCCGATGCCCAGAGCCTCCGCGGCCCTGCGCCGGTTGCCGCCGGACTGGCGGAGCACGGCGATGATCGCCTCGCGCTCGATCTCCTCCATCGTCATCCCGGGCCGGATCGCGATCATGTCCGCCTCCTCCGGCTCCCGGCCCTCCCCGGCTGGGGAGACGACTTCGGCCCCGGTCGCATCGATCGCGTCGACGGCACCGATCGCGTCGACCGCGTCGGTGATGTCGATCTCGATCGCGTCCTCGATCTCATCCACCGCCCCGCCCCTGGAGGAGGCCGGGGGGAGTTGGCGGGCGCCGAGCCTGTAGGCCTCGAACTCCCGCTTGAGGTCATCGATGTCCACCTTGAGGTCGACGAGCGTGCGAAAGACGAACGCGAGTTGCGGTGAACTCGGGATGGATCCGCCACCCGCGTCGACCGGAGGCGCGATGTGCGCGGTGGACGGCACGAGGCTCACACCGCCGGACCGGATCTCCGGCGGGATGTCCTCCGGGCGGATGACGGAGCCGGGGGCGAGCACGACCATGGACTCGATCAGGTTGCGGAGTTCACGGACGTTCCCCGGCCAGTCGTAGTCGAGGAGGATCTGGAGCGCTTCCGGCGCGAGTCCGCGGAACTCCCGGTCGTGCTGGCGGCTGAACTCCGCGATGAAGCGGCGGATGAGGACGGGGATATCGCGGCGCCGTTCCCGGAGCGGGGGGACGTGGACGCTGAGGACGTTCAGGCGGTAGTACAGGTCGCGGCGGAACGCCCCCGTCTCGACGGCCTGCCTGAGGTCGCGGTTCGTGGCGGCGACGACGCGCACGCTGACCTGGATCTCGTGGTCCCCGCCCACCCTCATGAAGCGGCGGCTCTCGAGAACCCTCAGCAGCCGCGTCTGGGTGGGGAGCGGCATCTCGGCGATCTCGTCGAGGAGAAGCGTGCCGCCATCGGCGAGTTCGAACATCCCCCGCCGCAGCGAGGTCGCTCCGGTGAAGGCGCCCTTCTCGTGCCCGAACAGTTCGGATTCGAGCAGCGACTCGGGGAGGGCGGCGCAGTTCACCGCGATGAAGGCCTTGGCGCGCCTCGGGGAGAGCCGGTGGAAGGCGCGCGCCACGAGTTCCTTTCCGGTTCCGCTCTCGCCGGTGAGGAGAACGGTACTCATCACGGGGGCGATCATGTGCACCCGCTCGAGGATCTCGCGCACGGCCTCGGTGCGCCCGATGATCCCTGTCTTTCGCTGCAGGTCGTAGCGGTCGAGGTGTGTCTGCAGGACGACCCGCATCTCGTCGGGATCGACGGGAAGCGAGAGGGCCTCGTCGAGGTCGAAGGACCGTGCCAGTTGCCGGCGCGCGTCCGGGTGGGTCTCCTCCGTGAGCCCGAGTACGGGGGGGCGCGGGATCTCCGCCTCGAAAAGGCCGCGCATCGCGGCGGCGCGCGATTCGTCGGGAGAACCCGTGAGGACCAGCGCGACCTCGGCCGCCCCGCCCAGTCGTCCCTCGAGTTCGCGCACGGATTCCACGAACTCGACCTCGTGCCCATCGGCCTGCGCCGCCTGGCGGACGGCGATGGCGGCCTCGACCGCGCGCCCGTCGACGAAGACGCGCGCCATCAGCCGCCGGGAGACGCGTGCACGGTATCGCCGCGCAACAGGTCGACGGCGTGGTCGACCACCGGCTCGAGTGCGGCGAGGCCTTCGGAGACGCCCTGCGGGCTCCCCGGCAGATTGACGATGAGCGTCTCGCCGCGAATGCCGGCCAGCCCGCGGCCAAGCGCGGCATACGGTGTCGCTTCGGCGCCGATGCGGCGCAGCATTTCAGCGATGCCCGGCGCCTCGCGCTCCAGGACGGCGCGCGTCGCCTCCGGGGTCACGTCGCGCGGGGCGAGCCCGATGCCGCCGGTCGTGAGCACGACGTCGACTCCCTGCACATCGCACCAGTGCAGGAGCCGCGAGGCAATGGCCTCGCTCTCGTCGGGCACGACGTCCGCGCCGGCGAGCGAGTACGCGCGCCCTCTGATCCACGTCTTGATGAGGTCCCCGGGACCATCTTCCCGCTCTCCGGCGAACACGGCGTCGGACACCGTCACGACCGCGATCCGCGGCGCGATGCGGTGCAGCGACCCGCGCGGGTAGAAGGGCGGACGCACGACCTCGGCCGCGATCGCCTTGCCCCGGATCATGATTTCGACCGCGTCGCCGAACCCGGCGGCCACCGGAAGATAGACCGTCGCGATCCCGTGCCCCATGGAAGGGCTCACGGTGCCGCTGCGGACTACGCCGACAGGCTCCCCCTCGAACCGGACGTCGTAGCCCGGCCGCGGGAAGCCCCGCTCGAGCAGTCGCAGGAAACGGAGCTTGCGGGTGAGACCCTCGGCACGCTGCGCCGCAAGCGCTTCCCCGCCCACGAAGTCGCCCTTGGCGTGCTTCACGAGCCATCCGAGTCCGGCCTCGAGCGCGGTCGTCTCGTCGTCCACGTCGTTGCCGTAGAGTGCGTAGCCCATCTCGAGCCGGAGCGAGTCGCGGGCTCCAAGGCCGGTGGGGACGGCGCCGGCCGCGACGAGCGCCCGCCACGTCGGCACCGCGTACTCGTTGGGCAGGTAGAGTTCGAACCCGATCTCGCCCGTGTACCCGGTCCGGCTGATGACGCACGGCGCGCCGGCCACCTCGCCGTGCGCGAAGCGGTAGTACTCGATGTCCGCCAGCGGGTACTCGGTCAGCGGCTCCAGCATCACCTCGGCCAGGGGCCCCTGGAGGGCGAGGAGGGCGATCTCGTCGCTCTCGTCCGTCATCTCCACGTCGAAGTCCTGCGCAAGCCCGCTGAGGTGCGCCCAGTCCTTGGCCATGTTCGCCGCGTTCACGACGAGCCGATAATCCGCCTCGCCCATGCAGTAGACGATGAGGTCGTCGATGACGCCGCCGCTCTCGTGGCACATCGCGCTGTACTGCGCGTCGCCCGGCTCCAGGCGCGAAGGGTCGTTCGTCGTCGCATAGGCCACGAACGCCTGTGCGCCTTCGCCGCGCACGCGGAACTCTCCCATGTGGGAGACGTCGAACAGGCCCGCCTTCTCGCGGACGGCCCGGTGTTCGGCCCTGATGCCGGTCGGATACTGAACGGGCATCGCGTAGCCGGCGAAGGGGACGATCTTTCCGCCCAGCCGGACGTGTTCCTCGAATAGCGGGGTCTCTTTCAGATCCTTCACGATGGCGCTCCCATGAGCATGGCGAGGATCGCCTTCTGCGAGTGGAGCCGGTTCTCCGCCTCGTCCCACACGCGCGACGCCGGCCCGTCGATGACTTCGGCGGCGACCTCCTCGCCGCGGTGGGCGGGCAGGCAGTGGAGAAAGATCGCATCGTCGGCGGCCCGGGCCATGACCTCCGCGCCCACACAGTATCCCTCGAACGCCCGCGCACGTTCCGCAGCTTCTTCTTCCTGTCCCATCGAGGCCCAGACATCCGTCGTCACGACGTGCGCCCCCTCGGCCGCCTCCGCAGGCGCCCGGAAGAGATCGACCTGCGTCGCGCGTCCCGCGGCCGCGAGGAGCGCGGGGTCCGGATCGTACCCCTCGGGGCAGGCGAGACGGAGCCGGAAGCCTAGCTTCGCCGCCGCGTTCAACCACGAGTTCGCGACGTTGTTGCCGTCGCCGATCCAGGCGACGGTCCGTCCGGAGAGGTCGGGGCCGAACTCGTCGCGCGCCGTCTGGAGATCCGCCATGATCTGGCACGGGTGCAGCAGATCCGTGAGTCCGTTGATGACGGGAATCGAACCGTGCTCGGCCAGCGCCTCGACATCGGACTGCGCGAACGTCCGGATCATGATCCCGTGCACGAAGCGCGACAGAACCCGGGCCGTATCGGAGAGCGGTTCCCCGCGCCCGATCTGGATGTCGCGCGAGGACAGGAAGAGCGCCTGCCCGCCCAGCTGGTGCGTCCCCACCTGGAAGGAAACCCGGGTGCGGGTCGAACTCTTGGTGAAGATCATGGCGAGCGTCTTCCCGGTGAGGGGACGGCCCGCCGCGTCGGGATCGGCCTTGAGGCGGTCGGCGAGGTCGAGGACCTCGTTCAGCCGCTCGGGCGACCAGTCGGCGATCGAGAGAAAGTGTCGGGTCCGGTCCATGGCTTCGTGAGTCCTCGGGTCTCCGTTCAGAGGATGTATCGTCTCAGATCTTCGTCGTCCGCGATGCGCGACAGGCGATCCCGCACGAAGTCCGCGTCAACGATGATCGTCTCGTCCGCCCGCGCTTCCGGCAGATCGAAGAGGATCTTCTCCAGGAGCGTGCTGAGCACGGTATGAAGACGCCGGGCACCGATGTTCTCCGTCCGTTCGTTCACGTGGCTGGCGATGCGGGCGATCTCGCGCACCGCGTTCTCCTCGAACTCGAGTCGGACGGACTCGGTCTCCACGAGTGCCTGGTACTGCGCGAGGAGGGCGTAGCGAGGTTCCTGGAGGATGCGCGTGAACGCCTCCGCGTCCAGGCTCTCGAGTTCCACGCGGATCGGGAACCGGCCCTGGAGTTCGGGGATGAGGTCCGAGGGCTTCGCGATGTGGAAGGCCCCGGCCGCGATGAACAGGATGTGATCCGTGCGGACCATCCCGTGCCGCGTCTTGACCGTGGATCCCTC
The DNA here is from genome assembly GCA_022826685.1 of Gemmatimonadota bacterium. Classification (GTDB taxonomy): domain Bacteria; phylum Gemmatimonadota; class Gemmatimonadetes; order Palauibacterales; family Palauibacteraceae; genus Palauibacter. Next base: position 201,351 of record JAJDUL010000035.1, on the reverse strand, counting down.
GACGATGGGCAGGAGGTCGCGCTGTACGCCCTCGCGCGAAACGTCGGGTCCGGTGCCGCCGTGTTTCCCGGCGACCTTGTCGATCTCGTCGAGGAAGACGATCCCCATGCTCTCGGTCCGGCGGAGCGCCTGCTCCGTGACCTCCTCCATGTCCACGAGATTCGCGAGTTCCTCGGAGCGGAGGATCCGGCGGGCGGCCGCGACCGTGACCCGGCGGCGGCGCGTCTTCTTCGGCAGTACTCCCTTGAGGACTTCCCCGACGTTGAAGTCCACGCCCTCCATGCCGCCCCCCACATCGAGCATCGGGATCGCGCTGTCGCTGACTTCGACTTCGACCTCCCGCTCATCGAGCATGCCGTCGCGCAGGAGGCCGCGGAGCTTCTCTCGCGTGCGCTGTTTGCGCTGCTCGGAAGGCTCATCGGAGCGGGTCTCCGATGCCTGTCCCGCGAGGGACACGACGAACTGCCGCTGCGTGCCGCCGCCGGAACCCGCGGCGGGCTCGCCCTCCGCCACGGGAGGGAGAAGCAGGTCGAGGAGGCGCTCCTCGACCCGCCGGTCGGCAACCTCTCCGTGTCGGGCCTCCTGCTCCTCGCGAACGAGCTTGATGGCGATCTCGAGGAGGTCGCGGATCATCGATTCCACATCGCGGCCGACGTAGCCCACTTCGGTGAACTTCGAGGCCTCGACCTTGATGAACGGAGCCCCCGCGAGCCGCGAGAGGCGGCGGGCGATCTCGGTCTTCCCCACGCCGGTGGGGCCGATGAGGATGATGTTGTTGGGGAGGATCTCCTCCCGCATCCCCTCGTCGACGTTCTGCCGGCGCCAGCGGTTGCGGAGCGCGATCGCGACGGCCTTCTTCGCCTCGTCCTGTCCGATGATGTACTGGTCGAGTTCCTCGACGATCTGTCGCGGGGTGAGCGCCGCCGCGATGCCGGGGTCGCCGGGATCCGGGGCGGGGCTGATGTCGGGGCGGCGCGTCACCTGTCCGCCATCGCTCGTCGTCATGGCTCGTTCCCGTTGCTGTCGGCGCTGCCCGAAAGCTCGAGCACCGTGATCTCCCGGTTCGTGTACACGCAGATCTCCGCCGCGATCTCGAGGGCCTGCCGCGCTACCTCCGCAGCCGGCAGATCCGTCCGGCGGGCGAGGGCCCGCGCGGCGGCGAGCGCGTGCGGCCCTCCGGAACCGAGCGCGAGAATGCCGTCGTCCGGTTCGATGACCTCTCCCGTGCCCGCGATCAGCAGGCTCGTCTCCCGGTCGGCGACGGCGAGCAGCGCCTCGAGCCGACGAAGATAACGGTCGCTCCGCCACTCCTTCGCGAGTTCCACCGCCGCGCGGGTGAGGTGGCGAGGGTAGCGCTCGAGCTGCGCCTCGAACTTCTCGAACAGGGTAAGCGCATCGGCGACGCCGCCGGCGAAACCCGCCAGGATCCGGCCATCGCGCATCGTGCGGAGCTTGCTCGCCTTCGCCTTGACGACGGTTTCTCCCATGGTCACCTGGCCGTCGCCCGCCATCGCGACGTCGCCCCCGACCCGAACGCAGAGGATCGTCGTGGCTCGTATCATTCTCTTCATTCTCCTCCGCGCGGATGGGCCCGGGAGTGTACGCGCTTGAGGCGGTCCACGGATGTGTGCGTGTAGATCCGGGTCGTGCTCAGACTCGCGTGCCCCAGCATCTCCTTCACCGAGACGAGGTCCGCCCCCCGGTCGAGAAGGTGGGTCGCGAAGGAGTGGCGCAGCGAGTGAGTGGTCAGCCGCTCGCCGTCCGCGACCCGCGCGAGTTGGGCCGTCACGTCGCGCTGGATCTGCCGCCGCGAGAGGCGGGTGCCGCGAACGGAGAGGAACGCGGCGCGGGAGTCGCCCTCCCCCCGCTTCCCGAAATAGGCGCCGAGCGCCTCCGAGGCGCGCCGGCCGAGAGGGACGACGCGCTCCTTCCCGCCCTTGCCGAGAGCGCGAAGCTGCCCGGTGCCGCGATCCACGGCGGTCACATCGAGACCGTGCACCTCCGCCAGCCGCAGGCCGCACGAGTACAGCAACTCGAGGAGGGCCCAGCGCCGGAGCGCCACCGCGGATCCGTCCCGGCGCGCCGCCTCGCCGGCGGAGTCGAGCAATCCGCGGGCATCCTCTTCGCTCAGAAAGGAGGGGAGCGTCCGGTCCTTCCGCGGCGTGCGGATCAGCAGCGCCGGGCTGGACTCCACGCGGTCCGTGCGCTGGAGGAACGCGAAGAAGGCGCGCACGGCGGCGAGCTTGCGGGCGATCGAGGAACGTTTCAGCCCGCGCAACTCCAAGTCTCCCATGAACGAACGGATGGACACGCGATGTACGTCGGCCCAGCCCCAGTCGTGCGTGCCCTCGTACGCGCTCACGAAGGCCTCGAACTGATCGAGATCGCGGCGGTAGGCGGACACTGTGCGGGGGGACAGCCGACGCTCCGCACGGGCGTAGCGAAGGAAATCGTCGGCCCATGTGCGCCGGGCTCGCGCTCGCGCATCGGCGGGCGCGGACGTTCGGGTCATTTTCTCGACGACTTCTTTCGGGGGCCGCCGCGCCGTCCCCCCGCCTTTCTGGTCGCGTCGCGCTCCTTCCGCTTCTTCAGCAGCTCCAGCGCCACGTCCAGCGTGACCTCGTCGGGTTCCGTCCCCTTCGGCAGCGAAGCGTTCGTCTTGCCGTGCTTCACGTAGGGACCGTAGCGACCCTTGTAGATCGCGATCGACTCGCCGTCATCCGGGTGCGCGCCGACTTCCCGCAGCGGCGTGGCACTCGCCCGGCGGCCCCGCGTCTTGGGCGCGGAGAGCAGCTGCATGGCGCGCTCGAAGGTCATCTCGAGCGGGTCATCGTTCTCTGTCAACGAGCGATAGTCGCGCTGGTGGACGACGTACGGGCCGTAGCGCCCGATTCCCACCTTCACGGGATCGCCGCTCTCCGGGTGCGGGCCGAGCGGGGCCGGCATGGCGAGCAGCTTGAGCGCCGTGGCCAGCGACACATCCTCGGGCCGAAGGTTCTTCGGGAGGGACGCGCGTTTCGGCTTCTTCCCGTCCGCCCTCTCGCCTCGCTGTACGTAGGGGCCGAAGCGCCCCTCCATGAGGTAGATGTTCTCGCCGGAATCGGGATCCCCCCCCAGACGATCCGGACCTTCCGCCCGTTTCCGGAGGAGATCGATCGCCTGCTCCTCGCTGAGATCGGCCGGAGCCACGTCGTCGGGGAGGGACGCGGTGAGCCGGTCGCCGTTGCTCTCCAGTTCGAGGAAGGGTCCGTAGCGGCCGATCCGTACGCGGGGCGTGAGGTCCTGGAGCCGCACGGTCGAGGCCTCTCGCGGGTCGATGGCCGCTTCGCGCTCGACAAGTCGCGCCTCGAGACCCTCTCCCCCGCTGTAGAACTCCCCGAGGTAGGCGCGCCAGTCCACGTTGCCGCGAGCGATTTCGTCCAGCGCATCCTCCATCTCGGACGTGAACCCGGTGTCGACGAGGTTCGGGAAGTGATCCTCCAGGAGACCGGTCACCGCGAAGGCGATAAAGGTGGGGACGAGTTGCTTGTTCTGTCGTACCGCGTACCCTCGATCGACGACGGTCGAGATGATGGCGGCGTACGTGGATGGGCGCCCGATTCCATCCGCCTCCAGTTCCTTCACGAGCGCGGCATCCGTGAACCGGGGGGGCGGCTTCGTCTCGTGCTTCCGACTTTCCAGCTTGCGGTTCTCGAGGGTCTGACCTTCCCGCATGTCGGGGAGAACCGTTTCCTGGTTCTCGAGCGCCACGTCCGGGTCGTCCGAACCCTCGACGTAGGCGCGGAAGAAGCCGGGGAACTCGATGACCTTCCCGGCGGCGCGAAAGCGTGCCTCCTCCGCATCCACCTGCACGTTCAGGTGCCGCAGCCGGGCATCCGCCATCTGCGTGGCGACGGCGCGTCTCCAGATCAGTTCGTAGAGCGCCTTCTGCCGGCCGGTGAGTCCGAGTTCATCGGCCGTCCGCATGTCCGTGCCGGCCGGGCGGATCGCCTCGTGGGCCTCCTGCGCCGAGCGGGACTTCGTCTTGTAGCGCCGTGGGGCCGGGCTCAGGTATTCCTTGCCGTACCGGGTCGCCACGCGGCTCCGAATCGCCGTGATCGCGGCTTCGGAGAGGGTGACGGAATCCGTCCTCATGTAGGTGATGCGGCCGGCCTCGTAGAGCGCCTGGGCGATCCGCATCGTCTCCCGGGCCCCGAGGTTCAGCTTGCGGTTGGCTTCCTGCTGGAGGGTCGCCGTCGTGAACGGAGGATACGGGCTCCGCTTCGACCGCTTCTCCTGCAGGCTGACGACCGTGAAGGTGGCGTCGGACAACCGCGCGCGGAGCGCTTCGGCGCGTTCCCGGTCCAGCAGGACGACCTTGCGACCGGACTTGAGGGCGCCGGTGCGCTCATCGAAGTCCCTCCCTCTCGCGATCGCCACCCCGTCGAGCGCAGCCAGATCGGCCGTGAAGGCGCCTCCGTCCGCCGCGAGGTGGGCGCGCAGCCGCCACCATGCGCCGCTCCGGAAGGCGCGCCGCTCCCGTTCGCGCTCCACAAGCAGGCGGACGGCGACCGACTGTACGCGGCCCGCGGAGAGTCCGGGCCTGATCTTCTTCCACAGGAGCGGGGAGACCCTGTACCCGACGAGACGATCCAGAATCCTGCGTGCCTGCTGGGCCTCGATGCGGGGGAGGTCGATCTCTCCCGGGCGCTCGAGCGCCTCGAGCACGGCACTCTTCGTGATCTCGTTGAACGTGATGCGGCGGAAACGCTCTCTGAGCGACCGCTTCCGCGCGGTCAGGGCCTCCACGATGTGGTAGGCGATCGCCTCGCCCTCCCGGTCCGGGTCCGTGGCGAGAAGAATGGAATCCGCTTTCGCTGCCGCAGTGCGCAGCTTCCGGAGGACGGGTTCCTTTCCCTCGATCGTGACGTACTCCGGCTCGAACCCCTTTTCGACGTCGACGCCGAGGCCGCTCCGGGGGAGGTCCCGGACGTGCCCGACGGATGCCTGCACGCTGAAGCCGGCCCCGAGATACGACTCGAGGGTGCGGGCCTTCGCGGGCGACTCCACGATGACGAGATTCACGGGCGGTCTCTCAACTCTCCTGTTGTCCTTCCGTTCGTCCTTCCCTGTCCGCCGGCGGACGGGCGGCAAGACGTCGCAGACTTCTCAGCGCCAACTCCACGACATCTTCCGGTTCCCGTCCGTCCGTCTCCAGCACGATCTCGGCCTCCGCGTAGGCGGCCTCCCGAGCCGCGAGCAGCGCGGTGAGCGCGGCGGCGGGGTCGGGTCCGGCCAGCAGCGGCCGGGCTTCGGCACCCTCCCGGGAGAGGCGATGGATCGCGGTCTCGGGGCGCACGCGCAACCAGACGCGCACGCGGCCGCCGGATGTGCGGTCGATGTCCCGGCGCGCCATCCACCCTCCCCCGGTCGCCACGACGACATCCGTTTCCCGCGCCGCCCGGGACGCGGCCCGGGCCTCGAGCCGTCGGAACCCGGCTTCCCCGCCGTCGCGAAACAGGCGGGGGATCGTCGCTCCCGCCAGCTCCTCGACCTCGCGGTCCAGATCGACATAGCGATACCCCAACCGCAGCGCGAGGAGGGGACCTATCGTGCTCTTTCCCGCCCCGGACAGGCCGACGAGCCAGATCCTTCGCGGCACGCTCGACACGTCACGTCCCGATCCGGGCGAGATAGCTCTCCACGTTGGAGCGCATCTCCGCGAGGCTGTCCCCTCCGAACTTCTCGATCCACGCGTCCGCCAGCACCAGCGCCATCATCGCCTCCCCCACGACCCCGGCGGCCGGCACCGAGCACACATCGCTGCGCTCGAGGAACGCCTTGGCGGGTTCTCCGGTCCGAGTGTCCACGCTGTCCAGGGGGCGGCGCAGCGAGCTGAGCGGCTTCATCGCCACGCGTGCGACGATGTCGCCTCCCGTCGACATCCCCCCTTCCAGACCTCCCGCGTTGTTCCGCCGCCGCGCGTAGCCTCCGCTCTCGCGACGCGCCGGATCCCGTTCGATCTCGTCGTGTACATCGGACCCGCGGAGGCGCGCGGCTTCGAATCCCATCCCGATCTCGACGCCCTTCATCGCGTGGATCGACATCATCGCGCCGCCGATCCGGCCGCCAAGGCGGGTCTCCCACGTGACGTGACTCCCGAGCCCCACCGGCACGCCGCGAGCGACGACCTCGAACACGCCGCCCAGCGAGTCGCCGGCGCGACGGGCGGCATCGATCGCGTCGACCATCGCGGCGGTCGCATCCGGGTCGATGCAGCGCACGGGCGAGGCATCGGCCACGGCGAGAAGATCGTCCGGCAGCGGCAACTCCGACGGCGCCTCCACGGGACCGATCGACACCACGTGACTCGCGACGCGCACTCCGAACTCGCCGAGCAGCCGCTTGGCGACGGCCCCGGCGGCGACGCGGGCGGCGGTCTCCCGCGCGCTGGCCCGCTCGAGGATGTCGCGCGCGTCCTTCCGCCCGTACTTGAGCATCCCCGCGAGGTCGGCGTGACCCGGCCGCGGAAGGTACGCCCGGCGCAGGAGTTCGTCGTCGTCCACCTCCGGCGCCTCGACCGCCATCGCCACGCCCCAGTTTCGGAAGTCGCGGTTCGGGATCCGGACCGCGACCGGAGACCCCAACGTCTCCCCGAGGCGCACGCCGCCGAAGATCTCGCCTTCATCCTTCTCGATCTTCATGCGGCCCCCACGGCCGTGACCGCCCTGCCGGCGCGCGAGTTCCCGCGCGACATCGTCGGGCTCGAGCGCCAATCCGGCGGGGATCCCCTCCAGCACGGCGACCACGGCGGGGCCGTGCGTTTCGCCTGCCGTGGTCAGCCTCAGGCATCTCAGCATTCTGTCAGCATCGTGTGGATTCTCTCCTCATCGAACGGCCGTTCCAACGGCGGGAAAAGGATGCGCCGAGGCGGGAGCCGCAACTACGGCCCCCTCCGGGACCCTCAAGGGAGAGGCCGAATGATGTGAGGAGTGACGAGGATGATGAGGTCCTGCTTCACTTCATTCTCCTTCGTGCTACGGAACAATGCCCCGAGCAGTGGAAGGTTCATGAGGCCGGGAATGCCGCTCCGACTCCGACTTACCTCGCTCAGCGTCAGTCCTCCGATGACGGCCGTCTCCCCGTCCTCGAGCAGGAGGGTCGTCTCTCCGATCTGTTTCTCGAACACGAAACCCACATCCGACAGACCGAGCTTCAGGCCGGACCGCTCCGCCATCAGCTCCAGCCGGATCTGGTTGTTGTTCGTCACATGCGGGACGACATCCAGAATGATCCCCGTGTCCTGGAAGTCGACGTTGACGCGCGCGGACTCGGTCTGGGCTCCCGGTTCCAGGACCCGGATCGGGGTGCGTTCGCCCACCTGGATCCTTGCATGCGCGTGGTCCACGACCCGGATGGAGGGCGCCGCCTGCACGTCCGACAACTGGTGGGACTCGAGCGCTTCGAGGAACGAGAAGAGCGAGAACTCGCCGAACGCCACGGCCGTCAGGATCTGGAGCGCCGGTCCGATCGGGCGATCGTTCGCGTTCGCCAGCGCCGCGACCGCCGTACCTCCCAGGCTCACGAGTGTTTCGTTCGTCCGCCTGACGAACCCCTCGTCGACCGCACCATCGCCGTCCACGTCGACGAATTGGGGCGGCGAGTCGGGGTCGGGCGCCGCGATGACATCGTTGATGCCCTGCTCCACGAAACCGCCGTCGCGTTCCTTGAGGTCGTACACAATCCCCAGTTGCTGTACATCCGTCCGATCGACGAAGACGATCTTCGCCTCGATCGCGACCTGGGGGAGACGCCGGTCCAGCGCCGCGATGATCGTGTCCATCCGCGCGACGACGGATGGTGCGTCGGTGACGATGACGGTGTTGCTGCCGGAGAACGACACCACCTTGCCGCGGTCGGGCGTAGCCAGATGCCGGAGCGTCTCCGCCACCGAATCCGCCCGCGCATAGTTGACGCGGATCACGCGCGTTTCGCTGAGCAGCTGATCCCGCGCCTGGAGGTTCTCCAGCCAGTCGACGACGATGATCCCGCTCTCGGTCCTGTGCCAGCCGAGGTTCTGCGCCGACAGGATCGCGTTCAACGCCACATCCCACGGCTGATCCCGGATGTCGATGCCTCGCACGACGACGGACGCGACCTCGCCGTTCGGAACAACCGAGATGTTCGCGAACTCCGAGAAACCGGCGAGGACGTCGAGCATGCTGGCGCTGTCGTACACGACGGAGATTCGCGGCAGGGCCTGCTCGGGAAGGGGAAGCTGTGGCGACCGGAGAGTGTCCCGCGTTCCCCGGGCCTCGGCTTGCGCGCCGGCGCCGGAAGTCGACCAGGGAGGGAAAGGCGGCCCGGGATTCAGGAAGGTCACGCGAACCGCACCGGAGTCCACGGATACGCGGTAGCGCGTTTCTCGCTGGAGGTCGAACACGAGCCGCACCGTCTCGGGCCGGAATTGGGTTGAACGCATGCCGAGCACTCCGCCTCGGTCGATCCGGTCGTAGTGACGGCGCGCCAGTCCCTGGTCCACACCGTCAATGTCCAGAAGCAGCCGCGGAGGATTGGCGAGCATCATGTGGCGGGGCGTGGCCGGTCCGCCGACGACCACCGTGATTTTGGTTTCCGTCCCCTCGGACGCGATCCTGACTTCCCGCATCTCGGTTGGGGACGTCGTCGCGACCACTGCGGCGAACGCGAGAATGGTCCGGGAGATCATCCGCCTGTCCCCCGTTCACGCCTTGCCCGCAACGTCTCCTGACGGCTGACCCCGAAGTTCGTGATCACGAAATCCACCTCCTCCATGCGAATCCGCACGACGCGGGCCGTGCCGATGATGTCGCGTTCGCGGGCTCGGTACCGCCGGCCCGTCGATCGATCGGTCAGAATCGCCACGCTCCCCAGTTGCGGGTTGTACAGGACGCCGACCAGCGTGAGGTCTCCGAAACGGGGCCCCGCCTGCGTATCGAGGTGAAGCGGCTGGAACGGGTCGCGTCGGTCGAAGGCGGGGTAGCTGAAGACCTCCCGCTCGTAGATCGGTGGCGGCCGTGTTTGCGCCGCAACCTCCAATGGCCCGGTCCGGAACGCCGCGGCGAGCACGACGGCGAGAATCAAGCGAATCATCCTTCCTCCGGCGAATTGCTGTCCTCCGGCGAATTGCTGTCCTCCGGCGGAAGCACGAAGGTTTCGAGGCTGAAGCGCGCGTGAACGAGTTGCCGTCCCGAGTTGGTGATCCGCGAGGGTACGATTTCCTCGACCTCGGGCCGCACGATTCGGGCGAAGCCGGCGATTCGCGTCAGGAGCGTCCCGACATCGTGGTACGCCCCCTCCACCTGGAGCGCCCACTGTTGCCGTACGAAGTAGCCGGTGGAGTCGGCCACGGGATCGGCGGGCAGGGCGTGGACGAGTTCGAGACCGAGCGACTGCGTTTCGGCCGCGATGGCTTCGTAGATGGCGGCGACTTCACCCTCTCGCGGAACGAGCCGTTTCAGCACGGCGAGCTGTCGTTCACCGAGTACGAGACTCTCTTGTATCGCGTCCAGGTCGCCTGCAGGCAGTTCGGAGAGGGCGATGGCCCGCTCCGCCTGCTCGACCCGCTCCGCCATCTCGGCGAGCTCCACCCTTCGCGGGTTCCCGAAGTACAGATGGAAGGCCGTCCCGCCGCCCAGCAGGAGGACGAGTCCGAGCACCCGGTACTGCGCGCGGGAATCCATGGCCAGCACGGTCAAGTGGGTTCGATCCGCCGAAGGGCGGACGCGTGGGCGAACCGAAGAACGAGGGTGAAGGCCTGCCGGGAACCCTGATCGGGATCGGATCCCTGCTGCTGGCTGCCGACGATCCTCACATCGGCGATGTAGTCCGAGATCCCCAGGCTACGGACGAATTCCGTGATCGCGAGCGGATTGCCCGCAACCCCCTGGAGTTCGACGGCAAGGTCGGGAGGCGGCGACAGTTGACGCAGGGAGATCAGCCACGCCGGCGGCGGGAGCGCCCGGCTGATTTCATCCATCATGTGCGGCCACGCGAACCGATCGCGGTCCAGTTGTTCGACCAGTAAGACGCGCTCTTGGATCTCGCGAGACCGCTCCGACAGACTGTCGCTTGCCGCCTGGAGTTCGGCGAGCCGCGCCGAGTCCGCCATGACCGCTTCGAGACGCGCCCGGAGTTCGAGGGTTTCGGCCCGTTGCGACCACCACAGCGCGACCGTGCCCGGCGGGATGGTCAGTGCCGCGATCAGCAGTGCGACACCCCAAACATCGATGCGGAAACCGCCTTCAGCTTGCCGGTTCGTCGCGATCCCTTGCCGGGCGCGCAGGGATTCGGGCAGGAGATTGATCTCGATCATGGTCTTACCCGCGCCTCCACGTTCAGCCGCCCCGGGCCGGGGGTCGAAGAGCCAGTCCGACCGGGAGCATGAGCATCGGCGCCACCGAGCCCAGATCCGTTCGGTCCGCGACCTCTGGCGCCACCTCGATGCGTTCGAACGCACTCGCGAGGCGCGTTTCCACACCGGTCGATTCCGCGAGAATCTCGACCAGTCCGGACGCCGTGGCTCCTCCCCCACACAGGTATACGCGTGCGATCCCCGGTCCCGTCTCGACGAGCGCCCCCGTCCGGTCGATGCCGCGCGCGATCCGGCGGGCGCACTCTTCCGGTTCGTCCGCGGCCGGGGCGCCGACGGCCAGTTCGCGGGTCAGCAGGGGAAGTCCGTTACGGAGCAGGTGAATGGCGGTCGAATGGACCCCGATGTCGGCCAGCACCGTCACGTCCTTCATCGCGGTCGGATAGTTCGCCTCGAACGCGTTACGAAGGGCCAGGACCTCCACGTCGACGATCGTCGGGTTCAGGTCCGCCCGCCGCAGGAGCGCGACGCGGGCCTCGATGACGTCGCGCTTTGCCACCGCGAGCAGCACGGTCATCGTCGAGCTCTCTCCGTTCGGATCGATGATCGCGAAGTCCAGTTCCGCGTTCTTCATGTCGAAGGGGACGTGCTGCTCCGCCTCCCACGGCATCACGGCGCGGGCCTCCGCCTCATCCATCCGGTCGATCTCGATCACCTTGCTCAGGACATCGCGCCCACCAACGCCGATGGTCACGTTTCGGGGCTTGATTCGCTCCCGCTTGAACAGCGCGGAAAGCGTCTCGGCGACCCGCTCCGGATCCCTGATCGCCCCACCGCGCACGGCGTCCGTCTCGTTCGGGGCGGTCGCGAGCCCTGTCAGGCGTGGCCCGCTCTCGCCATGGTCGATCACCGCGGCCTTGCTGAAGCCGGTGCCGATATCGACGCCCACGGTCGTCTTCCGACGCCGCAATCCGAATCCTCTCATGTCTCAGTTGCGGAGCGACATCGCGTGAACGACTCGCCGGCCCGCCGCACGTCCGTTTCGGCCGACCGCCGTACCGATCAGCCGGACTTCGCGCACGCGGGAAAGGTCGCCGGGCCCTACGCGGGCCTGAATGGCGCCGCTCGACAACCGGTACTCGAACGCGGCGCCGGATTCGAGGGGGGACACGAACTCCTGCCCGTTGCGCCGGATGGACACCGTTCCCGACTCGGAATCGGATGAGTGGATGGCGTAGGTGAGCCGTCCATAGACGCGAGCGAGTGAGCCGGGCGCAGGCAACGCCGCGAAGCCTCCGCTCCAGCCGCTTGTGCGGCGGAACCACCGGGTCGACACGCGATTCGCCCCATCCGCTCCGGCCGACCTGCAAGCGGTCTCCGCAGCGGTCGACACACTGGAAGCGGGCGTAAATCCGTCCGCGTAGACCCAAGCGGCCTGGTACGGCCCCGAAAGCGCCGTGCCACGCCACCCGGACTGAAGATTCGCGGCGATGGAATCGTAGGCGAAGAGATTGATGGAGCCGCCGCTCGCCGTGCCGCATACGACCGCCTTCAAGATGTCCACGCGGACCGACACCGTGTCGGGCGTCGCAAGGAGCAGGTCGCCCGGCCCGGCTCCGCGGATCTCCGCTCCCATTCCGTCGGACAGGGCTCGAGCAATCTGCGAGGCCTGGATGGCATCCTCATTACGCAGGTGAAAGCGGCTCTGACTCGCCAGCAGGCCTATGAGCAAGCCGATGAGCAAACCGGCGCCTGTCAGCGCGACGAGCATCTCTGCGAGCGTGAACCCTTCCTCACCGCAGACTCCGGCGGGCGCAAGACGGCGTGGAACGCTCATGGCGCCGCGGGCAGCGGGCGGGGCCGCGAGAGCACGATCTCGAGTTCCGCCTCCGGGGCCGGCGGCAGCGATACCGTCACGCGGGCGTGCTTGAGCCGCGCCGACCGTTCGGCCACGTCGTGCGACACGTCGAATCGACGTCCGCCGATGTCGATGATGCTCGCGTGGGAACCCGCGGCCGCGTAACCGACCCGGACGAGCGACTCCACGGCGTTTCGACCCGCGAGCGCGTGCTCCGTGTGCCACGCCGCCCGGAGCGCCTGCGAACCGATCCCGAGCACTACGCCGGCCGCGCCGAGCACCCCGACGGACGTCACGACGATGGCCAGCAGGACCTCGACCAGACTGAAGCCGGCGGTCTTCAATGTTGAAAGGGTACCGGGCGAACCCGGCCCACGAAGTTCGACACCAGCCGAATGCCCCGGTCGCCGCGATACAGGTAGACGCTACCGGGGGATCCGTGTCCCCGCGCGTTGAAGCGGAGAGTGGACGGCTGCAACCGCATCGAATCGAGCCGGCCGAGCGTGTGTCTGCCGAGGTCGACGCGAGACAGCAGTGAACCCCCTTGCCGCGATACTTCGAGCCGGGTCCCCACGAGCGTCACCGCGGTGGGCGCATGGGTCGCCACGGCGTGGAGACGTGCCAGCGTGAGTTGCGACTCCGCCACCCGGGCGGCTCGCGTCAGGCTGAAACGGTCGAGGGGTTCACGAGAGATGATGAAGGCCGCGGCCAGGCCTGTGACCGCCAGCGCGACCGCGACCTCCACCAGACTGAACCCACTCCGCCCTGTATGCGATACACGCGATCTACTTGATCCGTCTTGCTGCACGGGGTGCTCCCTTTCCTGAACGAGCGTTAGCGACTCTGTCGTAAGGATCGTCCCCCGCATCAACGGCGCATCAACGAGTGTCGCGCGACACGACACTAGCAACTGGTGGCCTCGACGATCTGTCCGATGGCTCCCGAGGCGTTCGCGGCCGAGGAATTGACGCACCACGTGTTCGGCGAGGATGCGTGTTTCGCCGTGATCTGGTAGCCGTCCGTATAAGCGGTCACCGCCAGCGAGATGTTCGTGCTGGCCTGAAAATCCCGCGTCCCGTCGCCATCCAGGTCCGCCCCTCCGCCGGCGGCCACGCTGACTGCGGCATACGCCTGGTGGTTGAAGAAGTACGCTTCCTCTGCCGTCATCAGGTTGCGAATGTCGCTCTGGGCGGCGGCATCGAACGCCTTTTCCTTCGTGCTTGTGAACTGCGGAATCGCGATGGCCGCGAGAATGCCGATGATCACGACCACGATCAGCAGCTCGATCAGCGTGAACCCCTCCGTACCACCCCTCGTCGTTCTCCTCATCCCTCTCCTCACTTCCGCCCGGGTTGGATCTTCCGCAGCACCTCCGGTGGGGCTGCGCGGGCCGCGGTTCCGGCGGCGCGCCGGCGACCGCGGACGGTCACCCCATAACTAGACGTCGTCCAGCAACGGGGTCTCAACGTCCCAGTCCGGCGGTTCGTCGAAACCGGTGGCCGCACGGATTCGGCCACGCCGCACCGACAGAGTCAGCGAATGCACCCGTCCGGCGCCGTCACGCAGCGGCCGGCGGATGTCCTCTGTTCCGACCGTCGGCTTCGGAGACGGCAGCCCCAGCGCGCGCAGCGCTTCCGGCACGGTGTCGAACCCGTCCGCGAAGGCGGCCGTCCACGACCGGACGAGTGCCGGACCGCCGACCCGATCCGGCCTGGCTCGCAGACGCAACGTCCAGTTCGGAGCTTCGAAGCGCAGCCATCGGTCCTCCCCGGCGCGCCGATCCGTCTCCGGGCGCCCGTACCGCTCGAAGGCCGCATCGATCGACTGGCCGAGGAGATCCCGCACGCAGGGAGCCGTCCCGCCGTGGATCGAGTCTTCGTCGTTTGCGCTCGCGGACATGCGGCAAGAAGAAGAACGAGGTGAAACCCCGCAAGCCGCGAGGGTGGTGTATCCCGCGATGTCCACGGCGGCGTCACTGGATCGCGTTGATGAGTTCGAAGATCGGGAGGTACATGGCGATGATCATCCCACCGACGAGACCTCCGAGGACCACGATGAGAACGGGCTCCAGTATCCTCAGCAGGCTCTCGGCGCCCGCATCGACTTCGTCATCATAGAAATCGGCGATCCGGGCCAGCATCCCATCGAGATCTCCGGTCTCTTCTCCGACGTGGATCATTCGGGCCACCATGGGTGGGAAGGCCCGGGTTTCTCGCAGTGGCCGGGCAATGGAATCACCCCGGCGGATCGCGGCCCGACTCGCCTGGATCGCATCCTGGATCACGCGGTTCCCCGCCGTCCGCGCCGTGATCTCGAGTCCCTCCAGGATCGGAACGCCCGACGAGAGCAGCGTTCCCAGGGTCCGCGTGACGCGGGACACCGCGGCCTTCCGGATCAGCGAACCGAGAACCGGCAGTTGCAGCAGCATTCGGTCGAAGTGCCGCCGACCCGCGTCCGTGGCGATCCAGCGGCGCAGCATCAGGGCCGCGCCGCCCGCCACGGCCAGCAGCACCCACCACCAGTTCTGGACGATCCCCGAGAGACCGATGACGACGCGTGTCGGAAGGGGAAGCCTCGCGTCGAGGCTCGCGAACACGGTCTCGAACGTCGGGATCACAAACAGTAGGAGCGTCGCGACGACCGCCATGGCCACCGCGAGCACGACGGCGGGATAGAGCATGGCGCCCTTCACCTTGCGGCGGATCTCTTCGCTCTTCTCGAGGAAAGTGGCGAGGCGGTCGAGAATCCCGTCCAGCCTGCTCCCCGACTCCCCTGCATGGACCATGTTCACGTAGAGCTTCGAGAAAACCCGGGGGTGCCTGCCGAGGGCGCCGGCCAGGGTCTTCCCGGCCTCGACATCGCGAAGCGTGTCGCGGGCCACCTGCCGAAGCGCGGGGTTCTCCGCCTGGAGCGCGAGGGTTTCGAGCGTCCGGGTGAGCGGCAACCCTGCGCTGGTCATCACCGAGAACTGCCGCGTGAAGAGCACGAGATCACGGGTCTTCACCCGTGCCGGCGGCGCGGAGATGCGGCGCCGCACGCGCCGGCCCATGTCCGCCAGGACGGACGTCACGGGCTCTCGACCGGGAGAGAGGGCGGACCGACCGCCAGCCCCCACATCATCCACCCCACGCCATCGCCGGCGGCCGGTCCCTGCTGCCCCCCTCACGTCGACTCCGTCACCGTGCGGATCCGTCCGGCGCGGACGTGCTCGCCATGCGACGGAATTCGGCGGCATCGGAGGTGATCCGGAGACATTCGTCGAAGTCCACCTGCCGCCGGACATAGAGCCGGTGGAGCGCATCGTTGAGGGTCCGCATGCCGAACCGGCGTGCGGCCTGCATCGCGGAATGGATCTGATGGACCTTCGCCTCCCGAATCAAAGCCCGAACCGCGGGCGTCGCGACGAGAATCTCGCAGGCCACGACGCGGCCGCCGCCCTGCGCCCGGCGAAGCAGCGTCTGGGTGATGACCCCCTCAAAGACGTGGGCGAACTGCGCGCGCACCTGCTCCTGCCGGTGGGCCGGGAAAGCATCGATGATCCGGTGGATGGACTCTGCCGCCGAACGCGTATGCAGCGTGCCGAGCGCAAGGTGCCCGGTCTCCGCGACCGTGAGCGCGGCCTGGATCGTCTCGGGATCCCGCAATTCGCCGATGAGGATGACGTCGGGGTCCTGCCGCAGCGCGTAACGGAGGGCGTTGGCGAAGTCGGGCGTGTCCTGCCCGATCTCGCGCTGGTTCACGATGCAGCGTTTGTGCGGATGCACGAATTCGATCGGATCCTCGATCGTCACGATGTGGCCCGCGCGGGCCGTGTTGATGCGGTCCACCATCGCCGCCAGAGTCGTCGATTTGCCCGAGCCGGTGGGGCCCGTGACCAGCACGAGTCCGCGCGGTTTGTCCGCCAGCCGGCCGACGACCGATGGAACGCCGAGTTCGCGCAGGCTCGGGATCTCCACCGGCACCCGGCGGATGGCGCACGCCACGGTCCCTCGCTGCCGGAACAGGTTTGCGCGAAAGCGGGAGAGGCCGGGAATCTCGAAGCCGAAATCGAAGTCGGGCTCACCCGCGAAACGCGCGCGCTGGTCGCTGGAGAGCATCGAACGGCCGAGGAGCGCGGTATCCTCCGGTTCCAGCACGCCGTCCGCGCGACTGTCGGTGAGGTCGCCGTCGATCCGGAGCTTCGGGCGTTCGCCCGCCGTAAGGTGCAGGTCGGACGCACCCCGTTCGACCATCTCCCTCAGCAGTTCAACCAGACGTGCGTCCATGCGGCCCCGCCTACGCCGGCGTTTCTCTGAGCACATCTTCGAGTGTCGCAATCCCCTTCGTCACCTTGGCGAACCCATCCTGCCGCAGGGTGATCATCCCTTCGTCGACCGCGCAGCGCTCGATCTCCTCCGAGGATGCGCCCGCCAGAACCAGCCGCCGGATCGCGGGAGACATCGGAAGGACTTCATACAGGCCTTGACGACCCGAGTACCCCGACCCGCCGCACGAGTCGCAGCCCGCGCCGCGGTAGAAGGCACCCTTGCCACGTCTGCCCGTTTCCAGTCCGACCGAATTCAGGATCTCGGGTGCGTAGCTCGTCTCGACCCGACAGTCGGGACAGATCCGACCGACGAGCCGCTGGGCGGTGATGACCTTGACGGCGACGGCCACGTTGAACGCTTCGATCCCCATGTCCACGAGTCGCGTCGCGGTCGAAGCGGCGTCATTGGTGTGGAGCGTGGAGAGCACGAGATGGCCGGTGAGCGCAGCCTTCACGGCGATGCCGCCCGTCTCGCGGTCACGGATCTCGCCCACCATGAGGATGTTGGGGTCCTGCCGCAGGAATGCGCGAAGCGTCGTGGCGAAGGTAAGACCGATCTTCGGACGGATCTGGACCTGGTTGATACCCTCGATACTGTACTCGACCGGATCCTCGGCGGTCATGATGTTCGCTTCGGACGTGTTGAGTCTCGCGAGCGCGCTGTAGAGCGTCGTGGTCTTCCCGGACCCCGTGGGACCTGTGACCAGAACCATTCCCGACGTTTGCGCGATCGCCGCGAGCAGCGCTCGCTCCGCGCGCGCCTCCATCCCGAAGGATTCGAGGTCGAAGGCCTGCCGCTCCCTGTCGAGGATTCGAAGGACGACCTTCTCGCCGAACAGCGTGGGAAGCGTCGAGACCCGGAAGTCGATCACCCGGTCGGCGACCGGCATGCGGATCCGGCCATCCTGGGGTATCCGGCGCTCCGCGATGTTCAGGTCCGCCAGGATCTTGAGGCGAGACGTCAGGGCCGCCGCCATCCGGAAGGGCGGGCGCATGATTTCGCGCAGTCTCCCATCCAGACGATAGCGGACGCGAAGTTCACTCTCGTACGGCTCGAAGTGAATGTCCGAAGCGCCGCGATGTACCGCGTCGCCGAGGATGTCGTTGATGAGCCGGACGGCAGGTTCCTCACCGGCTTCGGCCGAATCTGCCTCGGCCGGCGTTGCCTGGGCCGGCGTTGCCTCGCCCATGCCCTCCGCGCGCCCCCCGCCCCGCGTCGTGGCGGCCTCGTAGCTCCGGTCGATCCGTTGGCGGAGCGTGTGTTCCCCCGCTCTTACTGCTTCGATCTCGAACTGGGTGAGGAACTTCAGGTCGTCGATGAGCGCCGCGTCGGACGGGTCCGCCATTGCCACGGAGAGCGTCCGACCGGCGCGCCGCAGCGGGAGCACGAGATGCCGGCTCGCGAATTCCGCCGGGATGAGGCGAAGGACCCTGGGGTCCGACGCAAGCCGCTTCCGCCTCGGTGCCGGGGTGTCCGTGGCTGGTGTGGGAGTCATCGCACCCCCGTGCATACCCGTTCCCGGAAGCGGGCGAGGGTGCGTGCCCCGATGCCCCGCACGCGGGTGACCGCCTCGGGTGCCTCGAACGGCCCGTTCTCGCTTCGGTCCTCGATGATGCGGGCCGCGAGGGCGGGCCCAATGCCGGACAGGCTCTCGAGTTGTGCCGGACTCGCCCGATTGAGATCGATCCGCGCGCTTCCGGGTGGACATCCCGTCGACACCGACGCGGCGGGAGCGGGGGCGGGAGCCGAGCGAGGCGCCCCGCGCTCGAAACGGAGATGCGGCGCGAGGCGACGCGCGGTGACCTCCCCCACCCCAGCGACCCGCTCCAGGTCGGCGGGCCCGCTGAACGGAGCACGTTCCCGCTCTTCGATGAGAGCCTCCGCGAGGCTCGGCCCGACGCCGGGCAGGCGGCGCAGTTCGTCGGCCGGGGCACGATTCACATCGATCTGCTCGCCATCGGCGAGCGGTGTCTGTGCCCGCTGCTCCCGGGTTAGCGCGGCGACGACCTCGCCCTCGATGCCCTCCAGATCCGTCGCGGGGTTGATCGTTTCGAGACCGTGTACCCGCCCGGGTTCCGGCGCGAGGAGGGTGCGAGAGATGAGGCTCACCCCCACGAGTACCAGTGCCGCGCCCAGCGCCTTGCGTTCCGCGCGATTCAGATCCCACACCCCGCACCTCCCCGCCTGATCGGGACCGATTCCTGTTCCTGCCCGAGGATCGGAGAGCGGATCAACCGGTCGTCAAACGGTCATCCGCGGACGTGTGGGAAGGCGTTGGGTGGCGTCGGATGGCGCCGGGTGGCGTCAGAAGATGAAGGTGATCTCGGCCCAGCCGTCGACCGGGTTCCCGTGGCGCAGCGCGGGCCGGTATTCCCACGCCCGCACCTGCCGCATGATGTCGCGGTTGAACCCCTCGTCCGGGGTCGGGGGATCCAGTTCGACGAGGCTCGGGCGCCCGGTGGCGTCGACGAAGACGCGCACCGTCACCTCCATGCCGCGCACGGACCCGGGGGGATCCCAGTGCGGGACGACGGATCTCGGTACGGGCGACACGTAGCCGTCGCCCTCGCCCCCGCCCGCCCCCTCGTCCCCGGGACCGATCCCCGCGCCGCGACCGGGGGCCGGCGCCGGCGCGCCGACGGGGAGCAGTTCGGAGGACACTTCGATCTCCGTCTCCCGGATCTCGATCTCGGGCATGTCGACGGCGAGGACGGGCCGCGGAGGCGGAGGGATCTCGATCCTCCGGGGAACGGAAACCCGCAACGCTCTCAGCCCGCCCCCGCCGGCGGGGAGGTCCGGATCCACGCCGGGCCGGGCGGCCGGCTCGAACTCGGGCGCCGGGCGCACCCACGCGAAGAGGAGGAAGGCGTGCAGGAGCGCGGAGACGAGCATCCCGCCCCACCACACGGCCCGCTCCCGGCCGCGGGAGCGCGATGACGCGCCCCTGTATCGCCAGTCCGGCCGTTTTCTTGTCGTCGTGCGCACAGCTCCGATCCGACTCCAGCATGGTCCCGAGGCCGTCGGGACGGCGTCACGCGGCGGTCAGCGGCTCCCCGCCAAGACATCGTACGGAACGCCGCCGTTCCGGGTTCCCGGCGCTTGCCGCCCGGTCAGACCCTCCGGCACATTGTGCGCCACCCGACACGTCTCCATCCAGGAGCCATCTTCCGCCTCCATGAAAGCGATCCGCAAACCCGGGCCGGCCCCCGGCCTCGTGATGTGCGACGCGCCGGTGCCCGAGATTCGCTCGCGCGACGTGCTGGTAAAGGTGCGACGGGCGGGGATCTGCGGCACGGATCTCCACATTCACCAGTGGGACCGCTGGTCGCAGCACCGGGTGAATCCGCCGGTCATCCTCGGCCACGAATTCATGGGAGAAGTCGTCGAGACCGGCCGGCTGGTCCGGAACATCGAGATCGGCGACCGCGTCTCGGCGGAAGGACACCTGGTCTGCGGGCACTGCGAGTACTGCGGCACCGAGCAGGCGCACGTGTGCCGGGACACCCGGATCATCGGCATCGACCGGGACGGCGCCTTCGCCGAGTACGTCTCCATCCCGGCGGCGAACATCATCCACGTCCCCGATTCCATCGACGACGATCTGGCGGCGGTGTTCGACCCGCTCGGCAACGCTTTCCACACTGTTTTGCACACGGAGGTGGCGGGTCGGGTCGTCGCGGTGGTCGGCTGCGGTCCGATCGGCCTGTTCGCCATCGGGATCGCGCGCGCGGCGGGAGCTTCCAGAGTCATCGCGGTCGAGCCGCACGGGGGGCGGCGGGAACTCGCGGCGCGGATGGGTGCGCACGACTGCCTCGATCCGGCGGGCGGGGAGGTGGAGGCGCGGATCGTCGACCTCACGCACGGCTACGGCGCCCACGTGGTGTGCGAGATGAGCGGACACCCCGACGGCGTGCGTTCCGCGTTCCGCATGTGCCGCAACGGCGGCCACGTCCGGCTGCTGGGGCTTCCCAAGGACCCGGTGGAGGTCGACTTCGCGCGCGACGTCATCTTCAAGGGTATCCACGTGTACGGCGTGGTGGGGCGGCTCATGTACCGGACGTGGATCGAGATGCGGGACTTCCTGGCGGCGGGACGTCTCGATGTCGAGCCGGTGATCACCCACCGGCTTCCGTTCGACCGCTTCGAGGAAGGGTTCGACGCCATGTATTCCGGCGAGGCGGCGAAGGTCGTCCTCGCGCTGGACTAGCGGTTCGGCCCCCGTGGCGCGCGCCGCCGCCCCCGTCGTCCCCGCCCTCGCCGGTGCCGTGCTGCTGACGGCGGGATGCTGGCGGCTCGGGGACGGCACCTCCAGCGAAGCGCTCGTCACCTGGGTCGCGTACCCCGAGACGGTCGAGGTGGGGGCACCGTTCTCCTTCGAGTTCGGCGGGCCCGTGTCCGAGGACGCCTGCGGGCGGCTGGACACCGCGACGCTTGCCGTCACGGACTCCTCGATCGAACTCGCGGCGCGCCGGACCACCTTCCGTGCGGTGTGCGCGCCCAATCACGTCAGCTATTACGAGGCGCGGCCGATCACGCTCGACGTGCCCGGCCACTACCGGATCCGCACCGCGGCGGAGATCGATCTCGGCACGCTCGTGGCGACGGACAGCGGCGGGTTTTCCGGCATCCGCACCTGGGGGGAGGGGACGATCCGCGAGGCGGCCGGGTGCTGGCTGTTCGGGCCGGGGTGGATCGGCGGCCAGCGGGTGTTCGCGCTCGACGGGCTGAGCCCCGAGCTTCGGCAGGCGGGGACCGACCGTATCCTCCATGTCCGAGGGCGGCTGCGGGCGTTCAGCGACTGCGGAAACTGGGGGTCGCGCCCCAGAATCCGTGTCGACACCGCGTGGGCCACCGACAAGCGGGTCGGCGACCTCTACCCGTGACCACCCCGCGAGCGGCGCGATGACCAGAGCGGACGGATCATGACACTGTATGAGGAGCGGGATGTGATGACGTCGAATGTGAACCGGGGCCTCGAGCATCGCCTCGTCTCCGAACTCGGGGAGATGAAGGAGAGCGGGGTTCACAAGGAACTCCTGCACATCATGGGGCGGCAGGCTCCGGTCGTGGACATCGCCGGTCTGGGCGAGACCATCAACATGTGCTCGAACAACTACCTCGGCCTGTGCGACGAACCATCCGTGATGCGGGCGGTGAAGGAGGGGGTGGACCGGTACGGCGCGGGGACCTCCTCGGTGCGCTTCATCTGCGGGACGTTCGACATTCACCACGAACTCGAGGCGAAGATCGCGGACTTTCTCGAGACGCCGGCCTCCCTCACCTACACCTCCGCGTGGAACGCGAACGAGGGCCTCTTCGCGCCCCTGCTGGGGGCGGACGACGCCCTGATCTCCGACCGCCTCAACCACGCCTGCATCATCGACGGGATCCGCCTCTGCAAGGCGCGGCGCTTCATCTACGACCACATGGACATGGACTCGCTGCGCGACGCCCTCGAGGCGAGCCGGGACGCGCGCCACCGGCTCGTCATCACGGACGGCATCTTCTCCATGGAAGGGGAAATCGCGCCGCTGCCGGAGATCCGGGAACTGTGCGACCGCTACGACGCGATCATGGCCGTGGACGACTCGCACGCGACGGGGGTGCTGGGCGACACGGGACGCGGGACGCCCGAGCACTTCGGCATGCACGGCGAGGTCGACATCGTCACGTCGACGCTCGGCAAGGCGCTCGGGGGCATGGCGGGCGGCTTCACGGCCAGTTCCGAGGCGGTGATCGACTATCTCGTCCAGGCGTCGCGCACACAGCTGTTCACCAACGCCCTGCCCTGCCACTCGGCGGCCGGGGCCATGGCCGCGATCGAGCACCTGGAGACACACCCGGAACTCGTGGCCCGGCTCCGCGACAACACGGAGTATTATCGGGAAGGACTCATCGAACTCGGGTACAAGCCGATCCCGGGCGGCACGCCGATCGTCCCCGTCATCATCGGACGGACGGCGGACGCGATACGTCTCAGCCGCGAACTGCTGCGCGAGGGGGTCTTCGTCATCGGGTTCGGGTATCCCGTGGTCCCGCGCGGCGAGGCTCGGATCCGCTGTCAGCTGTCGGCCGCGCACGAGCGCGAGCACATCGACGCCGCTCTCGCCGCCCTGAAGAAGGTGGGCGAGCGGCTCAACCTGATCTGACGCCGGTGGCGACGCCGGGACTGCTTGGGAGGTTCGGAGCGTGACCGAACGCGGACTGAATCGGGCGTTGCCGGGGGGGATGGTCATCGCCCCATCGATCCTCGCCGCCGACTACGCGCGGCTGGGAGCGGAGGTGGCCGAGGCCGAGGCCGCGGGGGCGGAGTGGTTCCAGCTCGACGTCATGGACGGGCACTTCGTCCCCAACCTCACGATCGGGCTGCCGGTGCTGGAGTCGCTGCGCGCCGTCTCCGACTCGTTCCTCGACGTGCACCTGATGATCGACAACCCCGGCGAGTTCCTCGAGCCTTTCGCGGAGGCGGGCGCGGACGTGCTCACGGTCCACCAGGAGGTGTCCGCCCACCTGCACGGCGACCTGCACCGGATCCGGGAGCTGGGCTGCTACGCCGGCGTCGCGCTGAACCCGGCCACGCCCGCGGAGACCCTGTCGGAAGTCCTGGGGTACGTGGACCTCGTCCTCGTGATGACGGTGAACCCGGGGTTCGGGGGACAGAAGTTCATTGCCGAAGCGGTGCCGAAGATCTCCACGGTGCTGCGGATGGCGGCGGATCGCGGGCTGGCTCCGCCGGCGATCCAGGTCGACGGAGGGATCGATCCGACCTCTGCTCCCGTGTGCGCCGCGGCGGGGGCGTCGGTGTTCGTGGCCGGTTCTTCCGTGTTCCGGTGGGCGCCGGGGATCGCCGCGAACATGGCGGCGCTGCGCGACGCGCTCGCGCCCTACGGTTGAGGACGGGGTGGACGGCGACCTTTCCCGCGACGAACTCGTCCGCTACGGGCGTCACGTCAGCATCCCCGAGGTGGGACTGGCGGGGCAGCGTCGCCTGCGGGCTTCGAGCGTACTCATCGTGGGGGCGGGCGGACTGGGGTCGCCGGCCGCGCTCTATCTCGCCGCGGCCGGGGTGGGACGGCTCGGCCTCGTGGACCACGACCGCGTGGAACTTTCCAACCTGCAGCGCCAGGTGCTCTACGACACGGACGCGGTCGGGACGCCGAAGCTCGCCTCGGCCCGGGCGCGGCTCACGGGCCTGAACCCGGACGTCGCCGTCGAGACGTTCGAGACGCGCATGGATTCCAGCAACGCATTCGAGATCCTCGAGGGATGGGATTTCGTCATCGACGGGAGCGACAACTTCCCGACGCGGTATCTCGTGAACGACGCCTGCGTGATGCTGGGAACGCCCTTTGCGTACGGGGCCATCCTCCGTTTCGAGGGACAGGCGTCCGTGTTCGGCGCGCCCGACGGTCCCTGCTATCGCTGCCTGTTTCGGGATCCGCCGCCTCCGGGTCTCGTGCCCAACTGCGCGGAAGCCGGCGTCCTGGGCGTCCTGCCCGGGATCGTGGGGTCGATCCAGGCGAACGAGGCGATCAAGTGGCTGACGGGGATCGGCGACACGCTCGCCGGGCGCCTGCTCCTCATCGACGCGCTGCGCATGGAGTTCCGCTCGCTGGACATCCGCCGGGACCCTGATTGCGTGGTCTGCGGCTCCGAGCCGAGCGTGACGGAACTCATCGACTACGAGCGCTTCTGCGGAGCGCCGCCCGACGGCACGGAAACGGAGGGTGCCATGCACGACCTCGACATCGACGTACACGAACTGAAGCGCCGGATCGACGCCGGCGAGCGCTTCCAGCTCATCGACGTACGCGAGGACTACGAGTGGGCGATCTGCAACCTGGAGGAGGCGGGCGCGCGGCTCGTGCCGCTCGCGACGCTCCCGGAGGCCGTCGAGAGCCTCGACGCGTCGGAGCCGTTGATCATCCACTGCCGCTCGGGCCCCCGCGGCGACCAGGCGGTCGAGTACCTGCGCGCGGTCGGGTTCGACACCGCCGTCAACCTCGCGGGGGGGATCCTCGCGTGGGCGGAGGAGATCGACCCGGCGATGCCGCAGTACTGATGGAGGCCTGAACCCGTGACGCCGGCCGCTCCGCGCATCGTCTCGCTCCTCGCGTCGGGGACCGAGATCGTCGATGCGCTCGGTCTCGGCGAGTGCCTCGTCGGCATCTCGCACGAGTGCGATCATCCGCCGTATCTGCTCGATCGCCCCCGCGTCAGCCGCCCCCGCTTCGACCCCGAGGACCTCTCGAGCGGAGAGATCGACGCCGCCGTGCGACAGGCGATGGCCGAACACGGCAGCGTATACGAGGTCGACGCGGCCGTCCTGGAGAAGCTCGACCCGGACATCGTCATCACTCAGGCCGTGTGCGACGTGTGCGCCGTGCCGACGGACGGCGTGCGCGAGGTGCTCGGGGCGCGCGGAATCGAGGCGGAGGTGGTGTCGCTGGACGCACACACGATCGACGAGATCCTCGCTTCGGTCACGCAGGTGGCGCGGGCCGCCGGCAGTCCGGAGATCGCCCGGGAAGCAGGGGGATCGCTCCGGAGCCGACTCGATGCGGTGCGCGCGGCGGTACGGGACGCCGTCGCTCCGCGGGTGCTCGGGATCGAGTGGTTCGATCCGCCCTTCGCGCCCGGCCACTGGGTGCCGGAGATGATCGAACTCGCCGGAGGCCGCAACCTGGTGGGCGAGGCGGGGCAGCCTTCCCGGGAAGTGTCGTGGGATGAGATGGGCGACCTCGATCCGGATGCGCTGCTCCTCATGCCCTGCGGCTACGGTATCGAAGCTGCGCGGGACGATGCCGACGTGCACTCCGAACGTCTCCGGAAAGTGGCACCGCGCGCGATCGCGGAGGGCCGCGCCTGGGTCGTCGACGCCTCCTCCTACTTCAACCGCTCGGGTCCCCGCTTCGTCACCGGCGTCGAGATCCTCGGCGGCCTGCTCCACCCAGACCGCCGCCCCACCCCGGATGCGACGGTCGCCGCCGTGTGGAGTCCCCCCGCCTGAAGGCCTTCAGATCCTGCCGGGGGCCATCAACCCTATGGTCGGTCAGTCGAAGTTGACCTGGCGCACCTCTTCGACTCCGTCGAGGTCCTCCAACTCGCGCAGCGTCTCCGCCGGCAGTTCCTCGTCGATCCTCACCACGCCGAAGGATTGGCCACCGCCCTTTCGCCGCGCGAGGTGATATTCGGCGATGTTCGCGTTCGCTTCGCCGAGTACCGTCCCCACGGCGCCGATCACGCCCGGCTGGTCGCGATTGCGGATGAGGAGACAGGTGCCGCGGGGCTCCGTCTCGATGCGGAAGGTGCCGACCCGCACGATCCGCGGTTCCATCCGGGCTCCCATGAGGGCTCCGCCCACGACCATGCCGCTCCTGCCCCTGCCCCTGCCTCGTCCCCTGCCTCTCCCCGAGGCCGCGGAGAGTTCGACGTAGTTCGTGTAGTCGCCCACGGCCTGCGTGCGTACCCGCACGATCTCCAGGCCCCGCTCCGCCGCGATCGAGAGCGCGTTCACGACGTTGAGCGGGGGATCGACGCGGCGTTCGAGGAAACCGACGGCGACGCTTGCCGCGAGGGGTCCGAGCACACCGTCCCTCGGTCCTCCGTAGCGCACGTCGATCCGGCTCGGCGGTGCGTCCTCGAGTCCGGCGAGGAGGCGTCCCAGGCGGTATCCGAGATCCATGATGGGGCCCGCCCCGTCGCGGTCCTCCGCCTCGAAGGGAGCGTTCAGCGCGGCGCTGTAGTCGCCGTCGACGAGCGCGTCTCGGACGGAGATGGCGATCTGCCGGGAGACCTGACGCTGCGCTTCATACGTGGACGCGCCCAGATGAGGGCTGAACACGAGTTGCGGGGCATCCCGCAGCGGGCTGTCGGCGGGGAGCGGTTCCGTCTCGAACACGTCGAGGCCGGCGGCTCCCAGATGGCCGCTGCCGAGCGCCTCGGCCAACGCCGCCTCGTCCACGAGCCCGCCCCGGGCCGCGTTCACCAGGATCGAGCCCGGGCGCATGGCCGCGAGCTCCTTGCGGCCGATGAACCCGCGGTTCTCCTCGGAGAGGGGAACGTGCAGCGTGATCGCGTGGCAGGCCGGGAGGAGTTCGTCCAGGCTTGCGAGTTCCACCCCCAGATCGCTCGCGCGATCGGCGCTCACGAAGGGATCGTGGGCCACGACGCGCATCCCGAACGCCCGCGCCCGCCACACGACCTCCGCCCCGATCCGCCCGAGTCCGATCACGCCGAGCGTCTTCCCGCTCAACTGGATCCCGCGCAGCTCCTTGCGCCTCCATTCCCCGGCGCGGATGCTTGCGTCCGCCTCCGTGATCCGGCGGGCCGCGGCGAGGAGCAGGGCGAATGCGAGTTCGGCCGTGGACTGCGTGTTCGCCGCGGGCGCGTTGAGCACGGCGATTCCGCGCCGCGTGGCGGCGGGGATGTCGATGTTGTCCACGCCCACGCCCGCGCGCCCCACGACTCTCAGCCGGTCAGCGGACTCGATGAGGTCGGGGGTCACCTTCGTGCGGGATCTCACGATGAGCGCCGATGCGCCTTCGAGCGCGCTGCGGAGCGCCTCGCGATCCGATTCCGTGTGGTCCTCGACCGCGAGCCCGGGGGCGGCCCGCAGCGTCTCGATCCCGTCCGGGAGGAGGGGATCCGCAAGGATGACGCGAAGGTCGCCGCCCTTCGACTCGCTCACGGGATTCCGCTCACAGGACTTCGTCGAGGACGGCCAGCAGCGCTTCGAGTTCGTCGAGAGTGTGTTCGCCCATGTGCCCGATCCTGAACGACGGCTGCTTCAGGGGCCCGTAACCCGCCGCCACCGTATAACCGTGCGCCAGAGCACGGGAGACGACCTCGGGACCCGTCAGGCCATCCGGAAGCATGATGACCGTCACGCAGGGCGAACGGTAGCCTTCCGGCGCCAGCACGCGCCACGGGTGGCCCGTTCGCGCGGCCGTATCGTCCACCCATTGGTACGTCCGGCGCGCCATCGCGTCATGCCGTTCCCAGCGCGCCTCCAGCCCCTCCTCCATCATCCGGTCGAGCTGCCGCTCGAGAGCGAAGAAGAGCGAGACCGCCGGGGTGTTCGGCGTCTGCCAGCGCTCGAGGTTCTTCTCGAATTTGAGGATGTCGAAGTAGAAGCCGCGGTGCTCGACCTCCCGTGCGCGGGCCAGCGCCCTCTCGGAGGCGACGGCCAGCGCGAGGCCCGGCGGCAGCGCCACCGCCTTCTGCGACCCCGTAAGGACGAAGTCCAGCCCCCACTCGTCGGTCTTCACGGGCGCCCCGGCCAGGGATGAGACGGTATCGACGGCGATCAGCACGTCGTCGAACTCGTGGACGACGGCGGCGAGTTCCTCCAGCGGATTGAGGACGCCGGTCGAACTCTCCGAGTGGACGACCGTGACGAGATCGTATCGGCCCGGCGCGTTCGAGAGCGCGTCGTGCAGGCGTTCGGGGAGGTTCGGCTCGCCCCATTCCGCCTCGAGCGCATCCGCGGGGCGTCCCGTCGCTTCGGCGATCGCGTGAAACCGCTTGCTGAACGACCCGTTCGTGAGGCAGAGGACGCGGCGGCGCGTGAGGTTCGTGATCGCCGCTTCCATCATGCCGGTGGCGGACGACGTCGACAGATACACGGGCCTCGACGTCCGGAAGAGTCGCGACGCCAGCGGCTGCATCTCTTCGACCAGGCCCGAGACCTCGGCGCTCCGGTGCCCGACGACGGGTCGCCTCATGGCGTCGAACAGATCCGGGGGGACTTCGGTCGGGCCGGGCAGAAAGAAGCGGCCGAACGAGATTGGAGGGCTCATGGCGGGAGATGGTATCGCCCCCGGGCACCTGTGGCCAATATTCCGCCCAAGGTTCTCGCGTGGTGCGGTTGACGCGCCGCAGGGGCGGCAGGATTTTGCGGCCCGACCAGGGGGTTCCCACATGCGATACGTCACGATCACCGATCTGTCCCCGGAGGATGTCCTCGACCGCGCGAAGGCGTTTTTCGGCCGACATTCCGGGCTCGCCGTGCGCGAGGAGACGGAGGCGTCGATCACCTTCGCCGGAGAGATCGGCCTCGCCCGGTTCGCCGTCGACCGGGCGGGTGGCCACACGAACGTCCGCGTCGAGACCGACCGCGTCGTGGGCCTCGACGTGACGGACCTCGCGAAGCGTTTCCTCTACACCCTCCGCAACGTCCACTGAGCGCCGCAATCGAGGTCGGCGTCGAACCCGCTCCCGAGGATCGCATGAGCGCCATCACGGTACGCCTCATCATGCCGGACCGCTGGCTCGAACACGTGGCGGAGCTGTCCGCCGACACCACCGTGGCCGACGCCAAGGCCTTCGGCATCCGCGAGATGCTCCAGCGCTCCTCCGACGACCCCGCCGACTTCTACACCGAGTTCGCCGAGCGCCGCATCCGCGACGAGACGCGCACCCTGGCGGACGTGGGCATCGGCGCGAGGGGCGTCCTCTCGATCCGGGCCTACGACCTCGGCCACTACGCCCCCTTCCGGGGCTAGGGGACGCGACATCAGCGGCTGGCGCGCCGCTAGCGGTTGAAGTAGCTCCGCGTCTCCCGCCATACGACGCCTGACAGAAGCAGGAGTCCCACGAGGTTCGGCGCCGCCATGAGGCCGTTGAGGATGTCGGAGATCAGCCACACGACATCGAGTTCCACCACCGCGGCGAGCCCGACGACGAGCACGAAGGCCAGCCGATAGGGGCGGATCACGCGTTCGCCGAAGAGGTAGGCGAAGCTCCGTTCCCCGTAGTAGGACCACCCGAGCATCGTGCTGAAGGCGAAGGTTGCGAGGCCGAGCGCGACGACGATGTCCCCCGCGCCCGCGAGGAGACCCGTGTCGAAGGCGAGTTGCGTCATGTTCGCGCCCTCGGCCCCCGACTGCCACGCGCCCGTGGTCAGGATCGCGAGTCCGGTGAGGGTGCAGACGACGATGGTGTCGATGAACGTCTGCGTCATCGAGACCAGGGCCTGCCGCACCGGCTCGCGCGTCTGCGCCGCCGCCGCGGCGATCGCGCCCGTGCCCAGTCCCGATTCGTTCGAGAAGATCCCGCGCGCGACGCCGAAGCGCATCGCCTGGAGGACGGTGTAACCGAGCACACCGCCGGCTGCGGCGCGCCCCCCGAACGCGTGCTCGAACACGAGTTGGAAGGCCGCCGGGATCTCCGCCGCGTTGGAAATGAGGACGACGCCGGCGACGCCCATGTAGAGGACGATCATCGCCGACACGATGACGCTCGCGACGCGCCCGATGGAGCGGATCCCTCCGATGATGACGAGGCCGACGGCGCCCGCCGTGACGAGTCCCATGATCCAGTGCGGGACGCGGAACGACTCGTTCATCGCGTCCGCCACCGCCTGGGACTGGACGCCGTTGCCGATGCCGAACGCGGCGAGCGTCGCGAAGAGCGCGAAGGCGATCGCGAGGCCCCGGCCGACCGGGCCCCGACCGAGGCCGTGCTCGAGGTAGTACATGGGGCCGCCCGCCTTCTCGCCACGGGCGTCGGTCTCCCGGAACCGGACGCCGAGGACCGCCTCCGCGTACTTCGTGGCCATCCCGAGGAGTCCCGTCACCCACATCCAGAAGAGCGCCCCCGGACCCCCCGCGCCGATGGCCGTCGCGACGCCCACGATGTTCCCGGTGCCGACCGTTGCGGCCAACGCGGTCATGAGCGCCTGGAAGTGCGAGATGTCGCCCTCGCCCTCCGGCTCGCGGCGCTTGACGAGCGCCAGCCAGAGCGCCTGCGGCAGGCGCCGGAACTGGAGGCCCCGCAGCAGCAGCGTGTAGACGAGGCCCGTGGTGAGGAGAAGGATGATGAGGGGGACGCCCCACACCCCGGCCTGAATCGCCTCCAGGGTTCCGACTGCGGAAATTGCTGTCACCTCGTGCTGGGGGTCGTCACGGGAGAGCGCGCCGGACGGCCGCGGCGAGCGGACTGTGACCTTAGACATGCCTCGGAGCCGCCGTCAACGTAACCGGCCCCCGGGCGGCCGGGTCCGCACTTTGGGCGAACGGACGCCTTGCGTACCTTCCCCACCCATGCGGGCGACCGCCCGTTCACGACCTTTGGCCATTCGTTCCCGGGGATCCCGCTCTTGAACCAGGACCAGCCGGCAGGCGAGGCGGAAACGGCGCCGCCGCCTTCGGAAGCGCTCGAGACCCTCTCGGGCGCGATCGAGCGGGGACGCCACATCGCGCTCGTTGCCGCCGAGGGGGCGGGCCTCGCCCCGCTCTACGCGGCGGCCGCCGTGCGGGATCTGGCCGCTGGCGAGACGGGCGGACGCGCCTTCGTGCTCACCGCAACGGTGGACCGCGCGCGGCGCTGCGCGTCGCGCATGCACGCCGTTGCCCGCGCCGCCGGGCATGAGGTCGTCGTGGTGCCGGGCGCCGGCGCCGGGGCGACGGGGCGGGCGCCGATCCTCGTCGGGCCTCCGGCCGTTCTGCTGGAGGGGGTGCGAAGGGGAGACATGCCGGCGGCGGCGCTGTGCACCCTGGTCCTCGACGACGTGCGTGCGCTGGAGCCGGCGCGGGCTGCCGTCGAGGCCGTGGTGCAGGCCTCCGGCGACGGGGCCCGTCGGATCGCGACGACCCACGCCCGCGATGCGGCGTTCGACGAGCTGATCGAGCGCTGGCTCCCGCGCGCGCGCCGGTGGCCGAACGAACTGTTCGCCGAACCGCGGGCCGGGGAGTCGGACTCGGGCCGCGTGGCGGGCACTGCGGTCGCCGTCGCGAGCCGGGCGACGCGCGAGGGCCGGCTCGCCCGCCTGGCCGAGTTGCTTCACGACATCACGGAGGCAGGCGCGGCGACCGCCGTCAGCGTCGAGACGGCCCCCCAAGCCGTCGCCGATGTGCGCGCGGCGCTCTCAGTGACCGGGCTGCGCGTCGTCGCGACCGAGACGGACGACGGCGCGGCCGAAACGGGTGACGCCGCGGCCGAGGGAGCCGGCGCAGCCGAAACGGACGATGGCGCGACGGTGCGGGTCGGGGCGTGGGGCGAAGTCGAGGCCGCCGCCGATGCCGTTGCATTCGAACTGCCGCCCTCGCCGGAGCCCCTCGCCCGCGCGGCGGCGGCCGCCGAGCGCTGCTACGCCATCGTCGGCACCCTGCATGAGCGGCAACTGGAGCTGACGGCGTCGCGGGCCGGGCTGCGGGTCGCACCGCTGGCCGAGCCCGCGGACCCCGCGCTCCTGGATGACGTGGCCGCCTTCCGCGCCCGCGTCTCCGCCGCGCTGGAAGAGCAGGATCTCGCGAGCGGTGCGCTCCTCCTGGCTCCGCTGCTGGAGGAACACGGCGCTCCGCGGGTGGCCGCCGCGCTGGCCGCACCCAGCCGGCCAGCGGACCGCCCCGCCCGCCCGGCCGGCGAAGCGGCGCCCGGGCGGCCGGCTCGCGGCGACGCACCGACCCGGGACGCCGCGGGCGCGCCCACCGACGCCAGCGCCCGGCGCGCCACGCGACCCACGTGGACGAAGGTCTTCGTCGGCGTCGGGAAGCGCGACGGCGCCGGCCCCGGCGACCTCGTGGGCGCCATCACGGGCGAAACCTCCGCCGCCGGCGGACAGATCGGGCGCATCGACATCCGGCAGAACTTCACCCTCGTCGACATCGATTCGCTGGTGGCCGACGCGGTGGTCCGCGGCCTCGACGGCAGCCGGATCAAGGGCCGTCAGGTCGTCGCGCGCCTGGACCGCGGCACGCGGTGAGATCGATGAACCTCTTGCGGCACCTGTTCGACTTCAGCCGGTTCGAAGGCCGCCTCCTCGGGGCCGTTTTCTTCACGGTGAGTCTCACGATCATCGGGACGACCGGCTTCGCCCTCATGCCCGAATACAGCCTCTCGGACGCGTTCTTCATGACCGTGATCACGGTCTCGGCGGTCGGGTACGGGGAAATCCAGACGCTGACGGAGGGCGGCCGCGTATTCGCGAGTTTCATGATCGCGGGCGGCATCGTCACGCTCGCGATCTGGTTCGCCCTCATCACCGCCACCCTCGTCGAGCTGGACCTGACCCAGACCCTCAAGAGACGCAGGATGATGAAGAGGATCAACGACGTCGACGACCACGTGATCCTGTGCGGCGTGGGCCGCACCGGCCTTGCCGCAATCAAGAGGTTCGTCGCCCGCGGCACTCCCTACGTCGCCATCGAGAGCGACCCCGCGCACCTCGATGACGCGCGGCAACTGGACCCCGACGCGCTGGTCATCGTGGGGGACGCGACGGACGACGACTCGCTCAGGGCGGCGGGGATCGACCGGGCGCGGGGGCTCATCGCCGCGCTGAGCGCGGATACGGACAACGCCTTCGTCTGCCTCGCCGCGCGGGAACTGAATCCGGATCTCACGATCGTGGGACGGGCGCGCGCCGAGGAGTCCGTGAGCAAGCTCAGGAAGGCGGGCGCCGACCGCGTCGTCACGCCCGCCGCGGCGGGCGGCATCCAGCTGGCCTCGCTCGTCCTGCGCCCCGACGTCACGCTCTTCGTCGATACGCAGGCCGCCGGAGACAGCATGGGGCTGCTCCTGGAGCAGGCGTCCGTGTCGGAATCCTCGGAGGTCGCCGGACTCACTCTGGCCGAGGCGAAGATCCCGGCCAGAACCGGACTGCTCGTCGTCGCGATCCAGCGCGGAGAAAGCGGCCGGGAGGGCGGCGACGGCTTCGTCTACAACCCGGCACCGGAGGAGAGAGTGCGGCCCGGCGACCTCCTGGTCGTCCTGGGCCCGCCTCCGAAGTTCGCCGAATTCCGCCGCCTCCTGAGCTGACGCGGATCGTCGGCCCGACCCGGTTCGCGGCCCGCCGGAGGCTCAGAGCTTCTCGGGATTCTCCTGGAAGAAGGGCCGCCACTTCTCCTCTGGCGAAGGCGGTGTGAGCAGGCTCACGACGATCAGGAGTCCGAGCGAGATGAGGACGCCGGGGATCACGATGTAGTCGCTCGAAGCGAAATCGAACGCGGTCCCCCCGATGGTGGCGGTGAAGTTCACGCCGAACTCGGACAAGAGCTTGATGCCGACGATGCTCCCGAGTCCCCCCGCGATGCAGGCCACCCCTCCCTGCGGCGTCACGCGGCGCCAGAGGAAGGCCGCCAGGAGCGCCGGCGTGAGGCTCGCGCCGACGAGCGAGTACGCGTAGAGCGCCATCTCGAGCACGGTGTCCCACTGCGTCAGTAGCACGAGCCCCAGCCCGCCGAACAGGATGACGCAGAGGCGCTGCACCGCCAGCTTCCGCCCCTCGCTCGCGTCCGGATCCACGAAGCGCTCGTAGAGGTCCCGGCTCACGTTCGTGGACGGCACGAGAAGGAAGGTGTTGCCCGTCGAGAGCACGATGGCGACCGCCGCCGCGAGGAGAATCGCGCCCCCGATGATCGGCAGGCCGTTGGCGGCGATGTGAAGGATGATCGTCTCCGACGCGGCGAGTCCGACGTGCGATATCTGCGTCGGGTCGGCGAGTTCCGGGAACACCGCCCGACCGACGATCGCGATCAGTGCCAGCGTCGTCTCGATGAACACGACCCCGAGGAACATGCCGACGACGGCCTTCTTGGCGGACCCCGCGTCCTTGGCGGAGAAGAACTTCTGGTACATCCCGCTCTCGCCCAGGATGAGCAGGAAGGTGGGCATCGCGACGCCGATGACCCAGAGCACGTTGTGTCCCCCGAGCACCGTGAGGTGCTGCTCCGGAAGCGCGGCCGCGATCGCCCCCACACCGCCGTTCGACAGCACGAGGTAGGGGAGACCGATGATGATGCCGAGCGTGATGATGATCCCGTTCAGGAGATCGACGGAGACGATCGACACCATGCCGGCGAGCGCCGTGAAGGCCACGATCGTGACGCAGGTGATGATCATCCCGGCCGTGGGCGAGATGGCGCCATCCGTGACGATGCTTAGAATCCAGCCGCCGCCCCGGAACTGGTAGGCGGCGATCGTCACGTAGGCGAGGATGATCGCGACCGTGCCGAGGACGCGCGCCGCCGCGTTGTAGCGCTGTTCGAGGAGGTCCGGGACGGTGTACTTCGCGATCGAGCGCACGCGGGGCGCAAGGTAGAAGGCGACGAGGAGACCGACCCAGGCGCCGAAGGAGAACCACAGCTCCGCGATCCCCGTCCGGTAGGCGAGCCCGGCCCCGCCGAAGAGCGACCCCGATCCGATCCAGGTGCAGATGAGCGTCCCCACGAGGAGCGCCACCGGCACGTTGCGGCCGGCGACCATGAAATCCGCGTGGCTCTTGATCTGCCTGGAGCGCCACACCCCGATCGCGATGAGGACGAGGGGATATCCGAAGACGGCAATCGTCAGCAGGTCCATCGGTCCTCCGCTCTTTCCGTGGGGCTACTCCCCCTTCGACATCCGGCGCTTCAGCTCCTCGAGCATCGCGTCGGCCCGCGCCTCCCGCAGTTCCCGCTCGGCCACGAAGTCCCGCTGCGGCGCGCCGGCCATCGGGTCGAGCGCCTCGTCCACCTGGCGGCGCGCGTCGTCGAGATCCTGGCCTCCCTCGAGCTTATCGGCCATGCGGTCGAATGCGTCCGCCGAGTCGAACCGTTCAGAGGAATGCCGGATCGCCTGCGCGCGCCGCTGCTGCACGCCGAGCGAATCCCGCCGCGCCATCGCGCTCTTCAGTTGTTCCGCGCCCTGCGCCGCCTCGGCCTTCTGCTGCTGGAGTTCGGCCTGCGTCCCCTCGGCCTTGAGGACGAGGACCTCGAGCCGCTGGCGGTGCCGCGCCGCAAACCGGTTCGCGACCTCGACCGTCTCCGCATCCCCGATCTCCGCGGCCTTCGCCGCCCGCCGCTCCGCGACCCGGGCCGCGTCCTTTTCCTTGTCCGCCTGACGCACCTGCGACTCGAACAGCCCCTCGAGTTCGGAGATCCGTGCCCGCGTGTCGACGAGTTCCTGGCGCATGGCGCGGATGACGCGGTCGATGTCGTCCTCGGACGCACCGGGCTGCTTCGCTTCCATCCGGTCGAGCGCCTCGTCGACCATCTGCCTGAGTTTCCTGAACATGGCCCTGAGTTTAGCAGCCCCCGGCGAAACGCCGCCACCGCAAGCGCGAGGATCTCGCGCCGGGGTTCACGCCGGGCCCCACCGCTTGCGAGATATACAATACCCCTGTATAGTATTTATGCAAGACCGACAACGGACCGACACGGGGCACGGAGCGAATGGCAGTGAGCGACGCGGGGACGCATGCGATGGGGATCGCGGAGGGGACGAAGAACGACCTCGGCCGTCGGTTGGCCCGCATCCGGGGACAGGTCGGGGGCATCGCCCGCATGGTGGAGGATGAGCGGTACTGCCCGGACATCCTGCAGCAGTTCGCCGCCGTTCACTCCGCGCTCCGCGCGGCCGAGAAGGAACTTCTGCTGAACCACCTCGAGCGCTGCGCCACCCACGCCATCGAGGAAGGCGGCGACGACGCCGCGCGGGTGCGCGCGGAGATTGCGGATCTCTTCATGCGCTTCGCCGGCAAATGATGGCCAGGAAGACGTACCGGATCGCCGGCATGCACTGTGCCGGCTGCGTCGGCTCCGTGGAGAGGAGTCTGAACGCGGTCGACGGCGTGGAGGCTTCGGTGAGCCTGCCCGCCGAGTCCGCGACGCTGACGCTCACCCGGGACGTACCCTTCGAGGAACTCGCCGCCGCCGTCGAAGGGGCCGGCTACGAGATCGAACCCGTCGCGGACGTGGACCGCGGAGAGGCCGAGCGCTCGCGCCTTGCGGAGGCGGAAGCCCGCTCGCGCGAGGCGCGGAGAACGATGTGGGCCGCGTGGGCGCTCACCGCCCCGGCCATGGTGTGGATGCTGCCGGAGATGATCGCGGGGGTGCGCTGGCCGTCGCCGCTCGTCTTCGACCTCGGCGTGACCGTGCTCGGGGCCGCCGTCCTCGCGGGCCCCGGAGGGCCGACCCTGCGCAGCGCCTGGCGCTCGGCGCGCGGCGGGATGCCGAATATGGACGTCCTCATCGCGCTCGGGGCGGGCGTCTCCGTGCTCACGGGGGTGTGGGCGGTCCTGCACGTCCTTGGGTTCGCTCCGATGATCATGAACTTCGCTCCCGTGGGCGCGATGATCGCCGCAATCCACCTGACGGGACGATTCGTGGAGGCGAAGGCGCGCGGCCGGTCATCGTCGGCGATCCAGGCCCTGCTCTCGCTCGAAGCGCCGACGGCCCGCGTCGAGCGGGAGGGCGCCGCACTCGAGGTCCCGACCCGTGACGTGGCGGTGGGCGACGTGATGATCATCCGCCCGGGCGAGAAGATCCCGACGGACGGCGTCGTCCTCGAGGGGAGGAGCGCGGTCGATGAATCGCTCGCGACGGGCGAGTCGATCCCGGTCGAGAAGGAGCCGGGGTCCTCTGTCCTCGGTTCGACGGTCAACCACTCCGGCGCGCTCCGGGTGCGGGCGACGGGCGTGGGCGAGGACACCTTCCTGTCCAACGTCATCCGCCTCGTGGAGGAGGCGCAGGCGAGCAAGGTCCCGATCCAGGAGTTCGCGGACCGGGTGACCGCCATCTTCGTGCCCGCCATCCTCGTCGTCGCGCTGGCGGCCTTCGTCGGCTGGTTCGTGGTGCCCGGAGTCTTCGCGGAGGCCGCGCGCTGGGCGGCGGGGTTGATCCCGTGGGTGAACCCGGAGTTGGGCCGGCTCTCGCTCGCGCTCTACGCCGCCGTCGCGGTGCTCGTCATCGCCTGCCCCTGCGCGCTCGGGCTCGCCACCCCCACGGCGCTCATGGTCGGGACCGGCGTCGGAGCCACCCGGGGCGTCCTCATCCGGGACGGGGCCGCCGTCCAGACGCTGGACCGGGCGGACACGCTCGTCTTCGACAAGACCGGCACCCTGACCCGCGGCGCCCCCCGCGTGGTCGAGACCTTCGTGGCGGACGGAGCAGCCGAGGGGCCGGGGGGCGAGGCGGGAGCCGGCCCGGAGAGCGACGCGAGCCCGGTCGACGCGGAGGCGCACGTGCTCGGGCTCGCGGCCGCGGTGGAGGACGCCTCCGAGCATCCGCTCGCCCGCGCCGTCGTGGACGAGGCGCGTCGGCGCGGCATCCCCTTCTCCCGGGCGGGCGGCGCGGAGGCCCGGGTCGGGATGGGCATCGTCGGCGGGGTCGACGGCGAGCGGGTCGTCGTGGGGAGCGCGCGGCTGCTGCGCGAGGAAGGCATCCCGGAGGAGGACATCGCCCGGGTGGAGCGGCGTTTCGGCGACGACGCGCCCACGGTCGCCTGGGTGGCCGCCGGCGGGCGGCTGCTCGGCGCGATCGCGATCGCCGACCCGGTGAAGGAAGACGCGCGGGAAACCCTCCTCGAGCTGAGCCGCCGCGGCTTCCGGACCGTGATGCTCACCGGCGATCATGAAGCCGTGGCGGCCGCCGTCGCCGAACATCTCGGCATCGACGACTTCCGGGCCGGGCTGCTCCCCGCCGACAAGGTCGACGCCGTGCGGCAACTCCGCGCCGAGGGCCGCACCGTGGCCTTCGTGGGCGACGGGATCAACGACGCCCCCGCGCTCAAGGCGGCCGACGTCGGCATCGCCGTGGGGACCGGCACCGACATCGCGATCGAGGCCGCGGACATCACCCTCGTGCAGGGAGATCTGCGCTCCGTGCTGCGCGCGACGAAGCTCGCCCGCGCCACCTTCCGCAAGATCCGCGAGAACCTCTTCTGGGCCTACGTCTACAACGTCGTGGCGATCCCGGTCGCCTTCCTCGGCCTCCTCCACCCCGTTATCGCGGAGGCCGCAATGGCGCTGAGTTCGATCTCCGTCGTCACGAACGCGAACCGCCTCCGCCGCACCCGCCTCTAGCCGACCGCGGCGGGCACCTCGCGACGGGCGGCGCGACGTTGCCTTTGCCCCTGCCGGCGCGCATCATAGGCGCCGGTTCGACGGTTCATCCGGTTTTCTTCGGAGAGAGGTTCGATGGCCTCACGCTGGGTCGGTCTCGCGCTGGGACTCTGGTTCCTGGGCGCCCCGTTCATCTGGGGATATCCGTTCGGTTTCCTGTGGTGGCACAGCGTGGTGCTCGGCGGTTCCATCCTCGTCGTCACCATCACCTTCAACCTTGGAATCAACCGGATCAGCGGCTGGGGACTCATCGCCCTCGGCGCCTACAGCATGCTGTCGCCCTTCATCCACGGGTATCTCGCCAACGCGCAGGCCCTCTTCAACGACCTCATCTTCGGCGTCATCACCGTGGGCACGGGCACCGCGATGGGCGGGGCGGGAATCGAACACTCCGACGAGGCACCCAGCGCCGCCTGACTTGGTAGACGTTCCCGCGGGAACGTCTCCTACCGCGGCTCCAGGCCGAGCGCCCGTACGAAGGCATCGTAGTCCACCATGATGATGTGCGGGACAGGAGAGCTGGCCTCGATGAGCACCGCGTGACCGGGCTGCGCCTCCAGTAGCGCGACCCTGCTGCTGGTGTAGAAGGCGGGAGATCCGCCGCGAGCCGGGATGAAGTGCGTTCCGGACGCCGTTCCGGACGCGACGATCAACCACGTGGACAGAATCGGCGTTTGATTGAGAATCGCGGCGCCCGTGAAGACGTAGCTCCCGAGCTGGAGTTGCCGTGCCGCTCCGCCGGTGAAGGATTGCTCCCTGCCGACTACGGGCCGTTTGAACTCCGGGACGGTGTCCACGGTCAACGTGCCGTCGAGACAGGACAGGGTGAGTGTCTCCGGGGGATCCCGGGCGTCGTGGTGGAGGACGGCCAGTCCCCCGGCACGAGCGAGACGGCTCGATCCGCCCCGGGCACGGCTCCGGTAGGCTGACAACTCGGCCGGACTCGCGCCCTCGAGGATGGAAGCCGAAGTCTCCTCGAGGAACCGGAACGACCGGAGCCAGACGATGGACCCATCGCCGTAGGCGCCGGGACCGTAGACCAGAAAATCGTCCGCGCAGCCACGCGCCGCCGATGTCGGCCAGAAATCGATCGCCCGGTCCTCGATGAGTTCCCCGTCGAAGGTGAGTACCGACGCGCGTCCCGGTTCCAGCACGAGGATGCGGTCGTTGGAGACCGCCAGCGCCTCGGGGCTCTCGGCTTCGCCTGGTCCCTCGCCGCGCGGAACGAAGGCGGCTTCGAGCGATCCATCGGGGTTGAAGACGCGCACGAACGGGGGACTCGCATCGAGTACCACGATGAAGCGGCCATCCGGCGTCAGCTGCGCGTCGAGTATCCGCAGGAAGGCCTCTGCCTCCGAATCCGGGTCCACGTGCACCCCGATTCGCACGCCGGAACCCAGGAGCGCCTCCAGCGATGCCGAGACATCGACGACTTCCCGGCCCTCGGCCCCGGACTCGCTGGGTGCAACGTCCCCGCCACATGCCAGCAGGCCTGCCACAGCGACGAATCCTGATCCTGGACACGTGAGCCGCGTACTATTCGCTGTCCGATTTCTCACCGTACGACTTCCGTTTTGTGCTCAGTCTCCGAACGTCACGACGTACTCTGAACGCCTGAGTGTCGTGCGTTGTCACGTCTTGCTACCCCGCCGTGCAGGCCCCGGAGCCGATCCAGTCTTCCACCACGAAGCCTTCGATCGTGTGGATTCCCAATTCGTTGATCCGCACACCCCAGATCGTGTCCCGCGAGACTTCGTTTGGGGTGAACAGGTGCGGCAGGAGAACGTCGGAGGGCGGAGAAATGTCCACGACGTCATCGACCCTCCGGACCGTCCACACTCTCCAGCGGCTGTGCTCCCGCCGATCCGCCTCGAGCAGGATGAACTCCGGGTCCAACCGGGCCCATACGCGGCCATCCGACGTGAACTGAAGATCGTGCACGGCTGGATGCCGCTCCGGCACGGGCAGGAGGTTTCTGAGGTCGAACTCCTCCACGAGTGCCTCCGGAAAGACCGTCGAGAAGAACGCATCCACCTCCTGCTCCGTGATTCTCGGGCCACGCAGGGAGTCCCGGATTTCGCCGGCCACGTCGCCGAACCTGTCGAGCAGGACGATCTCAAGTCCCCTTCCCCCAACCGAGACCGCCGCCAGTCCGCCGCAGGCCGCGCTCACATCCGCGTGCGGAGGCGAATCGAACGGCCGCGAGAATGCGGACACCCTCATCGTCCCTCCATCGCCCGACCACACTCCAACAGGACCCCACAGCGGCACGTGTCGGACCGTGTCGATCGCATCAGAGTCAAAGTGCTCAAGCTCGATGACGGTGGGCGGCGCATCGTCCTCCGCCGGCGGATTCCTCGCATCGTGGGCGACTCTGGAGATCACGAGCCGTCGATCGCCCAGGTCGAACACCTCGCGCGCGAGCCTGCCGGGCCGCTGCTCCACCGCGATGGTCTCCTCAACGTCGGCGTCCGGCCGAAAGCGCGTCAGGCGTTGCGCGATGCGATCCCACACGGTCGCGCCGCCCGTAACGTTCGGGGACAGACTCAGCGGCAGCCGAAACTCGCCGGGGCCATCACCCTCTCGTCCAACGGCGTACAAGCTGTCGGGCGTGCGAATCACGATACGGAAGTTGCCGGCGTCCAGAATCCAGAGATCATCGCCGACTCGACTCACGTGGTCCGGCCGAAACAACGGCCCCGCGGTCTCAGCCTCCGTCAATTGCCGCACCTGGGTGGCCGTCACGACCGGAAGCGTTCTCGCCGCCCCGTCCGATTCCGCGGCACTGTCACAGCCGGCGACGCCGAGCGTGACCATGCAGAGCACGACTCGCCTTGCGGACGGAATCGTTTTCATGCGTGCGTGCCGGGTCATGCCGTGAAGGTCAGTGAGTTGGCGCGTCAGTTGTCGCAGCGGCGCAGATCGCGGCCGGGGTCTTCGGGCTCCAGGACGAGGAGGACCCGGGCCTGTTGCGCCTCCGAGACGACGACCCTCTGCGTCGGCGACTCGAAGCCGCCGCACTCGGCCCGCACCTGGTACGAGCCGGGCGGCAGGTTCTCCATCGCGAAGCGGCCGCCGCCGTCGGTCACGGATCGGACGTCGGCGCCGACCAGCACGACGGGTACCGCGGAGAACCCCCGCCCTGTGTTCCCGTTCACGACCCGCCCGACCACCGCTCCCGGCAGAGTCACGGGCACAACCAGGCGAGCCACCACGCCGGGTTCGACGCGGAGCGTCGCAGCCTCGCCCTGATGGAGGCCGTAGGAGGGCGACAGCGTGACATCGGCGCCGGACGGAAGGTCACAGAGCCGGAAGCGGCCCGTCGAGTCGGACCGCACCTCGATCTCGCGGAGTTCATGGAGCCCACGCTCGCCGGCTGGCGCGAACGACGCCTGGATGCGGGCCGCCGGGAGCCGCACCTCGGTGAGCCGGTCCTCGACCGTCCCGTCGAGCGTCACCTCGCCGGCACGGCCGGCCGGTTCACAGAGCTTCACTTCGATCTGCGGGACTATTCTCCCCATCTGCGCCATCCAGTCGGACCACAGGATGATGGCGCCGCAGCTGATCGTGGTGTCGTTGAGAGCGAATAGCGGAATGGGAGATGAAGTAGGATACAATTCGGCAGCGCCCAGATCCGTCACGGACAATTGGTCCAGCAGCTGCTCGGGCGGCTCGATGGCGGACCGGTGCGTACCCGCCGAGTTGATCGACCGTGGGCGACGGGTCCCCCAGCCATCAGCTTCGCCGATGAGTCGCCGGTCGTAGTAGACCGGCACCTTGGGACAGCGGGACAGGGGCGCCCGCATCTGCAGGTTCGACACGAAATCCGTCAGCCGGATGAATCCCGCGCGTCGGGTCCTGATCCACTCGGGCTCGAAGTACGTGCCCCAGCCCTCCTCCATGCGGTCGTAGAAGCCCGTCTCGACCAGGCGGAGCGGCCGACCCTCGACGTCCACCTCCAGCGGCTCCAACTCCACTGGATCCAATGACAGCCGCACATCGAGCGGAGCCAGCCCGTCAGCGCCCATCTCCAGCGGCACGCTGTACGCGGCGAAGCCGATGCGACGCACACCGAGCACATATTCGCCCGGCGCGATGCCTTCAAAGGCGAAGGTGCCACCCGGGCCGGTGACGGTTTCCGCCACCACGACGTCCGCTCCCGCCAGCCGAACCGCGGCGCCCTCGACGGGTACGCCGGTGTCCTCGGCGCGGACGACGCCCGCCACCCGGCCCGGTTCCTGACCCGCCGCCCCCATCGGCGACGCGACGCTCAGCGCGAACGCCATGAACTTCAGGCGCCGCGTGACTCCGCGGCCGCGCGACCGCGCAGAGCCCGTCGCCGTGGCACCGATCATCCAACCCCCGTCTCAAGCAGCCCGAACCCCATCGCGCACAAATCTCACGTGCCGGGCACTCCCCGTCCACCAGGCGTCGAGCTTCGCTCGAATTCGAATCGGCGCCGGGGCGGATGGGAGGCGTCGGAATCGCCGGGAACCCGCTTGGGCTGTACGGATTCGGTCGTTCCGGCTAGGCTCCGAACTTCGCGAGGCGACCGGCGCTGGCGGCGGCGAGGCGCATGAGGTCGCAGCCTCGGACGCGGCCGTGGGCGCCCGCGCGGCAGGCGGTCTCGCCGAAGGTGGTGGCGGCGTCGGTGCGGGCCGGGCTGCCGTGGAGGAGAAAGGGCACGGGGTGCCAGCTGTGGCTGCTCATGATCGAGGGGGTCGAGTGGTCGCCGGTCACGAGGATGACGTCGGGGCCCGCGCCGACGAGATCGGGGACGATGGCGTCCGCTTCCTCGATGGCGGCTACCTTGCGGTCGAAGTCGCCGTCTTCTCCGGCCTTGTCGGGAGGCTTGAAGTGGAGGAAGAAGAAATCGTGCTCGGCGAACCGCGCCTTCAGGGCGTCGACGAGTGGCGGGGCGCCCGCGGGCACCGTGCGCGCGTCCATGCCGACGAGGCGTGCGACGCCGCGGTACATCGGGTACGCCGCGGCGGCCGTGGCCCGCATCCCGAATACGTCGGGGAAGCGGGGCCAGTCGGGCT
Organism: Gemmatimonadota bacterium; assembly: GCA_022826685.1. Classification (GTDB taxonomy): domain Bacteria; phylum Gemmatimonadota; class Gemmatimonadetes; order Palauibacterales; family Palauibacteraceae; genus Palauibacter. The sequence continues at coordinate 157,991 of JAJDUL010000035.1, read as the reverse complement.
GGCTGGAGACGCCGCGCAGGAGCGCCATGTTCGCCTGCGGCTGGCCGGTGAGCCGCTCCGCGGCCGCTTCGAGCCACGCCGCGAGGAGCCGCGCCGTGGGTTCGGCTTCCGCGTTCCGCGCGGCGAGGGCGTGCGGCGGCCGGCCGGTCATGCCGGGATCGGTGTCGTTCACGGCGTCGCCCGCCGGGGCGTCGGGGTGCAGGACGAGGACGAAGCGGTGCTCCTTCACGTGACGCACCGTACAGCGGGCGCCGTCGAGTTCGATGCCGTTGAGCCGGGCGGCCAGGGGGGCGGCTTCCTCGCACGGGATGCGGCCCGCGCGGCGATCGGTCACCCGGCCGCGGGCGTCGAGGGTGCAGAAGTTGGCGCGCACGGCGATGTCGCCCGGTCGAAGGGGGAATTCGATGCCGAGGGCTTCGAGCACGCCGCGGCCGATCTCGTACACGAGGGGATCGTAGCCGAACAGGGCCAGGTGGCCGGGGCCGCTGCCCGGGGTGATGCCCGGCGCAACGGGGTCGTGGAGGCCGCACGTCCCGGCGCGGGCGAGTTCGTCGAGGTGCGGCGTGCGGGCGGCCTCGAGTTCGGTCGGCCCCCCGGGCTCGCGCGGCAGCCCGCCCAGTCCGTCGAGCACGTAGAGCAGCACCTTGCCGCCCCCGCCTCCGGCGAGACGGGCGATCCGGTCGAGTTCCATGCGGCGGAACGTATGAGCGCCCCCCGCAATCGGCCAACAGCGCGCAGCCGGGCCGGGCGCAGGCGAGCGGTGCGTGGTCCGGCGGTGCGCAGCGGGAGGGCGGGCCGGTGAGCCTCGCGGTCGCGGCGGAGGGCGTCACACGGCGCTTCGGGCGCCGCTGGGCGCTCCGCGGGGTCGACCTCACGGTGCCGCGAGGCGCGGTCGTCGCGCTGCTCGGCGCGAACGGGACGGGCAAGACGACGCTCCTCCGCCTCATCTCGACGCTGCTCAAGCCGACGGCGGGCCGGCTGGAGGTTCTGGGTCACACCCTCCCCGCGGGCGGGGACGAGATCCGGACGGGGGCCGCGTTCATGACGGCCGGCGGGCACGCCTACGAGGAGTTGACCGGGGTCGAGAACCTGCGCTTCGCGGCCCGCATGTCCGGGACGGACGCCACGGACGACGACCTGCGGGACGCGCTCGCCGCGTTCGATCTCCGCGGGGCGGCGGACCTCCCCGTGCGGGGCTGGTCGACCGGGATGCGCAAGCGCCTCGAACTCGCGCGGCTCCGGCTCCGTCCGCTCGAGCTGGTGCTGCTCGACGAACCCTTCGTGAGCCTGGACGAGGACGGCGTGGGACTCGTCCACGACGCGGTCCGCGGGTGGCGCGACGCCGGCGCCGCCGTGGTCATCGCCTCGCACCGGGTCGAGGACGCGAGCCGACACGCCGACGACGTCGTGCGGCTGGTCGGCGGCCGGGTGGACGACGTGACCGCATGAGCGACCTCCCGCGGCGCGCCGCCGCCATCCTGTGGAAGGACATCCTGTCGGAGACCCGCACGCGGCAGGGCTTCACGGCGATGCTCTCCTTCGCCGCGCTCGTCCTCTTCATGTTCAGCTTCGCCATCGGGGTGGACAACGACCTGCTCGGTCGGCTCGCCGGCGGCCTCCTCTGGGTGGCGATCGTCTTCACCGGCACCCTCTCCCTCGGCCGGACGTTTCAGAACGAGGAACTCGCGGGCGGGACCCGCCTGCTGCGGCTCTATCCCGGCGACGTGCGCGCGATCTACCTGGGAAAGCTGGCCGGCAACCTCGTCGTGCTCGCCGCGCTCGAGGTCGTCCTCTTCCCCGCCGCCGCGATCCTGTACCAGGTCGACTTCACCGCGCAGGCCGGCCCGCTCCTCCTCGTGGCCGTCCTCGGCACCTTCGGCTTCTCCGTCATCGGGACTTTCTTCTCCGCCCTCACCGTCCACCTCCGGGCGCGCGAACTCCTGCTGCCGCTCCTCCTCTTCCCCGCCCTCGTCCCCGTCGTCCTCGGGAGCGTCGGCGCGACCGAAGCGTTCCTCGCCGGCGACCCGCTCGGACGGGCCGGCGGCTGGCTGAGGTTACTCGCGTCCTACGACGTGATACTGTTCGTGGTCTGTCTGTGGATCTTCCCCGTCGTCCTCGAGGAGTGATGCGGGTCTCATGAACAAACTGACCATGCTCGGATGGGTTTCGATCGCCCTCATCGCGGTCGGAAGCGTGCTCGGACTCGCCGTCCTGCCCGCCGACGCGCTGCAGGGCGAGGTCCAGCGCCTCCTCTACGTCCACGTGCCGGTCGCGTGGGTGATGATGCTCGCGTTCTTCGTCGTCTTCCTCATGAGCATCCTCTATCTCGTGCAGCGCCAACTGAAGTGGGACCTCCTCGCGGTCTCCGCCGCGGAACTCGGGGTGCTCGCAGCCGTCCTCACCCTCATCCTCGGCACGCTCTGGGGCCGGCCCACCTGGGGGATCTGGTGGGCGTGGGACCCGCGCGTCACGACCACGGCGCTCCTCGTACCCATCTATACGGGATACCTCGTCGTGCGATCGATGACGGAGGATCCGGACCGGCGAGCGCGCTGGGCGGCGGTGATCGGTCTCATCGCCTTCGTCCAGGTCCCGATCGTGTACCTGTCGGTGTTCTGGTGGCGGAGCCTGCACCAGCCCCCGTCCTCACCGCAGTCCATGTGGAGCGCGTACGGGCTCGTGATGCTGCTCGGATTCGTCGCCTACACGCTCGCGTTCGCCTACCTGTGGCTGCGGCGATACCGGCTGGCTGCAACGGAACTCGAACTCGAACTGTCGGGACCGGAGGAAGGGTGAACCGGGTATGAACGATCACTGGCTGTTCATCGGCGCCGGATACGGGATCACCTGGGCCTCCCTCTGCTGGTATCTCCTCCGCCTGCGGCGTCGCGAACGCATGGCGGCCGCGGCTTCGGGCCGGGGCGGCGAGGGAGCCCGGGCGGGGGGTCCGGGGTAACAGCTGTCGGGAAAACGTGCGGTTCGCTCTGATTTTCTCTATTATTTCAAGTTTGTATCAAGGGCGATCGGATCGAACCGTGGCGGGGCGGAGTTCCGGTTGGCCCGCCCCGCGACGATAGTTTTCGACAACCGACCCGGGTCAGGATTCGGATTTCATATGGCGAAGACGGCTACCAGCCGACGCATGTTCTTCGACACGCACGCGCTCGACTCGTTCGACCAGTATCTGCAGGATGTCGAGCGCTATCCGCTCATCGAGAACCCGCAGATCGAGCGGGAGATCGCGCGCAAGGCGCGGGCCGGCGACCGCCACGCGGCGGAGCGCCTCGTCACGGCGAACCTGCGGTTCGTGATCTCGTATGTGAAGAAATACCAGGGCCGGGGGCTCAACCTGGCCGAACTCGTCTGCATCGGGAACGAAGGTCTGCTCAAGGCCGTCAAGAAGTTCGATCCCGACAAGGGCGTGAAGTTCATCTCCTACGCGGTGTGGTGGATTCGGCAGACGGTGCTGCAGGCGCTGGCTGAACAGACCCGCTCCGTGCGCATCCCGCTGAACCAGAACTCTAATCTCGTCAAGCTCTCCCGGACGGAGACGGCGCTCACGCAGAAGCTGGGACGCTCACCGACGGACCGTGAGATCGCCGAGGAGATGGAGGAGCCGGTGGAGACGGTGCGCGCGCTGCGGCGCGTGGCCTCGGCCGAGCTCAGCCTCGACGCGCCGCTCGACAAGTCCGACCGCGACAGCGCGTCCTTCGGGGAGCGCTTCTCGGGGATGGACGACGCGGACATCGAGGAGGATGTCGAGGACCAGGCGCGCCGGGAGTTCCTGGAGAGGATGTTCGAGCGCTACCTCACGGAGCGCGAGCGGAAGATCCTCGTCCTCTACTACGGCCTCGACGACGGCGAGGAGATGACGCTGGAGGAGATCGGCTCGCTCCTCGGCGTGACCCGCGAGCGCATCCGGCAGATCCGGAACCGGGCCTTCGACAAGCTGCGCGCCTCGCCGGACGGAGAGGCGCTGGAAGGGTTCTGGCGCGCCACCGCCTGAGACCCCGGGGGCCGCGTGACCCTCTGACAGGAGCAGGTCCCATGCGACGATCTCTGCCCGTCTTCCTGTCCCTTGCCCTCGCTCCGGCGGCGGCCGCCCACGCGGCCGTCGCGCAGGCGAACCCGCAGACGAATCCGCTGTGGACGCAGGAGAAGGTGAAGAACTACCTGCCCCACATGACCGTGCCGGAGGTGCGGGACTTTCTCGCGCGCAGCGACATGGTCCTGATCCCGGTCGCCGCGCTGGAACAGCACGGCAACCACCTTCCGATCGGCACCGACTACCTGAACGGCGTCGAGCAGGCGAAGCTCGTGGCGCAGCAGGCCGACGTCCTCGTGGCTCCGATCCTCCTGCCGGGACAGTCCCCGTATCACATGGGGTTCGAGGGGACGATCACGCTGCCCTCCACGCTCATACAGGAGGTGTACGTCGAGGCGGTGAAGAGCCTCATCGCGCACGGATTCAAGCGCTTCCTGATGTTGAACGCGCACGGCGGGAACCGCGCCATCACGACGTTCATCGTGGACCGCATCAACCAGGAGACGGCGGGGATCGCGGTCGATCTGGGCGCGGTGTCGGGGCCGTTCCGGGATCGGGACCGGATGGCCTCCGTCCCGACGCCGCCGCCCGACGAACTCGACCGTCACGGCGGGACACCCGAGACCTCGAGTTCGCTCTACCTCATGCCGACGCTGGTGGACATCGAGGCGGCGATCCCGGCGGAGGTCACGATGCCGGCGCACCTGGAGGCGATGCTCCCCGATGTGCTGGCGGGCGATCCGACGGCGCTTGCGGTGTTCCTCGCCGAGGGACTCAAGGACGAGTCGACCGGCAAGGGGACATCGTCCGCGGAGATGTCGTCCACGGGCGTGTGGGGCACGCGTCATCCGGCCGGAGCCACCGTGGAACGCGGCCGAATCGCCACCGAGATCTTCGTCGGAGCCGCGGTGGCGTTCATCGAACGCTGGAACGAACTTCGCCCCCCAGGCTCCTGATCCGGCCCGGGCGCGTCAGCCCGGGCGACGGAGCGCGCGGAAGTCGGGGAGGGTGAGGAGGAAGATGCCGAGGGTGATGACGGCGCTTCCCACGCACCAGCGGCAGATGGCGTGGATGACCCAGAGTTCCAGCGCCGTGAGGTAGATCGTGAAGGCGAGTCCGCCCAGGGCGAGCACGGCCAGCACGCGCGGGATCCAGCCCGCGGCGCCGATGCCGTCCCGGGTCCCCAGCATCGAGACGCCGAACACGGCCACGTACCAGCCCACGCCCCAGCCGGCCACGGGGAATCCGAGGAAGCGGGCCCAGCGCGACCCCTGCACGAGATCGCAGCCGCCCGCGCCGCACGCAAGCTCGCCGTAGTAGCCGAGCGCGTAGAGGAAGAGGTAGGTGGAGAGGAAGAGCCCGGCCAGCGCCAGGAGCGCGATCCCCCGGCGCCGGTTCAACTCACTCATGGGTTACGGTGCTCCCTCTTCGCTCTCCGAAGGATCGTCCCCGGAGGAGAGCGCCTCGATCCGGGCCTGGATGAGGCCCTCGATGTGCGTGTAGGGTTCCACGCCCTGGAGGTCCACCCGCACGCCGTCGACAAAGAGCGTGGGGGTGGAGTTCACCCCGCGCGACACGCCGAACTGATGCGACCTGGCGATATCCTCGAGGGGGCGGCGCTCGCGCATGCACGCGTTCCAGGCATCGGCATCGACGCCGGCCTGCGTCGCGATCTCGGCGATGGCGTTGGCGGGGTCGCCGAGCTGATACCACTGCGTCTGGCGGGAGAGGATGAGGTCGTGCACCGGCCAGTAGAGTCCCTGCTCACCCGCGCAGCGCGCGGCCAGCGAGGCCGCGACGGAGTTGGGGAAACCGACCATGTAGTCGTACGAGACCCAGCGCACGGGAGCGTTCGCGGTCTCGACGTAGTTCTGGCGCAGCAGCTTGCCGGCGAAGCCCGCGAAACTCGCGCAGTAGGGGCAGGAAGGGTCGTAGAACTCCTCGATCGTGATCGGCGCGGACTCGGGCCCGATCGGCACGCCGACGGACGCATCGGGCTCGGCCTCGGCCAGGACCTCGAGAAGGTCCGGGTGCGTCGCGGGCGGACCCGAGCCGCCCTGTCCGCCTCCCACGAAGAGCCAGTACCCGCCGGCGGCCACGATGACGACCAGGGCGATCGGGAACCACCGGTTCTTGCGCGGAGGAGCGCTCTGTTGTTGTGCCATCTTCCTTGCCATCTGTCGTACTCCCTGTCCTAAATCAGGTCGCGGGCCAGCCAGGCCAGCGCTGCAGCGGCGAAGAACGCCACTATCGCGAGAATCGCCCATCGGCCCCGCTTCGACAAGCGCCGGGCGCGAAGGGCTGCCAGCGCCCGGAGGCCGGGGATCATGCGATCGGACCACAGGGCCCCGATTTCGACGAGCGCCGCCTCGGCCGCGGACACGTACGCCCGGTCGAGCTTCGTCACCTCGTCCTTCCAGGCCCGGATCGCCTCCTCGACGCTCGCTTCCTCCGCCTCCGGCGGCGCGAGATCGCGCGCGTGCAACTGCTGCAGGAGGAGCTGCTGCCGGGCCAGGGTGGCGTCGAACGCCGGGCTCAGGGCATCGATGTACTTTGACGTCGTCTCCCGCAAGGCGGGCTCGCCCGCGGCGGCCAACGCCTTCTCGCCCTTGTCCCGGTCGAGACGCCTGGTCCTGACGATCGCCTGTACTTCGGCCGCGTACACTCGCGCCAACTCTTCGGTGACACCCCGAAACGCGGCGATCGCGTCCTGCCGCATCTGCTCCGCATCCATGGCCTGAACGGCGCCGGCGACGGAGTCGGCTTCGAGCGCGGCGGAGCGCCGCAGCATGAGGGGCCCGAGCGCCATCTCACCGAGCGTCCGGAAGTGCCGCTCGAAGTAGCGCCGATCGAAGCTCTCGCCGATCGAAGGGTCGATCCGCACGCGGTCGACCGCCGCCTCGCACACCCGTTGCAGCGTGTCCGCGCCCACGGAGAAATCGGGCAGCCGCGTCCGCACCGGGCGTGCGACTTCCCCCTTGTCGAACATCTCCAGGGCGTCGTCGGTGTCCGGAGGCGCGGGGACGGAGCCGGCGACCTCCAGGACGGCGCGGATTTCCTCCGGGAAGAGATAGCGAATCTCGAAGGACGCGTCCCCCTTGGCGAGTTCGAGGACGGGACGGCCATCTCCATCAGCGTCGGCGGCGGCCTCGGCCGCGTGCTCGGTCGGCCAGCTAAGGGTGTACTCGTGCTCTTCGGCGAAGAGATGCAGCCCCCGCCGCGTGAACACCGCGAGGTAAAGCCCCTCGAGGGGCGCGTCGCCGATCGTCCCGGCGATCTCGGTGCCGGCGGTACACACGACGACGTCCGCGGCCAGCGGTCGGAGAAGGGATCGCCGGCCCGCCACGTCGCTCCCCCGTTCCACGCTGCGGGCGAAGTCCTCCAGGTCTCCGCTCTCCCCGAAGAAGGCGACGGATTCCTGCCGGGCGAAGACGAGAATGAGGCCGGCCCGCCTCGATACCCAGAAGACGGATGCGAGCGGGATCTGCCGGTCCTCGAAGTGAACCCCGGCCGGCGAACAGACGACGGAGACCTGCGGCCGCACCGGCTCGCCCGCGAGGCGGACATCGAATCGATAGGCCTTCGGGTCGCCTTTCGAGTCCCGGTTCATGCGCGTGCCAGAGCCGACATCGCGCGGCCGGTGTCCCGGAGCGAAGGAAGGACTTCGTCGGCGCCGGCCCGGCGAAGATCGTCCACGGAGAAGCGTCCGGTGGCCACGGCGAGCACGAACAGGCCGGACCCGCGGGCACACTCGATGTCGTGCGGCGTGTCCCCGACGATCCAGGTGCGGCCGGGGCCGTACCGCGTCCCCGTATGGCGGAAGGCCCGCTCGAGCGCGATGGGCGGCAGGCGGTTCCGGTCCGCGTCGTCGCAGCCGAAGGCGCCGAACGGAAAGCGGCGCCAGAGCCCGACCGCCGACAGCTTTCCCTCGGCGCCGGCGACGATGTTGCCCGTCAGGAGGCCGAGCGCCGCGCCCTCCGCCTCGAGCGCATCGAGGATCTCGGGGACGCCCGGCGTCGGGCGCATCCGGTCGCGCCGCTCGTCGATTTCGTCTTCGAGCCGCGCCGCGTACACGGGCCAGAGCCGGTCGAACCCCGGCGCGATCTCGTCCTCCGACAGGCCTTCGGCGCGGAGGAGCGTGCGCACGATCTGAGGGTCCGTCATCCCGTCGAAGGGGAGGTCGTCGATGGGTCCGGGTGTCCCGTACACTTCGATCATCGCGCCCTCGATGGCGGAGCGGCCGACCCCCGCCGCGTGCACGAGCGTCCCGTCGATGTCGAACAACACGAGCTTCGAGGCGCCAGCCCCGTTGGAGACCATCAACCGCCGATCCAGTCCGCGAGGAGCGCGGGCTCGATGTTGCCGCCGGAGAGGATCGCCACGGTCTCTCCCCGTGCCGCGGGTGCCACGGCGCTGTTGAGCAGCGCGGCCACCGTGGCCGCTCCGGAGGGCTCCACCACGAGCCGCAGGCCGAAGAGCCAGCGCACGGCGTCCCGGATCGCCTCGTCGTCGACCGTGATGACGCGGTCCACCAGGTCGCGGCAGTGGGCGAAGGTGAGGTCGCCGGGGCGTACCGGCTTGAGGCCGTCGGCGACGGTGGATACGCGGTCGAGGGTGACGGGCGCGCCGTGCTCGATCGAGCGCAGCATCGAGGCCGCCCCCGCGGGCTCGACGCCGATCACTTCGGCCTCCGGACATCGCCGCCGCACGACGGCGGCGACGCCCGACAGCTGCCCGCCGCCGCCGATCGGAGCCAGCACCATCCCCGGTTCCCGGGAGCCGAGTTGCTCGATGACCTCGAGCGCCACGGTCCCCTGCCCCGCGATGATGTCCGGGTCGTCGAACGGCGGCACCATCGTCCCGCCGAGTTCCCGCTGAATCTGCTCGGCGCGCGCCTTGCGCTCGGACGACGTCGTGCCTTCGAGTTCGACCTCCGCCCCGAGGGCAATCGTCGCCTCCCGCTTCACGTCCGGGGCATCGACGGGCATCACGATCCGCGCCGGCACGCCGAACGCCCGGGCGGTCCACGCCACCGCCTGCGCGTGATTGCCGGACGAGTAGGTGAGGAGCCCGGCGGCCCGTTCCTCCGGCGAGAGCCGGCTCACGTAGTTGTACGCGCCGCGCGCCTTGAAGGCGGAGACGCGCTGGAGGTTCTCGCACTTCAGCCACACGCCGTCCGGCGCATCGGTCGCGCCGCGCCCGCCCGCCCGAGGGAACGGGGCGGGGATCAGCGGCGTGCGCCGGACCGCTCCGCGAATCCGCTCGTGCGCGGCTTCGACGTCGGCGAGTGAAACGAGGGTCGCGGTCGCGCCGGTCACTCGGCGGCCTCGACGTCGCCGGCCTCGACGTCAGCACCGCCCTCGACGTCGCCGGCCTCGGCACCGTCAACAGCATCGGCCTCGACATCGTCGTCCGCCGCCGGATCCGCGCCGATCGGATCGATCAGGCTCGCGACGTCCACGAGTTCGTCCCCCTCGTCGAGGGAAACGAGCCGCACCCCCATTGTATTGCGTCCGATTACGCGAATCCCCTCCGCCGGCTGCCGGTTGATGACGCCGTTCCGGGTCACGAACATCAACTCGTCGTCGTCCGTCACCTCCCGCACCGCGGCGACGAGGCCCGACTTCTCCGTGGGCTTGAGGTTGATGAGACCCTTGCCGCCGCGCCTCTGGATCCGGTAGTCGTCGACTTCGCTCCGTTTCCCCATCCCGAGCTTTGTAGCGGTCAGGAGAGAGCCGCCGCGCCGGGCGACCACGAGCCCTACGACGGTGTCATCGTCCGAGAGCCGGATACCGCGCACGCCCTGGGCCACTCGTCCCATCTCCCGGGCGTCGCTCTCCGAGAAACGGATCGCCATCCCGCGCCGCGTGGCGAGAATCACATCGTTCGAGCCGTCACTCAATTTCACATCGATGAGGCGGTCGTCCTCGAGGATGTTGATGGCCCGCAGCCCCGGCGCACGCACATTCCGATACGCGGCGAGGCTGGTCTTCTTCACGAGGCCCCGGCGTGTCGCGAAGATGAGGAAGCGGTCGGCCGAGAACTCGCGCGCCCTGACGATGGAGGCGATCTTCTCGCCCTTCTCCATCCTCAGCAGGTTCACGATCGGTTTCCCGCGCGCCGTCCGGCGTGCAAGCGGGATCTGGTACACCTTGAGCCAGTACATGCGGCCCGCGGTCGTGAAGATGAGGAGGTAGTCGTGGGTCGAGGCGAGGAAGAGGTGCTCGACCCAGTCCTCTTCCTTCGTGCCCATGCCCGCGATCCCGCGCCCGCCGCGCCGCTGCGCCCGGTAGACCGCAGGCTCGATGCGCTTGATGTAACCCGAGTGCGAGACGGTGATGACCATCCGCTCTTCCGCGATGAGGTCCTCGTCCGTGAGGTCCGAGGTGTCGGGCACGATCTCGGTGCGGCGCTCGTCGCCGAACTTGTCGACGAGGGTCGAAAGCTCCTCCCCGACGATCTCCATCCGCCGGGCGCGCGAGGCGAGGATGGTCTCGAGTTCCTGCCGGCGCGCGCGGACCTTCTCCAACTCCTCCTCGAGTTTCTCGATTTCGAGGCCCGTGAGGCGCGCGAGCCGCATGTTCAGGATCGCGTCGGCCTGGCGCTGGCTGAGATCGAAGGCCGACCGGAGTTCCGCGCCCGCGACCTCGGTCTCGGGGGAGGCGCGGATGATGCGGATGACTTCGTCGATGTGGTCGACCGCGACCTTGAGCCCCTCGAGGACGTGTTCCCGGTCCTTCGCCACGCCGTACTCGAAGCGCGTCCGCCGCTCGACGACCTCGTGCCGGTGCTCGAGGAAGTGCCCGAGCATCGTCTTGAGATCCATCACCTGCGGCTCGCCGTTGACGAGCGCGAGCATGATGACGCCGAAGGTGGACTGCAGCTGCGTGCCCTTGAAGAGCTGGTTCAGGACGATCTGCGGCACCGCATCGCGTTTCAGTTCGATGACGACCCGGATCCCGTCGCGGTCGGACTCGTCGCGGAGGTCGGAGATGTCCGTGACCTTCTTGTCGCGCACGAGACCCGCGATCTGCTCGATGAGGCGGGTCTTGTTCACCATGAAGGGGATCTCGCGGACGATGATGCGGTCGCGACCGTCCCGTCCCTCCTCGATGTCGGCCTTCGCGCGCATCACGACCCGGCCGCGGCCCAGCCGGTAGGCTTCGCGGATCCCGGCCCCGCCGAAGATCGTGCCCCCCGTCGGGAAGTCGGGACCGCGGATGATCTCCATCAGCTCGTCGAGCGTCGTGTCGGGCACCTCGATGAGGCGGTGACAGGCCGCGGCCACCTCGCGGAGGTTGTGCGGGGGGATGTTCGTGGCCATGCCCACCGCGATGCCGGACGAGCCGTTGACGAGGAGGTTGGGGAGCGCGGAGGGCAGCACCGTCGGTTCCTGCAGCCGATCATCGAAGTTCGGCGTGTGGTCGACCGTGTCCTTGTCGATATCGCCGAGCAGTTCGCTCGCGAACCCGTGCAGCCGGGCCTCGGTGTAGCGATAGGCCGCGGCGGAGTCGCCGTCCACGGACCCGAAGTTGCCCTGCCCGTCGACGAGCGGATAACGGAGCGAAAACTCCTGGGCCATCCGGACGAGCGAATCGTAGACCGCCGAATCGCCGTGCGGGTGGTATTTTCCGATCACGTCGCCGACGACGGTCGCGCTCTTTCTGTAGGGCCGGGTCGGGCCGAGGCCGGCCTCGTGCATCGCGTACAGGATCCGCCGGTGGACCGGCTTCAGACCGTCGCGGACGTCGGGAAGGGCGCGCTGTACGATGACGCTCATCGAGTAGTCGATGAACGATTCGCGCATTTCTTCTTCGAGCGGTCTCTGCTCGACGCGTTCTATGCTCTCGGTGGTCATGGATTCCCGCTGGAACTGGCGTTTTCGAGATCCTCGAGGACGCGGCGACCAATGGCAGCTCCGGGGGAGCCCGGCCGCACTCGGTAAGACCCTCTAATCTACCGGGTTTCGGGGCATTCCGCGACTTTCGAGACGCCATTCGATCCCGCCGGGACCGGCCTTCACGACCGGCGTGTGACCGGCTCGGGAGCGGACGCCCCAGGAGTCGTGGATGTGGCCGCAGACGACGAGGCGGGGACGGGGCTCCGCTTGAACCGGATTCCCGGTTGACCCCACATTGATACGCGGCCGGAGGTTGGCGTTGGTAGCGGTGCCGGGACGGCGCCGAACCATGAACCTTCGGCAGGGACGTTCGTGGAAATGGGACTTGATGTGATCGGAATCATCACCGTGGTCGTGGCCATCCTCGGCGTGGGCGCGAGGCTGGAGTGGAACTCCCGCAAGCTCGACGGCAAGTTCGACCGGCTGGCCGGCGACCTCGCCGATACCCGCGTGGAGCTGGCCGATACCCGCGTGGAGGTGAAGAGCGAGATCGTCGGCAGGTGCGATGGGCTGCGCGATGAGCTGCGGGGGGAGATCCAAGGCGTCCGGGGCGAGCTGCGGGGGGAGATCCAAGGCTTCCGGGACGAGCTTCGGACCGAGATCCACGGCGTCCGGGATGAACTTCGGACCGAGATCCACGGCGTCCGGGACGAGCTGCGCGGTGAGATCCACGGCCGGCACGGCGAGGTGCGGGGCGAAATGAAGAGCCTGCGCGGCGAGATGCGGAGCGAGATCAAGGGCCTGCGCGGCGAGATCGTTGAACTCCGCAAGGAAGTGGCCGGGACGCGCACATCCGTGGCCAGGCTGGAGGGCTTTGCCTTCGGCATCCCCGTGCCGGAGACCATCGGCGAGGAGCGGGCCGCCCGGAGCTGAGTGCCTGCGCGAGCCGGTTGGGCCGGACTACTTCGTCCAGATGGCGACGACCCCGCACCCGGAATCGGATCCGCTGAACTCCCCGGGAAGGGATGCGGCTCCCATGTAGATTTCGACCCCCGCGATCTCAGTTGGCCTCACGAAGTCGTCAACCGTGTCTCGGCGTGTCGCCCGTACCCGCAGCCGAACACCGTCGACGTAGATGCTCATCAAGCAGCCGCCGGGCACGAAACCCGATGTCCCCCGTGCGTTTAGAATCATGCAGCTATCGTGCCGAATGCCGCATTCCAAACGGACTCCCGGCGCATCGGCGATCATCTGCGAGATGAGCGCGGGGTTGCGACGCTCGATGTCGGCGGCGGTGAAGAAGGTGCCTCCGCTGACGAGTTCGCCCCAGTACTTGCGCTCGTAGAATCCCTTGACCTCCAGCCGGCGGGACCTCGCCGCCGTGGCCACGATCGGGGCCATCTCCATCGGCTCCGGAACCAGCCCGACCTCGACCTCGGTGGTAATGCCGCGCGATACCGTCACTTCGTGGGAAATGGGCGCGTAACCCAGATGCCGCACCGAAAGCTCGTGAACGCCCACCGGGACGCCGCTCAGAATGAACCGGCCCATTCGGTTGGTCTCGGCCACCTCGGCCCGGCCCGGGACCGACACCGCCGCCGCCGCGACGGGCTTCTCAGTGAGAGCGTCTCGCACCTCGCCGATCAGGCGTCCCGTCCGCACTTCGCCCAGGTGAAGCAGGAGTCTCGCCTCGCGCGACGTCCCGGCGGCGATGGGAACCACGGCCTCGTCGCTCGACGCGTCCCCGAACTCGGCCCACACGGTGGCCCGCTGGGCGTCCCGCGGGGCGCACAGGATGAGTCGCCCGTCGGGTCCGGCGTCCTCGCGCACCGGCCTTCGCGCACTTTCCGATTCGGTCCACCGCAGGACGACCGTCGCCCCGGGAATCGGAACCGACCCGGACTGGTCGAGCACGACCACCCGGAGCACGCCGCGCCCGCCGCAGTCCGGCTCCTGGCCCATCAGGTCCGCGCCTCCGGCGGCCGACAACCCGAACACCGCAACCACCGTCCCGTGGGACCGAATGAAGTCGAAGCACCTGGTCAAGCGTCTCATTCCGCTGCCTCAGCCGAGTATTCATTCACCCCGTTACGGGGCACTGTCCCGGTTCATTGTCCACTTGACGTCTCCCGACACTCCCGGGTCACTCGAGGAGCCATTCGATCCCCTTGGGACCGGCGTTCACGACGGGGGTGTTGCCAGCCCGGGAGCGGAGGCCCCAGGAGTCGTGGATGTGGCCGCAGACGACGAGGCGGGGACGGGTCCGTTCGATGGTTTCGAGGACGGCTGTGCTGCCCACGTGCCGGCCCGACGCGGCGGTGTCCGCGTGGCCGAGCGGAGGGGAGTGGGACACGAGCACGGCGCCCTCGGGGCAGGGCGCGAGGAGGTCCCGGGCTTCGTCTTCCGTGAAGTCGTAGCTCCAGGCGCCGAACGGGGTCACCGGCACTCCGCCGCCGAGGCCGAAGAAGGGCATGCCGCCGATCTCGACGCCCGTGCCGTGCAGGACATGAGCCGCCGGCCAGCCGTCGCACGCCTCGGAGAGTTCCTCGGCGGACTCGCCGTTTCCGGGCACGAGGACGGTGGGGGTCTCGATCGCGGCCAGGACTTCGACGATCCCGGCCAGGCCGCGCCGTTTCACCGCCAAATCGCCGGCGCCGACGACCACGTCGAAGTCGGCGGCCCGCTCGACGATCGACGCGGCGGCCGCAAGATCGGTGTGCAGGTCGCTGAACAGCAGCAGACGCATGGCGAGTCGCTCCGTAGTTTGGGGACATGCGAGAATCGAAACTGCTCATCTACGGCGCCACGGGATATACCGGGCGGCTCGCCGTCGCCGAGGCCCTTCGGTCGGGCGTGAGGCCCGTTGCCGGCGGCCGGGACCCGGAGAAGCTCGCCGCGCTCCCGTCGGCGGCCCCCGCGGCGCGCGGTCTGGAGACCCGGGCCTTGGGGCTGGACCGCCCGGATGCGCTGGCCGGCGCGCTGGAGGATGTTGCCGTCGTCCTCCACTGCGCGGGCCCGTTTTCGCGCACGGCCCTCCCGATGTACGACGCCTGCGTGAGGACGGGCACGCACTATCTCGACATCACCGGAGAGATCGATGTGTTCGAGACGCTGGCCGCGCGCGGGGCGGAGGCCGCCGGGGCGGGCATCATGGTCATGCCGGGCGTCGGGTTCGACGTCGTCCCGAGCGACTGCCTCATCGCGGACCTCGCCAAGCGGCATCCCGGCGGCCGCACTCTCAGGCTGGGCCTCGCGGCCCGCAGCGGCGCCTCCCGCGGCACCATGCGGACGGTCGCCCAGGCGATCGGGCACTTCCGGGTCCGGCGCGACGGCGCGCTGGCGACAGTGCGACCCGGTGAACTGCGCCACGCGTTCGACTTCGGGCCTCCCCCGCGCGCCGCGCTCGTCGGCGTGCTGGGCGATGTGTCCACGGCGTTTCATTCCACCGGCATACCGAATATCGAGACCTACCTTCAGGCGACTCGCTCCTTCGTGCGCCTCACGAAGATCCTCCGCAGCTTCGGCCCGCTGCTCGCCGGACGGATGGGGAAGGCGGTGCTGAACCGCCTCCTCGACCGTGCGCCGGAGGGACCGAGCGAATCGGCGCGCCGGACGGCGCACGGGATTCTGGTCGCGGAGATCGAAGACGCGGAGGGGAGGCGGGTCGCGGCACGCGTGCGGGTACCGGACCCCTACGGCTTCACCGCGACGGCGGGCATCGCCATCGCGGGACGCGCGCTCGCGAGAGACTTCAAGCCGGGCTTCCAGACCCCGTCTTCCGCATACGGCGCGGACCTGTTGCGCGAGTTCGATGACGTGACGTGGGAAGTGCTCGACGATCAGGCCACGGCCCGGTAATCCTCGATCTCCTGATAACCCAGCGCCTCCAGCGCCTCCCGGATCTCGCTCCGGGCGCCGGGCGTCCCCACCGCGAGGAGCATGTACGGGCGGGCGGGCGCACCGAACGCCGGGAGATCCTCGGGGCGGAGGACGACGGCTCCGTGGATGCTTTGCCCGATCTTGCGGGGGTCCAGATCCACGAACGCCTCCACCGGGCGCGCGCGACCCGCGGGGCCGCCCCGTTCGAGCCAGCCGCGCGCGAAAGCCTTGCCGACCCTGCCGGCGCCCCAGATCACGAGCGGCCGTCCCTCCGGTATGCGGCCGTTCGCGAGGTACGCGATCTTCAGACGCCGGAAGGCGTCGGGGCCGTAGCGGTCCGACAGCTCCGACAGCCGGTGCGGACCCAGCCGCCACTCGTGGAGGATCTGCGGCACGTTCGTCATGCGGCAGCCCGCCGCGGACAGCCGCAGGATGAGGTCGTAGTCCTCCGGTCCGCCGGTGTCGCGGTAGCCGCCGACGGCCTCGAAGGCGTCGCGCCGCACCATCAAGGTGGGGTGGGCGATCGGACATTCGACGAACAGATCCCGCTCGACCGCGGCGGGTTCGGTGAGCCCGTTGATCCAGCGCTCGTAGCGTAGATAGCCCGAGCCGCGCCGGGGCCGGGGGAAGTAGCGGACCCCGGTGCCGCACGCGGCGATGCCGGGGCGCCGGGCCAGGAGGCGGAGTTGCGCGGCCAGCCGGTCGGGGTGCGTGATGTCGTCGGCGTCCATGCGGGCGAGGAGCGGCGCTCGCGCCTCGCCGGACAGCCGGCGCAGCGCCGCGACGATCCCCGAACCGTCGCGCTCGACGAGGCGGACGCGACCGTCCCGTTCCGCCCACGCCCGGAGCAGCGACCCGGTGCCATCTCTCGAACCGTCGTCGAGCGCGAGCACCTCGAAACGCGGCTCGGACTGTGCGGCGAGACTCTCGATGCACGCGCCGAGGAACGGTTCGGCGTCCCGGCACGGCAGGAGGATGGAGACGCGCGGCGCGCCCGCTGCGGTCACGCCGACCCCGCGCCGGCGACGGCCGCATCGAGCCCGAGCCGCTCCGCCCGCGCACGGAGGAAGGCGCCCGTGCGCGAGGCCTCCGACTCCGCGATGACGGCGGGCGGACCCGCCGCCACGATGCGGCCTCCGTCCTCCGCCAGCCCGGGCCCCATGTCGATGACCCAGTCGGCTTCCGCGACGACATCGAGATTGTGTTCGACCACGACGACGGCGTGCCCCTCGCCCACGAGTTCACGCAGCACCGCGACGAGCGTGCCGACTTCCGCCACTCCCAAACCGACGGTCGGCTCGTCGAGGATGTACAGCCTGCGGCCCCTGCCTCCCCGCCGCGCGAGTTCCCGCGCGATCTTGAGGCGCTGCGCCTCCCCTCCGGAGAGCGTCGTGGCCGGCTGGCCGAGCCGAAGATATCCGAGACCCACCCGTTGCAGCTGCCACAGCCGCGCTCCGAGACGGTCGTGCCGGATGAAGAAGCGAATCGCTTCGTCCACGGTCATGTCGAGGGCGTCGCGGATCGAGCGGCCACGGATCTCGATTTCGAGCACCTCGGGACGGTAGCGCGACCCCCCGCACGCCTCGCAGGGCACGGAGACATCGGCCAGGAAGACCATCTCCACCGTCTCCTCCCCCGCGCCCTTGCAGCGCTCGCAGCGCCCGCCGGGACGATTGAAGGAGAAGTACCCCGCCTCGTATCCGCGGGAGCGGGCCTCCGGCACGGCGGCGTAGGCGTTCCGCAGCGCCGTGAAGGCTCCGATGTAGGTCGCCGGGTTCGAGCGCGGCGTGCGGCCGATCGGCCGCTGGTCGACGAGCACGACGTCCTCCAGGAACTCCGCGCCTTCGAGCCGGTCCCAGGCGCCGGCGGGCTCGCCCAGGTGCGGCTTGGCGGAGGAGCGGTCTGTGATCTCCCGTTCGAGGGCGTGGTACAGCACGCCGCGGATGAGCGTCGACTTCCCGGAGCCCGAGACGCCGGTGACGAGCGTGAGCGAGCCCAGCGGAATCGCCACATCCACGCCCCGCACGTTGTGCAGGCGCGCGCCGCGCAGGACGAGTCGGGGACCGCCACCCGACGGTGACGCGCCCCGCCCGGCGGCGGCCGCCCTCCGCGCGAGGGCCTCTCCCGTGCCGGTCCCCGAGGTGAGGATGTCGTCCCAGCCGCCCTCGAACACGATCTCGCCGCCCTGCTCCCCGGCCCCCGGTCCGAGTTCGACGATGCGGTCGGCCCTCTCCAGCACCGACGGCTCGTGCTCGACGACGAGGACGGTGTTCCCGCGGCTCGCGAGCCGCTCGAGGACGCCGGTGAACGCATAAATATCATGCGGATGAAGACCGATCGTGGGTTCGTCGAGGACGTAGAGCGTGCTGACGAGCCGGCTCCCGAGACAGCTCGCGAGGCGGATCCTCTGCATCTCCCCCCCGGAGAGGGATCGGGCCTGCCGGTCCAGCGTCAGATACCCGAGTCCGACTTCCTCGAGAAACGAGGTCCGGTGCTCGAGTTCGCGAAGGATCGTCGACGCGACCTCGCGCTGAAACCGGGTGAGGTCGAGTCCTGCCGCGAGCCAGCCGGAGATCTCCTTCACGGTCCACCGGGCGACTTCGGCGATGTGCCGCCCCCCCACGCGGACGTTCAGCGACTCGGACTTCAGGCGGTAGCCGTCGCATTCGGAACACCGCTCGGGAAGCTGATACTGGCGCAGAAAGACGCGGATGTACGCCTTGTACCGCTTCTTTTCCTTCGAGCGGAGAAAGGGGATGACGCCCCGGAAGCGTTTCCCCGCGTACTCTCCCCCGTTCAACAGGACGTCGCGGCTTTCGTCGGGAAGCGCCTCCCACGGGAGGGACGCGTCGAGTCCGGAGGCGGCGGCGAACTCTCTCAGGCGCGCGCGCTCGCGCCGGTAACGGGGCTTCGACCATGGATCGAGGGCGCCTTCGTCCAGCGAACGGCCCGGGTCGGGAACGATGAGTTGGGGGGAGTACTCGAGCACGGCGCCGAAGCCCGTGCAGGTGTCGCACGCTCCGGCGGGGCTGTTGAAGCTGAACAGCTGGGGGGTGGGCTGCGGAAACGCCAGGCCGCAGGGTCCGCAGCGATGGGCCTCTTCGAAGTCGCGGCGCTCGGGTGCCCCGGCCCCGTCCCGCCAGAGGAGCGCGACGGCGGCGCCCCTCCCCTCGGCAAAGGCCGCGGCGAGCGAATCCGCGATCCGTTCGCGGTCCTCCGCGCGGGATCCGACCCGGTCCACGATCACGAGCGCCTCGCGGGCCCGCGTCAACGCCCGAACCTCGTCCCCTTCCCCTTCCTCCTCCTCCAGGTCGATGTCCGGCAGATAGAGTTCGCGACCGTCGGCGAGGACGCGGACGTACCCCCGCGCCCGGAGGTTCTTCACCACCCTCTCGCCGTTCCTGCGCTCTTCGCGGGGAATGGGGAAGGCGATGGCGAGCCGCGTCTTCGGACCGGACTCGAGGAGGGCGTCGGTGGCCGACGTCACGGTGTCCGGCACGACGGAACGCCCGCACTCCGGACACACGGTCGTCCCGACGCGCGCCCACAGGAGCCTCAGGTAGTCGTAGACCTCCGTGATCGTGCCGACGGTGGAGCGGCTCGACTGCACCCGGTTGCTCTGGTCGATGGCGACGGAGGGACTCACGCCCTCGACGAGATCGACGTCGGGCTTCGGCATCCGCTCGAGAAACTGCTTGGCGTAGGTGGAGAGCGACTCGATGTAACGCCGCTGTCCCTCGGCGTAGATCGTGTCGAAGGCGAGGCTGGATTTTCCCGAACCTGAGGGCCCCGTGAGGACGGTGAAAGCCCCACGCTCGATGTCGATGTCGATGCCCTTGAGGTTGTGCTGCCGGGCGCCTCGGACCCGGATCCGGTCGCTCATGGGAGCATGATGGCCGGCGGCGACGGGGCGCGCCAACCTGATTGGACCGCAGGCGGCGAGTTCGTACTATGGGGCATGCAAGCGCCGGACGGTCCCCTCCAGGAAGAAGAAGCGCTCGGGAAGGCGTACGACGCCCGCCTCATGAAGCGGCTGCTCGCGTACCTGCGGCCGTACCGGGGCAGGGTCGCGATCGCCGTGCTGATGCTCGTGGCTGCCTCGGGCCTCGCGCTCGTCGGCCCCTGGCTGACGATGGAGGTCATCGACCACGCGATCCCGGACGGCGATTTCGGCGCCATCCGCAACCTCGCGATCCTCTTCTTCGTCTCGCTCATCCTCTCCGGACTTCTGGAGTACGGGCGCACGATCCTGACCACGTGGATCGGGCAGAACGTGATGGTCGACCTGAGGCAGGAGATCTTCCGGCACCTGCAGCGCCTCCGGCTCGCGTACTTCGACCGGAACCCGGTGGGACGCCTGATGACGCGGCTCACGAGCGACGTCGAGGTCCTGAACGAGATGTTCACCTCCGGGGTCGTCACGATCTTCGGGGACGTCTTCACGGTCGCCTTCATCATGATCGCCATGCTCGTGATGGATTGGCGGCTCGCCCTGGTGACGTTCGCGGTCCTCCCCCTCGTGTTCGTGGCCGCCTGGCTCTTCCGGAAGAAGGTTCGCGAGGCATACCGCGACATCAGGATCCGGCTCGCCCGCATCAACGCCTTCCTGCAGGAACGGATCACCGGGGTGCGCGTCGTGCAGCTGTTCCGGCAGGAGCGGACGGCCACGCGCTGGTTCGGCAAGGTCAACGATGACTATCTCGAGGCCCACCTGCGCTCGATCACGTACTACGCGCTCTTCTTCCCCGTCATCGAAGTGCTCGCGTCCGTCGCGCTCGCGCTCATTATCTGGTACGGAGGCAACCAGGCCCTCGAGGGGACGGTCACGATCGGGGTCATCGCGGCCTTCCTGCAGTACGCGAAACGGTTCTTCCGCCCCATCCAGGACTTGTCCGAGAAGTACAACATCCTGCAGGGCGCGATGGCGAGTTCGGAGCGGATCTTCCGGCTCCTGGACGAGGCGCCGGGGATCGAGGACCCGGTGGATCCAACCGATCTTCCTGCGGAGGTGAAGGGCCGCATCGAGTTCGAGGACGTCTGGTTCCGGTATCTGTCGCCGGAGGAGGATGCGGCGGGGGTCACGACGCCCGCCCTGGCCCACGCCGCGGCCTGGGAAGGGGCGGAGGGGCGGCTCGACGAGGACGCGCCGGATGACGGCTGGGTGCTGCGCGGCATCAGCTTCACGGCGGAGCCGGGGCAGCGGCTCGCGGTCGTCGGAGCGACGGGAGCGGGCAAGACGACGCTGTTCAGCCTCCTCATGCGCTTCTACGAGCCGCAGCGCGGGCGCATTCTGCTCGACGGGGTCGACATCCGGGAACTCCGGCTCGCCGACCTCCGGCACCGGATGGGCCTCGTGCTGCAGGACGTCTATCTCTTCTCGGGCTCCGCCGCGGACAACATCGCGCTCGATCGCGAGGCGGTGGGGCGGGATGAGATCCGGGAGGCGGCTCGCCAGGTCGGGGTCGACCGGCACCTCGCGCGGCTGCCGAAGAAGTACGACGAGCCGCTGAGCGAGCGGGGCGGGAACCTGTCGGTCGGCGAGCGCCAGCTGGTGTCCTTCGCCCGCGCGCTCGCGGGGGATCCGCCCATCCTGCTCCTGGACGAGGCGACGAGTTCGGTGGACTCGGAGATCGAGGCGGAGATCCAGGCGGCGCTGGAGCGGCTGATGGAGGGACGGACGAGCCTCGTCATCGCGCACCGGCTCTCCACCATCCGCGGGGCCGACCGCATCCTCGTGCTTCACCACGGACGCATCAGCGAATCCGGCACGCACGACACGCTGCTCGAGCGCGGCGGCCTCTACGCGCAGCTCCACCGCCTGCAGTTCCAGAAGCCGACGGCCGCCGCATGAACGCCGTGCTGGACTGGGCGGCGGCGCTGGATATGCGCCTCGTGCTCGTGGCCCTCCTCGTGGCCCTGAACCTGTGGGCGACCGGCATTACCGCGCTTTCCACGGCGCCGAGGCGAGAGAAGACGCTGTGGGTCGCCGTGATCTTCCTCTGCCCCATCGTCGGCAGCGTGCTCTGGTTCGTGTTCGGCCCGAAGCTCTGGGCGGAGCGGCGCTAGCAGCGTCTTCGGCCGCGGGTCAGGACGGCCAGAGCGGGCGCAGCAGGTCCGCCGTGCGGGCGGCGGCGCCGGTGCCCGCTTCGACGAACGCACGGGCGGCCCGGGCGTGGCGCCCGCGGCGAAGCGGGTCGGCCAGCCCGGTCAGGGTGTCCGCGAGCGCGCCGGCCGGGGAGACGAGCCCGCCGCCTGCGGACGCCAGGGCGCGGGCGTCGGCCCGGTCGTGGCGCGGGCCGAAGACGACGGGCACCCCGGCCGCGGCGGGCTCGAGCACGTTGTGGAGCCCGGTGCCGCCCAGGCCGCCGCCGACATAGGCCGCATCGCCCGCCGCGTACAGCTCCGCAAGCCGGCCCACTTCGTCGAAGATGATGACGGAGGCGTCGGGCCCCGCGGCGGCATCGCTCCAGCGCACGGCGCGTTCCCCGCGGGCCGCGCACAACGCGACGAGGGCGTTGACGTGCGCGGCGGTCGGCTCGTGCGGCGCGATCACGAGCTGCCAGCCCGGGCCGCCGTCCCGTCGCACGGCCGCCGCGGCATCGAGCAACGCGCGTTCGTCCGCGGGCCATGTGGAGCCGGCGACGAGCCGCGGGGCCGCACCGTCCGCCACGCCGAGCGCTTCGCCGAAAGACGCGGCCGAGCCGTCGGCACGGGCGCGGTCCGCCCGTTCGAGCACAAGGTCGAACGCCCCGTCCCCTGTCACCGCGAGCGCCTCCGGCCGGACGCCGAGCGCTTCGAGTCGCCGCGCGTCCTCCGGAGTTGCGGCGCCGACCGCATCCAGCCGCGCGTACGACGCGCGGAAGAGTCGACGGGCGAGGGCGCCGGAGCGCCGGCTCCCGTCGCGGACCGTGCCGTTGATGAGCGCGGCGGGCACCCCGGCGCGTCCGGCCGCGGCCACGAGTCCGGGCCACACGTCCAGCTTCGCGAACACGAGCAGGCCGGGCCGCACCGCGGCGAGCGCCGCATCGCAGTCGCGCGCGCGGTCGAGCGGCGGCGGGCCCGAATGATCCGGGTCCAGCCACGCGAGCGCCGCCCTGCCCGATGGCGAGCCGTGCGTGACGACGAGCTGTGCCCGCGCGCCGCCGCGCAACCCGGACCGGGGGCCGCGCAGACCCCGGATGGCCGGCGCCGCGCCGAGGAGTTCGCCGGCGGAAGCGCCGTGCAGCCACACGAGCGGACCGGGCTCCCGGCTCCGCCCCCACGCGGCGAGTTCCGCGGTGGAGCGGCGCCGGGCCGCGAGCGCCCGCGCGAGGTCCGGCCGGGCGCGCCGAAGCAGGGGCGCCGCCGCGAGCGCGACGCCGGTCGCCGCTCCCGTAAGACGCGCCCCGGCGTTCACGACCGCGCCCGGGAGCTTTTCGCCCGCATCCCGTCTCCATATTCTCCCGCGTGCGCTATCTCGGGAACAAAACGAAGCTCGTCCCCTTCCTGCTGGAGACCGTGGACCGGTTCCAGGAGACGCCCGGCGTCGCATGCGACCCGTTCGCCGGCACCGCCAGCGTGTCGGCGGCGCTCAAGGAGAACGGCTGGCAGGTCCATGCGGGCGACCTGATGGCGTCGTCCTACGCCCTCCAGGTCGCGCGAGTCCAACTCGATGCGCACCCTCGGTATCCCACCTCGCTCCTTCCGGCGGCGGCCCGCAACGGAAAGCGGGAGATCGGCTACCGCGCCCTCCTCGAGGGGCTCACCGAACTCGGTGATCCCGGGGATGTCGACGGCGGCGATCTCGCGGGCGGGGAGGGATCGGCCCGCCGCGGGTTCATCTCCGAACACTACACGAGCGAGGGAGCCGCCGGCCGGGAGCACGGGCGCATGTACTTCTCTCCCGAGAACGGACGGAAGATCGACCGGGTCCGGACGCGGATCGAGCGCTGGACCCGCGGGTCCTCCCACAGCGAAGCGGCGGCCCAACTCCTGATCGCGACGCTCATCGAGGCCGCCGACCGGGTGGCGAACACGACGGGCGTGTACGCCTCGTTCGTGAAAACCATGCAGCCGAACGCCCTGCGCCCGCTCGAACTCCGTCCCATCGAGCCGACGGAGCGCCGGGAAGGAGCCGGCGCCTGCAGCGCGTTCCGCGGACCCGCCGCCCGTCTCCTGCAATCCATCGGTCCCGTCGATCTCGTCTATCTCGACCCCCCTTACAACGGCCGGCAATATCCCGCGTATTATCACATCCCCGAACTCCTCGCGCTCGGCTGGGCCACGCCGCCGGAGATTCGCGGAAAGACGGGACTCATACCCGACGAGGCGCAGCGCTCGGACTGGTGCCGGAAGCACCGGGCTGCGGACGCCCTGCGGGAGGTGCTGGAAGCCGCGGACGGACGCCACATCCTGTTCAGCTACAACGACGAGGGGCATCTGGACCGCGCCGCCATCGAGGGGGCGCTGCGCGACCGCGGCCTGCCGGACAGCTACGAGTTCCACGCCCGGCCCTACCGCCGTTACCGGAGCGACGCCGACGGCCCGCAACGGAGCTACCTGCGCGACGACGTGCGGGAACACCTCCACTACGTGAGGTGCGCGTGAGCACGGTGCGCCGGGTGAGCGCCCGCCTCTCCCCCTCCCGCGCGCGTGCAACGCTCGTGCTGCTCCTGCTGAGCGCGGGCGGCTGCTCGCCGGCGTACGTCCTGCGCGCCGGCTGGGAGGAGGCCCGCATTCTATCGGCGCGCCGCCCCATCCGGGCCGTGATCCACGACACGACCGTGGCCCGCGAGACCCGCGACAAGTTGCGGCTCGTCCTCGACGCGAGGGACTTCGCGGAACGCGACCTGGGGCTGCGCGCGGGGGCGAGCTACGAGACGTTCTCGCAACTCCACCGCGACACGCTGGTCCTGAACGTGCTCGCCGCCCCGGAATTCGGGCTGCGCTGGAAGACGTGGTGGTTCCCCATCGTCGGCCACCTCCCCTACAAGGGATACTTCGACTTCGACGATGCCCGCGCGGAGGCCGCCAGCCTGGCCGAGGAAGGCTACGACGTCTCGCTCCGGCCGGTGGCCGCCTTCTCGACGCTGGGCTGGTTCCCCGATCCCATCATGTCGACGACGTTGCGCCTCGACAGCCTGGGGCTCGTCGAGACCGTCATCCACGAGATCACGCACAGCACGTACTTCCCCACGGGCCAGGCGGACTTCAACGAGAGCTTCGCGAACTTCGTCGGGCACCGCGGCGCCATCGAGTTCTTCTGCGAGGCGTTGGCGGACGAGAGTGCCTGCGTCAGGGCGCAGTGGAGATGGGAGGACGCGCGCGTGTTCGGCCATTTCTTCCATTCGATCCTCGCGCCGCTGGAGGAGGTCTACGCCTCCACCCTGCCCGATGACGCGAAGCGGAGGGCCAAACGCGAGGTGTTCGAGGCGGCGGCCCGGCGCTTCGAGACGGAGTACAAGCCGCGGCTCCACGCGCGGTACGGCTCGATCGACCCGGACGGCCTCGACAACGCGTGGATGATCTCGCGCCTCCTCTACTACACGAGGCTGGACGACTTCGAGCGCGTGTACGAGTCGCACGGCTCCCTCGTGCCCTCCCTCGAAGCGCTGATGCGTGAGACCGCGGCCGGCGATCCGTGGGAGGGCCTGACCCGCCTGGTGGGTCCCGCGGACACGGGCCCCGGCCAGACGGACAGATCCGAGACCACGGAAGGTTCGAGATGACGGAACCGTTCGTCTGTGTGCGCTGCGGTCGCGACGACCAGGGCCGGATCGAGCGGCTCCCGTTCCCGAACGAACTCGGCGAGCGGATCGTGGCCGAGATCTGCGCGCCGTGCTGGGAGGAGTGGAAGGAGCGGCAGATGCTCCTCATCAACCACTACGGGCTCAAGCTCCACGAATCCGCGGCGCGCGAGTTTCTCTACAAGAACCTGCGGATTTACCTCTTCGGCGAGGAGGGCACCGCCGCCTCGATCGACGCGAGCGAGGAAGGTTCCGTCGATTGGTAGAGCGCCAAGGCCGGCCAAGGACCCGCTGGCTAGGAGACCACGAGGTTGAGCATGCGGTCCGGCACGTGGATCACCTTGCGGATCGCGACCCCGTCGAGGCGCCGGATCACGTTCGCCTCGGCCAGCGCCGCCTCGCGCACGACCTCTTCGGGGGCTCCGCGCGCGACCCGGATCGTCGCCCGCAGCCGGCCGTTCACCTGCACCGGGAGTTCGACTTCGTCCACCACGAGCTTGCTCTCGTCCCAGGCCGGCCACTCCGCGTGATCGAAGATGCTCGACTCGCCGCCGAGGCGGGCCCACAACTCCTCGGCGATGTGGGGCGCCATCGGCGCGATCATGATCACGAGCGGCCGCACCTCGTGGACCGAGGCCGTGCGCCCGCCTGAGCGCACCGTGTTCAGGTAGTCCATCGCGGCGGCGATCGCCGTGTTGTAATTCAGCGCCTCGAGGTCCTCCGAGATCTGCCTGATCGTGGCGTGCAGCGCCCGCTCCACGGCGGGATCGTCGAATCCCGTGCGCCCCGCCTCGGCCGCCGCCGTCACGCTGTCCCACACCTTCTTCAGGAAGCGCTCCGGCCCGGCCAGACCGCTGTCGCGGAAGTCCCCACCCCGCTGGAAAGGGCCGAGGAACATCAAGTACATGCGGAACGCATCCGCGCCGAATCGCGTCAGGTACTCGTCCGGAAGGATCACGTTGCCGCGGGACTTCGAGATCTTGGCGCCGTCCTTGATGAGCAGGCCGTGTTTGCGGAAGCGGTCGTACGGCTCCTCGAACTCGAGGTGCCCGAGGTCGTGCAGCACCATCGTGAGGAAGCGGGAGTAGAGGAGGTGGAGGACGGAGTGCTCCTCGCCTCCGATGTAGCTGCTGACGGGCAGCCAATTCCGCGTCCGGTCGGCGTCGAACGGCCGGTCGTCGAACTCGGTCGAGGGATAGCGCAGGAAGTACCAGCCCGAGTCGAGGAAGGTGTCGGAGACGTCGGTCTCGCGCCGGCCCTCGGCGCCGCACTCCGGACACGTCGCCGCGTGGAACTCCGGGTCGCGCCCGAGCGGACTCACGCCCGTCTCCGTGGGGCGGAAATCCTCCACGTACGGGAGGACGACGGGGAGATCCTCCTCCGGCACGGGCTGCGGATCGCAGATGTCGCAGTAGATGATGGGGATGGGCGGTCCCCAGTACCGCTGCCGGGAGATGCACCAGTCGTGCAGCCGGTAGTTGACCGCCGCGGCCGCCCGTCCGCGCTCCGCAAGCCATTCGGTGATCGCGCGCCCGCCCGCGTCGGCCTCCATCCCGCTGAAGCGCCCGGAGTTCACGAGAATCTCATCGGCGGTGTGCTCGACGAAGGCGGCCTCCGCCTCGCCTCCACCGACGTCCGCGGGATCCGCGCCCTCCGGGAGCGCCGCCCGGGAGCACACGACCTGGACGACGGACAACCCGAACCGGCGCGCGAAATCGAAGTCCCGCTGATCGTGTCCGGGCACGGCCATGATCGCGCCGGTGCCGTAATCCATGAGGACGTAGTCGGCGACCCAGACCGGGATGTCCTCCCCGGTGACCGGGTTCCGCGCGTACCCTCCCGTGAAGACGCCGGTCTTCTCGCGATCATCCGTCTTCTGTCGTTCCACGAGGTCGATGGCCGCGGCGGCGCGCGCGTAGGCCTCGACCTCGGCGCGCCGCTCGTCGGTGGTGAGCCGCTCGACGAGGGGATGCTCCGGCGCCAAGACCATGAAACTCGCCCCGAAGAGCGTGTCGGGCCGCGTCGTGAACACCTCGATGGCGTCGGCGGCGTCTTCGGCGTCCGAGAGCGGGAAGTGCAGCCGCGCGCCCTCGGAGCGGCCGATCCAGTTGCGCTGTGCCGTCTTCGTGGTCTCGGACCAATCGATCCAGTCCAGGTTGTCGAGCAGCCGCTGCGCGTAGTCCGTGATCCGGAAGAACCACTGGCTCAGCATCCGCTGTTCGACCGCGGCGTCGCACCGTTCGCACAGCCCGCCGATCACCTGTTCGTTCGCAAGGACCGTCTTGCACGGCGGGCACCAGTTGACCGCGGCCTCCTTCTTCTCCGCGAGGCCCGCCTTGAAGAGCTGGATGAAGATCCACTGCGTCCACTTGTAGTAGCGCGGATCCGTCGTATCGACGGTGCGGGACCAGTCCGTCATGAGCCCCGCCGCCCTCAGCATCCGCTCGAAGTTGCGGATGTTCGAGGGGATCAACTCCATCGGGTGCGTGTCGACCTTGAGCGCGTGGTTCTCCGAGTGGATGCCGAACGCGTCGTATCCGATGGGCTCGAAGACGTCATCGCCCTGCAGGCGGCGGAAGCGCCCGTAGATGTCGGCCCCCGTGAAGGCGTACAGGTTCCCCACGTGGAGCCCCTCGGCCGATGGATAGGGGTACATCATGAGGTTGAAGAACGGACGCTCGGCGGCGTCGAGGTCGGGCTCGTTCGTCCCGTTCTCCTCCCACCAGGTCTGCCACCGGGATTCGATGGCGATCGGGTCGTACATGGCCGAGGGTCCGCTCCGTCTACGGGATCACGCCGGGGAGATGCACGAGACGGCGGCACCCTGCGGAGGCCGCCGTCCGGCCGCACAAGATGGGGCCGGAACGGCGGCCGAACAACTTACGACACTTAGTCTTCCCGGCCGGGACCGGGGACCATGTGGTCCAGGCTGAACTTCCCGTTGCCCGTCGTCCACAGGAAGAGGAAGATGGCGCAGTACAGGACGGCGAGTTCTCCGCCGTTCACGATCGGCCAGAACTCCATCTCGCGCGCGAAGAAGTGGCGCCACCAGTAGACCACCGCGAAGTGCCCCGTGAGGATGAAGGCGACCCACCGCGTCCGGACCCCGAGAATGATGAGGATCGGGAGGAAGAACTCGATGAGCCCCGCGATGCCGCGCGGCCATGCGATCCAGGACTCGACGGCGGTTGAGCCGAACATGCCGAGGAGCTTCTGGGCTCCGTGCTGCCATAGCATGAGGCCGGCGGTGACCCGGAGCACGGCGTGAGTGGTTTCCTTCGAGACGGGTGCATTCATGACGCCTCCCATTAAAGGGGGGCTCCGGCGTCCGCGCCGCTTGCAGGCCCGGAAGTGCCGCCGTAGCCTTGCGACCCATGATGCCGGTTGATTCTCCGCGCGCACAAGACGGGGAGTTCGAGGGCGAAGTCCCCGTTCGCATTCCGCTGGTCCTCCTGCTGACCCTCAGGGACCTCGACACGCCCGAAGATCCGCGGGAACTCGAGGAGGTGGACTTCTCCCTGAACCTGCGGCGCCGGCTGGGGCTCTCGAGCGTCGTGCTCAAGCAGATTCGCCGCTACGAGGAGGACGGCGGGGATGTGCCCGCCGCCGAAGTGGCGAGCCTGTTCGAACTCGTCGCGAAGCGGATCGATGCGCCGGAGATCTTCGCCGCCGCGGGGCGCCGCGTCACGCATGAGGCATTCAGCCCCGGTGGGCGGGTGACCCTGCGCCTGGGATGGCGGTTGATCCCTCTCCGCCTCCGCCGGATCCTCGCCTGGCGGCGAGTGAAGAAGATCGCCCGCCGCCTGACCCCCTCCTCGAAGATCTGGCTCGCGAAGGACATGAACGGGCTCGCGATCAAGCGCGGTCTCCCTGTGCTGGCCACGGCAGACAGAGGCGGAAGCGGCTGCGAGATCGTGTCGGGGATCATCGAGGAGTCGTTCCGAATGTACCGGGCCGGGGAGGGCGGCGTTTCGCACCCGCAGTGCGAGGCCTTGGGGGGCGAGTACTGTCTCTGGGTGATCGAGCCAACCCCGAGCGCAGAGGCTTAGGCTGCCAGGTCAGTTCATGTGCGGTTCGACGTGGACGGTCACGTCGGTGAATCCGATCTGGGCGGCGACCCGCCGTTCCACTTCATCGGCGATTTCGTGGGCGCTGACGACCGTTTCGGCGGGTTCGACCCGGATCGTGAGTTCCGCGAAGCGCCCGACCGACTTGCCGCGCGAACGGACCCCGGTCACGGCACGCACGCCGGGCACCCCGCTCGCCACGCCCTCGATCTCCCGCGGATCGACGGCCCGCTCGTCGACGAGGACGGGGATCGTCTCGCGGAAGATCTTGTATCCCGAGCGGGCCACCACGAGCGCCACGGCGAGGGCGAGCCACGCATCGGCCGGGGCCCAGCCGGTCCAGTCGGTGATCGCAAGTCCGACCAGGACCGCCGCGGTAACCAGGACGTCGGACGCCGTGTGCCGCGCGTCCGCCGCGAGGATTTCGCTCGACAGCCTCCGGCTCGCCCTCGCTTCGCCCAGCGCGACCGCCGCGTTCACGACGAGCGCAGCGGCGAGCACGCCCATCATCACGGGCTCGATATCCGGCGGAGCGCCACCCCGAATCAGGCGGTCGAGCGCGCTCTGTACGAGTTCGAAGCAGGTGACGGAGAGGAATGCCGCCACGGCGAGCGCCGCGAGCGTCTCGAACTTGCCGTGTCCGTAGGGGTGCTCGGCGTCCGGCGGGGCGGCCGCGAGGCGCATCGCGGCGAGGCCCACGACGTTGTTGATGGCATCGACGCCCGAGTGGGCCGCGTCGCCCAGCACGGCGATCGATCCCGTGCGCAGTCCGACGACCAACTTCGCCGCGATCACCGCCACGTTCGCGAGCAGCACCCACAGGAGTATGCGGCGCACCCGTCGGTGGCGGTCCGCCGTCGAGTTCACCGCCGAGGACTCATCGCCTGAAGCGACGCCCCCGGCTGAAGTCCGGCTTGGTTGAGTACGGCTCGGGCTCTTCCCCGTCGTCTTCTTCGTCTTCAACGTCCGCATCCCGCATCACGGCGTCGAAGCGGCTCGAACGGGCGCGCCGGCGGCCTCCCAGCAGCCAGCGCCAGGGCGACTGGCGCGGCGCCCTTCCCGTCGGCGCGTACTTGTCGTAGAGCCCGGGAGAGCCGAGCCCTACCCAGATGCCAAAGGCGAGGGCGAGGAGCGCGCCCAGGGAGCCGGCGATGATCAGGATCCAGGCCAGCGTGTCTTCGGTCATGAAACTCCGTGCTTCGTCGCGCCGGGGCGCCGGGTTCTTGCCTGCGCCGCCGGGCGTCGTCTACTGTCACGCCGGGCGGCCCCCGGCCGGCCCACTAGATGGTGCCCCCGGCGGCTCCGTGACAAGCGCGGCCGTCCGTTCTCTCCCTTCCGATTCGAGCGATTCCATGTCTGAACAGCACCGGGAAATCGATGTCCTGCTGGACGAACAGCGGACTTTCGAGCCGTCGGAGGACTTCGTCGCGGCCGCCCACGTGGGCGATCGCGGCCCGTACGACGAGGCCGACCGGGACCGCGAGGCGTACTGGGAGGCGTGGGCGCGCCGGCTCGACTGGTTCACGCCCTGGGACACGGTGCTGGAGTGGGATCCTCCCTTCTCGAAGTGGTTCGTCGGCGGCACGCTCAACGCCGCGCACAACTGCCTCGACCGCCACCTGGAGACGCGCGGTTCGAAGACGGCGCTCATCTGGGAGGGCGAGCCGGGAGACGTGCGCCGCTACACCTACCGCGAGCTGCACGAGGAGGTGGGCCGCTTCGCGAACGCGCTCAAGGGGCTGGGCATCGGCAAGGGAGACCGGGTGGCGATCTATCTCCCCATGGTCCCGGAGGCCGCCGTCGCCATGCTCGCCTGCGCGCGCATCGGGGCCCCGCATTCCGTCGTCTTCGGAGGCTTCTCGCCGCAGTCCCTCCGCGACCGGATCGAAGACGCCCATGCCACGTGCGTGATCACGGCGGACGGAGGATATCGGCGCGGCGGGATCATCCCGCTCAAGGCGAGCACGGACGCGGCCATCGAGGGTCTCGACTACGTGAAGAGCGTCGTCGTCGTGCAGCGCTCCGCCGTGACCGACCCCGGGGCGGCGCCCCACGGAGACCGGGTCGACACGCCGTCCTGCGAGATGACCGAAGGCCGGGACCACTGGTATCACGAGTTGATCGCCGCGGCGGACGCCGATTGCCCCGCCGAGCCGATGGATTCGGAGGATCTGCTCTACATCCTCTACACCTCCGGGACGACGGGGAAGCCGAAGGGCGTGATGCACACGACCGGCGGCTACATGACGCACGTGACCGCGACCGCGAAGTGGGTGTTCGACCTCAGGGAGGACGACATCTACTGGTGTACGGCGGACGTGGGCTGGGTGACGGGCCACTCCTACATCGTCTACGGCCCGCTCGCGAACGGGGCGACGGTGGTGATGTACGAGGGATCGCCCGACTGGCCCGACCGGGGCCGCTTCTGGGACCTGTGCGAGAGCTACGCGGTGACGGTGTTCTACACTGCGCCGACGGCGATCCGCGCCTTCATGCGGTGGGGGGACGACTGGCCGGCGGGCTACGATCTCTCGAAGCTCCGGCTGCTCGGGACGGTGGGCGAACCCATCAACCCGGAGGCGTGGATCTGGTATGACCGCCACATCGGCGGCGGCCGCTGTCCGATCGTCGACACGTGGTGGCAGACGGAGACGGGCGGGATCATGATCACGCCGCTTCCCGGGGCGATCACCACGAAACCGGGGACGGCGACGGTCCCCTTCCCCGGCATCGAGGCGGCGATTCTCGACGAGGAGGGGAACCCGGCGGAGTCCGGCTACTTGGCGATCACGTCGCCGTGGCCGGGGATGCTGCGGGGGGTGTGGGGGGACGAGGAACGCTACCGCGAGACGTACTGGTCGAAGTGGCCCGACATCTACTTCCCCGGCGACGGGGCGCGGGTGGATGAGGACGGCTACTACTGGATCATGGGGCGCGTCGACGACGTGCTGAACGTGGCCGGCCACCGGATCGGGACCATGGAGGTGGAGTCCGCGCTCGTCGACCACGAGGCCGTCGCGGAGGCCGCGGTCGTGGGGCGTTCGGACGAGATCAAGGGGCAGGCGGTGGCCGCGTTCGTGAGCGTGGTGGAGGGGACGGAGACCTCCGAGGCGCTGCGCCAGGAACTGCGAGGGCACGTGGCGGCGCAGATCGGCGCGATTGCGCGGCCGGCCGACCTCATCTTCGCGGCCGAACTGCCGAAGACGCGTAGTGGAAAAATCATGCGGCGCCTCCTGCGCGACGTGGCGGAGGGACGGGCACTGGGCGACACGACGACGCTCGCCGATCCCGCCGTGGTGAGAAGCCTGCAGCAACAGTTCGCCGGCAGCGAGGGCTGACCGGGTAGAGCCAGCCACGCCAGCGCCCGCCCGCCGCCGCCTATGACCCCGCCCTCGTCGGACGCCGGTTCGCGGAGGGCGGGCCAACTCGCGCTCCTGGCGCTGGTGGATCTGCTCGCGATGAGCCTCTGGTTCTCGGCCAGCGCGGTCGTGCCGGAGCTGCGCGACGCGTGGGGGCTCGACGACGCCGGGGCGGCCTGGCTCACGACTTCCGTGCAACTCGGCTTCGCCACGGGCGCGGTCCTCTCGGCGCTGCTCACGCTGTCCGACGTCTGGGATCCGCGCCGCCTCATCGCCGGGTCGGCGCTGCTCGGCGCGACCGCCACCGCCGCGATCGCCCTGTTCGCGGACGGACTCGCCCTCACCGTCGTGCTCCGGTTCGTGACGGGGGTCGCGCTGGCGGGGGTCTATCCGCCGGGGATGAAGATGGTCGCCGGCTGGTTCCGCGCGGGACGCGGGATGGCGATCGGGATCCTCATCGGCGCTCTCGCGGTCGGGAGCGCGCTGCCCCACCTGCTGCGGCCGCTCGGCGGGATCGGCGCCTGGCAGCCCGTGCTCCTGCTCGCCTCGGGCTTCGCCGTCATGGCGGCCATTATCGCCGCGACCGGGCTCCGCGCGGGCCCCCACCAGGCGCCGGCCGCGCCCTTCGATCCCCGCGCCGCACGGCGCATCTTCGCCGACCGGGCGACGATGCTCGCCAACGGCGGCTACTTCGGGCACATGTGGGAACTCTTCGCCGTGTGGACGTGGATCCCCGCATTCCTGGCGGCAAGCTTCGCCGCGGACGCGAGCGCGGGTACGACCGCCTCCCTCGCCTCCTACCTGGCCTTCGGGACGATCGCGGCCGGAGGGCTGGGCGCCGCCGCGGCGGGCGTCCTCGCCGACCGTTTCGGACGGACGGCGGTCACGAGTTGGAGCATGGTGGTGAGCGGCGCCTGCTGTCTCGCCATCGGGCCCCTGTTCGGCGGTCCCTTTTGGCCGATCGCGGCCGTCTGTCTCGTGTGGGGGTTCGCGATCGTCGCCGACTCCGCGCAGTTCTCCGCCTGCGTGAGCGAACTCGCCGAACCCGAGTATGTCGGGACCGCACTCACCCTGCAGACGGCGATCGGCTTCCTGCTCACGATCGCCACGATCCGCCTCATCCCGGTGTGGGAGTCGTGGATCGGCTGGGAGTGGGCCTTCGCGCCCCTCGCCATCGGCCCGGCCCTCGGCACCTGGAGCATGCTCGCCCTGCGCCGCCGCCCCGAAGCCGCCCGCATCGCCGGCGGCCGCCGCTAGCGGCCATTGCGTGTACCGTCTACCGTGAGACATCTCCTCGATCCCCGCTCGAAACCCGGAGTACAGCCGTGAGACGACATAGCAATTTTCTCGGGACGTGGTCCCCCGGCGCGTGGGTAATTCTGGCCTTCTCGGCGTGTGCCGGGGCCGACGCGGGATCGCAGGCCGAGAACGTGCCGTCGGCCGACGCAGACGCCGAGATGCAGGCGGCCGCGAACCGGCTCTCCGCCGAGGAGGCCGCCGAGGGCTTCGAACTCCTGTTCGACGGGGAGTCGGTCGACGCGTGGCGCGGGTTTCAGATGGATGACGTCCCGGCCGGCTGGAGCGCGAAGGACGGCGCGCTCGCCTTCACGCCGGGCGTCGGGGGCGGCACGCTGATCACGCGCGACACCTACACGGACTTCGATCTGCGTCTCGAGTGGAGGGTCGACGAGGGCGGCAACAGCGGGATCTTCTTCGGCATCGTGGAGAGCACGGAGAGCGCTTTTCAGTCGGGCCCGGAGATGCAGGTACTCGACAACGCGGGGCACTACGACGGGGGCGATCCGCTCACCTCGGCGGGGTCGAACTACGGTCTCCACGCACCGCCGGAAGATGTGACGCGTCCGGTCGGCGAATGGAACGAGGTGCGGATCGTCCGCCACGGCAACCAGGTCGTGCACTGGCTGAACGGCGTGCAGGTCGTCGAGTACGAGATCGCCTCGCCCGAATGGGAGGCGCTGGTCGCGGGAAGCAAGTTCATCCAGTGGCCCGACTACGGCCGACACCACGAGGGTCACCTCGGCCTGCAGGACCACGGAGACCCCGTCTGGTACCGCAACGTCCGCGTCCGCCGGATTCCGTCCTAGTGCGTGCCCGCCGTTTTGCGGCGTGGGCTGCCGCTGGGTTCGTCGTCCTGCTGCTGATCGATCAGGTCGTAGACCTGGGCTCGATCTGGAGGGTTGGGTTCATGGCAGTCGGTGGCGGGGCGGGTGCCGCGTGGGCCAGCTCCAGGGCTAGCAATCGAGCGAGCGGTGGGTGAAGGCCCGTTTGCCGGGGCCGTAGTCGGCGGCTCCCTGTCCTTCGCCGCGTAACAGCCAGCGCGTGGTGAGGAGGCCCTCGACGCCGACGGGTCCGCGCGCGTGGATGCGGGCGGTGCTGATGCCCACCTCCGCCCCGAGACCGTAGCGGAACCCGTCCGCGAAGCGGGTGCTCGCGTTGTGGAACACGCTCGCCGCGTCGACCGCCTTCAGGAACCGCGCCGCGACTTCCCCATCTTCGGCCACGACGGCGTCCGTGTGGCTGCTCCCGTACGTGTGAATGAAGTCGATGGCTTCTTCCGGACCGGCCACGGTCCGCACGGCCAGCGTGAGGTCGCCGAACTCGACTCCCCAGTCCTTCTCGGAGGCGGCCTCGGCCCACGGCAGGACCCGGCGGGAGGGTTCGTCGCAGCGGAGTTCGACGCCGCGCTCGCGGAGCGCCTCGCCGACCGGTCCCAACCGCGGCAGGAACGACTCGTGCACGAGCAGCGTCTCGGTCGCATTGCACGCCGCCGGATAGTCGCACTTCCCATCCACGGCGAGCCGCACGGCCATCTCCAGATCCGCCGACGCGTCGACGTAGAGGTGGCACACCCCCTCCGCGTGACCCAGCACCGGAATCCGGCTCCGCTCCTGGATCGAGCGCACCAGCGCACCCGAGCCCCGCGGGATCACGAGGTCGATGAGATCGTCCAGCGCGAGCAATTCATCGACATCGCGGCGGTCCGGGACGCCGAGGACGGCGCGGCGATCGAGGCCGGCCTCCTCCAGCGCCTGCTGCAGGCAGCCGACGAGCACCTCGTTCGAGCGCGCCGCCTCGCGGCCGCCCTTCATGATGACTCCGTTTCCGGAGCGGATCGCGAGCGACCCGATCTGGATCACGGCGTCGGGCCGGCTCTCGAAGATGATGAGGAGCACGCCGAGCGGGCTGCGCACGCGCTCGAGGACGAGACCGTCATCCAGTTCCGTGCGGGTGAGGACGCGATCGATCGGATCCTCGCCTTCGACCAGCGTGTCGATCCCCTCGAGCAGGCTCTCGAACTTGGCGTCCGGGAGCCCCAGCCGGTGGAGGAGGGATCCGGAAAGCCCTTCCTCCGCCGCCCGCGCCAGGTCCTCGTCATTCGCCCGCGAGATCTCGGCCCGCGACCGGACCAACACGTCCTTCAGCGCGCGCAGCGCCGCCGTCCGGCGCTCCGCCGAGGCACTTCCGATCGTGCGTTGCGCCGCCCGTACTCCGGCCGCCCGCTCCCTCAGCGTCTCAGACATCGTTCGTTTCCTTGAGGATGAGATGCTCCGTCCCCACGAGTTCGACGTTCGCTCCCGCGTGGTGCGAGGCCGCCTGAAGGACGAGCCTGGAGTCGAGCGCGACGACGCCCCGTCCGACGAGCGATCCGTCGAGCGCCCGAACCTCGACCACGTCGCCCCGCCGGAACGCGCCGTCCGCCCGCGCGACGTCCCCGGCACGCAGCGGCTCGCCGCCCCTGAGACGTTCCTCCCCGCCCTCGGCCAGGACCAGCGTCCCGCGCGGGTGTGAACAGTAGGCGATCCAGCGGCTGCGCGAGGAGAGGGCGGCGCGCGGCGGGATCCACGTTCCCTCCTCCTCGCCGGCCAGAACCCGGTCGAGCGCGCCCGGATCGACCCCCGAAGCGATGACGGTGTGGCAGCCCCCGCGCGACGCGACCCGGGCCGCCTCCAGCTTGCTCGCCATCCCGCCCCGGCCGAGCCCGGAGCGCCCGTCCACGTCGAGCCCGTGCTCATCGGGCCGGTCGATCCGGCCGACCAGCCTCGCGTCCGGGTCGCGTCTGGGGTCGGCCGTCATGACGCCCGGCACGTCCGTGAGAAGCACGATGAGATCCGCGGCCAGTTCGCTCGCGACGAGCGCTCCCAGCCGGTCGTTGTCGTCGAAGATCGGCCGCTTCCCCGTCCCCCGGTACACGCGATCGTTCAGCGAGATCGCGTCGTTCTCGTTCACGACGGGGACGACGCCGAGCCGGAAGAGACTCTGCAGCGTCTCGTGGAGGTTCAGGTAGCGTACCCGGTCGTCGAAGTCCGTCCACGTGATCAGGATCTGCGCGCAGGTCACGCCGAGCCGGGCGAACCCCTGCTGGTAGAGTTCCATGAGCCGGCTCTGGCCGATCGCGGCGCACGTCTGCTTCAGCGAGGCCGTCTCGGGCGGCTCCGGGAGCTGGAGAGCGACGCGCCCCAGGCCCACGGCACCCGAGGTCACGATGAGCACCTCCCGGCCCTCCCGCCGCAGACGGCTCGCGCTCTCCACGACCCGGAAGAGGCGGGAGAGGGCGATCGTCCCATCGTCGTGCGTGACGACGCCCGTCCCCACCTTGAGAACGACGCGGTCGGCCGTCGCGATCACCTCGCGCGTCACGGCGGGCGCGGCGGCGCCATCGGGGGTCGAGACTGGTTGGAGCTGGCTCACGTCGAACGCCTCACAGCGGGACCGGGACCCACAGCCGGCCGCGGGGCCGGCGGAAGGCCACCAAAGGTACACCGGCGCCACCCCCGCACCAGTCCCCGGTTCTTTTGGCCAGATCTGAAGCCGCAACCAGCATGTTCCGTCCCGCGACGTAACCAGATGTTGGGGGCGGGATTGACGGGGCGTTGACCGAACATGGAAGATGTAGGGGGAGACTGGGAAGTTGGTGGCGGGGACCCTGGAGGATGTGCTGGAGTGCTAACCGTTCTTGAAATTTGTGCGGGGGGAGGGGGGCAGGCCTTAGGTCTCGAGGATGCCGGGTTCGAGGCCGCGGGGCTCGTCGAGAACGACCGGCACGCTTGTGCCACGCTCCGCTTGAACCGGCCGCGTTGGCGCGTGATCGAAGGTGATGTTCGCGAGCTGGAGTCAGCTGAATTCCAAGGCGTGGATCTATTCGCGGGCGGGGTACCATGTCCGCCGTTTTCCGTCGCCGGAAAACAGCTCGGGAGCGACGATGAGCGTGATCTGTTCCCGACCGCCCTCCGCTTGATCGAAGAAATCGAGCCGCGTGCCGTCCTGCTCGAGAATGTGCCCGGCCTGGCAACGAAGCGGTTCTCCGCTTACCGCCGACGACTCGCTGCGCGTCTGACCACGCTCGGCTACTGGCTTGACTGGCAGGTGTTGAACGCAAGCGAATTCGGCGTGTCACAACTGCGTCCCCGGTTCATCCTTGTCGCGGTGAAGAGACAACTTTCGCCGTATTTCGCTTGGCCTCTGCCCTCTGGTTCTGGCCGACCCGTTGGCGAACTGCTTGCGGACCTGATGGGGGCGGGTGGCTGGCCGGGCGCGGCTGATTGGACAGCTGGAGCAAGCGATATCGCACCTACGCTCGTTGGAGGCTCCAAGAAACACGGCGGGGCTGATCTGGGACCCACACGGGCCAGGGCCGCTTGGCAGAAGCTCGGCGTCAACGGGCTCTCGCTTGCCGACGCGCCACCCGGCCCCGGCTTCCCCGCAGGCTCGATGCCGCGCCTGACCTTGCGCATGACGGCACGCATCCAGGGGTTTCCCGATTCATGGCAGTTCCAAGGAGGGAAGACGGCGGCATACCGTCAGATAGGGAACGCCCTGCCACCGCCGGTTGCACAGGCCGTGGGCACATCCCTTCGAAGGGCCCTGATGAAGGAGACACCGACCTACGATGTGGACGAGCAGTTGCCGTTGCGGGCTCAGACCGTATGACTGAAGAGATCCTGCTCTCGGCTCGCCGGGAACTGCACAAGGGACTTCAAGAGAGACTCTGGTCGGTTCGAAACGGTGTCCCCAGCAACTCGGACAAGCACAACAACGCCAG
Organism: Gemmatimonadota bacterium; assembly: GCA_022826685.1. Lineage (GTDB taxonomy): Bacteria > Gemmatimonadota > Gemmatimonadetes > Palauibacterales > Palauibacteraceae > Palauibacter. The sequence goes on along the minus strand of JAJDUL010000035.1, from coordinate 119,015 downwards.
CGTCGGCATCGGACGCGAGTTGGCCGAAGCCGTTGGCGTCGTGGCTGATCGAAAGCGGCTCCGCGGCTCTGAGGCTGGAGCGGAGTTCGAGAGACAGACGCTCGGTTTTCTGCGGGCCACGTTTCCGCCCCTACGACACATGAGGCCGGGAAGCTGGGCGATCGAGAGTGGATCCGCGATTGCCAACTTCGAGCAATACTCGCACCTCAGCGCTCTCGAGCGTGCCGCCGAAGAGAATCAGGAACTTGCCGCGGCGCTCGGAAGCGACTACACGATCAAACCGGATATCATCATCACGCGTACGCCGGAGCCTGACGACCGCATCAACCAGCAAGGCCGCTACGTAGGCGATGAGACAGCCGGCCTCGCTCCGCTCCGGAGGGAGAACAACCACGTAGACCTCCTGCACGCCAGCGTCTCATGCAAGTGGACGATCCGGAGCGACCGAACCCAGAATTCCAGAGCCGAAGCCCTCAATTTGGTACGTAACCGGAAGGGGCGCGCGCCGCACATCGCTGTGGTGACCGCAGAACCCTTACCCAGCCGACTTGTCTCGATCGCGATCGGAACGGGAGACATCGACTGCACCTACCATGTGGCCCTGCACGAACTCACGGATGTAGTCGCCGCAGCCAGGTGGGATGACGCTCGTGCTGCCGTCGAAGTCATGGTGGAAGGAAAGCGCCTCCGAGACATTTCCGACCTTCCGCTCGATCTCGTCGTCTGAGCGAATCCTGCGGTGGATTACAAGCCCAAGTCTGCGGAAGAGATCCGGCGCAACATGTCCGCCATCCGCGGCACGGGAGGCAAGACGGAGGTTGCCCTCCGCTCCATGCTTCACCGCCGTGGCCTCCGGTTTCGTAAGAACTATGCAAAGCTCCCGGGTAGACCCGATATCGTCTTCGTTCGAGCCCGTGTCGCCGTGTTCATAGATGGCGACTACTGGCATGCACGGATCCTCCGCGAGCGCGGCCCCGTAGCTCTCGAACAGCGGATGAAGACCGAAAACCGAGACTACTGGATCACGAAGTTCACGAAGCGCGTAGAACGCGACGACCATGTGACGTCCATGCTTGAGGAAGACGGCTGGACGGTGGTCCGGCTTTGGGAATCCGATGTCCGAGCCAACTTGGAAGAAGCGGCGAACCTCGTCGAACGTTCAGTTCGGCGCGGTCCAGAGCGACTCAGCACGCGATCTGTTTAGGCGTTTCGAGCGGTTCACCGTCGAGGATTCGCTGCAAGGTAGCTTCCAGTCTTCGCCCGCGGCTTGGCTCCACGGCCCGAATCCACGCGATCTTGCCTTGTAGACTCCGGGCTAGTGTACGTCCGCACCCCGCTTCTCGCAGGGTGTCGAGGGTAACTTCGACGTCCGAGACATATTCTTCACCAACGGCGAGTGTTCGTCCGGTGAGGATCCCCAGAATCCGATGTTCTTCATCCGGCCCTACCATTCGGCTTCGCTGATTCAAGACCCAACCGCAGTCCTCGACGATCCTCCGGATTCCGCCTTCGAACTTCTCGATTCTCGATCCTCCAGAGATCGTGATGTCGTCTACGTAGCGCGTATACGTGAGGCCCGCCCCCGGTCTGCGACAATATCCCGTAACGCGGGCGTCGACGCGGTGCAGAACAAGGTTACCGATGGCGACGCTCGTCGGCGCTCCCTGGGGTAACTGGTTCTCGCAGGTAAGGAGTCTCGTAATCGTGGGAACCGCTTCCTCGGCAACGTGTTCGCGCCGAAGGCAGTCCCGCACCTTGCCGCAGTCGACGGACGGGAAGAAGTCTGTGACATCCAGGTGCAATACGTGGGTGCGGCCACGGTGCTGTCGCACAGCGTCGAGGACGCCGCGCCCCGGAACGCAGTAGGCGGCCGGGTGGTAGGCGTGGTTACGCAAGTACTTCTTGTAGAAGGCTCGCTGGAACGACTTCAGTCGTGGCGCAGGCACGAGGAGTCGCCGACTTCCGCTCCCCTTCTTCGAGAGCGCTCTCGCTTCATAGAGATGAGCTGCACGCCTCGTAAGCCATCGGATTTCGTGGGCGTCGACCCCGAGTTCAGAGGAAATCCGCTTCAGCGTGAGGCCGCGCAGCGCCGTCACAGGTTCATTCACCCGAGTCGGCGAGCTCTCGGAATCGAGCCAGATTGAGCAACTGGCGGACGATGGGGTCATAAACTTCGCGATCCTCCGCGTCCGATTCTGAAGCGAAGGCGATGAGGAGAAGCAGGGCAGCTGGTGCCGTCACTTCCTTGGCGAAACATCGCAAAAAAGTGAGACTCGGCTCCCTCCGCCCATTCTCCAGGTGGGACAGGTAGCTGTGATCAACATCAAGCCGCGCTGCAAGTTGCCGCTGGGAATAGCCAGCGGACTCGCGCAACGTGCGAAGCGCGGTGCTCAGTGAAACGTCTATTGTTCTGTTCTCGGTTGCCATAGGCTCCCGGTAGATTGTAAGGCCAGAGTCGCAGTAGCTTCGAGATCAATTCAGCGCAAAGCTGTGAACTCACCTGCCGGAGCGCCCAGCTGACCCAGCTGAGTCTGGCGCCCCGTCGTGCCTCACCACGCGCCAACTTCTCAAGTTGGGCGAGGTCGGCGACGATCCTGCCGCGTGCCCGTGAGCGTGCCTCGTCGGAGTCGGCGGCTTGGAGGAAATCCATTTCCGCCTTGATCGACTGCACAAGCTCGATCACACGCTCCGGGATTGGAGTGGGGGGGTCCATTTGAGCACCTCCTTCGTTGATGGTTCGACCGACAACACCCACGAAAGGAAGACCGCGCGCCGTTTGACAAAACGTCACGCGAGCCAACCTGTTGGCTGACCAGCACTGGCCAAAAAACGGAACGAGCGCGAACGGTTCACGGATCGATCAATGGCGGTGCCGAGCGTCGGGCGTGCCACTCCTCGCCCGACGCGAGCCGGTCAATCGCACCGTGTCCCGTGCAGAGTGCTACAGGGTCGCGCGGCTACAGCTCGCTTTCCCCACCCCTGATTTGTCAAAGAGCTCGCGGGCCGACGCCCGCATGCCCACAATTCTACTGGAATGGTGACTGTGCGTCAACCCCCTCGTAGTTGTCCGTCCGCGACAACGCCTCGAAGACCGGGCGGTCTAGAGCGAGCACAACGGAGGACACCCGCCAGTTGCAGCCATCGCTTGGATGGACGACGCTTCGGAAGCGGAACGGGCGGAGAGTCGCGGCGGGGCATCAACGGAAGGCGGAGTTCGCGTGCAGGTCCACCTCATCGACGGCACCTACGAGTTGTTCCGGCACTTCTACGGTGCGCCCTCGGCGAAGAACGCCGGAGGCCACGAGGTGGGGGCGACGCGCGGGGTCGTGGGTTCGATGCTCGGCCTCCTCGAGGGCGGCGCCACGCACGTCGCGGTCGCCACCGACCGCGTCATCGAGTCCTTCCGCAACGAGCTGTGGCCCGGCTACAAGGACGGCTCCGGCATCGATCCGGCGCTCTACTCGCAGTTCCCGCTCGTCGATGAGGCGCTCGCCTCGGCGGGCTTCACCGTGTGGCCGATCGTGGAGCACGAGGCGGACGACGCGATGGCTTCGGGCGCCGCGATGGCCGCCGCGGACCCGCGCGTGGAGCGCGTCTTCCTCTGCACCCCGGACAAGGACCTCGCTCAGTGCGTCGAGGGCGACCGCGTCGTGCAGTTCGACCGGCGACAGCGGCTTGTGCGCGATGAGGCCGGCGTCATCGAGAAGTTCGGCGTCCCTCCCGCCGCGATCCCCGACTGGCTGGCCCTGGTGGGAGACTCCGCGGACGGCTTCCCCGGCATCCGCGGCTTCGGCGCGAAGACGGCGGCCGCGGTGCTCGCACGCTACGACCGCATAGAGAACATCCCGCTGGATGGGCGGGACTGGGACATCGCGGTTCGGGGCGCTGAACGTCTCGCCAAGACACTGAGCGGCGCCCTCGATGACGCGCTCCTCTTCCGCCGCCTCGCCACGCTTGTCCGGGACGCCCCGGTGTCACGGACCGTGGACGACCTCGAGTGGACGGGCCCCCGCGACGACTTCGATCTTGTTGCTACGATCCTCGACGCGCGGGACCTCGCCCCCCGCGCCCGGCACTTGGCCGAAGCGCGGCAGGGCAAATCCTAGCTGTCGACCTCTGCCTCGGCGAGCGGGAGAACCACGTCAACAACAACCGGATCAGCGTCACGGCGGTCCGGATCGTTGTGGGAATAGAATGTGACTCTGATGCGGTCTCTCGTCGCTAGCAGCAGCCCGGATTCCGCAGGAGGGGTAACCGACACCGACACGCAACCATCATACGTCGTTCCTCCGCCAAGGGCACCCGGCAACCCCCAGCCTGAAGAGTACCTGCCGTTTTCATCCGTTGGCCTTCGGTGACCATCGTTGAAGAAAGAAAGGCCACACTCGTGGAAGGCAACATCAAGCCAGGCATCGACTCTCACCAGGGCACCCGCCACCGCGAGACCTCTTGCATCCGTGACAGTCCCGACTACGACAACCCCGGTATACCCAGTGTCGACCAGGATCTCCTCGTCGCCGCATCCGCAGACCAGGAGGAACGCACTCACCAAGACGCGTGGTCCCCATCTTCCCGACTGGAGTCCGATCTCCGATGCTCCCGTGCCACGCCTCAACATCAAGGCCTCTTCGGAAGTTTGAGGTGCACGGTCACGGTGTCCGGGAACTCAACCCTCTGCTCCACCCTGGCCTGCCCGAGCGCTGAGGCGCTATCGCCGGGCGTCGCGAGAACCTCAAGGCAGCCACCGCTCACCCGGCGCGGAGTGCCCCAAAGTACGAAGTAGTTCCCGCGTCGATCCGTTCGTCCACCCGTCCGGTTCGACCGGCGCGAGCACTCGGCCGAGTAGTCGGTCCGGATCGTGGCAATCACCACCGCGCCCTGAACTGGTTGTCCCGAGTTGTCCGTAACGGTCCCCGTCACGGCCAGCCGCGAGAAGGGGCCCGGCGCCAAGCCGCCATCGCAGGTCAACGATATCCCGGCGGCGATCAGGCCCAGGGACGAGACTCTTGCCATGCGCGTCGATGAGCGCTGCGTTTCGCGTCTCATGTTGGGCCGTACCCTGGCAACGAGCCGATGTTCGATCCGTCGCCCGAATCCTCGAGCGCGCCGTTCCCGGCTTAGTCGCTGATCAGCGGCACGGCCTCCATCAGCAGGGCGATCGCGGCGTCCAGGTTCTCCCGGCCCGGACCGGCGCCGGTGTACTTGCCGAGGCGGGTGATGACGAGGCCGCGGGCGGGGATGAACACCGTGTACTGGCCGCCGGCGCCCGCGAAGCCGCCGTAGTCGTCCTCGATCGGGAAGCCGAGGTCCTTCCACACGAAGCCGCCGCCGTACGTGGGACGACCGTCGGCGATCCAGGCCGGAGCGATCTCCATCGCGTAGTCGACGTAGCCCTCGGGGAGGATGCGCTCGCCCTCCCACACGCCGTCCTGGAGGTAGAGGTTGCCGAGCCGCGCCCAGTCGCGCGCGGAGCCGAACTCGTAACCCTGGGTGAGGAAGTTCCCGTTCGGGTCCGTCTCCATGATGAAGTTCCGGATCCCGAGCTTGTCGAACAGGTTCCGCTGCGGGAAGGCGTGGTAGTCCTCGCCGCGCCCCTCGACGCCGAGGCGGGTCAGGTAGTTCGTGAGCGCCGGGTCGGTGTTCCGGTACCGTCCCACCGTGTTCGGCTCCCACTGCTGCGGGCGGGTGGCCGCCCACTCGAAGGCGTTCTCGCCGGTGTAGAGGTAGAGGTGGTCGGGATACCCCATCTCTTCCGTGTACCCCGGGTCCTGCGGAGCGACGATCCGGATCCCGCTCGACATGCGCATGATGTCGGCGATGCGGATGTTCTTCCTGTCATCGTCCTGCCATTCCGGGATCGGGGCGCGCTGCCACAGGCCGTACACGCCCTGCTGGATGAGGACGGCCATGAACGTCCCTGTGAGCGACTTCCCCTTCGACCAGCTCTCGAACGGGGTGTGCATGCCGACGCCGGGGCCGTAGTCCTCGCCGATGATCCGCCCCTTGTAGGTGACGACGAAGCCGAGCGTCATCCCTTCCTGGTCCATCGCGATCTCGACCGCCTGCCCGACCTTCTCCATGTCGATTTCGGGCGGATACGGCTCGTCCGGGAGCACGTCCCCCATGGGCCACGGCGTGGTGGCCGGATCCGGGGTGTTCGGCTCGACGACGGTCGGGGCGAAGTAGATGGAGTCCCGGCCCAGCGGGTGCGCGATGCAGCCTTGGCTGCCGTAGAGTTTCGCGGTGCGCGTGATGCCCGAGGCGAGGGTGAGGCTGACGGTCTGCGCCTCCATGTCCACGACTGTGTCGACGACCGCCCCGCGGTGCTGGAAGGGTGCCGTGAAGCCGCCCACATTCGCCGCCGCGTCGCGCCAGTCGAGTCCGGTGATGAAGGTCCCGGAGCAGAGGGTCTTCGCGAATCCCGCCGTGTGGTGCACGATCGGCTCGCCCGGGGGCGGATCCCACTCCGTCGGAAGCTCGAGCGCTTCCCCGCGCGCGATCAGGCTCTCGGTGGACCCGTCACCGGGTGGTACTTCCTGCGTGGATGCCATGCCCTCCTCGCCGCCGTCCTCCGGCGCGCACGCCAGAAGGCCGAACAGAGAGAGCGAAAGCGCACAGCACAGATGCGTCACGAACGTTCGATCACAAGTACGCTGCATTTCGGTAGCCTCCCGCTTCTCACCGTATGGCTAGGGCTGGATCTCCCGCATATGGTCTTGACTTCCCAACTCCGGCTTGAACGTGGCCCAAGCGAACGCCTCCGACAAGCGCCCGCAAGACGCTCCAAGACTCAATCGCACGCAGCCGCCCGATCCCCGTCCCACCTGCCACCAGTGCCACCATTCCATTCCCCTGCGTCCCATGTCCCAGACGCCGCGTTGTGTCCCCAGCCCACCCACCCCTCCCCATCCACTCATCGTTCACTCTTCCCAAAGCAATCACGCCCACCAGCCATCGGACTTCGAATCTTCCATTCGATGGAAAATGACGCTCCGCCACCATGTCCCTTCCCCTACGCCCTCATTACCTTGCTAAACGCAAACCCACACATCCCCACCCACACGTTCTGCACCAAACCAATAGCTCGAAGCCAATTCTTGCTCGCGGTGGCCAGACTCTCATACATCACCGGATCTAAATCCTTCAACCAAGCCGTGTAGAATGGGATCCGATCAACGCGACGTAGCGAAAAGGCAACCCAGTCTGCAACCGTGAACCCTTCCATCCAAAATCCCGCTAGTGCATTTAATCCAATGTAGCCAACGATTCCCAGTGTCAGAGGCCGCACCCACGACCCATAGAAATCTGACGACCAACGCCGCCACGAGTACCGCCACCGGTCCTGCCAATACTCCAACCATCCACCTTTACTGTTGCGAAATGATACTTCGTGTTCTTTTGTCAAGAAATATTCAATACGATCAATGTATCTTCCGAGGGCACTTGCCAGAGCAACATCGCCCCGCTCATCGGCAATCTTCTTGATCGACAGGAACAATCGTCGGTGAGCCGTCGGCATGTGGAACTCCGGATCGATTCGTTCTCGTCTTCCAACATATATCGTCCTTTCTTCAAAATCCGACCATGATTCCGTGAAGCTCAACGATTCGATGTGATTACTCCCGCGGAACGCATAGTGTCGTGCATTACAGCGCATGAGTAGTTTCCCAATCCCACCGTTCCCAATTAGCGAAAGTTGTCGCAAGCCCACGTGCGGTGTTCCACGAGATGAATCTGGAGTCGCCAATCGAACCGAATCGGGAAGATCATGACGCTTCCGAATCATTGCTTTATAATACACATCATCCTTCAGCAAGTATGCGCGATACCCTTTCCATGTCAGCTCCGGAATGAAAGAGTCATCAGCTTCTGTCTCTCGAGTGGAGACAATCTGTATATCATTCCCTCCAAAATTGTTGCCGTGGAAAGTCACTTCGCTCCCGTCGCCCAAAACAAATAGCCATACGCCCAGGTCGCGACGGTGGAAGATAAAATCATTTTGATAGAATCTAAACGTGCCGCGCCATGGAAAGCTGAGGTCAGCCATGTTTAGGCTTACCGGCATGAAGTAGCAGTGCCGAAAGTGAAGCTTGTAATGACCCATGACCGCCGAATCCAACTGACAATCAGACACGAGCGGTGTGTCGAGAATGATGGTTAAGTGTTGAAATATTAGATTGTTTGTGTCAAAGATGTCACTCTCAAAATGTCGAGGGAAATCTTTCCCGCGTGGTTGACGGATGAGTATGTGATTGGCTAGACCCGCGTCGGCGAGAAACGGCTCAGCGCGTACGAAGTCGTAGGACATGCGGTCGGCATGTTTGTAGATGATGGCCTTTTCGCAGCTGGTCTGAAGGATTTTATTCAATCGGGAAGCGAGTACGGGGATGCGTTGGGGCTGCCGAACGTGTCCGGAAGATGGCGGGGTAGGACCATGTAGGCGGGCGGGCTTGGACGTACGGGATGGACGAGGATCAGTCAATGGTCACCGCCTCCATACCATCACCGGCGCTACGCGACGGGCAACCGGGACTCGTGGCGTCAGGGGATACGCTTCATGTGCGTGTGCCTCGTCATCCTCTCCCTTCGCTACGGCTGGACGATCCGGTAGTCGACCGGCGGCTTGGCGTCCATGAGGTGCTCGATGAAGCAGTCCCAGGTGCGCCGGATCAGGTACGGCTCGCGCGCGTAGCCGTGGTTCCGGTTCGGGAAGACGAGCATGTCGAACGTCTTGTTCGCCTCCATGAGGGCGTCGGCCACGAGCAGCGTCATGTTCGGGTGCACGTTGTCGTCCAGCGACCCGTAGTGGAGCAGCAGCTTCCCCTTGAGGTTCGAGGCGATGTTCTGGTTCGCCTGCGAGTCGAAGCTGTCCGTCCCGTCCGGGTTCCGTTCGAGCAGCCCGTAGTATTTCTCCCCCCTCGAGTGCCGTGGCAGTCGTTGGAACGTGGTCCGAGCGATTGCGCGTGACAAGCCGACGACGGCCCAATTGAGGCCTCGCACGGCGTCGCCCGTGGCAGAAAATGTATACAAAACCGGACATCCGGTGGCGGAAAATGTATACCAAATCCGCCACCGAGGTCTCCGTTGGCACAGGACTCGCTACGGCTGGACGATCCGGTAGTCGACCGGCGGCTCGGCGCCCATGAGGTGCTCGATGAAGTAGTCCCAGGTGCGCCGGATCAGGTACGGCTCGCGCGCGTAGCCGTGGTTCCGGTTCGGGAAGACGAGCATGTCGAACGTCTTGTTCGCCTCCATGAGGGCGTCGGCCACAAGCAGCGTCATGTTCGGGTGCACGTTGTCGTCCAGCGACCCGTAGTGGAGCAGCAGCTTCCCCTTGAGGTTCGAGGCGATGTTCTGGTTCGCCTGCGAGTCGAAACTGTCCGTCCCGTCCGGGTTCCGTTCGAGCAGCCCGTGGTATTTCTCTCCCCACGGGAAGTGGTACCCGCGCTGGTCGTGATTCCCCGCCCCCGACACCGCGACCTTGAAGAAGTCGGGGAAGGTCAGGATGGCGTCGGTCGAGGAGAAGCCGCCCCCGGAGTGGCCGAAGATCCCCACCCGCTCGATATCTATGGGATAGCGGAGGGCTAGCGCCTTGAGCGCCGAGACGTGATCAGGGATTCCGTTGTCCCGCATGTTCCCGTAGTAGCTCTCGTGGAAGGCCTTGGAGCGGTACGGCGTGCCCATGGCGTCGACCGCGAAGGTGATGAAGCCGAGCTGGGCGAGCGCGTGGCCCTGGCCCCGCGGCCCGGAGGTGAAGCCGGGCGTGCGGATGGGGCCGATCTGGGGGCCGGGGTAGACGTAGTCGATGACGGGATAGACGGTCCCCTCGTCCATGTGCGGGGGGAGCCAGAGATAGCCGTACACGTCCGTCACTCCGTCGCGCGCCTTCGCGGAGAAGCGCACCGGGGGCTCCCAGCCGGCATCGAGGAGCGGGGAGATGTCGCCCTGCTCGACCGTCATCACGGGGCGTCCGGCGTCGTCCCTGAGGACGGTGACCGGGGCCGTCGAGCGCGTGGACCAGGTGTCCACGAAGTAGCGGCCGTCGGGTGAGACGGAGACCGCGTGGTGGGCATCCTCCGGCGAGAGGAGCGTCACCCCGCCGCCGTCGAGCGACGCCCGATAGAGGTGCTGCCGGTACGGATCGCGCCCGGGCTCGCGCCCCACGCCGGTGAAGTAGACCTGCCGCGCGGCCTCATCGATTGAGAGCAGCTGGACGACGAGCCAGGACCCCTGCGTGATCCGGTTCTTCATCTCTCCCGTGGCGAGGTCGTGCAGGTAGAGGTGGCCCCAGCCCTCGCGCTCGGAGAACCAGATGAACTCGCTCCCGTTGTCGAGCACGCGCCAGTTGTAGGGCGTGCGGAGCTGGTTCAGCTCCACCCAGGTGTCACCGCTCTCGACGATGACTTTCCGGGACGCGCCCGTGGTGGCGTCGACCTCGACGAGCGTCTGGTTCTTGAAATCGCGCGAATGGTGCGAGAAGTAGACGCGGGCGCCGTCCGGGGTCCACTGGGCGGCGTGCCAGGTCGTGTCCGCGCCGCCGAAGTACCCGACGACGGGGTCGTAGTCGGCCCGCACGTGGGCGCCGGTCTCGGCGTCGAAGAGGTGGAGTTGCCAGGTGGGGACGATGGAGTCGCCGGGGAGCGCGTAGCGGTAGCTGTGGAGGATCGGGCGTCCGGTCGCGGCCTCGAGCAGGTGGAGATCCTCGACGTCGCGTTCGTCGTAGCGGTGGGTCGCGATCCGGCGGCCGTCGGGGGACCACTCGGCCACCGGGGGCGGCTTGAAATCGCTGCGGCGGTTGGAGATCTCCTGACAGCAGCCCTCCGGCGCGACGCCGTAGCCCCAGTGGAGTTCGCCGTCCGTCGAGAGCTGGCGCTCCTCGTCCGTGCCGGTGTCGCGCACCCACAGGTTCTCGTCGCGCGAGAAGACGGCGAGCGCGCCATCGGGTGAATCGATTTCATGCGTCGCCCGCGCGACCGAATCCGGACCCGTGCAGCGGTAGGCGCCGATGTCGCAGTCCCAGCGCTCGTGGGTGTCCGTCCAGAAGCGGATCCCGCCGGACGCGTTGAACTCGAACTCGTCGAAGGGGAGATCCGTCGCCTCGTGGCTCTCGTCGGAAGCTTCGGAGAGCGCGGCGGCGAGCCGGTCGTGGTCGAAGGCGGGCCGGCGGGTGCGGGCCGCGGCGTCGATCATGATGAACTCGTGGCCGCCGAACACCTGGTTGCGGTACCAGAATCGGTTCGCGTCGACCCAGCGGGGGTTCACCATGACGCCCGACGTGAGCTTCTCCGCGTGCCAGGGGAGGAACTGCTCGGCGCGCGCGTACTCGCTCGCGCTCACGGATTCCGGCTGGTAGGGCCGGGACTGGGCGGCGGCGGCCGGCGGCGCGGCGGCGAAGGCGGGCACCGCGAAGAGGGCGACCGGAACGAGGGATGCCAACTTCGTTGGCGAACCGAAGATGGACGGACGTTTCACGGGATCCTCCCGGGTCTGGAGCGGCCTTGGCGTCGTCTGAACATAGACTGTCACATCCGCCGTCCGGTAGCGTCGCCGCGGCGTTGCGGATTCGGACGGGCCGGCCCTAGTGTCGTGTCCCGGAAATACCTCGGCTATTCGAGCACCGATGCATCCGGCCCAGTCCGCCCCATCCGAGGAGCGATCCGCGTGAATACGACGTCTTCCGCCGTCCGCCCCAGGCGGCTCTTCCTGGCCAGCTGCGTGTCGCTGATCGCGACTTCCGTCACCTTCGCGGTGGTGGGCATCGTCATGTTCACGCTCAAGAGCGAGTTCACCCTCACGAACTACGAGGTGGGCCTCATCGGCGGGGCGGCAATCTGGGGCTTCGCGGTGTCGCAGGTCCTCTTCGCGCCCTTCTGCGACACGCTCGGCATGCGGTTCCTGCTCCGGCTCGCCTTCGCGTGTCACCTGGCAGGGGCGATCGTACTCATCACGGCGGGCGGCTTGTGGCAGGCCTTCGCCGGGGCGCTGACGCTGGCGCTGGGGAACGGACTCGTCGAGGCCGCCTGCAACCCGCTGGTGGCGGCGCTGTATCCCGACCGGAAGACGGTCAAGCTGAATCAGTTCCACGTGTGGTTCCCGGGCGGAATCGTGATCGGCTCCGTGCTCGCCTTCGGGCTCGACTCGGCCGGGCTCACGGCGTGGCAACTGAAGATCGCTCTCATCCTCATCCCCACCCTCATCTACGGGCATCTGATGTGGCGGGAGGAGTTCCCGCCGACGGAGGGCGTGCGGGCCGGGGTCGGTATGGGTGATATGTTCCAGGCCACGTTCACGACGCCCCTGATGATCCTGATGCTGTTCTGCATGGCGATCACGGCGTCGACGGAACTGGGACCGAACCGCTGGGTGCCGGCGGTGCTCGAAGCGGGCGGGATTCCGGGAATCCTCGTGCTGGCGTGGATCAACGGCCTGATGGCGATCCTGCGCTACAAGGCCGGGCCCGTGGTCGAGACGCTTTCGCCGACGGGGGTGCTGTCGACGAGCGCCGCGGTCTCCGTCCTGGGTTTGCTCTGGCTCAGCTACGCGGAGACAACGGCGATGGCATTCGCTTCCGCCACCGTGTTCGCGGTCGGCGTGTGCTACTTCTGGCCGACGATGCTCGGCTTCGTGTCGGAGCGGGTGCCGCGATCCGGCGCGCTCGGACTGGGGATGATGGGGGCGACGGGGATGGCGGTGGTGGGACTGTGGACAACCCCGTGGATGGGGAAGATCGCCGACGAGGTGGGGCACGAGCGGATCCCCGTGGCTGAGACGACGGCGCTCCTCGAGGACGCGTCGATGGCGTTCACGGGGGCCGACGAGATCGCCGCCCCGGATCTGGCGGCGGCGGGCGAGGCGGTGGGAGAAGCGCTCGCCGGCTTGGGGCCGGATGGCGCGCTGCCGGCGTCGGTCACGGCGAACGCGCTGCGGGCGATCATCGACTCCGGAGGCGATGAGGCGCTGGTGGAGCGGGCGAGCGCGATCCTCGGGCCGGCGGACAACTACGGGGGCCGGGTCTCGTTCCGGCGTCTCGTTCCGATCACGGCCGTACTCATCCTCATCTTCGGACTCATCCGCATGCGCGACCGGCGGGCGGGCGGATACCGGGCGGTCCGGATCGGAGCGGGGTCGGGCGACGGATGACTCGTCGCCTGAGCTACGGGATGGTCGGGGGCGGACCCGGCGCCTTCATCGGGGACGTGCACCGGATGGCGGCGGAACTCGACGGCCTCGCGCGCATCGCGGCCGGCGCCTTCTCCTCGGACCCGGAGCGGTCCGCGGCGAAGGGGGCCGAGATCGGACTCGACCCGGACCGCGTGTATGGAAACTATGCGGAGATGGCTGAGGCCGAGGCTTCCCTGCCTCGGGATCGACGGCTCGACTTCGTGATCATCGTCACGCCGAACCACCTCCACTTCGACGTGGCGCGGACCTTCCTCGAGGCGGGCTTCCACGTGGTGTGCGACAAGCCGCTGACGACGACGACCGCGGACGCCGAAGCGCTGTGCCGGTTCGTGGCAACCGGGGACCGGGTGTTCGCGCTCACGCACAACTACGGCGGCTACCCGATGATCAAGGACGCGCGCGCCATCGTGCGCGAGGGGCGCTTGGGGACCATCCGCCGCATCCAGCTCGAGTACTTCCAGGGGTGGCTGGCGACGCCCCTCGAGGAGACCGGGCACCCGCAGGCGGTGTGGCGCACGGACCCGGCGCAGGCGGGGGCCGCCGGAGCGCTGGGGGATATCGGGACGCATGCGCATCACCTGGCCCGTTACGTGACCGGGCTGGAGGTCGAGGCGCTGTGCGGCGAGCTGACGACGTTCGTGCCGGGGCGGCGTCTCGAAGACGACGCGAGCCTGCTCATGCGGTGGAACGGCGGCGTACGGGGAACGCTCACGGTGTCGCAGGTGGCGGCGGGCGAGGAGAACGGGCTCGCGATCCGCGTGTACGGGAGCGAGGGCTCGATCGCCTGGCGGCACGACGACGCGGCGACCCTGTGGTACCGGACGCCGGACGGGCAGGCCCGGGTGCGGCGGCCGGGACACGGCTGGATCTCGCCCGAGGCGGCCCGGGCCTCACGGGTCCCGCCGGGTCATCCGGAGGGGTTCATCGAAGGGTTCGGGAACCTGTACCGGAATGTGATCTCGACCATCGGAGCGCTCGACGAAGGGCGGACGCCGGACGAGACGGAGCTCGACTTCCCCACCGTGTGGGACGGGGCGCGCGGGGTTCATTTCCTCGAACGCGCGGTGGAGAGCGGGCGGCGCAGAGCGTGGGTGGACGCGCGGTACGAACCGCCGGGAGAGCCGCCTGCGGAGCCCCGGGAGCCGGCGCGATGAGCGCGCGACCGATCACGCTGTTCACCGGGCAGTGGGCGGACATGCCGCTGGCGACGCTCGCCGTGAAGGCGGCCGAGTGGGGCTACGACGGGCTCGAGCTCGCCTGCTGGGGCGACCACTTCGACGTCGTGCGCGCGACGGAGGAAGACGGCTACGCCGCCGGGCAGCGCGATCTGCTGGCGGCCCACGGCCTCGAGGTGCACGCGATCGCCAACCACCTCGTCGGTCAGGCCGTGTGCGATCCGATCGACGCCCGCCACCAGCTCATTCTGCCGGAGCGCGTGTGGGGCGACGGCGACCCCGAGGCCGTGCGGCGGCGGGCCGCGGCGGAAATGAACCGGACGGCTGCCGCGGCGGCTGCGCTCGGCGTTCCGGTCGTGAACGGCTTCACCGGCAGCTCGATCTGGGCCGCCGCCTACGCCTTCCCCCCACACCCGCCCGGCTTCGTGGAGGCCGGCTTCGCCGACTTCGCCGACCGCTGGAACCCGATCCTCGACGCCTTCGACGGGGCGGACGTGAAGTTCGCCCTCGAAGTGCACCCCACGGAGATCGCCTTCGACGCTGCCAGCGCGGCGCGGGCCGTGGAGGCTGTGGAGGGGCGGGCAGCCTTCGGCTTCAACTACGACCCCAGCCACCTCGCCTACCAGGGCGTCGACTACGTCGGCTTCATCCTCGAGTTCGCGGACCGCATCCACCACGCCCACATGAAGGACGTGTGGTGGGCCGACACGCCGCGCCGCTCGGGTGTCTTCGGAGGCCACCTCGACTTCGGGCATGCGGACCGCGGCTGGGACTTCCGCTCGATCGGGCGCGGGCGCGTGAACTTCGAGGAGATCCTCCGCGCGCTGGACCGCGTGGGCTACGCGGGCCCCCTCTCGATCGAGTGGGAGGACAGCGGCATGGACCGCGAGCACGGCGCCCGGGAAGCCTGCGAACGGCTCCGGGCCCTGACGTTCCCTCCCTCCGCCACCGCCTTCGACGCCGCCTTCTCGTAGCGGTCTGGCGCGACCCGGCGGCGGCGCGGGGAGCGGTCAGCGAACCGCGACGGGGATTCTCCGGACCACGATGCTCGGGATGTCGAGTTCGTCGCGTTCGACGAAGGCGACGAGGCCGTCCGGTCCGAAGGCCTCCGGCATGTCCGTCGCTCCGGCGGCGTACGAGCCGACATACGCGCCATCCGCGCGCATCACGTCGATGGGGCCGTCCTCGTCCCACGGCTCCTCGCCGCGCCGTTGAATCCACAGCGCGCCGTCCCACGTCGTCCGCAGCGCCGACAGCACGGGAATCTCGTCCATGAACCCGCGGTTCCGGATCTGTTCGCGGATCGCCGCCTGCATGTCGCCTCCGTCCCCCCCGGAGAGCTGCGCCAGCGAGCGGTCGCGCACGGCGGAACGGACCCCTCGCGTGACGGGCTTCGGGGCGAAGGGGCGGGTCAGGGTCCGTATCACGCGCCCCCCGGGATCCGTCACCCGGATCCTGTAGGCGGTGGAATCCGAGTAGACGATTCCGCCGTCCGGCAGGATATCCCACAGCAACTCGGGTTCGAACCATCGCTCGCCGCCCATGATGGTGCCCACGATCGACGAGGGGTCCGAGAGATCGAGGGGCGACTCCTGCCCGTCGTCGGTGGCGGGCCGCCATCCTTCGAGGAGCTTCTCTCCGACGACGTCTTCGCCATCGAGCCGGAGGCGTTCGAGCCCCCGGTCGTCGACCCGGCCCTCCTCCGCCGCATCCGCCCCGAACATTCTTCCGACGGCACTCGTGAACGCGCTTTCCCCCGACGATATGCCCTGTGCGATGAGAGCCTGCCCCGCGGGGTCGGGCCGCAGACGGGAACGCGCGTTCATTAGACCGCTGAACGCGCCGGACCCGCCCCTCATGCGGACGAGCCGCTCGAACTCGCCATCGGGAGTGAACAGCTGGTAGGCGTTGTGGCCGACGTCCGCGACGGCCAGACGACCGTCCCGCCAGACCGCGAACCCGCGCGGCTCGTCGAACTCGCCCGGCCCCTCCCCCGGCCCTCCGATGGTCCGGACCAGGCTCCCATCCCAATCGATCACGACCACGGGCCCCGCGGAACCGCCCAGGACGGCGGACAGGGCGGTACTCTCCTGGACGTACAGGTGGCCCGCCGCGTCGAACGTCACCATCGGCGCGCCGGCGAACTCCGCCCATTCGGGCGCGTCGAAACCCCCGACGCGATACACCTCGGGGAAGTCGGCCGAGAGCGGCCGATCCTGTCCGGCCATCGCGTTGCCGGGCGAGAAAGACGCGACCAGAGCCGCTGCCCATGCCAGAGATCTGCCAGATGTGCTGCGCATAAACCCGCCCATTACGTGAAGTTGCGGTCCTCATCGAAGTTGTGGAGGCCCCGCCATCGGCGCCACGCTCGAGCGTCGCTTCGTCTGGCGCGAATGTATTGAGTATATCATACTTATTATATGAGTACGCGACTGCAGGTGGTCATGCCGGAGGCGGAGCTGGATGAGATCCGCGACGCCGCGCGGCGCAACCGCGTCACCGTGTCCGCGTGGGTCCGGCGGGCGTTGCGGGCTGCGCGCGCGCGCGAGTTGCGGGGCGGAAGCACTGGTGCGGTGCGAGAGACGGGACCGCCATTCGGGACCGCCGAGTCCGCCGGCCTGCGGTTCGTCGATCTGGAAGTGAGGTTGCCGGAGCACGACCTGGCGGTACGCCGGCGGTACGGACTGGCCGACTGGTCGGCGGCCGTGGCGGAGGCGCTGGCCCGCCAGGCCTTCGTCCCGATGACGAAGGAGGAGGCGCTCGCCATGCAGGGCGTGGGCTGGGAGGGGGATCTGGAGGCAATGCGAGACGGCAACCCCGGCGCCCTCCCGTGATCGTCGACACGTCCGCGTGGATCGAATACCTGCGCCGCACTGAAAGTCCCGTCAACGTCAGTCTGAGACACGCCGTACAGACCGGGAGCCCGATCGCCACGCCTGCTCCCGCAGTCATGGAACTACTCGCAGGTTGTCGTAGCGAATCCGAGGAGCTGGATCTGTTGAGGCTGCTCGGCCGCTTCGAGATCCTGATCCCCGACTCGCTGGGCCAGTTCCGGAGCGCAGCGCGGATCTACCGCACGTGTCAGCGGGCGGGACGTACGATTCGGTCCACGGTAGACTGCCTGGTCGCCGCTGCGGCCCTGGATGCGCGTCGCCCCCTGCTGGCCCGGAATCGCGACTTCGACACCATCGCTCGCCACACGGACCTGGAACTCGTCGTGCCGCCCACACCTGAATCACGTACCTGAGCGAGACTCGTACGAGCGACCCTTCGCGGCTGTGCCGGACTCTACGGCGGGGCGGGACCCCAGAGGGCCGCCACGCCGATCTCGTAGGGGACCACGAGGCCGGCGCTCGCACTGTCCGGGAGCACGAAGAGGGGCGTTCGGTCGGGGGATGCCTCGATGAGGCGCGCGTTCGCTTCCGGCCCGAGATCCCGGGTCCAAAGCACACCCGAACCGCCGAGCCCGGGCAGGTCGCCACGCCACACGTAGCTCGTGAGGCCCATCAGGCCGAGCCGGTCGGCCGCCGCCTCGCGCCGACACCGATCGACGACCTCTTCCGGTCGCTGCGCTCCGACGAGGGCACCTTCGAGGCGGCAGGGCGAGTATTGATTGATGAGCGCCCGAACGCTGTCGAGCCTCATGGGCCGCGCGGCGAGCCGGGCGCCGATCCGGTCCTGCCAGGACTCGTGCACGAACACGAGCAACGGGCCGGACTCCGCGATCTCGGGAACGAGCGGGGCGCGGCCTCCCAGTCGCACGACGCGCTCCACTCCCCCCACGGCCAGGCCGTAACCCAGGGAGACGAGGACGAGGACGGCGATCCCGTCGGACAGCCACGGGCGGCGGCCTGCGCGCGCGAGACCGATCGCAGCGAGGACGAGGAGCACGCACCACGCGGGCACGGCCTCGCCGAGCATGCGCGGCCCGAACACGAGGTCGTGATGCCAGTAGAGCGCGCTCGCCAGGATCGGCAGGAGCGCCCATGCGACGAGGAGGCGCTCGCCACGCCGCAGGCGGCGGGCGAAGAGAAGGTAGAGTCCAATGAGGGCGGCAACCGGTAGCACGGCGCCGAAGAGTTCGCGCCCGACCGAAAGCAGTTCGGCCGACGTATAGCCCAAGGCCTGCGTGAAGCCATACATGCGGCCCCAAGGGTCGATGTGGAAGCCGAGGCCGTGGCTCGGGCCGGCGGCGGCCGTGTAGCCGAGGGTGAGCGGGCTGCCGAAGAAGCGGGCGTTGAACCACCCGAAACCGACCGCGAACGGGAGGCCGCCCAGCACCCACCAGGCGAAGCGGCGCAGGAGCCACGGCCGGTGCAGACCCGGTTCCTGCCGTGGCGCGGTGAGCCACACGCCGGCCGTCACGGCGGCACCGATGAGCAGACCGGAGACCGGGCGCATCGTGACCATGAAACCCATCGAGCCGCCCGCCGCCAGCGCCCACACGGCCCGGCCCGTCTCGGCCCGGAGCGAGAGCCAGAGGGCGAGCGCGGCGAAGGCCGCCACGGTCGCGTGGTTCATGTAGGCTCCGGCCAGGGCCAGCAGCATGGGGCTGGTGACGGCGAGCAGGGCGCCGAGTCGAGCGACCGCGATTCGACCGGGGAGCAGACGTTCGAAGGACAGCACCGAGAAGACACCTAGGATTCCCATGGCTGCGGCCATGGCGATCCACGCACCGCCCAGCTTGAATCCCGCAGCAAGCCACAGGGCCTGCCCGGGCGGGTACTGGGACACCCATCCCGCGGCGGTGGGGACCATGAACTGCATCACCCAGAACTCGGGCATCGAGAGCGGAGGCCCGGCCAATTCCCCGGCAGCGAAGTAGCGGGCCTGCAGGAGCTGCACGCTCGCGTCGTTGAGGACCGGTCGTCCCTCGAACACGACCAGCGCGACCGCGACCGTCAGCCCGGCGCCCAAGAGCCCCATGAACGCGGCTGCGGACCACGCGGGCGGCCGCTCGATCACCCGCCCGATCCGGGTGAGAATGGCGGACAGCCTCCCTCCCCCGAACGCCCCTGCCAGGACGGCGACCCCGACCACGAGGAGGGTCCAGACGCCGGCCGTAACGCCCCAACTGTACGTCCAGTGCTCGAACCCGGACCGACGCATGAGGTCATCCAGCGCGCCCGGAGGCGCAGACGGATCGAGGACCACGAAGACGGGGACGGCGACGAGCACGACCAGCGCGAGTCCCACCACGCGCCGGCCGGCATCGAGGAGTACGTTCATGCCGGGGAAGCTACACCCGCGCCACCGGCCTGTCTGCGATGACCCGCGACGGCCCGCCGGGAGCATCCGCCCACAGGCCCGGCGGTGCTTGACTCGCACCGCGCCCCATCTACCTTTCCCGCCCCGTCGGGAGACGGCCCGAACATGGCCGCGGCGCGGGCAACAATTCGACCCCGCTCGACTGTCCATCGGCGGGTTCGCCCGGCGACGTTCCGTCGACTGCGGGCGGTTCGCACACTCCAACCCGGATCCGACATCACTCGCATGTCACTCGTATCGCTTACGGATGTTGTGAAGACGTTCGGCGAAACGGTCGCGGTCGACTCCGCGACGTTCTCGATCGACCGCGGCGAAGTCGTCGGCTTCCTCGGGCCCAACGGCGCGGGCAAGACGACGACCATGCGGCTCCTCACGCAGTATCTCGAGCCCGATGGGGGCACGATCTCGATCGATGGCCTGTCCATCGAGGACCACCCCGTCGAACTGCGGCGCCGCATCGGCTACCTGCCCGAGACGAACCCGTTGTACCGGGACATGCTCGCCGGCGAATACATCACCTTCATGGGCCGGCTGCGCGGGATGAGCGCCGGCGAGATCCGCGCACGCACGGACGATGTCGTCGCGCAGACCGGCATCGAAGCCGTCTACTACCGCCCGATCAACCAGCTCTCGAAGGGCTATCGGCAGCGCGTCGGCCTCGCGCAGGCCATCCTCTCGCAGCCGGAGATCCTCATCCTCGACGAACCGACGGAGGGACTCGATCCGAACCAGCGCGTCGAGATCCGCAGCCTCATCCGCGACGTGGGGACCGACCGCACCGTCCTCCTGAGCACGCATGTGATGCAGGAGGTGCGGAAGACGTGCTCACGCGTCGTCATCATCAACGAGGGGCGCATCGTCGCCGACGGTTCCGTCGATGAACTCGTCGCCGGCCAGGGCGGCGCCCGGGTGATGGTCGAACTCGAGGCTCCGGCGGACGCCGCGGGGGCGGCCATGGGCGATCTCCCCTCCATTGCCCGGGCCGACGCCGTTGAAGCGGACGCGGGCGGGCGCGCCCGGTTCGCGGTCGAGGGCGCTTCCGGCCAGGACCCGCGGCCGGACATCTCGCGACTCGCCGCCGCCCGGGGCTGGCCGCTGTGGGAACTGCACCTGGCCCAGGCGAGCCTGGAGGATCTCTTCCACCGGCTCACCGCCGAGAGCACGGGGCCGGCGGACGAGACGGTCGACGAAACCGGCGACGAGACCCCCGATGCCGTGTCCGACGACGTGCTGGAAGCGGGCGAGGAGGTGGACGGATGATCGGCCGCATCCTGACGGTCGCGAAGCGGGAGTTCGCGGGCTACTTCGACCACGCGACCGCCTACATCCTCCTCGTCATCTTCCTCGGGATCAACTTCTACTTCTACTTCCAGGAGGCCTACCTCCTCGGCGAGGCCTCGCTGCGGCCGATGCTGTCGCTCCTTCCGTGGCTCCTGCTTTTCTTCATTCCGGCCGTCTGCATGCGGTCGTTCGCGGAGGAGCGGAACGCGGGGACGCTCGAACTCGTGCTCGCGCAGCCGATCCAGGTCGTGGAGTTCCTGCTCGGCAAGTTCCTCGGCGTCCTCTTCTTCCTGCTGATCGCGATGGCGGGGACGCTGGGCATCCCGCTCGGCCTCACCTTCGGCGCCGACCTTCAGTGGGGGGTCGTCTTCTCCCAGTACCTGGGATCGATGTTCCTCATATCGGCACTCATCGCGGTCGGGCTGTGGGCCTCCTCGCTCACGAGAAACCAGGTGACCGCGTTCATCATCGGCGTCACGGTCAGCTTCGCCCTCTACCTCATCGGACTACCCACGGTCACCCTCTCCCTCCCCGCCCCGCTCGCGGCGGTGGCGACGCGGCTGGGCGTGCTCGGGCACTTCTCGAACGTGGCGCGAGGCGTGATCGACCTGCGGGACGTCCTGTACTTCGCCGCGCTCGGGACGGCGTTCTTCTCGCTCACGTATTTCTCCGTCATGCGCGAACGCCTGAGCCGCAACAGGCCGGCGTATGGGCGGCTGCGCGTGGGAGTGCTCGGTCTGGTAGGAATCGCCGTCTTCGCCGCGCTGGCGGGCGCGCAGTTGCGCGGCCGGCTCGACCTCACGCCCGGCAAGGTCTACACGCTCTCCCCGCCGACGGCCGACCTGCTGCGCGGTCTCGACGACCTCGTCACGATCAAGCTCTTCCAATCCGCGGAACTGCCGGTGCAACTCGAGCCGGTGAGCCGGGACGTGGATGATCTCCTCCGGGATCTCGATGCAACCGGCGGCGCCAACGTGAACCTCGTCCGCGCGAACCCCGACGAGGACCCCGACGCGCAGGAGGAGGCGGGCCTGCTCGGCATCCGCCCCGTGCCGTTCCAGATTCGCGCCGATGACGAGGTGTCGTATCAGGAGCGCTACTTCGCGCTCGCGATCCAGTACGCGGGCGAGAGCCAGATTATCCCGCTCGTCCGGCAGACGGCGGACCTCGAATACCGTCTCGCCTCGATGATCCGCGCCCTCACGCGCCCGGAACGTCCCACCATCGGAGTCCTGACCGGACACGGCGAACTGAGTCTGGACGCGGGGCTTCGGCTCGCCCGCGGCCGCCTCGCCCTGGAGTACGACCTGATGGAGTTCCGCGTCGACTCGACGACCGCGGCGGTGCCGGATTCGATCGACATACTCGTGATCGCCGGCGGTCGGACGCCGCTCGAGCCCGCGGCCGGCGAGATCCTGAGCCGCTTCGTCGACGAGGGCGGGAGCCTCTTCATCCTGAAATCGGGCGTGACGGCGGATATGCAGGCGCTCTACGCGGGCCCGACCTTCGATCCGGCGCTCGATTCGCTGCTGCAGGCGCGAGGACTCGGCATCGTCCCGTCGCTGGCCTTCGACTTCCTGCTCCACGAACAAGTACAGGTGCCGTCCCAGGGCGGCGCCCTCATCGTACCGTATCCGCCGTGGGCGCTCGCCCAGCCAGCCTCCGAACATGTGATCGTGGACGGAGTGGCCAACGTGCCGATCCGATTCGGAAGTCCGCTCCTCGTCGAGGTGGAGGACAGCACGCTCGTGACGCCGCTTCTCGCGACTTCGGAGGGAGGTGGTCGACTCCAGACCCCGCTCTCGATCGACGCGATGCAGGACTGGGCCGCGATCATCGCGCCGGGCGGGGAGATCTCGGAGGAAGACGTGACGATGGAGACGCTCGCCCTGGCCTACACGCAGCCGGGCGGTGGCCGCATCGTCCTCGCGGGCTCCTCGTCGCTGGTCCACGACGAGACGCTTTCGCAGTCGATGTCCGGGCTGGCCGGGATGATCTTCTTCCAGAACGCGATCGACTGGCTCGCCCAGGACGAGGCGCTGATCTCGATCCGGTCCAAGGACCGCGCGCCGCCGCTCCTTCTCTTCCCCAACGAATGGCTCCCGGACCTGACCCGGTACGGGAACCTGGCCGGCGTCCCGCTGCTCTTCGTCCTCGTCGGCGTGCTGCGGCTCGCCAGGCGGCGGCAGGTGCAGCAGCGTTCCTTCACGGAGGGAGGAGCGCTCGTATGAACGCGAAGCAACTGAAGGTCATCGCGGTCGTGCTCGGCGTGGCGGTTCTCCTCTACCTGCCCCGGCTGTTCAGGGACAGCGGCGAGGGAGGGACGCTGGATGTCGGGGATGGCTTCTCCTTCGTGGTGACCGACTCCATCGCGGGCGTGGAGATCGTGCTCGCGGAGAACGCCGGCACGGTGCGTCTCGAGCGGACGGACGGGGGGTGGACGGTCGACGGATACGTGGCGGATGAACCGAAGATCCGCGACCTCCTGGATGTGATCGGGCAGCTCTCTTCGTCCGAACTCGTCGCGCGCAACCCGTCGAATCACGCGAACCTGGGCGTCGCGGAGGGCGGTCGGCGCGTCGAAGTGCGAACGGCCGGCGGCGAGGTGCGGCGGTTCCATCTCGGCGGCCGCGACACGCGCTCCGGAGGCTACTTCGTGCGTCTCCCCGGCGACGATGTCGTCTACCGGCTCGACGGTCCGGCCGGAGGCTACCTGAACCGCGACCGCGACGGGTGGCGTCCGCGCCTGATCGCCTCCGTGGACACCGCCGGCGTACGCGAAATCCTCATGCGTCGCGGGGACCGGGAGGCCGTGCTGCGCCGTAGCGACGAGGGGTGGCTCGCGGGGGACGCGCCGGCGGATTCGGCGCTTGTGCAGAGGCTCCTCGCCATCCTGCCCTCCGTCTCCGCTTCCGGCTTCCCCACGGAGGAGGAAGAGGCGGTCGCCGACTTCACGCTCGCGGACGGATCGTTCGAAGTGTTCTCGGAGGGGTCCGCGGATGTGACCGGCCGCCGACTCGAACTCGCGATCCTCCTGCTGGAGGACGAGGAGCGCGGAGACTGGGTCGCCCGTGTCGCGGACGGAACGGAAGCCTTCCGGCTCTCCAGCCTCACGGTGAACCGACTGCTCCCGGAGGCGCTGGTCCCCGTCCCCTAGCCATCCGGGTCGACGGGGTTCGATCGGCCCTCGTTCGGCCGGGTCGAGTCAGCCGGGCTCGGTCATCGCGCGGAAATCGAGGATCCGGTCGAGTTCCGCCGGGGCGACGAGCCCCTGCTCCAGCACGAGTTCCTTCAGCGTGCGGTCTTCCGCGAGGCTGAGCTTGGCGAGTTCGGCCGCCTTGTCGTACCCGATGACGGGCGCGAGCGCGGTGGCGAGCGCCGCGGTGGATTCCGCGTTCCGGAGGCAGCGCTCCTCGTTCGCCGTGATCCCGCGGACGCAGCGTTCGGCGAACTCGACGCTCGCGGTGGAGAGAATCCTGACGCTCTCGAGCAGGTTGTGGGCCATCACGGGGATCATGACGTTGAGTTCGAGGTTCCCCGACTGCCCGCCCACGACGATCGCGGCGTCGTTGCCGATGACCTGCGCGCAGACCTGAAGCACCGATTCCGCCATCACCGGGTTGACCTTGCCCGGCATGATCGACGAGCCCGGCTGCACCGCGGGAAGGTTGATCTCGCCGAGGCCCGTGCGCGGGCCGGACGACAGCCAGCGCAGATCGTTCGCGATCTTGGTCAGGCTCACGGCGACGGTTCGCAGCGCTCCGCTCGCCTCGACCACCGCATCGCGCGCCGACTGCGCCTCGAAGTGGTTCGACGCCTCCACGAACTCGACCCCGAGGACCTCGCTCAGGGCGGCCGACATCCGCGCGCCGAAGTCGGCCGGCGTGTTGATGCCGGTCCCCACCGCCGTCCCTCCGATGGCGAGTTCCGCCAGCGCGGGACGGACGGCCTCGACGCGCCGGATCCCGTGCCCCACCTGGCTCGCATAGCCGCCGAACTCCTGCCCCAGGCGGACGGGCGTCGCATCCTGCAGGTGCGTGCGCCCCGCCTTGGCGATGTGGTCGAACTCCTCCGCCTTCTCCGCGAGCGCCGCGCGCAGCCGCTCCAGCGCAGGCAGAAGCTCGCGCTCGATCGCGACGAGTCCGGAGACGTGGGTGGCGGTGGGAATCACGTCGTTCGACGACTGCCCCAGGTTCACGTGATCGTTGGGATGAACGGGGCTGCGCGAACCCACGACGCCGCCCAGAAGCTGAATGGCGCGGTTCGCGATGACTTCGTTCGCGTTCATGTTCGTCGACGTGCCGGATCCGGTCTGGAAGATGTCCAGCACGAAATGGGAATCCAGGTCGCCGGCCATGGCCTCGCCGGCCGCCCGCTCGATCGCCTCGCCGAGTCGGGGGTCGAGGAGCCCCAGCTCCCGGTTCACGCGGGACGCGGCCAGCTTGATCGCGCCGAGCGCCTCGATGAAGCGGCGTCCGAAGCGGAGGTCGGAGATGGGGAAGTTCTGGCGGGCCCGCTCCGTCTGCGCTCCGAAGAGCCGGTCGGCTGGGATCGCCATCTCCCCCATGGAGTCCCTCTCTATGCGATGATCCATGCGTGGGTTGTCCGTGCGTGGGTCGTGGGTTGTCCGGATTGCCTGGCTAGAACTCGATGAGGTCACCGATGCGGATCCCGTTGGCCTCGAACCACCCCTGGTTCATCTCCAGCGCGTACATGGCGGGCGCGGCCGAGTCGTGGGTTTCCGTGGTCTGCGGCTCCATCTGCTGGATGTCGACGATGCGGCCTTCGCGGTCGATGTACGCGATGTCGAGGGGGATGAGCGTGTTCCTCATCCAGAACCCAAGGATGCGCTGCTCGGGGTAGACGAACAGCATCCCCTGATTCTCCGCGAGCGACTCCCGGTACATCAGCCCGCGCTGCCGCTCGTCGGCGTCGTCGGCGACCTCGACCTGGATCTCGATCCCGCCCACCCGAAGCGGGACGAGTTCCACGGCCTGGGCGGCGGCGCCCGCTCCCGCCTCGGCGGCCTGCTCGCCATTTCCTCCAGCGTCGGTGCCGCGAACGCCGGCGTCCACCGAGCCGCACGCCGTCAAAACGGCCGTAAGGGCCGCCAGCAGCACGAATCCGCGCTCTCTCAATCGTTCTCTCAGCATGTCAGATCGTCGTCATCCGGGTCGACTCCGTTGCGGCCACTCCTCCCGGAAAGAAAACTAGCAGGCGAGGTTGGGGTATGGAACGAGGTGGCGGGGGCCGACGGGAGGGGACCACGGGAAGGGGGAGCGGCATGATTCTTCCGGATGTCAGAGCTTCCTTCGGACGGGACGACGCGGCCCGACTCGTCTATATGCTCGCCCGCGAGGGCGAGGACCGGACCCGCCTGGAGACGCTGGTCTCGGAGCGGGGGATCGACGCCCTGCTCGATCACCCGAAGGCCCCCGGCGCGCTCACGGCCGAACCGGGGCTTTCGGCGCTCCCGCTGGCCCTCTTCTCCTATGTGGCGCTGCGTCACAGCCTTCTCGAGGGCGGGGTCGAGTCCCGCCTCATGGCCGACTACGTGACCTCGATCTTCCTCCACTTCGCGAGGGAGGCCCGAGCCCACCGGATCGCCGAGTACGACGACTGCGAATACCGCTATCTCGTCGACCTGGTGGCGGAGATCGCCGAATCGGACGGTCGCCGCGGTTTTCTGCTCAGCGCGCATCTCGGCAACTTCGCGCTCTGGCTGTCGGGCCTCTTCCCGGATTCGATTTCCACCCGGGAGCGACGGAGGGCGGGACCCGACCTCGGTTACTACGAGGCGATGGGCCAGACCGGCTTCTCGCTGGCCGCCGACGCCCCGTTCGCCCGCCGCCAGCAACTCGATGGATGCTATCGCGACGCCGCAAAGACGTTCACCGCCCTCCGCGTCGCTCTGAACCGCTTTTCGGACCGATTCCTCACGCCCCGACCGGCCTCCCCCGTCGACCGCCTGTTGCGGCAGGTCGTGGACGACTTCGAGGCGCGCTGGTTGCAGGCGTGACGAGGGCGCTTATTTTCTCAGCGCGTTGAGAACACCATGACCACGGATACCCTCACCCCCCGACCGCCTCTCGGCTGCGCCGCCGTGATGCTCGGCCTCTTCCGGGCCGCGCTGCAGGAGCATCATCTGCCCGTCACCCATCAGCGCGAAGCAATCTCCCGCGTGCTGTTCGAGTCCGGACAGCGACTCTCGGCGGACGAGATCGTGGAACGCCTGCGGGGCGACGGCGAGCGCGCAGGGAAGGCAACGGTCTACCGGACCCTGAGCCTCCTGGTTCGCGTCGGCCTCGCAACGGAGCACGATTTCGACGAGGGTTTCAAGCGATATGAGGCGAAGGTCGGCCGGGCGCAGCAGGACCACCTGATCTGCACGGCGTGCGGAGACGTGGTCCGCTTCCAGCGCGATGAACTCAACCGGCTGCAGACGGAGGTCGCCCGGCAATTCGGTTACCATATACTCACAC
Source organism: Gemmatimonadota bacterium (assembly GCA_022826685.1). Lineage (GTDB taxonomy): Bacteria > Gemmatimonadota > Gemmatimonadetes > Palauibacterales > Palauibacteraceae > Palauibacter. Next base: position 91,627 of record JAJDUL010000035.1, on the reverse strand, counting down.
GTCAACTCAAGCTGTACGGGCTCTGTGCCCGCTGCGACGCCGAATCCGGTCAGGCGATTCGCCAGGTCAGTTAGGAGGCTCCGCTGAGTTCCGCCCATTCGAGACTTCTGAATCTGCTCGCCGAGCGGTCGTTCCGGCTTGGGGACTTCGTGCTCGCCTCCGGTGCCCGGAGCGACTACTACATCGACTGCCGGACCTCGACCATGCACGCGCACGGACAGGTGTTGATGGGCGAGGTCGGTCTCGCTGCCATCCGGGACACCGGACTTCGGCCGGATGCGGTCGGCGGCCTGACGATGGGCGCGGACCCGCTGGCCTACGCGATCGCCGCGGCCAGTTGGCGCGCGGGGGACCCGATCCACGCGTTCTCGGTCCGCAAGCGCGCCAAGCGACACGGCAAGGGGCAGTTGATCGAGGGCTGCTTCGAGCCCGGCGCCCGGGTCGTCGTCGTCGAGGACGTGATCACGACCGGCGGATCCGCCTTCCAGGCGGTCGAGGCGGTGAATCGCGCGCGCGGCGAGGTGCTCGGCGTGCTCGGCCTCGTCGACCGCGAAGAGGGGGGAAGAGCCACGCTCGAGGGGGCGGGGCTGCGGACAATGGTACTTTATACGGCGAGCGATCTCAGGGCGGCGGTGGCCTCCAACGGTTCGGCGTCCTGACGAACGCCTGACCGCACGCCGGCTTCATCGGGAATCATCGGGAGAGAAGAACGTGTCCGACAAGGATCTTTTGACATTCACCGACGCCGCCAGCGAGCGGATCCGATCGTTCATCAGCGAGGACCCCGCGGAGGGTCTCGCGGTACGCGTCAGCGTCCAGAACGCGAGCCCCATCGCGCCGGAATACGAGATGGCGCTCATCGAACCCTTCGAGCGCGAAGCGGAGGACCAGTCGTTCGACGCCCCCGGCTTCGAGGTCGTCGTCGATTCGAAGAGCGCGGACATCCTTTCCGGAACCCGCATCGACTGGGTGGAGTCGCTCCAGGGCTCGGGCTTCCACTTCAACAACCCCAACATCCAGCCGCTCGGCTCCAAGCCGCTGGACGGACCTCTCGTCGACCGCGTGCGCCGCGTCATCGACGAGCAGATCAACCCGGGGGTGGCATCGCACGGCGGGACCGTGCGCCTCGTCGACATCCGCGAAAACGTCGTCTACGTGACCATGGGCGGCGGGTGCCAGGGCTGCGGCATGGCCTCGGTGACGCTCACGCAGGGGATCAAGCAGATGATCCGGGACGCGGCGCCGGAGATCGTCGACGTGCAGGACGTGACCGACCACGCCGCCGGCAGCAATCCCTATTACGCCTAGCCTGGGTTTCTCAGGCGCCTCCCGGGAACGGTGCGCGGAAGCCGGTCCGGAGCAGCCCGGGATCGGAGGCAACGTGACCTCCCTCGCGCTTCAGTCGTGCTAGTGTCGACACTAACGCGGGATTAGCGAAGGTCCGGTGCCGCGGGTAGTTTTCGGAACCCCCAGACTGCGTGCCGTCCGCGATACGGCACGGCCCCCCGGGGCCCAGGAACCCGGGAAGGTCGAGAGCAGTGGTTTCCTGGTGGAGGTTGTATGCTTCGGAGAACTCACGCGCTCGTCGCGCTCGCCGCCCTCGCGGTCTTCTCGGGTCCCGCCGCCGCCGCGCTGGAGGGGCAGGCCGGCCGGTATTTCGGCCGAAACAAGGTGGTCTACGAGTCTTTCGACTTCGAGGTGCTCAAGACGCAGCACTTCGACATCTACTACTACGAGGAGAGCGCGGTCGGCGCGCAGATGGTGGGGCGCCTCGCCGAGCGCTGGTACGCCCGCCTCTCCCGGGTGCTCAACCACGAGTTCCGCCAGCGCCAGCCGATCATCCTCTACGCCGACCATCCGGACTTCGAGCAGACGAACACCTCCGGCCAGTTCATCGACGAGGGCACGCAGGGCTTCACGGAGATCCTGAAGCGGCGGCTCGTCATGCCGATGATGGTGTCGCTGCACGAGACCGATCACCTGCTCGGCCACGAACTCGTACACGCCTTCCAGTTCGACATGACGGGGCAGGGGACGGGAGGCCCGGGGCTGGACGTGCCCGGCGCGATCCGGCTCCCGCTGTGGTTCATCGAAGGCATGGCCGAATACCTCTCGATCGGACCCATCGACCCGTTCACGACGATGTGGATGCGGGACGCCCTGGACCTGGAGGACGGGTTCCCGACGATTCCGGAACTCGCTGACAGGCGGTACTTCCCGTACCGCTACGGCCACGCTTTCTGGTCCTACATCGGCGGCGCGTTCGGGGACGACCGGATCGGCAGGATTCTCAATCTCGCCGCCCGCACGGGGAACGCGCTGGCGGCGATCGAAGCCGTCCTCGAGGTGCCGATCGGAGAGCTTTCGGACCGCTGGAAGAACGAACTCGAGACCTATTTCGCGGATGCGCGCCAGGAGACCCGCTCCCCCGACGACTACGGGCGCCGCGTCGTCTACGAGCCTCCCGATGAGGGGAAGCTTCACCTTGGCCCGGCGCTGAGTCCCAACGGCCTGGACATGGTCTACGTTTCGCAGAGCGACCTCTTCTCCATCGAGATGTTCGGGGCCGACGCCCGCACCGGAGAGGTGAAGCGTCGCCTCACGAACAACGCGGTCGACCCGCACTTCGAGAGCCTCCAGTTCATCCACTCGGCGGGGGACTGGCACCCGAACGGCCGGCTCTTCGCGGTGGCCGGCATCAAGACGGGCAATCCGCTGCTCACGGTCATGGAGGCGGAAAGCGGAAATATCGTCCGGGAGATCCCGGTCGAGGGGTTTCAGCTGGGCGCGATCTTCACGCCGAGCTGGTCGCCGGACGGGTCGCACATCGCGTTCAGCGGCCACTCCGCCGGATTCACCGACCTGTATGTGATCAACGTCGAGACCGGGCAGCTGAGGCGGCTCACGGAGGATCCCTTTGCCGACCTCCAGCCCGCGTGGTCGCCCGATGGCCGATCGGTGGCGTTCGCGACGGACCGCTTCACGACCGACCTGGAGTTGCTCGTTCCGGGAACCTACCAGGTCGCGCTGGTGGATCTGGAGAGCGGGGCGATCGAGCCGCTGCCGGGCTTCGACGACCAGTTCAGGAACTACAATCCGCAGTGGTCGCCGGACGGTCGCAGCCTGTACTTCGTGTCGGACCACGACGGGATTGCCAATCTCTACCGCCTCGACCTCGAGACGCGGGAGCGGTACCTCGTCACTGACCTGTGGACCGGCGTGAGCGGACTCACGGCCATCAGCCCGGCCGTGTCCGTGGCGCGCGGCACCGGCGATGTCGCATTCAGCGTGAACAAGGGCGGGCCGTTCAGCTACGAGATTTATGTGATCGACGACCCGGAAGTCCTGGCCGGGGTGCCGGCGCCAGAGATGCTCGTGGGCGTCGATGCCTCGATCATCCCGCCGCGGGAACGGATGTCGACCACGCACGCGGAACTGCTCTCCAACGCCCGCCTCGGCCTGGCCGACCCGATCACCTTCGAGGACGGCGAGTTCCAGTCGCGGCTGTCCCTCGACTTCATCTCGCAGCCCACCATCGCCTTCGGGGCGAGCGATTTCGGGGTCTTCTTCGCGGGCGGCGCGAGCCTCTTCTTCTCGGACCTGCTCGGAAACCGCACGCTGCAGACGATCCTGCAGGTCAATACGACTTTCGGGAACCTGGTTCAGGGGACGGCGCTCCTGGCCGGCTACGAGAACCGGTCCAGCCGCTGGAACTGGGCGATGATCGGAGGCCAGGTGCCGCTGGTCACGCGCCAGATCGGATTCCAGTCGGTTCAGGCCGGGGGCAGGTACGTAAACGCTTTTCAGGACTTCCGCTGGTTCGAGGTCAACCGGGAGCTGACCGGGATCGTCGCATATCCCTTCAACCGGAACTCGCGGGTCGAGTTCTCCGCCTCGGCACGCCAGATCGACTTCTCCGGCGAGATCGAGGAGTTCGGCTTCGACGCCTTCACGGGTCAGCTGCTGTTCCAGGAGGAAACAGATCTGCCGGATTGCGAGGGAGAGATCGTGTCGTTCGGGGAGGACCCCTGCGCCTTTGAGTCGCTGTATACGGCGAGCGGCAGCGCGGCCCTCGTGTACGACAGTTCGATTTTCGGCGGCACCAGTCCGATCGCCGGGCAGCGCTACCGTCTGGAAGTGGAGCCGGCGGTGGGAACCCTCAACTTCCTCACGGTCACCGGCGACGTTCGGCAATATGTTCGTGCCGGGCCCTTCACGGTCGCCGGACGGGCGCTTCACTTCGGCCGTTGGGGCGGCGGAGCGGACGACCCTCGCCTGGGCCGACTCTACCTCGGGGTGCCATCCCTCGTTCGCGGATACGACAACCGGTCCATCGATGTCATCGAGTGCACGGGCTCGGGTCAGGCCGCGTTCTTCAACTGTCCTCTCATCGCGAATCTCATCGGCAACCGCGTGGCGGTAGGCAACGTGGAACTGCGGCTTCCGCTCCTGGGCGGGATCGGCGTGATCCGGGCCCCGGGCGTACCGCCGGTCGAAGTCGGCCTCTTCTATGACATGGGCAAGGCGTGGTCGGGGGAAACGCCCCTGAACTGCCCGGATGGAAACTGCTCGTTCGAGGACCGGAACTGGGTGTCGAGCGCCGGCCTACTGGCACGGGTCAACCTCTTCGGCCTCATGATCGGCGAACTCAGTTTCGTGCGGCCATTCGATCGTCCCGACAAGGGCTGGATCTGGCAGTTCAATCTGACGCCCGGCTTCTGACGGCGAGGCCGGCGACCGCCGCGGACGGCGATTCATGGGTCTGATTCGGAGCTGGCTCGTTAACGCGGCGGCGCTGTACGCGACGGCACGGCTCCTCGTCGGGGTCCGGGTCGACAGTCCGGAAGCGCTCATCGGAGGGGCGCTCGCGATCGCCTCGTCAACGCGGTCGTCCGGCCGATCCTGCGTGTCGTGACCTTTCCGATCACGGTCCTGACGCTGGGGCTCTTCTACTTCGTCCTCAACGGCCTGATGTTCCAACTCGCCGCCTCGCTGATTCCGGGGTTCGAACTCGACAGCCTGGCGGCTGCGGTCGGCGGCGCGCTCGTCATGTCGATCGTCGCGACGGTGCTACACGTCTTCCTCAAGCCGCGCAGGAAGAAGTAGCCGAAGACGGCGCTGCGGGGAAGCTCTGGCTGGCTAGCCATCGCAGAGGTTTTTCGTTGCGCCCAAGCCTCGCTATGCTGGCGGGCGCCTGAAAACTGCACACATCCGGGCATCGAAAATGGCACGGTCCGGATGGGTGCGGGGGAGTAGCCGGGGGAGGGGATCGTGCCGCGTCGCGATGCTGCCGGCGGGTAAGCTGGCGTCTTCACTCGCAAGAGGAGAAGACGCGATGATCGGGGAGATAGACGCGGGTGCTTCTGCGGCACTATCTCGAGCGGGGGGCGAGCAAGGCGGAGGTCGCGCGGCGGCTGGGGGTCAGCCGCCGGACGTGCACCGCCATCCGCGCCAGCCGGCTGTCCTCCATGAAGACCCTAGCCAACTTCGACTTCAGCTTCCAGCCTTCGGTCAAGCGCCAGCAGGTCGACGCCGTGCACGAACTCGGCTTCGTCGAGCGCAGGGACAACGTCGTCTTCCTTGGACCGCCCGGCGCCGGCCAGACCCACCTCGCGACTCGCTCGCCTTCGAGGCGTTCTCGGACATCCCGCCCCCGTTGCCAGAGGCCTACCTCGACCAGTGCTGCTCCTGCGTCGCCGGCAGCGGCCTCCCGCCCGTCACCCACGCGGCGACGTCGATCCGGAAACACTGGACCGGTACCCTCCTGCGGTGCCGCTCGACGATCACCGAAGGCATGAACTCTCTCGTCCAAGCGGCCAAGGATCTCGGCCCGAGGTCACACCGCATGTTCTGATACGGTAATCACCTGACAGCTGCCCCCAAAAAGGGGGACGGTGGCCACCCGGCCTCCGCCGAGGTTAGTTGAGAAGTGCTCTAAACGACTCAACAACCACGGAGGAGAGAAGAATGACCACCGTCCAGGCCGAGAAGATAGCTCGGCGGAAGCTGTCACTGCTAGAACTCGCCCAGGAACTCGGCAACGTGTCGAAGGCGTGCCGGATCGCGGGCTACAGCAGGCAGCAGTTCTACGAGATCCGAAGGAACTTCCAGATGTACGGGGCCGAGGGGCTGTTGGACCGCATGCCGGGCGCTCGAGGTCCTCACCCGAACCGCGTCGCCTCGGAGGTCGAGGAGGCGATCCTGGCCCACGCGCTGGCGCACCCGACGCACGGGGCGCAGCGGGTGGCCGACGAGCTCATGCTCCGCGGCGTGCAGGTGAGCTCCGGAGGCGTGCGGGGGGTGTGGATCCGCAACGGACTGAAGAGGCGCCACGAGCGGCTCCTCAGGCTGGAGAAGACGGTCCGGGAGCGCGACTTCGAGCTCACCGAGGAGCAGATCCTGGCGCTGGAGCGCTTCGACCCCGAGTACCGGGAGCGGCACATCGAAGTGAAGAAGACGGGCGAACTTGTGGCCGTGGACACCTTCTTCGCGGGCACGCTGAAGGGGGTGGGCAAGGTCTACATCCAGACGGTGCTGGACTGCTTCAGCCGTTACGTGTGGGCCCGGCTCTACACGTCGAAGATGCCGGTGACCGCCGTCCAGATCCTGAACAACCACGTGCTGCCCTTCTTCGAGGAGCACGGCGTGAAGGTCGAGACGGTGCTGAGCGACAACGGACGCGAGTACTGCGGCCGCGAGGATCGGCACCCGTACGAGCTGTTCCTCCAGCTCGAGGAGATCGAGCACCGGAAGACGAAGGTGGGCCGTCCGCAGTCAAACGGCTTCATCGAGCGCTTCCACCGCACGCTCCTGGACGAGCACCTCAGAGTGAAGGGACGGACGACCTGGTACGAGTCGGTCGACGAGATGCAGACCGACCTGGACGCCTACCTCGAGACGTACAACCGCAACCGTCCGCACCGCGGCCGCGGCATGGAGGGGCGGACCCCGTACCAGGTCTTCAAGAAGGGGATCCGGAAGCCCCGGAGCCGGAAGAAGTCAACCAAAAAGGAGGTGAAGACCGCAGCCTGAAGCGCTGACCTCAACGAGGCCGGGTGTGAGGTGATTACGGTACTTGTACACACCGCACCCACCCGAACGCCATCGCCATCGCCCAGCTTGTGTGCGGAAAGCTCACCTTCACACTACCCATCCGGAACCAGCGAGGAACTCGGTACTATTCGATGATGTAGTAATAGTACCATTGATCGCAGCAGGTCCTGCCGCCTTCACACCACGATTTGCAATCCGTCTTGCACAGTTTGCCCTTCCCCGCACCGCAGTTCGCAACCGTTCCTGCCTGAGTCGGAACGGCACTGATCAGCAGCATACTGACGACGGCCGCCAATCCCGATCGCAATACCAGTTTCGTCCACGTCATGTTCATCGTCCTTTCAGTCTAACGGATTCGGAACGTCTCGCATTCGCGCTTCTAGCTAGTGGTTCGCCTACTCACATCTCATGTTTCCGTTTTCACCCTCCAATCGACGGGACGGGACAAGCAACGGGCTCATTCAAGCTCGTCGCGTATCCGTCGCTCCTAGGCTCCGTTCTGCTGCCACACTTCGACTCGTTCCACACCGTAGCGATCCATCGTCACTAGCAACACGAAGTCCGCGCCCACCTGTAACAGACGCGCATTCGACGGCAATGTAACTGATCCCTCGACCGCTCCTTCCTCATTTACGATAGTCCACATCCGTCCAGGATTACTCTCCTCTACATGATCACCGATCCACAATTTATTGTTCTCACTCCACAGCAGTTGTGCGTAAAACCGTCCCGCGCGGTTTGCGTCTTCCAATGACCGCACTATGTTCGCACCATCTCTCCACCCTGCCGGATGATCCCGGTCCTCCCATGTCGCCGACAGCTGTCCCGATCCTGTCCAGAGCTCAATTATTGGCTGATCATTCGAACTCGAAGCAATTCGCGTTCCATCGACGGAAATCGACATGACCGCCGCCGGTCCCTCCAGCGCGGCTCGCAGCCCAAACGCCGCTGCGGCACGATAGCTCTCCCACCAACGATCGCCAATCGACACGAGCGAGTTCGTCGCGGAACCATTGTCCGTGACATTCAACACAGATATCGAGTCCCTCGCGAGGCTCATCATCCTCGGATCTAGACCACCCGTTACTGCGACATACATCTTTTCGCTGACGCCGGTCGCATCCATGCGGCCCGGCAACCACATCGCGCCGATCGTTTGGTGGGACCCTAGCGACGAGATATTGAAGGATCGGCCATACACACCTCTCCGATCGAAGATAGAAATGCCATTGTTCCCGGAGTCCAAGGCCATGATTGAGTCCCTCCCCATTGGCACGATGGTTGACAGGTCGAGAAATTCCCCGGGTCCCGCTCCGTCGCCACCAAACGAATCCACGAAGTGGCCAGCCTCGGAATAAATTCGAATCTCGTTCGTACCTGCGTTGGCGACGAACAAGTAGCCTCTGCGATCTCGAAAAGCAGCCACGATTCTGTAAAACACATTCTCGTCCCGACCGACCGATCGGCCCAACTGCACGGTCGGCACCCATTTCCGGGCTGCTTCCTCTCCCGTGACGTCGCTGGTGTGCCGATCTATGCTCACAGTGGGTGCGCCTACTACCGCACGCTCGTCCCTTGTCCCCTTGTTGCACGCGAAAGCGAGACCCATCACACAACACACCATCGTGATCTTCGCTCCGACGTGCTCCGTCCCCAACCATCGCATCATCGGGCCAATCCTCCGTGTTTATTGAGAATACGGCGGAGCTCCTCCGCATCGGGCGTACCGCTTATCAACCGATCACCTACGAGCAGCGTCGGAGTCCCGATCACGGATAGCTGCGCAGCTTCGTTGCCCGCCATGATGATGCGAGGCCTATATTTGTCCGTATTGATGCACAACTGGAAGCGCACCGTATCCCCGACCGTCCCAGCGGCTAAGCGATCAAGCACGGCCCGCGTAAGGATGCCTCGCTCGGTCTCAGCAAAGATCGCGCGGTGGTATTCGCGAAGCTTACCCTGTTCGCCCGCGCACTCCGCAGCTAAGGCCGCCATGTAGGCGGGATCGTCAGCTATGGGCGCCACGAGATGCCTAACGTAGACTCGCATGGATGTGGAGGGATGATCGTCGCGTATCAGCAACTCTATATTATTCCACAGTTCACGGCAGAATGGACACAGATAGTTCGAGTAGAGAACGACGACTTGGCCGCTAGTTCCCGCAGCGGGGGCGTGACTATCGACTCCTCGGATGGCGCTTGCCACGTCAGGCGAGACGGATGCAACAGAATGGGATTCGTCAATGGTACGAAATTGTGCACGACCATATAGGGCTACCGCAAAAGCCAAGAAGAGGATCCACAGTAACTTAAAGGCGTTGTTCAAAAAGTTAGGCACAGTGACCATCTCCTTATCGCGGTCGATGGAACAACCGCGAGAGCGGTGGAACCTCAGCCCCGATTACTACTTGCCGGTACTTGTACCGCTTCCCGACCTATTGGATTATCTGCCAATACTTGTAGGTCCAAGTGCAGCACTTCCAGCCTTCTCCCGACACGAAGCAGCGGCGAGTACATTTCTTGTTACAGACATTGCCCTGGTAGGCGCCGCAGGCTTGGATGCTAGGCGTGGAAGCGCTACTACGCTGGGCCGCGAACGTGAGCGCAAGGAAAGCGAAGAGGGATGCTGCGAGCGTGATGGGCAGATACCGAGACCATTTGATCCGCATGGTAGAGTCATCCTTGTTCTTTGGTGTTCTGGCGCTCCCTCTGGAAGCGCCGCCAACGTCACCGTGTCCCTTTTAAACGTCCAGCCGACGGTCTCCGGCGACCGAGCCGTGCATTTTTTTTATGCAAGGGAAGGTTATCGTAGGGTGCGCCCGATTAGCTGTCAAGGCCGAGTCTTGTCCGACGGCAGATAGGCCTGAACGAAGGAGGGGTTTCCAGTGGCAGTTGGGCCGAAGCGCGGGGCGATGAGATCACGGAGGTAGGATCGTGACGCGTGGCATCGAACGGATCTGTACGCTTGACGGAGTTCGCGCCTTTCTCGACGGCAACGAATCCGGTGGACTTCACCCTCGATGACCGGGACTCGGCCTACGCCCTCGTGCGCCGGACGCTGGAGGGCTTCGGCTACCACTACCGGCTGGGGAGGTTCGGACGGGGGGCTCACATCGCCAAGGTGACCGGGCTCTCGCGCGCCCAGCTCATGCGGCTCATCGCCCAGCACCGAAGGACCGGCGACATCCGCGACCGCTGCGGGAAGCCCCCGGCCAGCGCCTACCGGCGGCGCTACACGCCCAGGGACGCCGCCCTCCGGGTCGAGGTCGACGAGGCCTACGGCCGCCTCTCCAAACCCGCCGTCAACGACTTCCTCCGCGACCACCTCTGTCCCTTCCTCAACTTCCGGCCTGCCTCTTCCCCTCCGAGGCCGAGGCACGTGCGGCCGCACCAAGAAGCGCTAATGCCAACCGGAGGTCGCCACACCCTACGAGAAGCTTAAGTCCCTCGACGACGCGGAGAGTTTGCTGCGCGAGGGCGTCACCTTCGAGACACTCGACCGCGTCGCCCCCGCCACCTCCGGACCGCCAAGACCGTCCGAGAGGCCCGCCGCGACCTCTTCCGCTCCCTCGACCCCGCCGCGTCGGTCGCCTGAGTCCCCGTGTCTGCCCCCCGAGCCCCGTTGCGCCGCCCCCCCTCCAGCGAGGATTGTCCGGAAGAACGCCCAACAGCCCGCAGGGTCGGCTCACGATTCCTCGTCCAAGCTCATCTCCGTATCGGAAAATACTCCCGAGGTTTTGGGGGGAAGGGAGCCGATGAGGGACGGTCGGCTCTAGAGCTGCCGGTACGACTGAAGCGCGGGCAAGGTCACGTCCTCGACGGCCGCCGGTCTCCCCCACGACCGTCAGCAGCGGCGCATGAACCCGCCCAGCGATTCGCGCGCACGGCTGGCTGCAGGCTCGTCCGCGAAAGGGCCGGCCACGACGCGGTACATGTTCTCGTACGGCTCGATCGAGGCATCGAACCCCGCCCGCACGACCGCCTGTCGTTTCGCCTCGGCGCTCCGACGCTCCCGAAAGGCCGCGACCTGGACGACGACGCAGCCGCCGCGCGCGGAGACCGCGTTCGCCGTCTCGATGATCGTAATCCGCACGCGCGCCGTGCCGGGGCCGATCATTCCGAGCGCCCTCGCGGCGGCCCGGGACACGTCCAGGATGCGCCCGCGCACGAAGGGGCCGCGATCGTTCACGTCGAGTTCGATGGAGCTCCCGTTGTCGAGGTTGTCCACGCGGATCCACGTGCCGAACGGGATCGTCTGGTGGGCGGCCGATATTTCATCCATGTCGTAGGTGCCCCCGGCCGCCGTCGTCCGACCGTGAAACGGCTCCCCGTACCAGGAGGCGATGCCGGTCTGCGTCCAGCCGACGGCGTAGAGCGAGGGGTCGGCGGGCGGCGCCGTCGCGGGCGGCGTGGTCGCGAGCGGCACGGACCACACGCAGGCCTGCGCGGAGAGCGCGATGGCGAGCGCCCCGCCCAACGCGGCCCCTCGCGGGCTCAGAGCGGTCCCCGCTCCCAGGGTCCCCAGATCGCGTACGTCTGGCCGAGGTTCCCCGCACCCATCGAGATCGTGTCTCCCTGGAGGTTGATGAAGAGCGTCCGGCCGTCGGGCGTGAAGCAGGCGCCGGCGAACTCGCGCACGTTCAGGAGATTCCGGGCGAAGGGGAAGATCTCCCCCTCGGGCGACAATCCCCGGAGGTGCGTTTCCCCGGAGTTGTCCTCGCAGATGAGGATCCCGCCCCGCGGACTCACCGTGAGGTTGTCCGGACCGGAGAGCACGTCCTCCGACGGCGACTCGAAGACGAGCGCGAGCGCCTCTTCGTCCGGTACGTACCGCCAGACCTGGCCGAGTTGGGCGTCGCCCCCGTTCGTCGCGTGGAAGTAGATGCTCCGATCCCCGTACCAGCAGCCCTCGAGCCGGGAGAACCGGGCTCCGCCCGCCTCGAACCCCTCCGCCCACACCGTGGTCGGGCTGCGCTCGGCCTCGGGCGGGTCGGGGTTCTCGATCGGCACCCATTCGACTTCACGCCACGCCCCCGGCTGTTGGCCGGTGCGGAGATCCACCTGCGGCGCCCCCCGCACGGCGAGCATCTCCAGAATGCCCCCATCCCGGAGAACGCCGGGGGTGTGGGGGCGGAAGCGATAGAACCCCGAGCGACGATTGTAGTCTTCCGTCTCGTAGACGAACCCCGTCGCGGGGTCCACCGCGATGGCCTCGTGCGTGAACCGTCCCATGTCGCGTATCGGTTCGGCCCGGACCGGTTCGTCCGCGTCGGCCGGAACCTCGAACACATACCCGTGGGGCACCGTCCAGCCGCGACCCGGTCCGAAGGTCGTTTCCTCGCACGTCAGCCAGCTGCGCCACGGCGTCGTCCCCCCTGCGCAGTTGATCATCGTTCCCCCCGCGCTGACGAAATCCCGCAGGAGGACCGGACGCCCGTCCGCCTCGATCCGGACTTCCAGCGTCGTCGTGCCCCCGCCCGCCAGCGGATCGTACGCCAGGTCGGAGGGGACGAGCGGAACCGCAACGCCGGGGGGATCCTGATCTTCATGGTTTCGCACGAGGCGGACGACGTCGTCGCTCACCGGGAAGAGTCCCATTCCGTCGTGCGCGCGCGGCGTGGGCCGACCGTCCGACATCGGACGGCCCTCCACCCCGAAGACGGCGTAGGAAAACCCCTCCGGGAGGGCGAGTTCCGGGCCCGCCGGGCGCAGGGGTCCGTATCCGGCGGATCCGCGAGCCGTCCGGCGCGGGGACGCGGCTGCGGGTCCGGCACACGCGGCGAGACCCGAGAGCGAAGGCGCGAGCGCCGCGGCCCCCGCCCAGCGTCCGGCGCGGCGCACGAAGTCTCGTCGGTCGATCTTGCTCAGCGGCTCCTCCGTAGCGGCCCCGGGGCGGCACCCGCGGCATGTTGCCGGGTATAGGGAGTGACCGGGGTCGTCGACTTCCTGAACGGGCCCCGGACTAAACGCAAAACGGACGGGGAGTATCCTAAAAGGTCGGTGGGTCGCTCGCACCGCGACAACCATCGGCACTGTGCCCGCACGCGCGTGCTACAGCCGAGAGAACGATTGCAGACGAGAGGGATCGACATGCGGCACTCGCTCTTGCGCCTTCCGGGGCCTGTTCTGTTTCTGGCCATCACGAACACCGCCGCAGCCCAGTCGTTCGTCGACTTTTGCCCGGGCGGCGACGAAGCGACGCAGGCGGCCGTGGTGGGCTATGTGACGGACCCGGAAGCGGAGACGATCGTGCCCGGCGCGACCGTGGCCGCGAGCTGGGTGCACGACGACGAGCGCCAGCGAATCGAGGTACAGACGGACATTCAGGGTCTCTATGCGCTTTGCGGGCTGCCGCAGGGCACGGAGGTCACGCTGCGCGCCCTCCTCGGAGACAGGCGCGGAGAGGCCGTGCCCTACGCGACGTCCGCTCCGCTCGCCCAGGCGGATCTCTTCATTTCGCTTACCGGGGAGCCCGAGACGAGGGAGGAGGTCGGATCGCTGGCCGCAGGCGGCGGCAGGGGCCAGGCGTTCAGCTCGGAAGTCATCCGCGCGGAGGATCTCCTTCATCTGCCCGAGATGAGCGTGTACGAGCTGCTGCGCCGGCACCAGCTCCTCAGATTCGACCGCATGAGCACGCTCGGCGAGGTCATCCTCCTCACGTCCGCGACCTCGAGCCTCCGCGCCGGCCGCCTGCAGTCCGTCCAGGTGAGAATCAACGAGCGGCGGGAGGTGGACGGCGTTGCGGCGATCCGCGACCTGTCGATCGACGAGGTCAGCCGGATCGAGATCCTGACGCGTACCGAAGCTTCCGCGCGCTACGGCGGAGACGGGTTCGTCGGAGCGATCGCGATTACAACGCGAGGCCGCTAGCCGGCTTCGGAGGGAGAGCAGTCGACATGCCGTACTCGTTCGTGCGCCTTTCGGCGCCCGCCTTGATGCTCGTGGTCGCGAACTCCGCGGCCGCCCAGTCCTTCGCCGATTTCTGCCCCGGCGGGGACCCCGAGACGGAAGCGGCCGTCGTGGGCTACGTGACGGATCCCGAAGCGGAGACGATCGTGCCCGGCGCGACCGTGGCGGCGAGCTGGGTGCAGTTTGACGCCCGTCAACGCGTCGAAGCCGAGGTCGGCATGGAGGGCCTCTACGCCATCTGCGGGTTGCCGCTTGACATGGAGGTTTCGTTGCGGGCCGCCTTCGGCGACCGGCGCGGCGAAGCCGTCCCGTACACCACGGCCGTCGCGCTGGCCCAGCAGGACCTCTCCCTCTCGCTGACCTCGGACCCCCGACGGAGGGAGGAGGTCGGATCCCTGGCCGCGGGGGGCAGCCGGAGCCGGATCCTGGGCTCCGAGGTCATCCGCGCCGAGGATCTTGTGGATCTTCCGGAGATGAGCGTGTACGAGCTGCTGCGCCAACACTCGCTCCTGAAATTCGACCGCATGAGCACGCTCGGCGAGGTCATCCTTCTCACGTCGGTGACGTTGAGTTCGTGGGGATCGTTCCGGGAGCAGGCGATGGAAGTACGCATCAACGAGAGGCGCGAAGGCGATGGCGTGAACGCGATTCGCGAGCTGTCCATCGACGAGGTGAGCCGGATCGAGATCCTGTCGCGCACGGAAGCTTCGGCGCGCTACGGGGGCGACGGTTACATCGGCGCTCTCGTGATCACGACGCGCGACCGTTAACAGTCCGTTAGACGGGACGGGCCCCGCTCAGGGGACGAGTCTCACGAGTTCCGCCCACGTCGTTCGCTCGATTTCGTCCACCGCCGCGGCCCGCTCCTCGATTCCGACCCCCAGCCGGGCCAGCAGATCGATCTGTCCCTGTGTGGGCGGGCCGTCTCCCATCGAGGCAAACCCCATGAGCCGGGCCAGCTTGCTGTCGATGCCCGTCGGGTTCGCGATCAGATCCTGACCGGCGCGAGCCCGGTACTGCACGAGGCGCTCCTCGACGGGGTAGAGTTCGCCGTTCAACTCGGAGAGCGCGGCCTGCAGACGGTCCCCTCCCCCGCCGCGTTCCACGGCCTGCTCGGCCCGGGTGCGCAGGTCCCGGATCCTCGCCACAAGTTCCATCGTCTCGGTCAGGCGATCCCTCGCCTCGAGGAGGAACTCGAACTGTGCGCGCAGTTCCTCGTCCGTCACATCCACCCTCGGATCGCGTACGACCGTGAAGGGCTGCGAGAGGGTCCGCTCGCCGAGATCCAGCTCGACGGTGTAATCGCCGGGCGGCACGCGAGGACCCTGGGCGCTTCCCTGGAAGACGGCGCCGTCGAGCACATCGGCCGACTCCACGCGAAGGTCCCACACGAAGGTGTGCGCGCCGGCGTCGGCGGAAAGCGTCGCGCCGCTTCCGCCCAGGCCGAAGAAGCCCGCCCCGGCCGGATCCGCGGCCGACTCGCTGGAGAACTCGCGGATCAGCGCCTCGCCTTCGCGGATCCGCAGCGTGATCCCGCCGGGCGCGGCCTCGGGCAGGTAGTACGGGATCACGACGCCATCCGGCGGATTCGCCCCGGCCGGATCCCCCGCGCCCGGCCGGCCCATGGTCGAGAACAGGGCGGCGGGTGAGGCGCCCGGATTGAATCGGGTCGTGGTCGGCGGGCGGAAGAGCCTCGGCTCGCTCGCCGCTTCCCCGGCCGCGAGCTGATGGAGCAGGTCCACGTTGTCCAGGACCCAGAAGGAGCGCCCGTGCGTGGCCGCCGCGAGGTCCCCGTCCCGGAGCACGAGGTCGTGGATGGGGACGACCGGGAGGTTGAGGCTCAGCGGCTGCCAGGAGTCCCCGGCGTCGAACGAAACATGGACCGTGCGTTCGGTGCCGGCGTAGAGGAGCCCGGCCCGGCCCGGATCCTCCCGGATGACGCGCGTGAAGTCATTGTCCGGGATACCCGCCGTGATCCGGGTCCACGTCTCCCCGTAGTCCGTCGTCCGGTACAGGTACGGGGCATGGTCGGAGAGCTTGTACCGCGTCGCGGCGACGTACGCCGTCGCGGGATCGTGGAGCGATGGCTCCAGGATGGAGATCAACGCGAACTCGGGCAGATCCGGGATCGTCACGTTCTCCCAGTTCGCCCCGCCGTCGCGCGACACGTGGATGTATCCGTCATCCGATCCCGCCCACAGGAGCCCCGGCTCGAGCGGCGATTCTGCGAACGCGAAGATCGTCGCGTACCATTCGGGACCGTACGCCTCCCGCGTGATGGGCCCCCAGTATTCTCCCGTTTCCTCGTCTTCGTATACCGGGGTCGGCTCCAGCGTCCTCGGGTCGGCGCGCGTGAGGTCGGGGCTGATGATCTCCCAGCTGTGACCCTCGTCCGTCGTCCGGTGGACGTGCTGCGACGTCACGTAGAGGACGTCCGGATCGTGAGGCGACGTCATCACCGGGTACGTCCACCAGAACCGGTAGTTGATGTCGGCCGAACCCCAGCCGTAGTGCGTCTCGGGGTTCGGGGAGATGTCCCGCACCTGCCGGTTGCGGTGGTCGTACCGGTACACCCAGTGGTGATCCCCCGCGTAGACGATGTTCGGATCCTCGGTGTTCACCGCGATGTAACCGTCTTCGCCTCCGCCCACGGTGTACCAGTCCTCGATGCTGATGCGGCCGAAGTCCGAGCGGACGGGGATGGAGATCGACGTGTTGTCCTGCTGGGAAGCGTAGAGCCGGTACGGCGTCTGGTGGTCGGCGGTCACGTGGTACATCTGCGCCGTCGCCTGATTGAGAAGACTCGACCACGAGAGGCCGCCGTCGAAGCTCACCGCGGCGCCGCCGTCGCCCCCGTTGACCATCCGACGGGGATTCGCGGGATCGATCCACAGGTCGTGGTGATCCGGGTGCGGCGTGAAGACGCGCTCGAAGGTCTCGCCGCCGTCCGTCGACTTCCAGAGGAAGACGTTGAGGACGAAGACCGTATTCTCGTCGCCGGGGTCCGCGACGATGTGGTGGTAGTACCACGGGCGCTGCAGGAGGTTGGCGTCCTCGTTCACGCGGGTCCACGTCTCTCCCGCGTCGTCGGAGCGGAAGATCCCCTTCGCTCCGCGCGCCGCGTCGACGATCGCCCACAGACGACCGGAATTCCGCGGCGAGACGGTGATGCCGATCTTTCCCTTGAGACCCGACGGCAGGCCGGGATTGTCGGTCAGCTCCGTCCACGTGTCGCCGCCGTCGGTACTCTTGAAGAGTCCGGTGCCGGGGCCCGCGCTGCGGAAGCCCCAGGGGAAGCGCCTCAATTCCAAGAACGACGCGTACACGATGTCCGGGTTCGCGGGATCGAGGACGAGATCGATCGCGCCGGTGTCCTCGTCCCGGTAGAGAACCTTCTCCCAGGTCGCCCCGCCGTCGCGCGTACGGTAGACGCCGCGCGCCTCGCTCGCGCCCCAGGAGTCACCGAGCGCCGCCACCCACGCAATGTCGGGGTTCTCCGGATGTATGCGCACGCGGGCGATCTGAAGCGTCTCCGCAAGCCCGAGGTGCCGCCAGCTCACGCCCCCGTCGTCGGAGCGGTAGACGCCGTCGCCGTGCGAGGCGTTGCCGCGGAAGCACGTCTCGCCCATGCCGACGTAGACGATGTCGGGGTGGGAAGAGCTGACCTCGACGGCTCCGACGGAACCGGTGCCGAAGTAGCCGTCGGAGACGTTCCGCCAGTTCGCCCCGCCGTCCCCGGTCTTCCAGACGCCGCCGCCGGCGGTGCCCTGGTAGAAGACGAGATCGTCCGTGGGGTGGCCGGCCACGCCGAGCACGCGGCCGCCGCGGGTGGGTCCGATCGAGCGCCATTCGAGGAGATCGAGCCAACCGTCGTCGACGGGCTGGGCGTGCGCGCCCGCGGAAGCGGAAGTGCCGAGCAGCGCCAGCGCGAGCAGGGTCCGTGCGATTCGGGTCGTCGGTCGGGCGATGCGGGATTCTGCCACGGTTGCCGTATCCTTCGGAAGTCGTTCAGTGCAGCCGAGCCCGGAATCTTGCGCTCCGTCCGCGCGCCGGACAGCGCGGGAGGATGGATGCCGGCGATGGCCGGGATCCGGCGCCGCACGTTGGCGCTCGGCGCGAGCGCGTGTGAACATGCGGGATGACCGACACGCGGATCTCACCCGCGCGATTCGTGCTCGGGACGCTGCTGCTCGCCGGCGCCGCGACGTATTCCGCCGCCGCGCCCCGGGCCGCCGAGGCACAGGCCGGCCCGTCGGGTGGCACATCGCCGGACACTCTCGACCGGGCGGCCCACGAACGGAGGACAGCGTCCGGCGAACTGTTCTCGCGAGCGGAGATTCTCGAGGCCGGACAGGCGGAACTCGCTTCCGTCCTCAGCGAACTCCTGCCATCCGCCTACTTCCCGCGCCGGCAGCTCGCGGATCTCACCTCGGGGGTTCGGCCCTTCCAGCTGCGCGGGCTTTCGCCGGATCACACGCTCGTCCTCCTGAACGGGAAACGCCGCCATGCCACGGCGGTCGTGCACACGCTGGGCGGCGGCGCCTTTCCGGGCGCGAGCGGCGTGGACATGAACGCCTTCCCGCTTCAGGCGATCGACCGCGTGGAGGTCGTGCGCGACGGAGGTACGACGCGGCACGGCTCCGACGCGATCGCCGGGGTCATCGACGTGCGCCTCCGGAACACGGTCTCGGCGCCCGAGTTCATCGTTTCCGTCGGCCACCACTTTCCGGACGAATGGGATGACGACGGATTTCGATACGACCTCTCCGGGAACTGGGGACTGGACATCGGCGGCGGCGGTGTCCTGAACCTCACGGGCGCGTTCAGCCAGCGGGAACCCGTGAACCGCGCGGGCGCCGATGGCCGCGACCAGGTCCTACCGGGGGACGCGGACTTCGTCGATCAGGGTCTCGTCATCCGCAAGCACAACGAGGTGGCGCAGCCGAACCACCTGTGGGGAGACGGCGAGTCCTCGAACTTCATGTGGTTCGCCAGCCTCGAACTCCCCCTCACGGTCGCGCGCGACGACTCCGGCGGCGCCGAACTCTACGCATTCGGCGGCTACAGTCGGCGCCGGGACCTGCACTCGGGCTTCTTCGTGCGCTCGATGGACGACCGCAACTGGCCCGGGATCCATCCGCTGGGCTTTCTGCCGAGCTTCGATACCGATACGCGGGACGTTTCTCTCGTCACAGGCCTCCGGCGCTCCGGGGCCGGCTTCGAGAGGGGTTGGAGCTGGGATCTGAACGCGCAGTACGGCGCCAACCGGATCGACAATGACCTGTTCGATACGCTCAACCCGTCGCTCGGACCCTGCCTCGAGTCGGCGTGCGCACCCGGCGCGGACGGGATTCCCGGGACCGCGGACGACCCGGGGATTCCGAACCGGACGCGGTTCTCCACGGGCGCGCTCGAGAACCGCCAGTTCCTCGCGAATGCGGACGTGGGGCGTCGGATCGAGACGGGATTCGGCGCGGGGCCGTTGAGCCTCTCCCTCGGGGCGACGTTCCGCGTCGACGGCTACCGGATTCTGGCGGGGGAGCCCGCGTCGCGGATCGACGGATTCCACCCGACCCAGAGCGGCGGCGTCGCCGCGGCGGGCGCTCAACGCTTCACCGGTTTCCGGCCGGAGGAGTCCGGGAGCTGGCATCGGTCGAGTGTCAGCCTCCACGGTGACGTCGACGCGCCGCTTCCGCGGCAGCTCCGGGTCTCCGCGACGGGACGCTACGAACGCTTCAGCGATGTCGGCGGCACGCTGAACGGGAGGCTCGCGCTGCGCCTCGCGCTCTCCGGGGCCGCCGTCTTCCGCGCGAGCGTGTCCACGGGATTCCGGCCGCCCGCGTTGAGCCAGTCCCACTACGGACACGTCACGGCGGGGCGTCGCGAAGACCCGGACGAGCCGGGCGCCGTTCTCGGGATCGAGGCGGGCACTTTTCCCTTGGACGCGCCGGAAGCCCGGGCCGTCGGCGCCTCGCCCCTCCGCGGGGAGAGGTCGCGATCCGTCGTCGCGGGGCTTGCGCTCACGCCGGTCGATGATCTCCACATTGCGATCGACGGTTATGCGACGGACGTCGACGACGCCCTCCTTCTCTCCAACCGGCTGGAGACCGGTGCCGGCGGCCTGGTCGAGCATCTGCTGGCGGACTTCGCCGCGGAATCGGTCCGCTTCTTCTCCAACGCGGTCGACCTCCGGTCGTACGGCATCGATGCGGGGGTCACATGGGGGCGGCGGCTCGGGGAGGCGTCACGCCTTGAACTCGGCGCCTCCGCGAACTGGGGACAGGTCCGCGGGCGCTGCCCCGACGGCGACATCGCGGCCTGCGTGAAGGAGCACGAGGTGCTGCGGGAAGAATCGTTCAGGATCTACGACGGGTTCGACGTCTTTTTCCTCGAGGAGGGACTCCCGGACTGGCGCGGCAGGTTCAAGGCGAGGTTCACGAGCGGAGCGTTCGAGTTCGGCCTCGGGGCGAACGTCTACGGGGCACAGGAGGAGCTGCGCTCGCTCGGCGTTGGAGAGCACCCCCACAGGATCCGACTCCTCGAACCGAGGGTCACCTTCGATGCGGGAGTCCACATCGATCTGGCGGAAAGG
The DNA here is from genome assembly GCA_022826685.1 of Gemmatimonadota bacterium. Lineage (GTDB taxonomy): Bacteria > Gemmatimonadota > Gemmatimonadetes > Palauibacterales > Palauibacteraceae > Palauibacter. The sequence continues at coordinate 71,074 of JAJDUL010000035.1, read as the reverse complement.
TGGCGCCTCACGTTCGGCGGCGAGAACCTCTTCGATTCCTTCCCCACGCGGGTGGACGCGTTCGGAGGGATCTTCCCCTACCGCTCATTCTCGGCGATGGGATTCAACGGCCGCTACCTGTACGCGCGCCTGCAGGTCTCCTAGCGGCTCCGGATCGTCCCCTGGCGGCCCAGGTCTCCTAGCGGTTTGGCCAGAGGGGGCCCTGTTCGGCCGGTACGCGGCCCATGCCCATGTACACGAACTTCTGGAGCCGCTTCCCGTCGTACGTCTCGGTCGTGTAGACGTTGCCCTGCGAGTCCGTCGCGATGCTGTGGACGCCGATGAACTGGCCCGGCTGGCGGCCTCCGTCGCCGAACGTCGTCAGAACCTCGAGCGAGGCCCGGTCCACGACGTAGACCCTGTGGTTCGACCCATCGGCGACGTACATGTACTTCTGGTCCGCATCGCGCGAGAAGGCGATGTCCCACGTCGAGCCCGCGCCCAGCGTGCGCGGCGCGATCATCATCTCATCCACGTACGTCCCGTCCCGCTGGAAGACCTGGATCCGGTCGCCGGCACGGTCGCACACGTAGACCAGACCGTCGAGCGAGGGGTCGGCGCAGTGGACGGGCGTGCGGAACTGCTGGTGGGGCGGCGCATCCGGATCGTAGGGCGGCGTCGGAGCGTCGTCCGGCGCGTTGCCGTAGGCGCCCCAGTAGCGCTTGAATTCGCCCGTCGACGCGTCGAGCACCGCCACGCGGCGGCCGCCGTAGCCATCGGCGACGTAGGCTTCGTTCGCCTCCGCGTCGAAGGCGACCTTCGCCGGGCGGTTGTAGCGGGTCTCGCTGTGGCTGTCCGGCTCCTGCCCCAGGGCCGGCTGCCCGTACGACGCGAGGAACTCGCCGTCGCGCGAGAACTTGAGGACGTGCGAGTCGCTCGCCCCGTTTCCGCCGATCCACACGTTGTCCATGTGGTCAACCGTGATCCCGTGGTTCGACTCTGGCCACACGTAGTCGTCGGACGGGCCTCCCCACGAGTTCACGAGATTCCCCTCGGGATCGAACTCGAGCACCTCCGGGGCCGCCCGGCAGCACTCGCTGGTCGGCGGATCCGCATCGAGCCCCAGTTCCGTTCCGGGGTTGATCGAGGCGCGGCGATGGATGATGAACACGTGGTCGCGGGAGTCCACGCCGACCCCGACGGTGGAGCCGAGCAGCCAGTGCTCCGGCAGGGGTTTGGGCCAGAAGGGATCGACTTCGAACCGGGGCGCCTCGACGCCCTGTCCCGCCGCTTCGGCCGAGCCCGCGTCGTCCATCGCGGCCTGCCCGCAGGCGAGCGCGATGGCCACGCCGGCCGTCGCGCCGCCGATGAGGGTTCGCCGTTTCCCGTTCATGGCTGTACGTCCTCGCCGGTCCGACGGTTTACTGGTCGCCGCGCGGCCAGGGCGGTCCCTGGTGCTCGGCCGGTACCGGGCCCAGGCCCATGTACACGAACTTCTGGACGCGCTTCCCCTCGTAGGTTTCCGTCGTGTAGATGTTGCCGTTCGAGTCCGTCGCGATGCTGTGGACGGCGAAGAACTGGCCCGGCTGACGGCCCCCGTCCCCGAAGCTGGTCAGGATCTCGAGCGAAGCGCGGTCCATGATGTAGACCCGCATGTTCTTTCCGTCGGCGACGTACATGTACTTCTGGTCCGCGTCGCGCGAGAAGGCGATGTCCCACGTCGACCCGTCGCCGAGCGTGCGCGGCGCGATCTGCACCTCGTCCACGTACGTGCCGTCCGTCTGGAAGACCTGGATGCGGTCGTTGGGGCGGTCGCACACGTACACGAGGCCGTCGAGCGAAGGCTCGGCGCAGTGCACCGGCGTCCGGAACTGCTGGATGAGCGGCGCGTCGGGGTCGTAGGGCGGCGTCCGCGTGTCGTCGGGCGCGTTCCCGTAGGCGCCCCAGTAGCGCTTGAAGGCTCCGGTCGATGCGTCGAGCACGGCGACCCTGCGCCCGCCGTAGCCGTCCGCGAGGTAGGCCTCGTTGGCCGAGGCGTCGAAGGCGAGCTTCGCCACCCGGTTGAAGCGCGTCTCGCTGTGGCTGTCGGGTTCCGGTCCCGCCTCCGGCTCACCGTAGGAGGCGAGGAACTCGCCGTCGCGGGAGAACTTCAGTATGTGCGTGTCGTTCGGTCCGTTCCCACCGATCCACAGGTTGTCCATGTGGTCGACCGTGATCCCGTGGTTCGAGCCGGGCCACACGTAATCCTCGGAGGGGCCTCCCCAGGCGTTCACGAGGTTCCCGTCCGGATCGAACTCGAGCACGGGCGGCGCGGCGCGGCAGCATTCGCCGATGGGCGGATCGGCGTCGGCCCCGCCCTCGGTGCGCTCGGTGAGGTTGCCGCGGTGCACGATGAAGACGTGGTCGCGCGAGTCCACACCCACGCCGATGGCCGAGCCGAGCACCCAGTGGTCCGGCAGCGGTTTCGGCCAGAACGGATCCACCTCGAACATCGGCGCCTCGACGCCCTGCCCCTCGCTGGCCTGAGCCCCGTCGTCCATGGCCGCCTGGCCGCACGCCAGCGCGAGGGCGATACCCGCGACCACACCGAAGATGAGGGTTCGCCGCTTTCCGTTCATGGCTGTCTCTCCTTGCGGAGCCTGAGTCGCTCCCGAGTCGCCCGATCCTGACTTTTTCCGATCGATTCACGCTACAGATGCCATCCGCGTTCGTCCAGAGACCGGCCGGGGTCGACGGCGCGCGCCGGGCGCGCCATCGTTGCAGGATGAAGCGAGGCAACACACAGCGTCCCACGCGGCGCACGGCGCTCTTGATGGGGTGCGTCCTCGCGCTTTACGGCCTGACGAGTCTGGCCGGCGCGGCGCGGGCGGCGCCCGAGGGGGAGGCGCCTGAGCGGGCGACGTCGGATCGCGCGGCCGGGGTACCCCCTGCCGCGCCGCACGAGATTCCCGCGGACGTCACCGTGCAGGCCTTCGTCACGCCGGAGGGATCCCGTCTCCGTTTCCTCGTCCGGGCGCCGCTCGAGGCGATGCGGGACATCGAGTTTCCCCGGTACGGACTCGGGTATCTGGACCTGGAGGCGGCGGATCCGTTCCTCCGCGATGCGGCGCAACTCTGGCTCGCCGACTATGTGACGTTCTACGAGGAAGATCGACGCCTGGAGGCGCCCCGCATCGTGGCGACCCGCGTCTCGCTCCCCTCGGACCGATCCTTCGCGAGCTACGAGACGGCGCTGGCGCACTTCGACGCCCCGCCGCTCGACCCCGCGCTGCAGCTCCCGTGGCGCCAGGCTCTGCTCGATGTACTGCTGGAGTACGACATCGCGTCGGACGAGTCCCGCTTCTCGATCGATCCGGGCTTCGCGCACCTCGGCCTGCGCACGGTCACGGTGCTGCGCCTGCGGCCGCCGGACCGGCCGGAGCGCATCTTCCAGTACGTCGGCGACCCGGGGCTCGTGCGGCTCGACCCCCGCTGGCACCAGGCCGCGCTGCGCTTCGTGTCGCTCGGCTTCACGCACATCCTCGACGGGATCGACCACCTCCTCTTCCTCCTCTGTCTCGTCATCCCGCTGCGGACGCTGTGGGGTCTGATCCCCGTCATCACGTCCTTCACGATCGCGCACTCGATCACGCTCATCGCCTCCGCTTTCGGCATCGCGCCCCGCGCGCTCTGGTTTCCGCCGCTGATCGAGACCCTCATCGCGCTTTCCATCGTCTACATGGCGCTCGAGAACATCGTCGGGGCGAAGCCTCGAAAACGCTGGCTGCTCGCGTTCGGATTCGGGCTCGTGCACGGCTTCGGCTTTTCGTTCGCGCTCAGCGAGTCGCTGCAGTTCGCGGGCGGACACCTGCTCACGTCCCTGCTCGCGTTCAACGTCGGCGTGGAACTGGGACAGCTCGTCGTGGTCGCGGTCGCCGTTCCGGTGGTCGAAGTGCTGTTCCGCAAGGTCGTGGCGGAGCGGATGGGGACGATCATCGGGTCGGCGCTGCTGGCGCACACGGGTTGGCACTGGATGACGGACCGGGGCTCCGACCTGCTGGCCTACCGATTTGCGTGGCCGGCCTTCGACGGAGCGCTGGCCGCCGCGCTCATGCGCTGGGGGGCGCTGGCGCTGATCGTCGTGGGCGCGGCGTGGGCGGTCAGCGGACCCTTCGGCCGGCTGGCGGCGAAGGCGAAGGGGGGGACATGATGTGGATGGTGCGGACCGGAAAGACAGGAGGACGGATGCAAGGCACACGGCGAATCGGACTCGTCACGGGACTCGCGCTTGCGGCGGTCGTTTCGGGGGCCGGCGCGCTCGAAGCGCAGTTAACGGCGCCGAACCCCTACAGGGCGATGGACGGTTGGGGACAGCTTCCCGACGGACGCACGTGGGGCGCGACCAGCGCCGTCTACCCGGCCCCGGACGGCGAACACATCTGGGTGGGCGAGCGGTGCGGCGCGAACCTGTGCGTCGAGAGCGATGTCGACCCGATCCTGCTCTTCGATACCGAGGGGAACGTCGTGCGGAGTTTCGGTTCGGGACTGATCGCCTGGCCGCACGGGATGTTCGTCGAGGAGGACGGCAGCGTGTGGGTGGCCGACGCCGTCGGATACGCGCCGGTGCCGGAGGGCTGGGGACACGTGGTCTACAAGTTCAGCCCCGAGGGTGAGGTCCTGATGGTGCTGGGCGAGAAGGGCGTGGCGGGGGACGGCCCGAACCACTTCAACAAGCCGTCGGACATCCTCATCGCGCCCGACGGCAGCATCTTCGTTGCGGACGGGCACGACGCGGGCGGCAACAACCGCATCGTGAAGTTCGCGCCCGATGGCACCTTCCTCATGGAGTGGGGGCGCGCGGGCACGGCGAACGGCGAGTTCCGCGACCCGCACGCGCTCGCGATGGACTCGCAGGGACGCCTCTTCGTCGGCGATCGCGGGAACAGCCGCGTCCAGATCTTCGATCAGGAGGGGAATCACCTTGAAACCTGGCACCAGTTCGGACGTCCGAGCGGGCTGTTCATCGATGGGGGCGATGTCCTCTACTCGACGGACTCGGAGTCGAACGCGCGCCGCAACAAGGGGTGGCTCCGCGGCATCTACATCGGCGACGCGGCGACCGGCTGGGTGACGGCCTTCATCCCGGATCCGGAGCCCAATCAGGACGCGTCCGGCACGAGCGGCGCGGAGGGGATCGCGATCGATGCGCACGGCAACCTCTACGGGGCCGAGGTCGGACCCCGCCAGATGAGAAAATACATCCGGCGTTAGCAGATTTCGCACAACCAGCACGGGAGTCGGAGATGAGACGCACGATTGGCTTCATGGCGATCCTGTTCACGTTCGGCGCGAGCGGGGCGGCGGCGCAGGACGAGAACATCAGCTTCTTCATCACCAGTTCGAATCCGGGGGACGGCGCGGATCTCGGCGGTCTCGAGGGCGCGGACGCGTACTGCGAGGCGCTGGCCGAGGCGGCGGGGCTGCCCGACCGCACGTGGCGAGCCTACCTGAGCACGACGGGCGCGGGCGGCGTGCATGCGCGCGAACGCATCGGAGACGGGCCGTGGTACAACCACGCGGGGACGATGATCGCCCGGGATGTCGAGCACCTGCACAGCAACGGCCCGAACCTCACGAAGGCCACGATCCTCACGGAGAACGGCAATGAGGTGAACGGCCGGGGCGACCAGCCGAACCAGCACGACATCCTCACCGGGTCGCTGATGAGCGGAATGGCGTCGGACGCGGACGGGGACACGACGTGCGGCAACTGGACGTCGAGCGGCGAGGGCAGCGCGCTCGTCGGGCACCACGACCGCGTGGGTGGCGGACAGAACCCGACCTCGTGGAACGAGGCGCACGGGTCGCGGGGCTGCAGCCTCGAGAATCTGCGCGGGACGGGCGGGGACGGACGCTTCTACTGCTTCGCGACGGATGGGCCGAGCGGCGGGGACGTGCTGCTGCGGTTCGCGCGGCGGGAGCGGTAAGCCGACCTGACAGGCACGCCATACGACGTCCTGATCGTCGGTGGGGGACCGGCCGGCTGCGCCGCCGCGGCGTCGCTGGCGCGGCGCGGGCATGATGTCGCGCTGATCACGCGGCCGGCACCGCCGGCGAAATGGCTCGCCGAATCGATCCCCGGCTCGGCGCGGAAGCTCCTCGAACGCGTGGGGACGCTGGACGCTCTGGACGCGGCGGGCCTCGTGCCGAACGAAGGCAACACGGTGTGGTGGGCCGGGATGCCCCGCCGTGAAGAACGGTTCGGGGCGCCCGAGCATGGTTTTCATGCGGAGCGGGCAGCGCTCGAAGCCGTGTTCCACGGAGTGGCCCGCGATGCGGGCGCGCGCCTGATGACGGACGGGCCGGTCATCGAGACGGCCGTCGAGCCCGATGGCTGGCGCGTGGCCACTGCGACCGCGCGCTACCGGGGCCGCTGGGTGCTCGATGCCTCCGGCCGGGCCGGAGTGCTCGCCCGGCGGGGGCTGCGGGTGCGCGAGCGCGGGATCGCCACGCTCGCGCTCGTCGGCCGCTGGACCGCGGACCGCGGCCACGCTCCGCCGGACCCCGGCTGTACGCTCATCGAGAGCTACGCGGACGGGTGGGCGTGGTCGGTGCCCACGTCGCCGCGTACCCGCTGCGTCACGGCGATGGTCGACCCGCGCCGCACGCACCTGGCGCGCGAGACGGGCCTCGACGGCATGTGGCGCGCCGAACTCGCCAAGGCGGCGCGGCTCGGCCGGCGCCTCGAGGGAGGACGGCTGGACGGGCCCGTGCGGGCATGTCCCGCGTCGCTCTACGGCGCGACCTCGCACGGCCGGCCGGGCCTGCTCCTCGTCGGCGACGCCGGCTCCTTCATCGACCCCCTCTCCTCGTACGGCGTCAAGAAGGCGCTCGCCTCCGCGTGGCTCGCCGCGGTCGTGACGCATACGGCGCTCGAGGACGACGCCATGGCCGGGCCTGCCTGCGAGTTGTACGACGACCGGGAACGCGAGGTGTACCGGACCTACCGGGCGTTGTCCGTCCCCTTCCTCGAGCAGGCCGCCGCCGCGAACGGCCACGCGTTCTGGGAGGTTCGCCTGGCCGCGGCGCGGGAAGCAGGCGCGGACATCCCGGGACCCGCCCCCGCGCCCGCGGCGCCCGCGGTGTCGGAACCCGGAGACCGCTCGCTCGCCGAACGCCGGGTCGACGCCTTCCTGGCGCGCCCCGAGGTGCGGACGGCCTGGGAGACGATCCGTTCGCTGCCGGCCGTGCATCTCCGCCCGGCGGCGCGACTCTCGAGCGTGCGCCGCCCCGCCGTCGTGGACGACCGGATCGCCCTCGAGGCCCACCTCATCTCCGACCGACTCCCGGACGGCGCGCGCTACGTACGCAATGTCGACCTCCGCCGGCTCGTGGAGGTCGCGCCGGAGTCCGACCAGGTCCCCGACCTGTTCGAGACGTACAACCGGCGGTGGACCGCGGTGCCGCTCCCGGACTTCCTGGCCGCCCTCTCCTTTGCCGTGGGCGCGGGCTTTCTCGAGCTGGCCGACCCGTGACGGCTGGGCAGGCGGGCGGCCGCAGGGCGTGGAGAAGGCTCCGTTCGGGGTGGCGCGCCCGCTCCGAACGGCGCACAATTGACCGGTTCGAAACGGAGGATGAATGAGACGCGAAGCGACTACGCGACGGGCACTTGACCGACTGCCGGCGGCCGGAATGGCCGTCGGTGCGCTGGTTTTTCTCGGCGCGCGCGCGCTTCCTCCGGTCCCGGGAACGCCCTCGCCCTCGCCCGCCGACCTCCCTTCGGTTCAGATCGGCGGCACCGCTGGAGCCCCGGCTCAGGCCGACGACGAGGGCTATCCGATCGACCACGAGATCATCATCCGTCGCTGTCAGCGCTGTCACGAGCGCGATGACGAAGGGCGGATGACGCGGATCTCCTACGAGCGGAAGACGCCGGAAGGGTGGCAGACGTCGGTCCGCCGCATGATGGCGCTCAACGATGTCTCCCTCGGTCCCGACGAGGCGCGCGAGGTTGTGCGCTATCTCTCCAACCGGCAGGGCCTCGCTCCGGAGGAACTCGAGCCCGGCCGCTTCGAGGTGGAGCGCCGCCTCATCGAACACGTCTACGAGGCGGACCGCGACGTCGAGAACACCTGCATCCAGTGCCACAGCATGGGCCGCGTCATCACCCAGCGGCGCACGCGCGAGGAGTGGGAACTCCTCATGGCGACGCACCGCGGCCTCTACCCGCTCGTCGACTTCCAGGGCTTCCAGGACGGCGGCGACGGACCCCAGCCGGTGGACGAGGCGATCGACCACCTCTCCGAGGCCTTCCCTCTCGAGACGCCCGAATGGTCCGCCTGGTCGGCCTCCATGCGCTCGCCGCGCCTCGCCGGCACCTGGGCGCTGGCGGGCTTCGAGCCCGGGAAGGGTCAGATCTTCGGCACGGTCGAGATCTCCGCCGGCGACGGACCCGATGAGTTCCGCTCTCGCGCGACGTACACGTACGCGGAGTCCGGGCAGGAGGTGCGTCGCAGCGGAACGGCCATCGTCTATACCGGCTATCAGTGGCGGGGACGGTCGAATCCCGGCGGAGCGGATGAGTTGCGGGAAGTCATGACGGTGGACCGCGGATGGCAGGCGATGACCGGCCGCTGGTTCACGGGCGCGTACGACGAGTTCGGCCCCGACGTGAAGCTCACCCGCGCGAGCGGCGGCCCCGTCATATCGGGCGTACACCCCCAGGCGATCCGCACGGGTGCCTCGTCCACCGACCTCCGGGTCCACGGCGCCAACCTCCCGGCGAGTCCCGACGCGATGGACTTCGATTTCGGGCCGGGCGTCCGGGTCGAGTCCGCGACGGGCGGCGACGGGAGCCAGGTCACGCTTCGCCTCTCCGTCGATGACGATGCGGCGGTCGGCGGACGCGACCTCTTCGTGGGCGGCGTGAGTCTGGCGGGCGCGATTCAGGTCCACGACGGCGTGGACCGCCTCCAGGTGACGCCGCGCGCCGGCATGGCGCGGATCGGCGGCGCGGCCTTCCCGAAGGGCCATCAGGCGTACGACGCGATCGGGTGGGACGACGGCCCCGACGGCGAGCCGAATACGGAGGACGACCTGAGTCTCGGGCGCGTGCCGGTGAGATGGAGCATGGAGGAGTACACGGCCACCTTCGACGATGACGACATTCAGTACGTCGGCGCGCTGGGGCCGGACGGGATCTTCACCCCCGCCATCGACGGTCCCAACTCCAGCCGGGACGGCAACCGAAACAACATCGGCGACGTGTGGGTCGTCGCGACGTATGCGGGTTCCGACGCGGCTCCCGCCGGCGCCGGCGACCTCCGCGCCCGCGCCCACCTCATCGTCACCGTGCCGCTGTATCTCAAGTTCGATCCGTGGCAGGGCGTTCCAACGGGGAGGCTGGTGCCGTGATCAAGCCCGTCGGCCAACTGGCGCTGCGCGAATTCCACGCCTTCGAGGCGTCGGGCGAGCGGTTCCTCTATCTCGTCCCCTCGGCCGGCATCTTCCGGATCGATGCGGCGTCCTCCGCGATCCTCGATCTGCTGAGCTACGGTCCCCGCGCGCCGGGCGAAGTCGTGAACTCGCTCTCGGACCGATACCCCGTCGACCGCGTACACGACGGGTTGCTGGAACTCCAGCAGATCCGCGCCATCGGGGAGGCGGGGGCTCCCGCCGAACAGGTCGTGAACGACCTGCCGCCCGACGGTTTCCCGCTCACGACGATGGTCCTGAACGTCACGAACAAATGCAATCTCGCGTGCACGTACTGCTACGAGTACGGCGAAGACAAGATCGTCGACACGACCTGCACGGACGACCCGAAGTTCATGGGGGACGAGACCGCGCGGGAGAGCGTGGAATTCCTCCTCAAGGAGTCGGGACCGATCGAGGTCGCGCACCTCACCTTCTTCGGGGGAGAGACGCTGCTCAACTTCCCCGTGCTCCAGGACACGGTGGCCTACGCCCGCCGCCGCGCCGAGGAGGAGGAGAAGCGGATCGAGTTCAGTCTCACGACGAACGCGACGCTCCTCCGCCCCGACATCATCGAGTGGCTGGCGGACAACGAGATCGGCGTGACCGTCTCCATCGACGGACCGAAGGAGATGCAGGACCGCATGCGGGTCTTCCACAGCGGCAAGGGCTCCTACGAGACCGTCAAGCCCCGGATCAAGGAACTCCTCAAGCGTCACAAGTCCCGTCCGATCGGGGCGCGCGTGACGCTCACCCGCGAGAACCTCGACATCCACCGGATCTACCAGCACCTGACGGAGGAAATGGGGTTCTGGGAGGTGGGCTTCGCCCCGGTCACGACCTCCTCCGGACGCGACTACGAGATCGAAGACGAGGGCTACGACCGCATGCTGCGCCAGTTCGGGGAGTTGGCGCGCGACTGGCTGGATCATGCGGTCGAGAACCGGCACCACGGTTTCTCGAACGTGAAGGACACGCTGGAGGAGATCCACAAGGGCGTGAGCAAGGCGTATCCGTGCGGGGCCGGACTCGGGCTGATGGGTGTGACGACGGGGGGGGACGTCTCGCTCTGCCACCGCTTCGCCTACTCGAACGACCACAGCTTCGGGAGCGTCGCCGACGGGATCGACCGCGAGCGGCAGAAGGATTTCCTCGAGGATCACCACATCAAGAACAAGACGGACTGCCATACGTGCTGGGCCCGTCCCATCTGCTCGGGCGGCTGCTATCACGAAGCGCACACGAGACACGGCGAGACGACGGCACCCAACCTGCACTTCTGCAACTGGGTCCGGACGTGGACGCACACGTGTCTGGAGATCTACGGAGAGTTGTCGGAGCGGAACCCGGAGTACCTGGCCCGCTTCGACCATTGACGCGGCCGGGCGCGGGCCCGGCCGACCTTCGCATGCGAGGGGGGACGCCGTGAAACACTTGAAGCCGATCAACCAGAAGGCCGGCCGGATCGAGGCCCAAGTGGCCCGCGAGGAGCTGGACGTCGTGGGGCTCGAGAGCCGGCCGGAGGGGCCGCACATCCCGCTGGGCTGCTCGCTCGTGTTCTCGCCCGGCTGGGAGGTGGATTCGACCGGCGGCACGGCCGGGCTGTGCCAGCCGGTGGAACGGGATCTGTTCGACTGCCACCTCGCCTGCTTCTGGCCGGCGCACGTGCCCGATCAGCTCAACCACTCGCCGGACTGGACGTCGCAGTGCGCGTCGGCGCAGAAGGACTGGCGGAAGCTGGACCTCGTCTTCCCGTGAGCCGACGAATGCGGTGCGTCGTCGCGGTGGTCGCGTTCGCCTGCGCCCTGGGCGGGGTGCGGACGCTCGAGGCGCAGGGGAATGGCCGCAACGCCCACTGGTACATGGGCAACTACAGCAATGAAGTCCTCGTCTGGGATGAGGCCACCGAGGAAGTCGTGGACCGAATCCCGGTCAAGCGTCCGATCTCCCTTCGTCTCGACGTCTCCGAGGATCGATCGCGGCTCTATGTGATGGATCCGTTCTTCGAGACGATCGAGATCATCGCGCTCCCCTCCAAGGAGTCCGTCGGAGAGTTCACGCTGAGCGAGGGCGCGACCCGGACGTGGATCCGTTCCTTCCAGGTCCACCCCGACCAGGAATGGATGGCGATGTTCGTGCAGAGCCGCACGAAGCTGGCGGACCGGTACGAGATCGGCGAGCCGACCATCCTTCGTTTCGACCTCGACACGTACGAGGTGACCGATACCATCCCGTGGCCCGACGAGGAGCCGGGGCGGTTCGCCAACTTCCGTTTCTCCCCGGACGGCGACCTCCTGTACATGTTCTCGGAAGACCTCGTCGCGCTCGACTCGGAGACCTTCGAGGAGGTGGACCGCTGGGATATCTCGGAACCGCTGGAGCCGGGACTCGGCGAGATGAGGCTCCCCTTCGGCCAGAGTCCCTACCAGGAGGAGGACGGCATATACACGGGCCTCTTCCGCATGACGGATCCGCTGCAGAACCGCCGTCTCATGGGCATCGCGACCGTGGACCTGGCCGGGCAGGACGTGGAGTTCCACCCCATCGGCCCGAGCGAGGGGGTGTCGTTCGTGCTCTCCCCGGACGGGACGAAGGGATACGGGCTCAAGTCCGAGATCGGGCACTACGAGATGTGGAAGTTCGATCTTCAGGGCCGGCGGGTCGCCGGGCGCGTCCCCTTCGCGGGGCGGCCGCGGATGGCGCTGATGCCGAGCGCCGACGGCACGAAACTCTACATTTACAACGCCGGCAGCACGATCGACATCTACGACGAGGAGACGTTCGAGTTCCTGCGCACGGTCACGCTGGACGCGGACATGACGAGCGTCGTCGTGGTACCCGATCCGGGCTGATCCCGTGAGGTCCGGATGATCCGGGACCCGCACCTTCGCCGAGCCCTCGCCTACGTTCGACCGTACGCGGGGGCTTTGCTTCCCGTGGTCCTCCTTTCCACGGCGGGGACCGCCCTCGGGCTCGCCCTTCCCTACCTGTCGAAGTCGATGATCGACGATGCGATCCTGGGACAGGACTTCCCTCTCCTGCTCAGGATCGTCGCCCTCTTCATTGCGATCACCATCCTCGGGTTCGGGGCGAACGTCGCGAGCGGGATGCGGTACACGCGGGTGTCGGCCGGCATCCTCTTCGACATGCGGCTCGCGCTCTACCGCCACCTTCAGAGGCTCTCGCCGCGGTTCTACGCGCGGACGCCGTTCGGGGACATTGTCTCGCGCATCAACAGCGACATCGGCGAGATCCAGCGGGTGACGGCGGACGCGGCGCTCGGGCTGTTCGGGAACGTGCTCTTCCTCATCGGGACCGTGGGGATGCTCGTCTATCTCGATGCGCGGCTCTTCCTGGCGGGTCTCATCGCGCTTCCGCCGAGTCTCTGGGCGCTGGTGAGGTACCGGAACCGGCTCGAGGGGCGCGTGACGCAACTGCGGGAGCGGAGCGCGGACATCGGGAGCTTCCTCATCGAGACCCTGCAGGGGGTGCGGACGGTCGTGGCCTCCAACGCGCAGGAACGGGAGGCGGAACGGTTCGGGCGCCACAACGACCGATTCGTGCGGGCCCTGATGTCGATGCGATGGTTCACGTACCTGGCGGGAGGCCTGCCGGGGGTCCTCCTGCAGACGGGGACGGCCGCCGTCTTTCTGTACGGGGGCTACCGGGTCATCACGGAGGCGACGACGCTGGGGACGTTCGTCGCGTTCATGGCGTACCAGATGCGGCTCCTCTTTCCCGTGCAGGCGCTGATGGGGCTGTACGCGAACCTCGCGAGCGCGCGGGCGTCGCTCGTCCGCGTCCATGAACTCTTCGACACGCCATTGGAGGTCGCGGAGGCGGAGGGGGCGGAGCGGCTGGCGAGGGCGGCGGGGGCCCTGGTTCTCGAGGACGTGAGGCTCGGCTTCGGGCGTGGAGGCGAGGTGCTGGAAGGCGTGTCGCTGGAGGTGCCCGCCGGGCAGGTCGTCGCGCTCGTCGGCGCGAGCGGGAGCGGGAAGTCGACGATCGCGGATCTGCTCTCGCGCCAGCTCGACCCCGATGGCGGGAGGGTGCTGCTCGACGGACGGGACCTGACTACGCTCGCGCTGGGAGACGTGCGCCGGAACGTCGCCGTGGTGGAGCAGGATCCGTTCATCTTCCACGCATCGATCGCCGAGAACGTACGGTACGCCAAGCCCGACGCCACGGATCTGGAGGTCGGCGGGGCGCTCGCGGCCGCCGCGCTCGACGGGCTGCTCGCGTCGCTTCCGGAGGGGGCCGAGACGGTCGTCGGGGAGCGGGGACGGCAGCTCTCCGCCGGCGAGCGACAGCGCGTGGCCGTGGCCAGGGCCTTCCTGGCCGATCCCGCCGTGCTCGTGTTCGACGAGGCGACGGGGGCGCTGGACCCGGCCTCGGAGGCGCAGGTGCTTGAGGGCTATGCAGCGCTGATGCGGGGACGGACTACGGTGCTCATCACACATCGCCCGGAGCTCGCGCGGCGGGCGGAGCGCGTGGTGGTGCTCCGCGACGGGCGGGTCGCGCAGGATGGCCGGCCGGCGGAGCTCGACAGTCGACCGGGTGCGTTCCGCTCCCTGTTCGCCGGGTGACGCCGGCGGCGGCGGGACCGCCCATGGCGCCATCCCTACGGATGCGCGCGGAACCGCTTTGGAGCCGAACCGGCCGGGGCGTCTCGATCGCGGTCATCGACAGCGGGGCGCATCCGGGCCATCCGCATCTGGGGCTCCTGGCAGGCGGCATTGCGTTTACTCCCGACGGGCGCGAGCACGACGACCTGACCGACCGGCTGGGCCACGGGACCGCCGTCACCGCGGCCATCCAGGAGAAGGCGCCGGGCGCGCGGGTCCACGTCGCCCGCGTCTTTCACGATGAGCTCGCGACGAGCGCCCGGACGCTGGCGAAGGCGATCGACTGGGCCGGGGAGCGAGGCTGCCGGCTGGCCAATCTGAGCCTCGGGACGCCGCGGCAGAGCCGCATCGAACAGCTGCAGCCCGCGGTCGAACGCGCCGCGCGGGCCGGAACGCTCGTCATCGCGGCCTATTCGCACGAGGGACAGCGTCAGTTCCCGGGCAGCCTCCCCGGCGCGCTCGGCGTGTGCCTCGACTGGGACCTGCCGCGGCACCGGATCCGCCTCGGCCGCCGCGATGGGCGGCGCGTCCTGTATGCGTCGGGCTACCCGCGGCCGATCCCGGGCGTCCCGCCGACGCGCAACCTCAACGGGATCAGCTTCGCCGTGGCGAACGCGACCGGCATGGTCGCCCTCGCGCTCGAACTCTTCCCGGACGCGCGAGGCCGGGCCGACGCCCTGGACGCGCTGGAGGCGCTCGCCGCGGTCTGACGTCCCGCGGGAACGCGGCGTTGCCGGGGCGATCCGCGGGAGTAGCTTCAGGATTGTGGGAAGCGAGCGGATACAGGAGGATGGCGCGATGAAGCCTTTCGGACGTATGGTCGCGGTCGCAGCTCTGGCACTCGTCGCGTCGTGCGGTCCGGGGATGGACGCCCCGGAGGAATCCGCAGCCGCCGGGGAAGGCGTCTTCACCACCATCGCTCCGTTCCGGAGTCACGGCGCCGTCCACGACGCCGGCAACGTCGAGGCGATGCGGCCGCGCGTCATGGGCACGCACGGGGTGATCTCCTCCGGGCACTATCTCGCCACGCAGGCCGGTTACGACGTACTCAGGGCCGGAGGCAACGCCTTCGATGCCGGGGTGACCGCTGGGATGGCGCTCAAGGCGCTCAAGATGGACTACGCGGGATGGACCGGGGTTGCGCCGCTCATCCTCTACGTCGCGGCCGAGGACCGCGTGATCACCCGGGTCGGGGCGGGGACCTCACCCGCGCTCGCCACCCTCGACTACTTCCTCGAACACGGCAAGTCGCCCATCAACAACGCGCTGATTCCCGCGGACGTGGACGTCTGGCTCGCCGCTCTCGACCGCTTCGGCACCCTCGGTTTCGGCGCGGCCGCGCAGCCCACGCTGCGCATCGCCGAGGAGGGCTATCACCTCTACAAGATGCAGAAGTGGATGATCGGGGATCAGACGGAGGGGATCCTCGCCTTTCCCTACAATCGCGACTTCTGGTTCCCCAACGGGGTCGGCGAGCAGCGGCTGGGCGATCTCATGGTGAACGCCGACCTGGGGCGGCTCATCCGCTACATGATGGAGGCCGAGCGGCAGGCGCTGGCGGCGGGAGGAAGCCGTTCCGACGGGATCCGTGCCGCGCGGGACGCCTTCTACCGGGGGGACCCCGCGCGCGCTGTGGACCGCTTCTTCCGGGAGCACGACGGCATCGTCCGGTACGAGGACATGGCGGGATACGAGAGTCGGTGGGAGGAGCCGCTGGGGACCCGCTTCAACGGCTACGATGTCCACACCGGCGACGGATGGAGTCAGGGGCCGCGCATCATCCTGATGCTGAACATGCTGGAGAACTACGATCTGCGCGCCCTCGGCTACAACACGCCGGAGTACATCCACCTCGTCTCACAGGTGATCGACCTCGCCATGGCGGACGCCCACAGGTACGTCGGGGATCCGGATTTCGCGCCCGCTCCGGAGGGATTGTACGGGAAGGCGTACGCGCGCGAGCGCATCGGGCTCATCGACGAGAATCGCGCGTTCCAGGACATGCCTCCGTGGGGCGATCCGGCACGGATGGCGGCAGTGGCGGAGGGCGCGCCTGCGAGCTTCGAGGCGGCGGGAGGTCGACCCACAGGCGCTGTGCAGAACCTCCCGGGGGCCGACGCGGAGGACTCGGAGGCTCACTCCTTCGACACGTCCTCCCTGAATGTGATGGACGACGAGGGCAACATGTTCTCCCTCACCGAGAGCGACGGCCACACCTTCACTCCCATGATCCCGGGATGGGGATTCGGCCTGGGCAACCGCATGGGCCAGTTCAACCTGGACCCTGACCTGGCCAATGTGATGGCGCCCGGCAAGCGCCCGCGGAACACCAATTCGCCCCTTCTCGTGATGAAGGATGGCGAACCGTTCATGGGGCTCTCCACCCCGGGCGGCGACCAGCAGATGCAGTGTCTCCTGCAGGTCTTCCTGAATGTGACCGTGTGGGGGATGTCCCCCGAGCAGGCCGTCGACCAGCCCCGTTTCGGCAGCTACAACTTCCCTGCTACCGGGAGCGAGGTGAACCGTAATCCCGCCGTCCTCTACATGGAGGACCGGATCCCGGCGGAGACGGCCGACGCGTTGCGCGCCATGGGCCACGACGTGCGCTCATGGGGGCTCTGGAACTGGCGGGCCGGCGCTCCCACGGTGACCTGGCGCGATCCGGAGACCGGGGTGATGACGGCGGCGGGCGACGTGAGGCGGGAGACGGCGTCGCTCGGATTCTGAACGGCCGGAAATTCCCGACCCGCGCTACGGCCTATCCGGGCGGAGGGCGCTCGAAGTCGACGATGTTCTCCCACTCCTGCGCGTCCGAGCGCGCGACGACGGCGACGACCGGCTCCGTGTCGCTGAGGTTGAACACCTCGTGCGGCACGCCCGGCTCGATGAAGATGAAGTCGCCCGCCTCGTTGTCGAGCGTCTTCTCCAGTCGCGGCCCGAACTCATGCCGGACGTGTCCCTGGAGGATGTAGAGCATCACCTCGAAGTCCACGTGGATGTGCGCCTTGGCGACACCACCGGGCGGGATCATCGCCACGTTCATGGAGAGCGCGCCCGAACCGACGTTCTCCGCCCACATCCCCGTCTTGTATTCGATCCCGTTCCAGGCGCGGTGACGTCCCCCGCCGCGCACCGTGATGATCCCGTCGTGGCGCTCCACCACGCCGCGTACGCTTCCGTTCTCCGTCATCATCGTCTCCGTCCTGTGCGTCTCCGTCAGTTGCCGAAGCTGGCTGCGATCTCCGCTAGTCCCTGCTGGATCTCCTCCTCGGATTTCCACACGCCGCGCACCATGACGCCCGCGCGGTCGGCGACGTTCGCCACGTCCTCGAGCGGGTTCGTGTTCGTCAGAATCAGGTCCGCCCGCCGGCCCGCGGCCACCGTCCCGAAGGTGTCGTAGCCCTGGAAGTACTCCCCGACGTTCCGCGTGCCGCTGGCGAGGATCTCGTACGGCGACATCCCGGCGTCGGCCATCGCCGCGAGTTCGCGGTGGAGCGAGAAGCCGGGGACGCTGAACATCTGCGGCGAATCGGTGCCCATGAGGATGCCCACGCCGGCCTCGTTCATCATGCCGAGGAGACGCGTCCGGTTGCCCGCGTGCCGCCGCGCCTGCTCGACATCCCAGTTGCCTCGCGCCTGGATCGCCTGGAGGCGGTCTTTCCAGCCCTGGACACCCTGCGGGGGCCAGTAGCGCATCTCCGGGTAGGCCGCGAGCGCATCGGGGTCGCCGAGGCCGATGACGCCCACTTCCCAGAGGACCATCGTGGGCACGACCCACGCCCGTGCACCGATCGTCAGCGTGAACAGTTCGTCCAGCCTCGCCGGGTCCATGGGGCCGCGGACGCCTCCCGCCTCCTCCAGATAGCCGTCGAGGTGGTCGAAGGTCTCCTGTCCCATGAGGATGGCGTGCCGGATCCCGACATCGGCCGGGACATGGCCTCCGAAGCGAATGCCGGCCTGCGCGGCGGCGGCGGCGAGCGCGTCGTACTCCGGCACGGTGAGTCCCGGGTGGATCTTCAGGTGGTCCCACCCTTCCTCTTTCTGGATCCACACGCGATCCGCGGCCTGCGAGGGCGACGTCACCGAGTTGCCGTTGAAGCTCGGACCCGCGAGGTAGAGCGTCGGCCCCCAGATCTCCCCCGTGTTCGTCCTGGCCTTCAACTCAAGGTCGCCCGGCAGTCCGAGCATCCCCCTCACCGTCGTCACGCCGTTCGCGGCATAGAGGAACATCACCTGCTCGCGGAAGGTGTCGGTCGGGAAGCCGCCCGGCGTGTGTCCGTGCATCTCCGACAATCCCGGCATCAAGTACTTCCCGGCGCCATCGATGCGGCGGGCACCGTCCGGTACGTCGACGTCGGCGGCGGGCCCGACCGCGACGATCCGGTCGCCGCGGACGATGACGGTCTGGCCCGCGAGGACCCGCTCGGAATCCATCGGAATCACGTTCACGTCGACGAAGGCGGTGACGCCGGCCCCCGCCGCCTGATCGCCAGCGGCCGTGGAGGGAGCCGCGACGCACGCGGCAAGGACGAAACCCAGGGAAAGCTTGGCGAACCTCATATAACCTCCTCGAACACGGTCGTGTTGAGAAAGCTAGCCGGGTCTGACGGTCGCCGCGAAGCCCTCCCCGACGTCGCCTCCGGAAGACCGGCGGTCGACCTCCCGGGCCATTTCACGCACGCCCGGCGATGGTTCCACCGGGAACGGAGTGCGCGCCGACTCGAGTCCCCGGAGCTCCGCGGGGAGCGTTTCGAGCGAGGTTCGGACACGATCGCGGATCTCCTCCAGCGGGGGATCCGACCGAAGTCGTGCTCCGGCGCGCGCCACGGGGACGAGCATGGCCTCGCCGGACAACGCCTCGTCCTCGAGCCCCAGCACATCGCGCGCGAGCCGACCGCGTTCGCACGTACGAAAGACCTGCTTGCGACCCGGCCACGTCGCCTTCCCCTCCGAGCGCTTTCGGCGCGGCCGGCCGGCGTACTCCTGGAGCTTGTAGACGCTGTCGAGCGCCGGCTCGTCCGCGGAGACGGTGAGGGCGGTCCCGACGCCGAAGCCATCGATCGGGACGTCGGCCAGCCGGGCCACGCCGTACTCGTCGAGCGAACCGCTCGCGAAGATCCGGACTCCGGGAAAGCCCCCTTCATCCAGCATCCGGCGCACGCGCCGGGCGTGGGCCGCGAGATCTCCGGAATCCAGCCGCACCGCTCCGATCTCGATGCCTTCGGCGCGGAGGTCGGCCGCGATCTCGACGACCTTCGACGCCCCCGCCTCGGTGTCGTACGTGTCGATGGGCAGCACCGCGTTCTCGGGATGGGCGCGGGCGAAGCGAACGAAGGCATCGGCCTCGCTGTCGTGCGCCTGGATGAACGAATGGGCCATGGTGCCGAAGGTCGGGATCGCCCAGCGCTGTCCGGCGAGTGCGGTCGCCGTGCCGTCGAAGCCGGCGATATAGGCGGCCCGGGCGGCGAATAGCCCCGCTTCCGAGCCGTGTGCCCGCCGCAAACCGAAGTCCACGAGCCGGGCTTTCGGGGCTGCGAGCCTGAAGCGGATCGCCTTCGAGGCGATGAGGGAGGAGTAGTTGAGCAGCGAGATGAGTCGGGTCTCGACGAGTTGCGCCTCAGGGAGCGGCGCAATCACCCGCAGCAGCGGTTCTTCCGGGAAGAAGACCGTGCCCTCGGGCATCGCGTCCACATCCCCGGTGAAGCGCAGATCGGCGAGCCAGTCGACGAAGGCGGGGGGGAAGCCGGGCTGGCCGCCGAGCCACTCGAGCTCGTCGGGCTCGAAGCGCAGGTCCTCCAGGTAGTCGAGGGCGTGAGCCAGGCCCGCCGCCAACAGGAAATTGCGATTCGGGGGGAGACGGCGGACGAAGAGCTCGAACACGGCGGTCTCGTGCATCCCGTGTTCCCAGTACGCCTTGAGCATGGTGAGTTGATAGAGGTCCGTGAGCAGGGCGCCGCCCCGTCCCCGGCTCGGCGTCGGGGTGACGCCACCCACCGCCATGACCTCTACTCCTCGGCCAGCGCCGTTCGCGTGTGGACGAACACCGCCCCCGCCGCGCGCATGCAGGCGACCGCGCGGTCCCCGTCGCCCGGTTCGACGTCCACGGCCCTCACCGCGTCGTCCAGAACGACCGCATCCAGACCGACCGCCCGTGCGTCGAGTACGGTCCGAAGCACGCAGTAATCCGTCGCGAGTCCGCCCACGAAGACCCGCCTGACGCGTCGATCCGAGAGAAGTTCGGCAAGGTCGGTGCCCGCGAACGCGGAGTAGGCCTCGGCGGCCGGGTCGGTGGCCTTGGAGATCACGAGAGGCGAGGCAGGAAGTCGCAGGGCTCTCGGGAACGCCGCCCCGCGGGTCCCCGCGACGCAGTGAGACGGCCAGAGGCCGCCCTGCTGGACGAACGAGCAGTGATCCGGCGGGTGCCAGTCGCGCGTCACGAAGATCGGAAGGCCCGCTTCGGAGAAGGCACGGATCGCTTCGTTCAGCGGAGGGATCACCGCATCACCTTCAGCGACGGCGAGCGCGCCGCCGGGGAGGAAATCCTCCTGCACGTCGACAACCAGCAGTGCGTCGCCCCGGCCGGGTGACCGGATCCGCATCA
The DNA here is from genome assembly GCA_022826685.1 of Gemmatimonadota bacterium. Lineage (GTDB taxonomy): Bacteria > Gemmatimonadota > Gemmatimonadetes > Palauibacterales > Palauibacteraceae > Palauibacter. Next base: position 50,416 of record JAJDUL010000035.1, on the reverse strand, counting down.
GTTCTCCTTCCGGGTATCCCCGCTCGACTCCGCAGAGCATCGAGGTTCCACAGCCGCCTCCGGCACCACTTTATCATGCATTGCCGCGCGGTGCGAAACCGTGTTACAAGTGGCCTCCCGGCAGGGCTCCGGGGTCGTGAACCCGCTTCCTGGAGGTAGTGGATGGGCCGCAGAGCGGTGGTCCTGCTCAGTGGTGGACTCGACTCGGCAACAACGCTGGCGATCGCGGTGGAGCAGGGATATGAGCCCTATGCGCTGACGCTCCGCTATGGACAGCGACACGAACTCGAGGTCGAGGCCGCGTGCCGCCTGGCGGAAGCGATGCGGGTGGTCCGCCATGTGATCGCCACCGTCGATCTGCGTGCGTTCGGGGGCTCGGCCCTCACCGGTGACCTGGAAGTGCCCAAGGGCGGGCCGGCGGCCGCGGACTCCGAGGACATTCCCGTCACTTACGTCCCGGCGCGGAACACGATCTTCCTGTCGATGGCTCTCGCGTGGGCGGAAGCTCTCCGGGCTTCCGACATCTTCATCGGCGTCAACGCCGTCGACTACAGCGGATATCCCGACTGTCGGCCCGAGTTTCTCGATGCGTTCGAGAACCTTGCCGGCCTCGGCACCAAGGCAGGGATGGAAGGGGGTCGGCCGTTCCGGATCCACGCGCCCCTGATCGACCTCACCAAGGCGGAGATCATCCGGCGCGGACTCGCGCTGGGCGTCGATTACGGGATGACGCGCAGTTGCTACGATCCCGATGAGTCGGGCGCAGCCTGTGGAGAGTGTGACTCCTGCCGCCTCAGGCTCGCCGGGTTCGCTGCGGCGGAAGCCCGGGATCCAGCCCCGTATCAGCCCTTGTAGCGGGTGCTGCGATGCAGGCGTCTCGGGCGTGGGGGCGCCGGGTCGCGTCGACTCCGGGGTCGGAGAGGTGTCTCCGAACTCTCTCCGCCATGACGGGTGACCCGAACGAGCAGCCGGTCGATGGTCGCCCGTTCACCGGTTTCCTTGTTCATGGCATGGATGATCCGGCCACGCTGGCCGACCCACAGCGTATCGGCGCCGAAATCGCCGATGAACCAGCTCTGGAGCGTGTCGGCGGAGGCTTCATCGATCTCCGTGACGCGCGGTCCGTCCAGTATCCAGCAGCGCGTGCCGAAGCACACAGTGAACGCGAGCGCGACGGATAAGAGATTCACCAGGTTACCGCCGCACACAGGTTCATGTCATAACCTATTTGACGCCCTGCGGTTTCACTAGGCGCAGAGCCGGTGGGGCGCAGGAGAGGGGGGATTGGCTCCCTACGGTCGCCGAGCTCGCGACCAACGGTCGCTCGGTTGGCTTCACCCCGCTGCGCGGGGCTCGCCGAGCTCGCTCCCTGCGGTCGCTCGGTTCGAACCCCCTTTAGCGGAGAGGGGGGGATTGGCTTCACCCCGCTGCGCGGGGCTCGCCGAGCTCGCTCCCTGCGGTCGCTCGGTTCGAACCCCCGTTAGCGGAGAGGGGGGGATTCGAACCCCCAAGCCCGTGAGGGCGCCGGTTTTCGAGACCGGTGCATTGCCGTTCTGCCACCTCTCCGAGTGCCGGCTACCGGGCTGCTCTCGGAAGCTGCCGAAGCGGCCGGTAGACGCGGCCGGGGAAGGTGCTCCGAGATGGCTCCTGCTGTCAAACTTTCGGGGCGGACGGGGTGGGATTGGCTCACCCGCTACGCGGGTTCGCCGAGCTCGCGACCTGCGGTCGCTCGGTTCGAACCCACGAGGGCAGGCGCTTTCGCACTGCCTCGTGGGAAACTGCTAAACGGACGGGGTGGGATTCGAACCCACGAGGCAGGGTTGCTGCCCACACGCTCTCCAGGCGTGCGCCTTAGTCCGCTCGGCCACCCGTCCGGAAGCCTCCGGGGTGAGGCCGGAGGTAGGGAGGCGGAGGGGGTGGGATTCGAACCCACGAGACTCTTTCGAGTCAACGCCTTAGCAGGGCGCCGCCTTAAGCCACTCGGCCACCCCTCCGCAGAATCCTGCTGTCGTGATTGGCCCGCCAGGACTCGAACCTGGAATCTTCTGGTCCAGAGCCAGACGTGTTGCCAATTCCACCACGGGCCAACGTCCCAATGAGTTGGGGCGTCGATAATACTTGAGGGGGGTCGGCGCTTCAAGCGGCGGTTTCGATGGATGGGCGGTGGGACCGGGGGCCGTCCGCCGGGGTCGCCGCGGTGGAGCGCTAGTCCTCGGGCGGGGAAGCTTCGCGGAGCTTGCGGAGGCGCTCTGCTTCGGCGGCCGCCTCCTTGATCGTCGGGAAACCGTCTCCGGAGCGCGAGGCGTCGCTGTTTCCCAGCGGAACGACGTACCAGCGGTCCGCGCGATCCTCGGGCCGATCCATGTAGTGGCCGCGCTCGAGCCGAAATCCATCGAGTTTCGCCCGGAAGCGGAGGGCCCTCACGATCACTCCGGGGTCGAAGTTGGCTTTAGACACGGTCGCACTCGGGACCGGAGTCCATGCCGCGACAGACAGTCGTCACAGTGTACGGCCCACTCTCCGAATAGTCGGTCGGATAGAATCTGCTGTTCTTCATAATCCCAACAACTCCGTGGTGGGGCGATGGCAGCCCCTCCTCAACTTAGGGTGGAATGGGCGCATGGGCTACGTCCTCCCCGAACGTAGCGGCCTGTCCGAAGCGAATCCGCTCCGGCCGCGGTGGGGCCGATCCGTGCTGGACAAGTAGGCGCGGAGCCGTTCGATCTCTTCGGGAGGGAGGAGCGTAATCGGCACCGCGGGAGCCATGCCGCCGGCATACCCGGACATCGGGACGAGTCGGTCATGAAAGATGATCGTTGCCGCGGTTACGGCTCGCTGCACGGCCTGCGCGTCGAGACGCGGGTCGAGAGCCTTGAAGCTGATTCCGAGAGCGAAGTCCCTGGCGGCGAGTTCCGCGGCGAAGACGCGCACGGTCTCGCTGCGGGAGAGAAGCACGACGAATCCACGGCGTACTCGGCGTCGGACGAGTTCGCGTTCGCGGGTGCCCCCGGCAAGTGAAATCGGAATGCACTCGACGGTTCCGGACCGGCGCATGCGTGACAGCAACTCACGCCGCAGGATCACCGGGGCGTCCTCCGGCATCTTGCGCGCGGAGTCGACGGCATGAACGGCGAACCCGCACGCCTCTTCAAGTTCCGCGGCGAGCACGGCCCGCAACCCGGCGCGAGGTTCGCACAGCGTCACGGGATGCGGATCCGGGCTCCGCGGCTCGCCCACGATTTGCTCCAGCTCGTTGAGCAGCCGCCAACGTGAGAGTCCCCCCGCGTGTGCGCGCCGCAGCAGGTCCAGCGCCGCCGCCCGCGGCACCATCTCCACGGCGGGCGGCGGACGGAGGGGACGCGGGCGCATCGACGCCCGGGGGCGCTGTCCCTTCCCGAGGTCGATGAGGTTCCTCCGCCGCAGTCGCGCGAGCGCCGCTCCGACGGTCCGCCGGTCGACGCCGAGTCGACGCGCCAAGTCCCGGGACGACGGTAGCGGGGCTCCGGGCCGCACGTGTCCATCCCGAATCCCGGCCTCCAGATCGGCCGCGAGCTGTCGGCGAAGCGGTATGTGGTGATCCCGCGACAGCGGTGAGAGTCCGCCTCGACGCGTCATGTGTCCGAGCCTCCGTGCCCTGGGGTCCCATGTGTCGGCCCTTGTCGACGGGAGTATGGGGACGGGCTCTCAACGGGGGATCAAATCGCCGGCTTTCCTTGAAGGGCTGCCAGGAAGTCGTCTGCGCCACGCGTATTGAGGACGTGTTCCGGGGTGAGCCACGCCCGGCGTGCCTGTTCGATGCCGTAGTGCGCCAGATCCAGATCGTCCGGCCGGTGCGCGTCGGTCGCGACCACAACCGGTACGCCCAGTTCGCGCGCGCGCCAAAGGTGGCTGTCCTTCAGGTCCAGACGGTGGGGGTGCGAGTTGACCTCGACGGCGACACCGAACTCGGCGCAGGCGTGCAGGATATCGTCGATGTCCACATCGATCGGGCCGCGCCGGTTGATGATCCGTCCCGTAGGGTGTCCGAAGATCATCGAGCGGGGGTGTGCGAGCGCCTTCAGGATGCGTGACGTCTGCCGCGCCCGTTCCATTCCGAAGAAGGAATGAACCGAGATGATCACGACGTCGAGTTGATCGAGCATTTCGTCTTCGAGGTCCAGCGATCCGTCGCGGAGGATGTCGACTTCCAGCCCGCGCAGGATCCGGATCTCGGGGTGCGCCGCCTGCACTTCCGCGATCTCCTCCCACTGGCGTCGAAGCTTGGCGGCATCGAGGCCTTCGACCATCGCCAGCGCTTTCGAGTGGTCGGTGATCGCCATGTACTCGTAACCGCGCGCCACGCACGCCTCGACCATCGTCTCCAGGGAAACGCGACCATCGGACCAGTCGCTGTGCATGTGGACATCTCCGCGCAGGTCGGAGCTCTCGACCAGATGAGGCAGTTCCCCGGCGTCGGAAGCCGGTAACTCTCCCCGGTCGCGTCGTATCTCCGGCGGAAGCCATGAGAGATCGAGTGCCCGGTAGACCTCCTCTTCCGTCGCTCCCGCCACCATCTCTCCCTCGGAGGCAATGCCCCGCTCGCCGAGCGCATCGCCAAGGGACTCCTCGGGGATCGTGAACACGCCGTACTCGGAAACCCGGAGCTTTCGGTCGAGCGCGCGGCGTCTCAGGCGAATGTTGTGTTCCTTCGACCCCGTGAAGTAGATGAGCGCGGCTCCCCAGCTTTCGGGCGGGACGACCCGGAGGTCGACCTGCAACCCGCTGCGAAGACGCACCGAGGTCTTCGTCCCGCCGGCCCCGATCACGCTCTCCACGCCCGAGAACCCGCTGAGGGCGTCGGAAGCGGCGCGCGCGTCGTCGGCGAGGACGAGGATGTCGATGTCGCCGACCGTCTCCTTCCGGCGTCGATAGCTCCCCGCGACTTCCAGCCGGGTGATGCCGGGTGTCGTTTGCAGGTGTTCGATCAACGGCGGCAGAAGCTTGTCGACCTCTCCGAGGCGGAAGCGGGTCGTGCTCGTCCGATAGTTGCGAATCCCGCGGAGGATCCGGTCCTGTGTCTTGAGCCCGAAACCGGGCAGTTCCGCCACGCGCCCTTCGTTCGCGACCTCCTCCAGATCGTCGATGGATTCGACGCCGAGTTCGTCCCACAGCTTGCGCGCCTTCTTGGGGCCGACTCCCGGGAGCCGCATCAACTCGACGAGCCCCGGGGGGATCTCGGCCGCCATCTCCTCGAGCATCGTGAGGCGCCCGCTCTCCACCAGTTCGCGAATGTTGTCCGCCAGCCCCTTCCCGATCGATGGCAGTTCGGTGAGGTCGGCACCCTGCTCGACCAGTTTGCGCAGGGGGGAGGCGTGCGCGTTGATCGTGCGGACCGCATTGCGGTAGGCGCGGACGCGGAACGGGTTCGCCTGCTGGATCTCGAGCAGATCGGCCACCTCGCCCAGGACGCGGACGATCTCGATGTTTTCCATCAGGGCGTGTCGGTTTCGGAAGCGTCGGTTTCGGGAGCGTCGCCGGCGGCGCCGGGTGCAGGAACCTCGTCGGGTGCGGGGACCTCGTCGCGCGGGGAGAGGGCGCCGGGTCCGTCGCGCAGGAGTTCGAGGAGACCCGCCTCATCCAGAATCTCGACGCCGAGGGTCTGTGCCCGCTCCAGCTTCCGGCCGGGGTTCGCGCCCGCGACGACGTAGCTTGTCTGCTTGCTCACGGATGACGTGACCTTCGCGCCCAGAGCCTCCAGCTTCTTCCCGGCCTCGGAGCGGCTCATGGACTCGAGCCCTCCGGTGAGGACGATTCGGAGTCCGGCCAGGGTGTCTCCCGCGCGCGGCGGGGGCACGGGCTCGATCCACGAACGCAGTTCGTCCACGACCGCCGACACCTCGGGGCGGGCCAGGAAGGCGCTGATCTGCTCCGCCATCCTGGGTCCGATCCCGTCCACTTCCTGAAGCGCCTCCCCCGCTGGCGCCTCCTCCCCCGCTGGCGCCTCCTCCCTCGGTGCCGCCGCCTCTCGGAACGCTTCGAAGGAGAGGAAGTGCGATGCGAGTTCCCGCGCCACGGTCACCCCGATCTCGGGGATACCGAGGCCGTAGATGAAGCGCGCGAGTTCCGTCGTCCGCGCTTCAGCGATCGCCCTGACGAGGTTCGTGGCGGACTTCTCGGCGAAGCCTTCCAGTTCCATCAGCTTCGTCGCCTCCAGTCCAAACAGTTCGGGGACGCGGCCGATCATGCCCTGCCGGACGAGGAGGTTCGCGGTTTCTTCTCCCAGTCCTTCGATGTCGAGGGCATGCCGCGACCCGAGATGTTGAATCCGTCCGGCCAGCTGCGCGGGACAGGCGAACAGGTCGGGGCAGAACGTGTAGGGGCCGCGTGGCTCCAGCAGGGCCCCGCACGAGGGACACTCGGCGGGCATGACCCATGGTTCCGCGCGCTCGCGGCCCGGCTCCTCGATCCGCTCCAGGACCTGTGGAATCACATCCCCCGCCCGCTGCACCCGCACCCGGTCCCCCTCGCGAATGTCCTTGCGAGCGACCTCTTCCCGGTTATGCAGGTTCGCGCGGCTCACCGTCACGCCGCCCAGTTCCACCGGGCGCATGAAGGCGATGGGGGTCACGACGCCGGTCCGTCCCACGCTGGGGAAGATGCGAAGGAGCCGGGTGACCTCTTTCCGAGGCGGGAACTTGAACGCGAACGCCCAGCGCGGGTGGTGCGAGGTCTCGCCGACTTCGTCGCGCGCGGCGATGTCGTCGAGTTTGATGACGATGCCATCGATCTCGTACTCGAGGTCGTCGCGGCCCTCCTCGATCTCCGCCTGGAACGCGAGGATCTCTCCGACGTCGGCGGCGGGGCGGCACCGCTCGTTCACGGGAAGCCCCCACTCGCGCAGCGCTTCGAGCGTGGCGCGCTGGGTGGCCGGCGGCCGTCCGTCGATCGCGAGGATGTCGTAGACGTAGATGTCGAGCGGGCGCGAGGCGGTGATGCGCGGGTCGAGCTGCCGCAGCGATCCGGCCGCCGCGTTGCGCGGGTTCGCGAACGGAGGGCGGTCGCTCTCGAGTAGCCGGGCGTTCAGCGCCTCGAAATCGCCCACCCTCATGATGACTTCGGCCCGCAGCGCCAGGAGCGGCGGCACCTCGCGATCCGCGGCCCGCAGCCGGAGCGGCACCGAATGGATCGTGCGGATGTTCTCGGTCACGCCTTCGCCGCGGACCCCGTCTCCCCGGGTTACGGCCCGCGAGAGCCGGCCGGATTCGTAGACGAGTTCGATCGAGGCGCCGTCCAGCTTCGGCTCGACGACGTATCCGATGTCATCTCCGAGCGCCTTGCGCATCCGTTCGTCGAACCGTTCGAGCGGCTCCACGTCCGCGGATGAATCGAGGCTGAGCATCGGTGCGGTATGCTCGATCGTCTCGAAGGCATCGAGCGGCTCCGCCCCCACGCGCTGGGTCGGCGAATCGGGGGTGACGAGCTCCGGGTGCGACACCTCCAGGGCCTTCAGTTCGCGGAACAGTTCGTCGAACCGTCCGTCGGAGATCTCGGGCTGATTGCGGACGTAGTAGAGATACGAGTGGTGCCGCAGCGCCCTGCGCAGTTCTCGGGCCCGCCGCTCGGGCCCGCCGGGACTCGATTCGCTCATGGCGCGGAAGCTAGTCGGGCCGCCAGCGCCGAGACAGAATCGAGGCAGCTGGCCTCAGAAGGTGACTCCGAGCTGGACTCCGGCAATCAGGTAACTGTCCTCGGCGGTCGTGAACACGACGTACGGCCGGACGTGAATGCTGCCGATCTCGACCGTGACGCCGCCGCGGATGACGGGACTGACTTCCCGGTCCCCCTCCACGATGTCGTCGTATAGCCGGTCGACCGAATAGTTCTCGATGCTCAGGGTCGCCGAGGGGATGATCGCGAGGCCGGAGCCCGGCGCACCGAAGCGTTGCCCCACGGCCACGCCGACCCCGTAAACGGTCTCGCTCCTGTCGGGGAGATCGTTCGCGTTCCTCCACAGCACGCCGCCAATCCCCACGGTGGCGACGGGACAAACCGACAGCACGGGTAGCGGAAGTTTGAGGCCGACGCTCGCGCGCGCGTCCTCGAAGTCGAACTCCTGATCGAACTCGTCCGCGCGGGAGAACTTCAGGTAATGACCCGTCGCGGCCACCGGACCCAGGTCGAACCCGGCGGCTCCTCCGAGGCCTCTGACATCTTCCGATGATTCGCGCCACACGGCACCCGAGCCGCTGAGGAACCCGCTGCCGCTGAAGCCGAGGCAGGCCTGCGCCTCGAGCGCGGCCGGCGCCGCGGCCAGCGGCAGGACGAGCCAGGCCAATCGGCGTGTCAGGACGTTCATGCACCGCTCCTATCGTCGTATGTCACGGACGTCGTACTCCGTTGGCCGGGATCGAGTTTCTCATGGCTGCGGCGGGCTCCCGGCTTCGCGCAGCGCGTCGAGCTGCGGAGCGGTCTCCTCCAGCGTGGCATCCAGCCGGGCCGATGCGGCCTCGGCCTCCGCGCGGATCTGCTCCAGTCGCCGCCGGTGATCATCCGACGGCCCCGTCAGGGAGCCGGTCGTCGACACCCCGCCGTCGAACTTGCCGCGCAGGCCGGTCCACCAGTTGCGGATGTCACCATTGATCGAGCGCCACTCGTCGGCGAGCTCCTCGATCTCGCCCACCAGTTCGCGCGCCCGTTCGAGATCCTCTGCGGCAACCCCCTCCCCGCCTTCCAGCACCTCAAGCACGTCCGAAGCCCGGCGCTCCAGGTCGTACGCCTCGATGCCCCGTTCGTAGGCCAACCGCTGCAAGTCGAACAGGTCCATCGTGAACTCGTAGCGGGCGAGCCGCTCCTCGGCGGACACCGGCAGTTCGGGGTCGGGACGGACCTCCAGCGACTGCTCGCGCGTCTCGCTGCCCGCGGTCAGACGCACCGTAAACGTCCCCGCCAGGACCAACGGACCCTCGGGGCCCGCGTCGAGGCTCGGCACCTGGTACCGGGTCGTGTCGTGCGGCAGCGGATCGTGCCGCAGGTCCCACGCGACACGGTTGAGACCGACCGCGCCCGGACCTTCCAGCCGCCGGATTTCCCGTCCGGCCTGATCCAGCACGTCGATCGTGACACCGGCCGGCGTCTCCTCGGGGAGCCGATAGTCGATGTTCGCGCCGAAAGCGGGGTTCTCCGCCCGGAACGTCCCCTGGCCCATCGACGGCACGTCGTTCCGGTACAGGAAGAGGGTCGCCGGGCGCGGGGCGAACAACTGGGGGGCACCGTCGTTTATCGCGGGCGCGGCGGACCGCTGCGACAGCGGCGTGATGTCGTCGAGAATCCAGATGGCGCGGCCGTGCGTGCCGAGGACGATGTCGTTCTCGCGCGGTTGGATCTCGATGTCGTCGACCGGAACGGCGGGGAGGCCCGAGCCGAGCGCGGCCCACATCGCTCCCCGGTCCAAAGAGGCGAAAGCGCCGTTCTCCGCGCCGACGATCAGCAGGTCCGGATTCTCCGGGTGCTCGCGGATCACGTTCACGCTGGCCATTCCGCCTCCCGTCGCCCGCCCCGTGGCCGTCACCGCCGCGGCCCCGTTCAGCCCATCCGCGAGCGACCGCCAGGTCGCGCCGTAGTCCTCCGTCACCACGGCGAGCGGCCGGTAGTCATCGTCCCAGTGCCCGTCGAGGCTCACGTACGCGCGGCCCGCATCCGCGTGCGAGGCCTCGACCCAGCTCACGTAGTAAGGGAACGGGAGCCCCGCCGCCGCGGTCACCCGGTCGGTCAAGTCCTCCCAGCTCGCCCCATCGTCGCGGCTCACCCTCACCGAGCCATCGTCCGCCCCGATCCACAGCACCCCTGCCTCGACCGGCGACTCCGCCACGGCGGTGATCTCCCCATACCCGGAGGCGCCGTCGTGCTTGGAGAGCGTCGTCGAGTCGGGACGCACGCCCATCAGCTCCAGGCTGTCCTGGTGAATCTGGCGGGTGAGATCCTCCGTCGAGCGCCAACTTTCCCCGCGATCATCCGAGATGAAGAGCCGGTTGCCGCCCAGGTACACGCGCGCGGCGTCATGTGGGGACACGAGAATCGGCGACTTCCAGTCGAAGCGATACGAGACCGTCGTGTCCGGCGGGAAGGGCTTGAGCGCCTTCCGGTCTCCGGTGGCGAGGTTCACGCGCACGATCCCGGCGTTCTGCGACGTGACGTAGACGGTGCCGGGATCCGACCAGTCCGTCTCCGCATACATTCCGTCGCCATAGTCGAGGACCTGCCAGTCGCGGTTCAGGATCCCCTGGTAGCGGCGCGTCCGGCTCGGGCCCCGGTAGGAGTTGTTGTCCTGCAGCCCCCCGTAGACGTGGTACGGGTCCGCCAGATCCAGATCGATGTCGTAGAACTGGGCGATGGGGATGTTCCCGATGAACGTCCAGTGGTCGCCGTCGTCCCACGTGGAATAGAGTCCCCCGTCGTTGCCGAGAATCATGTGGCGCGAGTCCTCGGGGTCGATCCACAGGTCGTGGTGGTCCACATGGACGCCGGTGTTGTATTCGATCTCCATGGGGAGCGCCTCGAAGGTGTCGCCGCCGTCCTCCGAGCGGTGCAGGCTGCCCGCCACCAGCCAGACCCGATCCTCATCGTTCGGGTCGATCCGGAGCTGGCTGTAGTACATCGGACGCTGGTTCAGTTCGTTCACGCGCGTCCACGTCTCTCCGTGGTCGCGGGACTTGAAGATCCCGCCCTCCTCGGCCTCCACCACGGCCATGACCAGGGCCGGATCACGCCCGGAGACGGCGAGTCCGATCCGTCCCTTGTCACCCGCGGGCAGGCCTTCCGTCACCTCGTGCCAGGAGTCGCCGCCGTCTGTTGACCTGTAGATGCCGCTTCCCGGCCCGCCGCCCGCGAACCCCCACGCGCGCCGGCGCCGCTGGTACGCGGCCGCGTAGATGACGGATGGATCCGCCGGGTTGAGCGCGAGGTCGACGAAGCCGGTGTCGTCGTCGATGTGGAGGACCTTCTCCCACGTCTCGCCGCGGTTCGCCGTCCGGTAGACGCCGCGCTCGGGGTTGGGGCCGAACAGGTGCCCCAGCGCCGCCACCCACACGATGTCGGGGTTCGTGGGGTGGACGGCGATGCGCCCGATGTGGCGCGTCTGCTCCAGCCCCGTGAGCCGCCACGTCTTGCCGCCGTCCGAGGAGTGATACACGCCCTCGCCCCACGGCGTGCTGTTGCGGTTGTTCGGTTCCCCGGTACCGACCCACACCTCGAGCGGGTCGGACGGGGCGAGCGCGATATCCCCGATCGAGAGATTCGCCACGTCGTCGAAGATCGATTCCCAGGTCGTCCCGTGGTTCAGGCTCTTCCAGACGCCGCCGGAAGCCGCCCCCACATAGATGTGCGACTGGGTGCCGGGCACGACTTCGAGATCGTTGATGCGCCCCCCGGAAACGGCAGGTCCGATCAGCCGCCATGTGAACCCGGCCGCGATCCTCTCGGGGGACTGGGCCTCCGCGGGAGGGGGCGCCGCCGTGAGCCCAAGTTGCAGCGCTCCCAGCGAGAGCAGCGCGCGAATCGTCATGTTCAGCTCACTTTCTTCTTGCGGGGCCCGTCCTTCTGTTCCAGGAACGGGACGCCGGTCGTGATCCACGCCGGCGCCGGCTCGCCCTTCAGATAGTGCCCGAACCACTCCAGGATGCGGCGCTGATAGTCGCGCCGGTTCGGCTCCTCCGCGAGTCCGTGGTTCTCGCCCTCGTAGACGAGCATCACGAGTTGTTTCCCGGCGCGGCGGGCGGCGTTGTAGAACTCGACTCCCTGGTTGAACTCGACGGCGCCATCCTCGGTCCCGAACTCGATGAGGAGCGGCGTGTTCAGATTCTCGATGTGATGAATCGGCGAGTTGTTGAAGTACGAGTCCCAGTCCTCCCACCACGGGACCTGCATGCGGCCCTGGCTGATCTCGAAGATGCGGGCGTCCGTCCCTCCCGAGTTCCAGTAGAAGGAGAGGTACATGCTCATCAGGTTCGTGAGCGGCGCGCCGGCCACCGCCGCCGCGAACAGGTCGTCCTGGGTGACGAAGAACGTCGTCTGATACCCGCCCCAGGAGTGGCCGATGAGACCCACGCGCTCGGCGTCGATCATGCCGGTCGCGACGGCGGCAGCGACGGCCGGACGCAGCGTCTCGACGTTGGACTGTCCCGGCCGCCGGTCGCGGTACACGACATCCGGCCTGAACACGAAGTACCCCTCCTGGCTCCAGATCTGGACGTTGTAGTACTGCGTGGGATCGGGCACCTGGTACTGGTGGAGTGTCTGCGACAGCAACTCGTAGTGGTTCACGATCATCGGATATTCGCGGCCCGGTTCGTAGTTGGCCGGATAGGTGAGCGCGCCCTGCAGACGGCGTCCCCATTCGTTCTCGTAGTCGACGAGTTGGGTCCGGCCCCAGGCGTAGTCGTCCTGGAAGGGGTTCGTGGCCGTGACCTGCCGCGCGTCGTCGAGATCGGGACCGGCGACGAAATAGTCGGGCGAATCCTCGAACCGCTCCCGGCGGAAGGCGTACACGTCGGCGTCCTCCGCCTTGAGCAGGCCTCCGAAGCGGGCGTCCTCCCAAATGAGCGGCTCTGGCGTGTCGCCGCGACGGGCGCGCGAGAACCCGGCTTCCTTCGTCCACTCGCTGTACGTGGAATAGTAGAGCGGCTCGTCGGGATCGAAGGCGTCGGCCTCGGGGTCGAGCCGCACGAGGCGGTGCCGGTTCGAGTCCTGGGCGCCGGCCGTGAGGCGCCGGCCGCCGGACCCGTCCGGGTTCACCTCCCACACGTCGAAGCGGTCGTTCACGAGCATGGCGGCGTCGGCCTCCAACCAGCCGGCGATCCCGAAGCCCGACATCTGCTCGCGTGTGGGCGTCCGGTCGAGGTCGACGAACGTCCCGCCGAGCCCGGCCGTCACGTTGCGCGTCTCGCCGGTCGTCAGGTCGTGGGTCCAGTAGTCGTCGCCCTCGAACCAGACCGCGTAGCGGCCGCCGGGGCTGCCCCCCATGTCGAGCGTGACCCGCTCCCGGACGACGGCCCGGCTCCCGGTCCGCGCGTCCACGGCGTAGAGGTCGTGGAACTGCTGTCGGAACATCGCCTCCACATCGTAGGGCGTCTCGTCGCGGGCCAGCACATGCCGTCCGCCCTCCGCGATCTCGGCCCGATCCGCGTGATCGCCGCCCAGGAAGAGGAATTCGTCCGCCTCGAGGTTCCAGGCCCCGAGGTCGTGCTCCCGTCGCAACTGCTGCTCGCGTACGCGCTGCTGGGGCACCGGATCGACGTCGAGAGAATGCCAGATCTCCACCCCGGCGCGCTCCTCGTCCTCCGCCGCATCGTCCGCGTCGTCGTCCGCGTTCTCTCCATCGCCGCCGTCCGCGCCCTCGCCGTCGCCGTCCCCGGGGCCCTCCCCGTCGGCCGCGTCGCCGTCCTCCCCCGCTTCACCGGACGGGATGTCGGACGGGATCCGCTCCTGGGTGCCGAGGAAGAGGGTGGCCCCGTCTTCCGACCACACGGGGGTGCGATGCTCGACGACCCGCGTCCCCGCGGGAAGCTCGGAGGGCACCCGAGGATCGAGCGTGAACGCCGCCGGCGTCTCGGAGTCCAGACCGCGCCACGCCAGCGCCACATGCGCCGTGTCCTCGTACGCCTCGTCATCGAAGGTCTTGAGGACGGCGAGGTCCGGGGCGTCCTCCCGCCAGGTCAGTTCCCGGTAGGTCGCTTCGTCCGCGTTGAGCGACCGGATGCGGCCCGTACCGGGATCGTACAGGCGGACCCCGTTCCCTACCCGGTCCGCCGCGTCGAGCGTCATGGCGAGCAGGTTCCCCCCGTCCTGCCACGCGAGACCGGACACGTTGCCGAAACTCATCGTCCCGCCTCCGGCGAGGTCCCGAACCAGCAGGTCCACGCCGGCGGTCTCCGTTTCGGCCGGGGCGTAGCGGCGAAGGGCGAGATAGTCGCCGTCGTCGGAGAACGAAAACGACTGGATCTCGTCGATGTCTTCGCGTTCCCCGGTCTCCAGGTTGAGGAGTCCAACGTCGTTGCGGACCGGATCGCCGCGCTCGCGCATGGCGTCGCGCTCGTCGGGGGACACGCCCACGGTGAAGGCGAGCCAACCGCCATCGCCTCCGAACTCGGGACGCGAACCCTCGGCCACCACGACGACCGAATCGGAGTCCGTCCGGTGGATGCGAAGCTCCGAACTCTCGTCCACGCGCCGGACCACGACGGCGAGCCAGAGCCCATCGGGCGAAAGCGTGGCTTGCCCCAGGCGCTCCCACCTGTCGTAGTCGTCCGGTGCCAGCGTCGGCTTCTCCTGGGCGGTCGCGCCCGCGGGCGAGGCCAGGGCTGTGCCGAGGATCAGGGCTGCGCCGAGGATCGGGGCAGGAGCCGGTGCGAGCCGGCGGGTGGTGCTCCTCATTTGTGTGTCTCCTCCTGTGGGTGTGCATGCTTCAACATGCGCCGCCCGCCGCCACCCGGGGCAAGGGCTGGGCGCGGTTCCGGTTGTGCCGAACCTCGGCGCGGGGCCAGGGTAGAATCGTCGAGACGTGCCGGCTGGCCGACGAACTGGCCCGGCTGACCGGAGAAACGAAGACGGGAGCGATCACCGTGGCGCTGCGGGAACGCCTGGAACGCGAGAAGCGACAGCGAGACGCCGAGGCCCTCATGCGCGACCTCCGCGCCATCGGCGAGCGCTGCGCCGCAAGGCTCAAGCCTGGCCCCTCCGCGGTCGAGCACGGCGATTTCCTCTATGACGAGCACGGCCTCCCGAAGTGATCATCGTAGGGCGACCCCCTAATGGGGCGGCTCAGGATCTGACGAGTTCGGCGGCGCGCGCCCAGATGGCGTCGAACATGGGCTCGGTGAGCGTGCCGGTGAAGGTGTTCTGCTGGCTAGGGTGGTAGGAGCCGATCAGCACGCGGCGTCCGATGCCGACCTCCACGCCGTGGCCGAAGCGGGGCGCGGGCCGCGGCACCGTCTCGCCACGGTGGCGAAAGATCCTCAGGAGTTGGGCGAAGGCGAAGCCGCCGAGGGCGACGACGACGCGGGCGTCGGCGAAGAGGTCGAGTTCGCGCTCGAGGTAGGGGCGACAGCGGTCGCGCTCCCCGGCGGTGGGCTTGTTTCCGGGCGGGGCGCAGCGCACGGCGGCGGTCACCCAGGCGTTCTGGAGCACCAGCCCGTCGTCGCGGTCGGTCGAGTCGGGCTGCGAGGCGAACCCTGCGCGGTGCAGGGCCCGGTAGAGCCAGTCGCCCGACCGGTCGCCGGTGAACATGCGCCCGGTCCGGTTGGCGCCGTGCGCGGCCGGGGCGAGCCCGACGATGAGGAGGCGCGCGGCCGGATCGCCGAAGCCCGGCACCGGACGGCCCCAGTAGGTGTCGTCGCGGAAGGCGGCCCGACGTTCCCGCGCCACGCGCTCGCGCCACTCGACGAGCCGCGGGCACTTCCGGCACGCCGTGACCTCCCGTTCGAGCGCGGCGAGGGCCGGATCCGTCAAGCGCCGCCCGGCCGCGGACGGCCGTACTTCAGCCGGTAGAGCACGGTCTCGAGCCGCTGCGACCAGCGAACCGGGGCCGGAAAGCTCGCCCGGTGCAGCGTGGGCACCTTCACCGACCGGACGCCCGCCAGGTTCGCCGACGCGATGTCCGTGAAGTACTGATCCCCCACCATCAGCGCCGCCGCCGGACGGTCCGCGACGTTCAGTTCCTCGAGCGCGGCCTGCACGAGCCCGCGGCTCGGCTTGCGGATCGGCCGCAGTTCCCCCGGAGGCCCGCCGCCATCGGACGAAGCCGCCGCCGCGCCGGGGCCGCGCCACGACTCGCGCGGTCCGCGGCGGACCCGGAACGCCGCCCCTGCCCCGGTCTCGTACCCCAGCACGACCGGGATCGCCGGGAAGATCTCCCCCAGCTCGGCAAAGCGTGCCTCCTGGCAGTTGGAGACGATCGCGTGCCGCAACCCCGTCGCCGCGAGGAGGGCCTCGAACGCGGGGGCGAGCGCCGGGTCCACGCGGTCGTCGTGGTGCCCCATCAGCGTCCCGTCCACGTCCCACAGCACCGCCGCGACGCCCAGGTCCCGCAGCGCTCCGGGGCTCATCTCGTTCACCGAGTCGAGATGGAATGTGGGCCGGATCTCGCCGGAGAGTCTCCGGAGCCGCGGGAGGAGCCGCCGCGACGTCTGAACCCAGGTTGCGCTCATGCCGGAACGCTCACGGGGCGGCCCATCGGGGGGATATCCGCGGGGGGGTGCTCATGTGGCCGCTCGTACGGGCGGAGCGCCCGAGTCCGGCGGGCGTCAGTTCTCCCCCAGGATCGCATCCTTCTCGCCCGTCATCTCCCAGCGCGTGAGGACGGTGGGGATGACCCCGGCATCGTAGAAGGCATCGAAGAATCGCTTCACGCTGAAATCCTCGCCTTCCTGGATGGCGTACTCCGCGAGCAGTTCCTCGATCTGGATCTTCCCGGTCACATAGCTCGTCCCGTACCCCGGCTGCCGCAGGTAGAGGCTCTGCTCCCCGCGCACGAGGGCGCCATCCGGCAGCCACCCCCGCGGCGTCCACTTCATCGCGTGGGCCACCGCCTCCTCCATGTCGAACACGCCGCCATGCAGGTAGAGGCCGCTCAGGGCCCTCGCGGCCCGCTGCGCCAGCATGATCCACGTGAGTTCGCGGGAGCGGGGCGAGCCCTCGAGAAGCCCGAGGTGCATGAACATCTCTTCCACGCCCGTCGCGAGTCCCTCCGAACGGGCGTCGAAGATGTTGTAGAGGGACGGCGTGGCCCGGATGGGGCTGGCGTGGGGGTCCACCCGCATGCGCGCGAGTTCGATCCAGTGGTGCATGTGCGGCCGGAAGGCGTCCGGATCCCGGTAGTTCACCTCGGAGAAGAAGTTCCGGATCTCGCCGGGCTCGGCGGGCGTGAAGCTCCCGTTCACGGCGCGGAGGGCCGGGGCCATCCACTCTTCCGTCGTCTCCACCTCCTCCTCGTCGAGGAAGCGCATGTAGCGGTCGACGGACTCGTTCAGCCTTCGGTCGTATTCTTCGGCCGAAGCGATGCGCTCGAGTTCCGGCAGATCTCGGTTGCGGTTCTCCTCCAGCCGCATCGAAGCGTGGGCGCGGGCGAGTTCGCGCCGCATGATCGTGACCTGTTCCTCCCACGAATAGGGGACGAGGTGCACGTTCTGCATGTACCACGTGTAGTTCTCCCGCCCCACGCCGGAGGGTCCGGTGCGGGAGGGCGCCTCCTCTTCCACCCACGCGATGAACGCCTCCGAGGCGGCGCGCGCATCGGCGATGGACTCGTCGAGCGCGGCACTCGTCCCGGCGACCCGCGCCGCAAGGTCGTCGAGGTCCCGCACCTGCCCCCGAAAGGCGCGGACGCCGCCCAGCCAGAGGTCCCGTGCGTTCGAGTTCGCAAGGTTTTCGCGCGCCTGTTCCAGGAGCGCCGGGATCGCGCCGATGCGATTCGCGAGTTCGGCGGCATCCGCCTCCGAGAGCGGGTAATCGTACGTCCAGAGGTCGATCCAGCCGTGGATGACCGGCCCCTCGTGGGCCGGCACGTCGCTCTCCGCCGCGAAGATCGTCACGTAGAAGCCCGGGTCCCGCGCCCAGGAGCGGCGCACGCGGTGATCGAAGTCAAGTCCGTTCATCTCGGCGCGGACCAGGTGCCAGTCGATCTGTTCCGCCACGGACCAGTCCTCCGGGGCGCCGCTGCCCAGCCGCACCTGCCACTGCGGGAGTTCCTGTTGCTGCCGCGCCATCGCCGCCGCCGAGTAGTCCGGCACGCCATCCACGAACCCGGGGCGCTCGAATGCCCGCCACTCGTCGAACAGCCTCACGAGGTCGGCGTGCGAGTCCGGACCCGCGGTCGCGGCCGAATCCACCGGATCCGGCGCCACCTGCACGAGAAGGTAGACGAGGGCGAGAACCGCGATTCCCGTAAGGATGAACGATGGACGGAGTCGGGTGCGAGCCATGGTGCCTCCCGGAGGGTGTAACCCGCGGATCGTTTGACCCATAATGATACCAGAGGAGGTTTCCCGAAAATCCGCGAGCTGTCGAGAGCGCCGAGGCACCGGGTCCGTATGCCCCCCGGCGAAAGGCGCTCCGACGAAGGACGAAAGATCATGAGAGCTTCGGCATTCTTCGCCCCGGTGTTCCTTGCAACGCTGGCTTCGACCGGTTCGACAGCGGCTCAGGAACCGCCGGACACCGTCGTCGTGGTGCAGGAACTCGAGGTCGTGGTGGGGTCACGGGCGGGCGTTGCGGACCCCGCGACGCTTTCCGTCCCCGTGGACATCTACAGCGCGGAGGAAATCGCGCGGCTCGGCGAGGTCGACCTGGCGGAGGTGCTGGGCAGCATCGCGCCATCCTTCAATTCCACGCGGTTGTCCGCCGGCGATGGCGCGGCCCTCCACGTCGCGACGCTGCGTGGCATGAACGGCGACCAGGTGCTCGTCCTGGTCAACGGCAAGCGGCGCCACGGTGTCGCATTCGCGAAGCTGCTCGCGGCGGCCGGGCAGGGGACGACGGGCACGGACCTGCGCGCCATTCCGGTCCACGCCATCAAGCGGATCGAAGTCCTGCGCGAGGGCGCGGCGTCGCAGTACGGCTCGGATGCCATCGCCGGCGTGATCAACATCGTGCTCAAGGACGACGCCAGCGGCGTCAGCGCCGCCACCCTCCTCGGCCAAACCTCGCGCGGCGACGGAATGAGGCTGTTCACTTCGGCCAACGCCGGGGTTCCGCTCGGAGACGGCTTCTTCAACATCACGATGGAGGTCGCGCGGCAGGAGGTCACGAACCGGGCCGGCGAGGCACCCACCTGTTTCGGTCCCGATCCGTCCTACGGCCCCTGCGCCGATGGCGGAAAGGTCATCCAGCTGCAGCGAAACGGCGAACCTGACTACAAGGGCGCGGCCTTCATGGCCAATGCCGCGGTCCCCGTCGGGGAATCGGCTGAATTCTATGCATTCGGGGGATACTCCGGGCGCGAAGCGGTCTCGGACGGCCTGTACCGCAAGGCGGACTGGGTGCCTCGCTCGGTCAGCTACGTCTATCCGGACGGCTTCTTCCCCATCGAGGAGTCGGATCTGATGGACAAGTCCGCCGTGGCGGGTCTCCGCGGCGATATGGGCGCCTGGTCGGGAGATCTCAGTCTCGGGTTCGGACACGGCCGGTTCGCCTTCGGCGCCGCGAATTCGATCAATCCGTCCTACGCGGCGGAGTTCCTGGCGAGGAACCCCGGAGCCGACGGCGCCTCCATCGCCGCCAACGCCGGACCCAGGAACACGTTCAGCGGCGGGCTCAACGTGCGTCAGTGGACGCTGAACGCCGACGCGACGCGGGAGATCGAGGTGGGTTCGACCCCGGCGTTTCTGGCCGTCGGCGGAGCCTTCCGCAGGGACTCGTACTGGATGGAAGCCGGCGACCGGGCCTCGTGGGCGTGCGGGCCGAGCGATACGCCCGGCAGCTTTCCGGCGGCCCATCACCAGAACGACGGGACGGTCTACGCGAGCTGCGGGATACAGGGCTACCCCGGCTACAGCCCGGCCTCGGCGCGGCTGAGCGAGCAGGATCGCAGCAGCGTCGGAGCGTACGCGGACATGGAGTTGCGCTCGCCGAGCGGGCGCACGCTGGGTGGCGCCCTTCGCTATGAGCACTATACCGACGCCGGAAGTTCGCTGACCGGCAAGCTGGCCGGTCGCCTGGAACTCGGCGAAACGGGGGCCGCGCTCCGCGCCGCGGTCTCCACGGGCTTCCGGGCACCGCGACTCCCGCAGCGGGGGTTCAACACGATCGGTTTCGTGGGCGGCAGCGAGGGTCTGGTGAGCGCGGGGTTCCTGCCCGAAGGCGATGAGATCGCGTGCTCCGACTTCGGGGCCTGTTCGCTGAGCCACGAGACATCACTCAGCTTCACGGGCGGACTCGTCTATTCCAACGACGCCGGCCTGCTGGTCACCGCGGACTACTACCGCGTCGCCGTCAACGAGGCGATCGCCCTGACCCAGAGCCTCAACCCGGGCCACGGACTCCGGCCCGGCGCGCAGTTCCAGGGTCGGCCGGTGGACGCCGTGGCCTTCTGGACCAACGCGATCGACACGCGCACGCAGGGGTTCGACCTGGCGGCGACCTGGCGCTTCCGCGGCATGGACTGGGGGGCCGCGGACCTGTCGGCCAGCCTGCACCGGAACAGCACGGAGATCACCGCCAACCGCAACGAGAACTTCATCGGGGACACCCAGCAGACCCTGATCGAGGACTCCCAGCCGGGACAGCGGATCGGCGTGAGCGCCGACCTTCGGTTCGCTCGGGGTCTCGGTGCGAGGCTCGGGTTGAACCACATCGGTTCCGTCACGACCCCGTTCATCTTCGAGGAGAACATCACGATCGACGCGGCGACCATCGCCGACCTGGAGGTCAGCTTCCGGGTGGGCGACCGCATCCAGGTGGGTGTCGGAGCGAACAACCTGCTTGACCGTCTGCCGAACCGGCTCCCGGACGACGCCGTCGCGCAGCTCTGGACGATGGAGTACCCCTCCGAATCACCCTACGGCGTGGCGGGCCGGATCTGGTACGTGCGGGTCAACGTGGTCGGAAACTGAGCGCGACGTGCGGCGATGACCCCGGCTGGACTCGAACCAGCGGCCTCGGGATTAGGAATCCCGCGCTCTATCCACCTGAGCTACGGGGCCGGGGCGGTACCGAGTCGCCACGGCGCATGGACGGGGCCTCGGTAACCGCGCCGGGAAACTAGCGGCCGGGCCGGAGGGGAGGAAGATTGCGCCCTCCCGGCCGCTGAACCGTCAACCTCCCGGAATGTCACATGCAACCTGTGGACACGCTCATCCTCGGCCCCCTGGTCGTCACCATGGATGCCGGCGAGCGAATGCTCGACTCGGGCGCCATCGCAATCAGGGACGGCGAGATCATGGCGGTGGGAGCACGGGGGGACCTCGAAGGCATCGCCGCAGCGGAGACGATCGACGCCGCCGGGATGCTGGTCATGCCCGGGCTCGTGAACGCGCATACGCACCTGGGCGATTCCCTCTTCCGGAGTCTGGTGGAGGAGTTGCCGCTCGAGGCGTGGCTGGAGCGGTTATGGATCTCCGAGCGCGCGTTCGTCAGCCGCGAGAGCGTCGAGCTGGGGGCGCGGCTCTCGCTGGCGGAGATGATCCGGAGCGGGACGACGTGCACGCTCGACATGTTCTGGTTCCCGGAGGCCGCGGCCGACGCGGCGCTCGGCGCGGGCTTCCGGCTCCTCACCGGACCGATCTTCTTCGATTTCGACGGGCCCGACGGCGTCTCGGTGGAGGACAGGGTCGCCGTGGGCGAGCGCTGGCTGGAACGCTACGCGGAGGAGCCGCTGGTCACCCCGTGCGTGCAGCCGCACAATGCGCTCACGGTTTCGCCGGACGGTTTCCGGGCGGCGCGCGATCTCGCGGACCGCGCCGGCGCCCTCTTCCACACCCACTGCTCGGAGACGGCGACCGAAGTACGGCAGACGATCGAACGTTTCGGGCATACACCGGTCGCCCACCTCGATGAACTCGGGATCCTCGACGGGCGCACGGCACTCGCGCACTGCGTCCACCTGGCCGACGACGACTTCGCGCGTCTCCGGCGCACCGGGGCGGCGGTCCTCCACAACCCGCTCTCGAACCTCAAGCTCGGGTCCGGGATCGCGCCGATCGCGCGCCTGATGGAGGAGGGGATTCCCGTCGCCCTCGGCACGGACGGGCCCGTGAGTTCGAACGATCTCGACATGTGGACCGCGATGCGTTTCGCGGGGCTGTTGCAGCGGGGCGTTCACATGGATCCGGTCATCACGCCCGCCCACGACATCGTCCGCATGGCGACGACGGTGGGTGCCGAGGCTCTCGGGCTGGGAGATCGCGTGGGACGGCTCGCGGAAGGCTACCGTGCCGACCTCATCCTCATCGACCTCGACCGCCCCCACCTCACGCCGATGTACGATGTCTACGGACACCTCGTCTACACGGTGGGCCGCGACGACGTCCGCTCGGTCATGATCGATGGCCGCTGGGTCATGCGCGACCGGACGCTCGAGACGATCGACGAGGCCGCCGTCCTCGCCGGGATGGGGGAGCTGGCTGCCGAGATCGAGCATCACGCCGCCCGCCTCGAACGCGCCTGAGTCAGGCAGAAAATCCCTTACGGGGGATCCTGGCGGGGCGGGCTCACGGCGGGGAGGATGCGGTCCTGGAGTGCGGTCCAGCTGAAGAGTACGGGCTGTTCGTGGAGCGTCCAGCCGTTGAATACGGAGATGAGATCATATTCGGGCACGACGTGGAGGAACTGGCCTCCGTACCCGTTCCCGGCGAACACTCTCGTCTCTCCGTTCTCGTGCATCGGCACCCACCACTGGTATCCGTAGCCCGTGTCGGGCCGGTCGTTGTCGGGGGCCACGTCGGGGACGACGGGTGAGGTCGAGGCCTCGACCCATTCCCGGGAGACGACCTGCCGGCCGTCCCATTTCCCGCCGCGGAGCATGAGGTATCCGATGCGGGCGAGGTCGTGTGTGGAGAGGTAGAGGCCGCCCTCGCTGTCGACTTCGCCGTCGGGGGCGATCTTCCAGTAGTACTCGTCGATTCCGATGGGACGGAACAGGCGTTCGTCCGCCCACTCATCGAGCCGCTGGCCGGTGGCCTCGCGCACGATCTTCCCCAACAGAACGCTCACCCCGTCGTTGTAGTCGAACCGGGTGCCGGGATCCGTCCCCACGGGCCGCGCGACGACGTAGTCGATCCACGCATCGCTCGCCTCCAGTACGACCGTGGGGTGGGTACCGTCGTCATACGTCTGGCCGGGCAGCGCCCAGTCGATCCCGCTGCGCATGGTGAGAAAATCCTCCAGCGAGGTCGCGGCGCGGCGCGGATCCGCGAGGTCGACGCCGTACGCCTCGAAGAACGGCCACGCCTGCGCCTCGACGCCCGGGATGTGACCGTCATCCACCGCGATGCCGAACGCGACCGAGGTCACGCTCTTGGTTACGGACTGGAGCGAGTGCAGGTCGGTGTTCCGGTAGTACGGGTGCCACGACGGGTGATCGTAGTTGTACTGATGGTCGGCCGTGTCCTCCTGCGCGGCGAGGAGTTCGGCGTACCGCGCGCCGTGGTCCCAGCGCCGATCCGCGATCACCCGCCCGTTGCGGATGAGAAGGAACTGGTCGATGAGACCGTACCGCCCGGCATCGATGTCGGCGATCAGCGAGTCGAGCGCCGCCGGGTCGACGCCCTCGGCCTCCGCCGTGGACACGGGCCACGCTTCGCCCGGCCATCCGGGACGTTCCGCCTGCGGCGCGCAGGCAGCCAGGACGACGCACGCCGCAACAATCTGCGCACGCATGGTCACGCGACCGCGTCGGGTCATCGGAGGGCGGCGGCGACGTTGCCGCCATCCACGGTGAGGATCGCGCCGGTCGTCGCGCGGGCGAGTGCCAGGGAAACGAAGGCCCGGGCGACATCCCCGGCTCGGACCTCTCGGCCGAGGAGGTTGCCGCGCATGTAGGCATCCTCGGTCACGCCGCGCGCCTCGGATCGGGCCGCGATCATCTCTTCGGTGAGGACGCCGCTCCGGATGCGGTCGGCGTTCACCCCGTTCGACCGGATGCCCTCCCACCCGTGTTCGATGGCGTACTGGCGGACGAGGCCGAGGGTCGCCGCCTTCGGCAATCCGTACGGACCGAAGTCCGGGCCCGGGTTGACCGCCTGCTTCGAGACGTTGAAGAGGAGGCAGCCGCCCGTCCCCTGGGCGCGCATCATGCGCAGGGCCGCCCGCGTGACGCGCTGGTGGGCGAAGAAGTTCAGTTCGAAGCTCTCCCGCAGCACCTCGTCCGTCACGTCGGCCATGGGACCGCGCCAGGCCGCCCCGGCGTTCGAGACGAGGATGTCGACACCGCCGAAACGGGCGGCGACGGTGGCGAACGCGCGGTCGACGGACGCGTCGTCCGTCACGTCGCATGGGACGGCGAGCTCCGCTCCGGCCCCGGCGGCGTCGTCGAGCGAGGAGCCCGGCAGGTCGAAGAGGGCCACCTCGGCGCCGGCGTCCCGGAACGCGGCCGCAGTGGCGCGGCCGATGGCGCCGGCGCCGCCCGTGATGACCACGACGTGACCGGCCAGCGCCTTCTCCTTCGCGCCGGCCAGCTTCGCCTGTTCGAGCGACCAGTATTCGATGTCGAACAGCTCGGCCTCGGTGATGCTCTCGAAGCGGTCCATGCTTTCCACGTCCGCGATGACATCGACGGTGGTCTCGGCGAGGTCGGCCGCCGCGGCCGCGGCCCGGGCGTCCCGTCCGCTCGCGAACAGCCCCACGCCCGGCACGAGGACCACGCGCGGACTCGGGTCGAGCATGCGTTTCGTTCCGCCGTAGCGGGGGTTGTGGCGCTCGAAGTAGGCCGTGTACGCCGTCCGGTAGGCCTCGACCGCGGCCCGCGCCTCCCGGGTCCAGGCGGCGAGGTCGCCCGCGGGCGGCGCGGGCAGCACAACGGGGAGCGGCTTCGTGCGGATCGCGTGATCCGGCGTCACGGTGCCGACCTGGCTGTAGCGCGTCAGTTCGGCGCCGCCGACGTACGCCTGGATGTCCGGGCTTGTCCGGTGCTCGAGGATGAAGCGCTCGAAATCCCCCGCCCCGCCCTCCTGCGCCTCGCTGCCGCGCCGGTTGGCGAGCATGCCGCGGATGGCCGGCGCGATCTTGCCCGCGGAGGCGGGCGCCGAAGGCGGCTCCGCGGCGGCGAAGACCTTCCGGCGGCCGCCTTCGATGCGCGCCTCGGCCAGGCTCACCCACTCGATCATGAGTTCGTACGCCTCGTGCGCCGTATCCCCGAACGTGAAGAGCCCGTGTTTGAGCAGGACCAGGCCTTCCGCCTCCGGATGGGCGTCCGCGGCCGCCTTCGCGGCCTTCGCGAGATCGAACCCCGGCATGATGTACGGGACGATCGCCGCGCGGTCGCCGTATACATCGCGGCAGATCTCCTCCCCGTGCGGCTGGTCCGTTAGCACGAGCGCCGCGTTGGCGTGCGTGTGGTCGATGAACGTGCGCGGCACCCACGCGTGCAGCAGCGTCTCGACCGACGGGTTCGGCGCCGTGCTGTCGAGCAGGTTGCGGCGCTGCAGGTTAACCATGTCCTCGTCGGACAGGGCGTCGACCCCGGCCAACGCGAGGAGCGGATCGAGCTGGACCGCCGGAAGCCCGGGCGGCTCGATCGTCCCCATGTCCCACCCGCTCCCCTTCACGTACAGCACGTCCAGATTCGCCCCGGTCACGTCGCGGGTCCTGGACTTGACCGAGGTGTTCCCGCCCCCGTGGAGCACGAGTCGCGGTTCCGACCCGAGGAGCCGCGTCGTGTACACCCGCAGCGCGAGGTCCTCCCCCACGCCCTCGGCCGCATACCGCTCGACGACTTCCGCCGCCTCGCGATCGTTCCACGCGCTCTTCATCTCATGCTCCCCATCGTCGAGGGTCTGGCCCGCCACCGGCAGGGACGGTACCGACCTCCCCGGAACTCGTCCAGCAACGTAGGATTGTGCCATCCCGGCATCCGGCCGGGCCGTCCGTGGAGATCCGATGCCCCGGCCTCCGATCCGGCCTCGACGCGTTCTCGTCCGTGCGGCGTTCGTCGTGGGGCTGCCGGTGTTCCCCGTCGCCGGCCCCGGTGCGGCCCAGGAAGCGCCGGACCGAGCCGAGCCCGTGGCGGACGTGTCGGCTCTCCCGCGGCCCACGCTCGCGGTCCGGGCGCTCACGGGCCCCATTCGACTCGACGGCATTCTCGACGAGCCCGCGTGGCAGACGGAACCGGCTACCGGCTTCATCCAGGCGGAACCCGACGAAGGTCTGACCGCCACACAGCACACGCACGTCTGGGTGGCGCACGGCGACGGCAACCTGTACGTAGCGGCCCGGCTGCACGACGCGCAGGCGGACGGCATCGTCGTCAACGACATCCGCAAGGACTTCGACGAGGGCGCGCAGGACGTGTTCGCCGTCATCCTCGATACGTTCCACGACCGGCGGAACGGCTACGTGTTCATGACGAACGCGGCCGGCGCCCGCGCGGACCGCCAGATCGCCAATGAGGGCCGCGAGGTCAACGCGAGCTGGGACGCCATCTGGCGCGTCGAGACCCGGCGGGACGACGAAGGCTGGACCGTCGAGATGGAGATCCCCTTCCGGTCGATCCGCTCCGCCCCCGTGGGGGACGTGTGGGGGATCAACTTCAGCCGTCGCATCCGGCGCAACAACGAGATCGCGTTCTGGGCCGCCATACCGCGGGCCTACGCCCTCACCCGACTCTCGCTCGCCGGCACGCTCACGGGTCTGCCGGGCACTCGAAGCGCGGGGCGCGACCTCCGCTTCACCCCATATGCGCTCGCCAACACCGTCCGCGGCACCGGCGGCTCGGTGTTCGACCGGGAGTTGCAGGGGGGTCTCGACCTCAAATGGGGCATGACGCGCGGGCTCGCCCTCGACCTCACGGTGAACCCGGACTTCGCGCAGGTGGAGGCCGACGAGCAACGCGTGAACCTCACCCAGTTCAGCCTCTTTTTTCCCGAGAAACGGGAGTTCTTCCTCGAGAATTCGGGACTCTTCTACGTCGGTGACGCGGCTCGAAACACGCGCACCAACCTCCAGCCCCGCTACGACGAGGACCTCCTTCCCTTCTTCAGCCGGCGCATCGGGCTCACGGCGGACGGGAGAACGCAGCCCATTCATGGCGGCGCGCGCGTCACCGGCAACGCGGCCGGCTTCCAGGTCGGGGCGATGGCGATGCGGACGGGCGACGCTCACGGCGCGCCCGGAAGCGACTGGGGAGTGTTCCGTGCGCGCAGGAACCTGTTCCGGTCGTCCGACATCGGCGGGATCTTCATGTTCCGCCGCGCGACGGAGGGCGGCCGTGAGGACTTCAATCGCATCTACGGCGCAGACACGTACATCCGTTTCCCCGGAGAGATCGACCTCAGCGTCTACTACCTCGCGTCGGACGCACGGGCAACGGGCGGCGGGGACAACCTCGCTCCACCCCTGGATCGGGACCGCGGCGGCTACACGGTCCGCACCTCGCTGAACCGCGAGGGCAACTTTCACCACATCAAGTTCGGCTTCATGGAGATGTCGCCGGACTTCCGGAACGACCTCGGCTTCCTCCGGCGCACCGGGTTTCGGAAGTACTTCGTCGATTGGGGCATCCGCCCCCGCTTCCAGTTCATGCGCCGGCTCGGGGTGCGGGAGGTCCATCCCCACATCGTCTGGAACTACTACGACGATCTCGATAACCGGATGCTCGCCAAGTGGCTGCATACGGGCATCACGTTCTTCCTGAACAACGGAGGGAACGTCCAGATCCAGGTGGACCCGACCTTCGAACGCATCGACCGGCCGTTCCGACTCGACCGACGGATCGATCCGATCCCGCCGGGATCCTACAGCTGGGCCCCGTGGTCGCTGACGGGGGGGACGGACGCCAGCCGCATGTTCTCGTTCCGCTGGCGTGGCACGCTGGGCGAACTATGGAGCGGCACGCAGAAATCGCTGTCGCTGACGATGAACTTCAAGCCGTCGTACCACTTCCGGGCCTCGGTCGGAATGTCGCGGACCGACGCGACGCTGGACCTCCCGGACGCGAGCTTCGTGCGGACATTGTGGACCGTGCGCACCAACTACTCGTTCAATCCCGACATGTTCGTCGACGCGCTGGTCCAGTACGATCCGGCGCACAACGTCTTCAACTCGAACGTGCGCTTCAACCTCATCCATGCGCCGCTGAGCGACCTCTACCTCGTCTGGAACGAACAGCGGATCACGACCGGCGACGGCACGCCCCCGGGCCGCAGCCTGACCCTCAAGCTGACGCGCATGCTCGCCTTCTGAATCGGCTCCCGCGGCGGACGATCACCAGAGGACGGGCGCGGGATACGAGGAGATCGCCTCGTCGGGCGTAACGATCGTCAATCCGTTCACGATCGCCTGCGAGACGAGCCCGCGGTCGAAGGGGTCCGTATGGAGGGTCGGCAGGAGCACTTCGTGCGCCGCCGATGCCTCATCGAAGGGGATCGGTTCGAGTTCCAGCCACTCGCGCCGACTCGGAACGTAGCGGACGGGCGATTCGGGGAGCGGCAACCGCCCGAGGCGGTGCTTGATCGCAATTTCCCAAGCCGAGAGCGCACTCAGGTAGACCGTGTTGCCCGGATCTCTGCACGCCGCCTCCGCCGTCCGGGACAGCCTTGAATCCGCCGCCGCCATCCACAGGAACGTGCACGTGTCGACGAGCAGCCTCACGGCTCGCCGGCGTCACCCTGGAACGCCCGCAGCACGGGTTCCGGCAGGGGTTCGAAGAAGCTCGCCGGCACCTTCATCCCCCGGTCGATTCCGATCGGCCGTTCGCGGACCGGCGTCGACGGCAGGGGACGGATCTCCGCAATCGGCACGTTGCGCCGGCACAGCGTGACCGTCTCGCCCCGCTCCACGCGGGCGAGATACCGGGCCAGATCGGCCCGAGCCTCGGCAATGTTGACCCTGATCATGTACAGAAACCTATACAACTACCTGTACAGGTTCAAGCTCCGCGGCCCATCGCTACCCGCCGGCCGTGGTGACGGCCTCCTTCTTGTCCGGGTGGACGGGGGACGTTTCCCACTCGTACTCCTCGCCCAGCACCCAGCGGTAGTACCAGTCCAGTTCGACGTTCGCCTTGAACAGGCGCTGCTGCAGTTCGACCCAGCCGTGACCCTGCTCGGGCGCCACGTAGAGGTGGGTCGGCACGCCGTTGTGCTTCAGTCCCTGGTACAGTTCGACGGACTGCGGCATCGGCACGCGCTCGTCGTTCTCTCCGACGAGGACGAGGGTCGGGGTCACGACCTTGTGGAGCTCGAAGAGCGGTGAATCGGCCATGTACTGCTCGACCGGGGCGTCCTCGGACCACGGGGTGCCCCCGAACCACGGCGTGCGATAGATGCGGACGTCGGATTGCGCGTACATCGACATCCAGTTCACGGCGCCCGCGCCTGACGATGCCGCCTTGAAGCGGTCCGTCCAGGTGATGATCTTGTTCGTCATGTGGCCGCCGGCGCTCCAGCCCATCTTCGCCATGCGGTCGCCGTCCACGAGTCCGCGCTCGATGAGATGGTCCACTCCGGCCATCACGTCCTTGTGGGCCTGGTCGAAGTAGTTGCCGATCATGTTGCGCAGGAAGTCGTCGCCGTATCCGGTGGACCCGCGATAATTGGGCTTGAAGACGAACCATCCGCGGGCGGCGAGCACGGTTTCGTAGTTGCTCGAGCGCGCGAAGCGGAACTTGTCGGACGACGGGGGGCCTCCGTGCGTCTGCACGACGAGCGGGTACCGCTCGCCCTCCTGGTAGTCGATGGGATAGAAGATGAGACCCTCCACCTCGACACCGTCGTCGCCGGCGTACTGCACGGCTTCCATGCGCGGCAGGAGGAACTCTTCGGCGAGGTAGTCGAAGAGGTGCGTGACCTGGCGTGCCGGGCCCGATCCCGCCATCGCCCACAGGTCCCCGGCGTTGGTCGAACTGCTGACCGCGTAGAGGTGCATACCGGATGAAGGGTGGTAGTCCCAGGCGCCGACCGAGTGGTCTCCCTCGGTGACCGCCTCGGCGCGCCCCGCATCGGAGGCATCGGCGGGCACGGAGTAGATCTGCTGGCGAACGCCGGTATTCGCGCGGAAATAGATCGAGCGACCGTCTCGCGACCACACCGCGGCGTTGACGTCGAAGCTTCCTCCCGGCACCACGGAGACGGGATCGCCACCGTCGGTCGGGACAACGAACAGGCGCTGGTTGAAGTAGAAATCGCTCAGTTCGTCGTTCGTGTTCGCGACGAAGAGCGCGTGACGGTTGTCCGGAGAGAGGGATGCGCCGACTTCTCCCACGTGATTGTCGGTGATCCGGCGCCCACCGGTCCCATCGGGACCCATCACCCACAGTTCCGAGTTCAGCAGGTCGTCGTAGAGGGCGGTCGGCGCCAGCTGCACGAGGAGGAGCGTCCCGTCGCGCGAGGTCGAGTACCCTCGGACCATCAGGCCGGCCTCCGTCACGCGCTCCGCCGCGCCCCCTTCGCTCGAAACCCGCCAGAGTCCGGTGGGGAGCTTGTCCTCTTCATAGCGAAACACGTTGTCGTTGACCGCTTCGCGCGCCTTTTCGGCCTCCGACTTCTCGTCGACCGCCATGAAGTAGATCCAGGCGCCATCGCCGGACCACGAAATCGAACCCACGGGCGTCGGGTGTTCGCTCACGGCGCCGGCCTCGCCGCCGCGGGTCGGCATCACGAACACCTGGCTGTGCTCCGTATCGTGCCGGTTCGCGACGAAGGCGATGCGCGAGCCGTCGGGCGACCAGCGCGGGCTCGATTCACCGCCCTCGCCGTTCGTCATGCGCGTCGTGCCGGAGCCGTCCATCGCGACGCGCCAGATGTGGGAAACCGTGGCGTTGGCTTCCCAGTCGGTGTCCGTCCTCACGTAGAGCACTTCCGACCCGTCCGGCGATATCCGCGGGTCGGCGAGACCGGGGATGTCGATGAGATCCACGATCGTCATCGCGCGGCGCTGGCCGGAGACGGGGACGGTGGAGACGAGAACGGCGAGGATTCCGAGTCCGAGGATGCGGCGAGACATGGCACATCTCCTGCGATTCGCGGGGATTCGTCGCGGTCCATCGATGTTGGTGGAGCCGTTCCCCCGGGACAAGGGTCCGGTGGGGTCAGGCCGCGCCGGGCACCGTCGCGAAACCCGCTGTTTGAAAGTGCCGGTCCAGCGTCAGGGCTTCGTCGATCCCGAGTTCGCGCATCACCGTGAAGCTGACGGCGTCGGCGAGTGAGAAGCGCTGGTCGGCGAAGCGCCGGAGCCAGCGATCGATGGCGACGGCCTCTCGTTCGGGGGTCGTGTATTCGATCCGGTTCGGGGGTTGCCGGATCGCCTCGAGGAAGGCGAGCGCGACCTGCCGACCTCCGCGCCGCAGGAGAAGCGCATGGGTCTCGGCGACCACGAGGTTCGTCGTCACGACCGCGACCCCTTCACGCACGCGGGTGCGAAGGACCGCCGCCACCCGCTCGTGATCAGGATGCGAGCCGTTGGACAGCGGGTACCACGCGCTGGTATCCACGAACAGCGCTCTCACTCGGAGGCACCATCCGGGGGCTCGTTCGGCAGGTCGCTCCCCGATCCGGATGACCAGGACGCGATCTCACCGGAGGCGAGGACCTCGTCGTGATCGCGCGCGGCGTCGACGTGCGGGGGGGCCTCGGCGGCCGCGGCGCCGCGGAAGAGGCCGATGATCGAGAGCGCGGGGTGGTGGTCCGGATCGGAGAGTTGCGTTTCCAGCGCCTCCAGTCCGCGCCTCAGGACATCCGACTTGGTGGTGGCGAGCGTGTCCCGCAAACGCCCGAGCCGATCCTGATCGGCCGGCGCCAGATAGACCTGCACGGGTTCCGCGACCCGTCCGCGCTCGCGAGTATCATGAATTTTACTCATGATTCATGATACCGTATCGGGCGCCACGATACCAGCCGAGCCCGCGGCGGGTCAGCCCACGGGGGAGACGGGATCAGGCGGGGGCGTCGCGGATGGCGGCGAGGTGGTCGTCGGTGAGGCCGTCCATCTCGAACGTGGACACGCCGGAGGCGCCGGCCTCCCGGGCCGTCGCGATGGCCTCCGCGAGCGCGGCCGGATCGAGCGCGGGCAGGTAGAGTCCGGCGTTGAGCGGCGTGGCGGTTCCTCCGCGCACGTCGCCATCGGTGGCGGCGAGGGCCGCGACCCCCTCGCGCACCCCTTCGCCGATCCAGGGGATGTCCTCCAGATAGAAGCTCTGGTAGAGCATCGGGAAGAAGCGGTCGAGGGGCCACCGGTCCCAGTCCTGGCGGACCAGCGTGCGGGCGATGGAGGGGGTCGGGAAGACGGCGGCCGTGATGGGCTTCCCGTGCTCGTGGGCCGCCCCGGCGAGTTCGCGCACGACGCCCGTCACGGAGTCCCACCGGAAGCGACGCCAGGCCTCGTCGGCGGGCGGATCGGGGATCTCCAGGGGATCCCTCCCATCGAGAGCGGCGAACTGTTCGCGGCAGACGTCACAGTAGCAGAAGTCGAACTCCGGGTGCTCGACGTCCTGCACGAGGTCATAGGTCTCCCAGAGAGCGCGCGGGAGGATGACGTCGCAGTGGCGCACGTAGTCGAGGTGGACGCCGTCCACCGCCGGGTGGGCGGCGAGGTCCGCGATCCGTCCGCGCAGGTATTGGCGCACGGGTCCGCGCGAAGGGCAGACCCACTTGTAGTACCCGACGTAAGGGGGGTGATCGAGCGAGCTCTCCAGGTTCCGGCTCACCGTGAACCACTCCGGGTGGTTCTCCTGCACCCAGGCGTCGCCGTTACGGTTCATCGTCCAGAACCAGCGGTGATACTCGAGTCCCTCCGCGCGGGCGGCTCCCGAGACCAGATCGACGTCGCCGCCGCCCACGAGGACCGCGTGAAAGCCCGCCTCGCGCAGTCGGGCGAACCGTTCGCGCCAGGCGGCGGTGTCGCGGTCGCGGTTCCCGTGAACCCACGTCCACAGCGTAAAGGGCGCCTCCGCGGGGGCCGGCGACCGGCAGCCGGGGAGCGCCCCCAGCAGGGCCGCGCTCCCGGCGCTGCGCACGAAGTCCCGACGTCTCATCGGCTGGACCCTTCCCTGTCCCGTCCTCCGCCGCCGGACCCCGCATCCGCCTCGGACGCCGGAGCCGCGCCGGGCTTCGCCGACGCCACGAATCTCACCACGCCCCACCTCTCCGGTATGTGCATGTCGATCTCACCCTGCGGCGACCACACCCAGTTGTCTTCCGGGTGGTCGCTCCAGTCCACCGGCTCCCGCGCCTTGCGGTAGGCCCCCTCCACGACGATGAGCGGCCACTGCACGCGCGAGAAGTTCACGCGCCAGACGTCCCCGGGCCGTGGAGTCGAGACCGCGGCGTCCGCGGGTGCGCCGGGCGGACGCAGCGCCGACCAGGGGATCGCGATCTCCACCGACCAGCCGGCGTCTTCGTCGGAGGGATCGTTGAGCGTGCCCTCGAGGCGCACCGCGGTGCGCAGACCCTCCATGTCCCAGGCGATGTCCGCCCTTCCCTTTCGGCGGTACGGCCTGTCGAGGAAGAGATCGAACTCGGTTCCGAGCGCGTTGATCTCGAGTTCGTAGTAGGCGAGACCGTCGCCGTCCGGATCGAGAAAGACCTCGAAGTCGTGTTCCCGGTAGACGATGGCGTCGCGGTCGGCGAGCGTGGCCCAGAGGTGCGGTTCCTCGAGTTCGGCACCCACGTAGAGGAAGCGTTCGTCCCACGCGATCTTCGCGCGCGTCCCGACATAGGGATCGGGCCAGTCGGGGCCGCGGATGTCGACGAAGGGCTCCGTCCACGGCGCGGCGCGCCAGACCGCGTCGTCCAGCGATCCGTCGATCGCGGGTGGCGCGACGGCCGGCGGCGCATCGTATTCCCGCGGGGCGGCCGGCACCTGGCCCGCCGAAGGCGCGACCCCCGGGATCCCCGGCGCAGCGAGTGCGGCCAAAAAAACGAGCGACAGATCGGCGCGGAGCATTGTCCGCTAGTTCCGGACGGAGGGGAAGACCTGGAAGATCCCGCTCGTCGCCGGAGTGTCGACCGCGAGGTTCCCTTCCGCATCGAGAAGCCACACGTTCACGCGATACCATCCCTGGAACGAAAAAAACGGGAGCGTCACGGTCTCCTGCGTCGTGTCTCCGGGGTCGAGTTCGACCATGTGCTCGACGATGTCGGCGCGCGTGGCTCCGCGGCCGCAGTGCAGCGTGGGGTTGTAGGAAGCCTCGAATTCCACTTCGAGGTTCGTCACGCCCACGGGCTTGATCGCGCAGGAATCCTTGAAGATTCGATCGCCGGATACGTTCCTCGACGTGACTGTGATCGACTGCCTGGGTTCGTATTCGGGCCGGTCCACGCAGACCTCGAGGCCGTGCTGCGTCGCGCAGAGCGCACTCCCCGGGCCCGTGACGTCCTCACCGCACGACAGCGCGAGGACGGCGGCCGGAATGAACATGAGTAACCTGCGTGACATCTTCGGTCTCCGGAGGTTCACGGGTTTGTGGTCCCTCGGAATCTACGGGAAGAAGGGTTCAGTTGCGGCGGGTCGCCGACCTCGCCCCACCGCCGTCGGCTCCCGGGAAGATGACGAAGACCCCGCTCGCGGCCGGTGTATCGAAGGCCAGGTCCCCGTCCGGCGTCAGAAGCCACACGACCACGCGAAAGAAGTCCTGCGGAGAGTAACCCAGCCTGAGGGTCTCACGGGTCGATGCTCCGGGTTCGAGCCGCACCATGCGCTCGACGACGACCGTCGGCGTGACCGCCTCGCCGCAGTGCCGCTGCGGATTGTAGTTGGGCCTGAAATCGTCCTCGGAATCCGGCGCCGGTATCGCGGTCGTACCGCACGCATCCTTGAAGATCGGCGGTCGGACACATTACGCGTGGTGACGAGGATGGACTCGTTCGACCGGTACTCGGGTCGGTCCACGCACACCTCGACGCCGTGCCGCGTGTCGCACAGACTGCCCCGGGGCCCCGTCACCTCCCCGCCGCACGACAGGGCGGGCGCAATCGTCGCTGTCAGTACCGCCAGGCCTCGAAGCTTCATGGATCTCCCGCGCTCCCGATGGTGAAAAACTAGTGCCGTGTCCCGGAGATTCGCGAGAAATCCGCGAGTGACCGGCCAAGGTGAAGTGTTGCCCGTCGGAGCGCCGCATCGGACTGTAGGCGTTGCCGGGGAAACCCTGGGGGTCGCTTGGAGCTTCGCACAGGTCACGTGGAGTGGAACGGATGAAGGGGAGCAACGGGTGTTCCAGCTGGCTGGGCCGTCTGATGGTGCTCGGCGCGGGACTCGGCGCCGGGCCTTTCGCGCTCGTCGCCCAGTCCGGCACGACGGACGGAGAATGGCGCTACTGGGCCGGAGACGCCGGGTCCACGCGCTACGCGCCGCTCGATCAGATCGACGCCTCGAACGTCGAGGACCTGCAGATCGCGTGGCGCTGGCAGGCGCGCAACTTCGGTCCGACCCCCGAGGGCTACTACCGCGTGACCCCGCTGTACGCGAACGGGACCCTCTATGCCACGGCGGGATTCCGGCGGGCGGCGGTGGCGCTCGACCCGGAGACGGGGGAGACGCTCTGGATGTATCGGCTCGACGAGGGCGAACGCGGCAGGAACGCGCCGCGCGGCAACTCCGGGCGCGGCGTTGGTTATTGGACGGATGGCGTCGAAGAAAGGGTGCTTCTCATCACCCCCGCCTATCACATGGTCTCGCTGGACGCGAAGACGGGCATCCCCGACCCGGCCTTCGGCGACGACGGGATCGTGGACCTCAAGCTGGGACTCGGGCGGGAACTGGATCTCGTGAACGACCGCATCGGCTCGAGTTCTCCCCCGGTCGTCGTCGGAGATGTGATCGTCGTCGGAGCCGCGCTCCCGCAGGGGGGACGTCCTCCGACCAAGGAGATGCCGCCCGGTCACGTGCGTGGATTCGACGCGCGGACGGGCGAGCAACTCTGGACCTTCCACACGATCCCGCAGCCCGGCGATCCCGGGCACGAGACGTGGGAAGACGGATCCTGGGACTACACCGGGAACGCCGCCGTCTGGACGCCGTTCACGGCCGATCTCGATCTGGGCTACGTCTATCTGCCGGTGGAGGCGGGGACGGGCGACTACTACGGGGGCCACCGTCCGGGCGACAACCTCTACTCGCAGAGCCTCGTGTGCGTGGACGCGCGCACAGGTGAAGTCGTTTGGTATTTTCAGACCGTGCATCACGGGATCTGGGATTTCGATCCGC
Source organism: Gemmatimonadota bacterium (assembly GCA_022826685.1). Lineage (GTDB taxonomy): Bacteria > Gemmatimonadota > Gemmatimonadetes > Palauibacterales > Palauibacteraceae > Palauibacter. Next base: position 14,599 of record JAJDUL010000035.1, on the reverse strand, counting down.
CGGCGGCGCCCGTTCTGATGGACATCACCGTGGACGGCCGGGAGATCCAGGCTGTGGCCCAGGTGACGAAGCAGTCGTTCACGTACGTATTCGACCGGGTGACGGGCGACCCGGTGTGGCCGATCGAGGAACGGCCCGTGCCCGCCGGGGACGTGCCGGGGGAATGGTACGCGCCGACGCAGCCCTTTCCGTCGCTCCCCGAGCCGTTCGACATGCAGGGCGCGACCGAGGACGACCTGATCGACCTCACGCCGGAACTGAAGGCGGAGGCGCTGGAGATCGCGAAGAACCTCACCCTCGGCGAGTTGTTCACGCCGCCGACCGTACTCGTGGAGGGGGGCAACCAGGGGACCCTCATCACGCCCGGCAGCCTTGGCGGGGCGAACTGGCCGGGAGCGGCGTACGACCCCGAGACGCAGCGGCTCTTCGTGGGGTCCGCGACGCGCGGCTCCGTGATCGGACTGGTGAACGATCCCGAATCGTCGAACATGCGCTACATCGCCGGACGTCCCCGCGGCGTCGGCGGACCGCAGGGCCTGCCCATCCTGAAGCCGCCGTGGGGAAGGATCACGGCGCTCGACATGAAGACGGGCCGGAAGGTGTGGCAGGTCGCGAACGACCACACGCCGTCGTTCGTGGAGGAACACCCGGCGCTCGAAGGCGTCGACGTCCCGCGCACGGGTCGGCCCAGCCGGGCGGGCCTCCTCGCGACGAGCACGCTGCTCTTCGCGGGAACGGGCGGGGGGACGATGTCGCCGGACCTCACCGGTCTCCTGCGCGCACACGACAAGGAGACGGGCGAGATCCTGGCCGAAATCGAACTGCCGTCGCACCAGACCGGTGTCCCGATGACGTACATGCACGACGGGACGCAGTACATCGTCGCCGCTGTGGCGGGGCGCGGCGTGCCCGCGGAACTCGTCGCCCTGCGGCTCCCCGGCTAGCCAGCCGATCCGGCAGCCGGCCACCCGCCACCCGCCGAACGCCACGGTGCCAGCGCCCTCCGTCGTCCGGGGAACGCCCTTTCACGAACGAACCGGCCCGCTCTGCCAGGCCGGCAACTGGCGGCGCTGGGCCGGGCATCTCTCGGCGAGTTCGTACGAGCCGACGCACGAGCACGAGTACCAGGCCATCCGCTCGGCGTGCACGCTCATCGATGTGTCGCCGCTCCACAAGTACCGGCTCTCGGGGCCGGGAGCGGCGGCGCTCGCCAACCGGGTGGTGACGCGGGACGTGGACCGGCAGGATATCGGCCAGGTGTACTACACACCCTGGTGCGACGCGGCCGGGAAGGTGCGGGACGACGGCACCCTGCACCGGCTCGGCGCTTCCGATTTCCGCCTTACGTCCGCCGAACCCACGCTGAAGTGGCTGCATGAGAACGCTCGCGGACTCGATGTGGAAATCGAGGAGGAGACGGAACAGGTGGCCGCGCTCGCCCTCCAGGGGCCCCGTTCGCGCGATCTGCTCCAGCGGATCACCGACGGCGACGTGGCGGGACTCCCCTATTTTCGGGTGATGTCGGCGCGGATCGCCGGGATCGCCGCGGAAATCTCGCGCACGGGCTACACCGGCGATCTCGGTTACGAGATCTGGGTCGGCGCCGCGGACGCAATTCCGCTGTGGGACGCCCTCAATGCGGCGGGTGCGCCGTTCGGCCTCGCTCCGGCCGGCATGCTCGCCCTGGACATGGCGCGCCTCGAGGCCGGGCTGCTCCTCGTCGATGTCGATTTCATCCCGGCCCACCGTGCGGTCATCGAAGACCGGAAATCGTCTCCGTACGAACTCGGCCTCGGCTGGACCGTGTCGCTGGAGGCGTCGAACTTCGTGGGCCGGGCGGCACTCCGCGCCGAACGGGCTCGCCCGCCCGCCTGGCGCTTCCGGGGGATCGTCCTCGACTGGGACTCGCTCGAGGCGGCGTACGCGACCGTCGGCCTCCCCCCGCAGTTCCCGGGCACGACCCTGCGCGACAGCGTGCCGCTGTACGCGGGCGGGCGACAGGTGGGCTACGCCACGAGCCGGGGCTGGTCCCCGACCCTCAAGACCTACCTGGGACTGGCGCACCTCGAAGCGGAATCCGCGGTCGTCGGAACCGAACTCGAGATCGAGGTGACGGTCGAGCACCGGCGGCGCCGGGCCCGGGCCACGGTGGCGAAGACCCCGTTCTTCGACCCCGCGAGGAAACGGGCCACGCCGTGAGTGCGACGAACGCGTACGACGCGATTATCGTCGGCGGTGGCCACAACGGCCTCATCAACGCCGCCTACCTCGCCCGCGCGGGACTTCGCACGGTCGTGCTCGAGCGCCGGCACCTGGTGGGCGGAGCCGCGGTGACGGAGGAGATCTTCCCGGGCTTCAAGTATTCCGTCGCCTCCTACGTCGTGAGCCTGCTGAGACCCGAGATCATCCGCGATCTGCGGCTCGCGCGGCACGGGCTGGAGATCCTCCCTCTCGAGAGCACGGTCACCCCGCTCCCCAACGGCGACTACCTCGGGCGCTGGGCCGACCACGACCAGACGCGACGCGACCTCTATCGCCATTCTCCGAAGGACGCCGAGGCGTACGATGATTTCGCGACGCTCATGTACCGGCTCGCGTGGGCCGTGAAACCTCTCCTCGGCATCGTGCCGCCCGATCCGCTCTCTCCCGGACTGCGCGATCTGAAGACGCTGCTCATGCTGGGGCGGCACGCGCGCAGCCTCGATGAGCAGCAGTTCCACGCGCTCTTCAAGTTGGGGACGATGAGCGCGGCCGACTATCTCGACGAGTGGTTCGAGTCGGATCCGCTCAAGGCGACGATGTCCGCAAGCGGGATCATCGGGACCTTCCTCGGCCCCCGGTCGCCGGGGACGGCGTACGTCCTTCTCCATCACTACATGGGGGAGATCGACGGCGTGTTCCGGGCGTGGGGATTCGCGCGGGGCGGGAACGGGATGGTCAGCGAGTCCATCGCCTCCTCGGCGAGATCCCACGGGGCCGAGATCCGGACCGGGGCCACCGTGGAGCGGGTGCTCACGACGAACGGGCGGGCGACGGGCGTCGTCCTGGAGGATGGCGAGGAGCTCACGGCGAAGACCGTCGTGTCGGGGGTCGATCCGAAACGCACCTTCCTCGGCCTGCTCGACCCGGAAGAGCTGCCGGAGGATCTCGTGGAGGCGATCCGGCGCTTCCGGATCCGCGGCTCCTCCGGGAAGGTCAACCTCTCGCTGTCGGAGGCGCCGGAGTTCTCCTGCCTGCCGGGCGGGGGGCCGCACCTGCGGGGCGCCTTCTCCATCAGCCCGAGCATGGACTACCTGGAGCGCGCCTACGACGACGCGAAGTACGGAGGGTTCTCGCGCCGGCCCTACATGGACATCGTGATCCCGTCCATGATCGACCCCGGGATGGCGCCGCCGGGACGGCACGTGATGTCGATCTTCGTCCAGTACGCCGCCTTCGACCTCAAGAGCGGCTGGGACGACGCGAAACGGGAGGCGTTCGGGGACGCGGTCGTCGACACGCTCTCGGAATACGTGCCGAACCTCAAAGGCGCCATCCTCCACCGGCAGGTGCTCACCCCACTGGACATGCAGGAGCAGTTGGGGCTCACGGAGGGCAACATCTTCCACGGCGAACTCACGCCGCAGCAGCTCTTCTTCTTCCGTCCGTCGCCCGCCTGGGCCGATTACCGGACGCCCGTGCGCGGATTTTACCAGTGCGGCTCGGGTACGCATCCGGGAGGCGGGGTGTGCGGCGCCTCGGGGCGGCTCGCCGCGCTCGAGATCCTCCGGGACCTCCGGCGGCGTCCGCGGGGGCGGCCGTGAGCGGCTGCGACGCCGTCGTCATCGGGGCAGGCCACAACGGCCTCATCGCGGCGGCGTATCTGGCCCGGGCCGGGCTCCGGGTGGTCGTGGTCGAGCGAGGCGAGACTCCGGGAGGGTGTGCCGCCACGGAGGAACTCTGGCCAGGCTACCGCGTGGACACGGGGGCGCACAGCCTGACCGGGATCGATGCCCGGGTCATGGCGGACCTGGATCTGGCGGGTGCGGGACCGACTCCGGGAGGCGCCGGATCGAAGGGCGCCGGCCTCGAGATCATGTCTTCGGACCCTTGCGTGGTGGCGCCGCAGCCGGAGGGAGGGGCGCTCGTCCTGGAGAGGGATCCGGCGCGCACGGCCGAGTCGATCCGGCGCTTCTCACCCCGCGACGCGGCGCGCTGGCCCGACTTCGTGTCGGCGATGGCCCGCGCGAGCCGGGTACTCTCTGTGCTCTACGACACGCTGCCGCCCCGACTGGCGGGCGCGGATCGCGGAGACCTGTGGGAACTGCTCCGCCTCGGGGCGCGCATGGGCCGCGTGGGCCGGCGCGACGCGCTCGAACTCATGCGCCTCATCCCGATGACGGTCGAGGAACTGCTCTGGGAGTGGTTCGAGAGCGAGGCACTCAAGGGCGCGCTCGCCGCAGATGGCGTGAGGGGAATCTGCCAGGGGCCGCTGGCCTCGGGCACGGGCTACATGTTCCTCCACCACATGGTGGGCGCGGCCGGCGTCGTGCGGCGAAGGCGCCAGGTGCGCGGCGGGATGGGCAAGCTGGGCGCCGCTCTGCAGCGCGTCGCCGTCGCCGCGGGAGCGGAGGTCCGCCTCGGCCACGAGGTGGCCTCGATCCGTGTCGAGGACGGGCGGGCGACGGGCGTCGTCCTCGCCGGGGGCGACGAGGTCGCGGCCCCCCGCGTCGTCTCGTCCGCCGATCCCGGCCGGACCCTGCTCGGCCTCGTCGACCCCGGCGAACTGGCGCCGGAGTTCGTCCGCGCGCTCGAGAACATCAAGTATCGGGGCGTCGTCGCGAAGGTGCATCTCGCGCTGGGCGAGCCTCCGCGCCTGCCGTCCGGCGGTGACGCAGCCCAGGCCGCCGTGCTTGCCGGCGCCGCCATCACGGTCGCGCCGAGCATCCACTACATCGAGCGCGCCTACGACGACGCGAAGTACGGTCGGCCTTCGGAGCGCCCCGTCCTGGACGCGGTCCTCACCACCGCCCTCGACCCGTCGCTCGCGCCGAAAGGGCATCACGTCCTGTCCGTGGCCGCGCAGTACGCGCCGTTCCAACTGGCCGATGGTTCGTGGGATGAAGCACGCCGCGAGGCGTTGGGCGCTGCGGTCGTCGAGACGCTGGCGGAGCACATTCCCAGGCTCGAAGGGGCGATCCTGCACCGGCACGTGCTGACGCCGGCCGACCTCGCCGACCGTTTCGCGCTGCCCGAGGGGAACATCCACCACGGCGAAATGACGCTCGACCAGGTGTTCTTCGGACGCCCCGTGGCAGGCTGGGCGCGATACCGGACCCCGATCGACGGACTCTACCTGTGCGGGGCGGGCACGCACCCGGGCGGCGGCCTCAACGGCCGCCCCGGCGCCGCGGCCGCCGCCCGGGTCCTCCGCGACGAGAAGAGACGGCAGGACTAGTCCAGGTCGACGCCGCGGCTGATGCGGAATACGTGGCCATCCGGGTGCCGGACGTGCATTTCGCGCACGCCCCACGGCATGTCCGTGGGCGGCCATGTGACTTCGAGATCCTGCTCGACGCACCGCGCGTGCACGGCGTCGACATCGTCCACCCACACCGACATCCAGACGCCTTTGTCGGCCGCATCGTCGCCACCGGGGCCGAAGGTCTTCTCGACCGTGCCCCGGCCTCTCCCGCCCTGACAGTCCTGGCACAGGAAGATCTGGCTGTCGCCGGAAACGACGCCCCCGAAGTCCGGCGGATCGCCCCAGTCCCAGCTCTTCCTCCATCCCAGCCGCTCGAACCAGGCGAAACTCTCCTGCAGGTCCGAGACGTTCAGGATCGGCGTCAGCCCCCTGGCGACCCAATCCCCGCGATCCATCGCTGTCAGCCGAGGAGGTCCGCGACGGCGTCGCGTTCGTCCCGAAGCTCCGCGTGCGTGATTTCCATGCGCTCGCGGCTGAAGTCGTTCAGGTCGAGGCCATCAACGACGGAGTAGTCGCCCGCAGCGCACGTCACCGGCTGCGAGTACACCACGCCCTCGGCCACGCCGTAGCGTCCATCCGCGTGCACCGCCATGCTCGTCCAGTCGCCGTCCGGCGTGCCGTGTACCCACGTCCGCACGTGGTCGATCGCGGCCGAGGCCGCGGACGCCGCGGATGAGGCGCCGCGCGCCTGGATGATCTCGGCGCCCCGCTTCTGGACCTTCGGGATGAAGGTGTCGCGGTACCAGGCCTCGTCGACCAGATCGGGGGCCGGCGAGCCCGCCACCGTGCACTGGCCGATGTCGGGGTACTGCGTCGCGGAGTGGTTCCCCCAGATCGTCATGCGCCGGATCTCCGTCGCGTGCGCGCCCGTCTTCTCGGCGAGCTGGCTGATCGCGCGGTTGTGGTCGAGGCGGGTCATGGCCGCGAACTGCCGGCGATCGAGCTTCGGCGCGTTGGCCGCCGCGATCAGGCAGTTCGTGTTCGCCGGGTTCCCGACCACGAGGACGCGCACGTCGCGCGAGGCGCGGTCGCTCAGAGCGCGACCCTGGGGGCCGAAGATCCTCCCATTGTCGGCCAGCAGGTCGCCGCGCTCCATCCCCGGCCCCCGCGGCTTGGCGCCCACGAGCAGGGCGTAATCGACCCCGTCGAACCCTTCGTTCACATCCGCGGTCCCGACGACCCCGTGGAGGAGCGGAAAGGCGCAGTCGTTGAGTTCCATCTCGACGCCGCGCAGCGCGTCGAGCGCGGGCGGAATCTCCAGCAGTTGAAGCGTGACGGGCCGGTCCGGCCCGAGCATATCCCCGGCCGCGATCCTGAAGGCGAGGGCGTATCCGATATTTCCTGCGGCCCCGGTGATGGCGACCCGCGCCGGTGCAGTCATGTCGTCTCCGCGCGTTGCGTGTGAGTGTCGTGTGTGAACGCTGTGAATGAGCGTCGGTGGGTGTCCGTGGAATTCCGCCCCCGGCGCCGATACGCCCGGGGAAGCGCCAAACTCACAGGACCTACACCTCAAGTCCAGCGCGCATCCGGGCGGGCGTGGCGGAAGCGGCGTGGCGCGGTCTCGCGCCGGGGCTCACGTCGTGACAACTTCGGCGCTTCTCGAACCCGGGGGGATCTCCATCCGCATCCGCGACAACGCCCACATGACTCGCCTGATGGCGGTGCTGCTCGCGCTCTGCATCGTCATGCTCGGCCTGATCGTGCTGGCGGTCGTCGCGGGGGCCGGCCGCGCCGGTCCGCTCCCCCACCCCGAGCACGCCCCGATGCAGGTGGGGATCGACGCGGGCGAACTCGGCGCGCCGCCGTGGGCGGCGTATGTCGCCGGCATCGCCATGCTCGGAACCATGTGGGTCACGATGCTGATCGGATTCCGGGACGGACACTGGATCCGGCGGGCGGTCAACGCGTGGTCGGTGGGCTACGTCCTCCTCTTCGTGGTCCTCATGTGGTCCTTCAACGCCTACGCAGCCGGCGACACCACGGTCATCCTGGGGTTCACCGCTCCGACGGCCCTGCTGGTGTACGGGCTCACGCTCGCCCCGTGGATCCCGCTCCTCGCCATCACGTGGGCGTTCGAGAGTGCCTACTTCGGCCCGCGGGAGCAGGCCCGCTTCGATGAGATCGTCGCGGAATCGAGGCGGTCGAGGGAGAGGCGCGTGCCCTCCCGCGAGGGATAGCGGTCCGTGGAGGCGAACCGCGCCCTGATCACGCTTCTCGCCGTGGTCGCGTACCTCGCGCTCTGCGTCGGCGTGGGCCTCTGGTCGCTCCGGCGCACGAAGTCGACGAGTGATTTCTTCGTGGCCGGCCGAACCCTCGGGATGTTCGTGACCGCGTTCGCGATCTTCTCGAGCACGATGAGCGGGTTCGGGTTCGTGGGCGGTCCCGGCCTCATGTACTCGATGGGGACGAGTTCGATCTGGATTCTCGGTACGATCGTCGTCTCCAACATCATCGTTCTCAACCTGGTGGCGAAACGCATCCGCATGGTGTCCGAGCTTCGCGAGTGCGTATCGCTCCCGGACGTGGCGGCCGCCCGGTACGGGAGACAGTCGGTCCGGGCTTCCGTGGCCGTCGTGATCCTGCTCGGCGTGCTCGGCTATCTCGCGACGCAGATCCTGGCCATGTCGATCGTGCTGCAGGGGGTACTGGCGGAAGCCGGCGTGCTGGAGAACCCGAGCCTTGCGCTCTGCGTCGCCATTTCGTGCTCGGTCCTGATCTTCTACTCCGTCACCGGCGGGATCGTGGCCTCCGTCTACACGGACGTGATCCAGGGCGTCATCATGGTCGTCGCATCCGTTCTGGTCTTCGCCACGGTGCTCGGAACATTCGACGGCGGGCTGACCGAGATCAGCCGGATCGTGGCGGCCGACGACCGTGCGGCAGGCGGGCCGTGGGGAACGATCGGCCTCATGGGCGGGCTCGCGTGGTTCTTCGTGTTCGGCATCGGGGTCGCCGGGCAGCCGCACATCATCACCAAGTTCATGATGCTGCGGCGCATGAAGGAACTGCGCTATGTGATACCCGTCGGTGTCCTCGCCTACAGCTTCGCGGCGCTGCTGTGGATCGGGATCGGCTTCGCGATGCGGGCCTTGGTCATTACCGGCGGGCACCCGGCGCTCGCGACCCCGGACGCCGCCTCACCGGAGTTTCTGCAGGCCTTCACGCACCCGCTGCTCGCCGGCGTCGTCTTCGCCGCGCTGCTCGCCGCGATCATGTCCACGGCAGACGCGTTCCTGAACATCGGGACGGCCGCCATCATGCACGATCTGCCGAACGCCATCCGGGGCCGATCGCTCGGCAACGAACTCGCGTGGGCACGCATCATCACGGTCCTGCTTGCCATCTCGGCCGCGCTGGTGGCGCTCTACGCCGACGACCTCGTGGCGCTTCTCGGCGTGTTCGGTTGGGGCACGTTCGCGGCGGGCCTCGTTCCCGTCATCGCGATCGGACTCAACTGGAAACGGGCCAACGCCCTCGCGGCCAACGTCGCGATCGCCAGCAGCCTGCTCGTCAACTTCGGGCTCCGGTCCGGGTTCGGATTCGGCACCGTGAGCCTCCCGTACGGGGTCGACCACGGGGCCGCGGCACTCCTCGTCTCCCTCGTCCTCTTCCTCTCCATCTCCTTCCTCACGAGACCCGATCCCATTGATCGGGACATCGAACGGGTGATGGACATATGAATGTCCGAAACCTCGGGCGTTTCCCCACGTAGAGTCCCTGACCGTCAACCTGCCCTCCAGGATCGAGATGTCCGAACCCAGCGTCGCCCGGCTTTCGGGCGTGACCCATCGATACGGATCGGTGGTCGCGCTGGAGGAGGTGGACCTCGAGGTCCGGCGCGGCGAGGTGCTGGCGGTGCTGGGTCCCAACGGGGCGGGCAAGACGACGGCGATCCATCTGCTGCTCGGGAGCCTGCCCGTGCAGACCGGAAGAGCGACCGTCTTCGGGCAGCGACCCGACGCCCCCGGGGTTCGAGCGCGCCGAGGCGCGATGCTGCAGATCTCCGGCGTTCCCGATACGCTGACGGTAGGCGAGCACATCGACCTCTTCCGCGCCTACTACCCCACTCCTGTCCCGGCTTCCGATCTGCTCGCCATGGCGGGGATCGAGGGACTCGAGGGACGGAGGTTCGGCAAGCTCTCCGGGGGACAGAAGCAGCGGGTCATGTTCGCCCTCGCTCTCTGTGGCGATCCGCAGCTCGTCTTTCTCGATGAGCCCACGGCGGGCCTCGACGTGGAAGTGCGGCGCGGGCTGTGGGAGGAGATTCGCCGTCACCGCGAGTCCGGCCGGACGACGGTGCTGACGACGCACTATCTCGAGGAGGCGGACGCACTCGCGGATCGAATCGTCGTCCTCCATCGAGGGCGCGTGATCGCGGAAGGCGCACCGTCGACGATCAAGTCCCGCACCGCCGCGCGCCGGGTGCGCTGCGTGACCCGCGTGACGGGAGACGCCGTGACATCCGTGCCCGGCGTCGTCAGGTCGGAGACTCGGGGCCAACACCTCGAAGTCCTGACCTCCCGCCCCGAGACGCTTGTCCGCGAACTCCTCGATCGGGATCCCGACCTCCACGACCTGACCGTGGTCGGCGCTGGACTGGAAGAAGCGTTCCTCGCTCTCACGCGAGAATCCGACGAACCGGGACCCGTCCGGTGACCGCGCCGAAACAGGCCCCTCGGTGGCGCATCTACGCGCTTGAGGCCTGGTACCAGTTCCTGATGGTGCTGCGGGAGCCCGCCTTCGCGATCCCGACGCTGCTCTTCCCCCTGATCTTCTACCTGTTCTTCGGCGTGGTCATGGGCGCGGGGAGTTTTTCCGCCGCCGCGCCCACCTACATGCTGGCGACGTACAGCGTCTTCGGGGTCATGGGCCCTTCGTTGTTCGGTTTCGGCGCCGGGCTCGCCATGGAACGCGACTCGGGCGTTCTCCTCCTCAAACGGACCACTCCGATGCCGGCGGCCGCCTACCTGCTCGCCAAGGTCGCGATGGCGATCGCCTTCGGAGCGGCCGTCGTCCTCGGGATCTTCCTCCTCGGCGCCCATGGGGCCGGCGTGGTGCTGTACCGCTGGCAATGGTTCGCCCTGGCCGGGGTCGTGCTCGCCGGAGTGATCCCTTTCTGCGCCCTGGGGCTTGCCGTCGGAGCGTGGTCCAGGGGGCGCGCCGCGGTGGCCATCACCAACCTCGTGTTCCTGCCCATGGCCATGCTGTCCGGACTCTGGATCCCGATCACGATCTTTCCGGCGGCACTGCAGGACATCGCCAACGTGTTGCCGGCCTATCACCAGGCGCAGCTTGCGCTCAAGATCATCGATATGGACGGGGGACAGACCACGCTCCTGCACGTCTCGGTGCTCGGCGTTCAATCGCTCGCCTATCTCGCCGTCGCCGCCTTCGGCTTCCGGCGGGCGGGGACCGGCGCTGTCTCGATTCACCCGGGAGGAACGTCATGAATGCGGGAAACCGATCGGGTGCCCGAAGTCTGTGGATTCTTGCAGTCGCAGCCGGGGGATTCATCGGCGCACTCGCGAGGCTCCCGGTGCCGGAGTCGGCGGCGGCTCCCGGGCAGGAGGTGCCGGATAGCCGGTTCGCGGTGGTGGACGTGACGCTGTTCGATGGCGGAGCATTCCAGCGGAACCAGGATGTGTGGATCGAGGACGGCCGCGTGCGCGCGCTCGGGCCGAGGCTCCGGCTGCCGGAGGACCTGCCTCGCGTCGACGGGCGGGGCCAGACGCTGCTGCCGGGCCTCATCGACGGCCACGTCCACACCTTCGGCGGAACGCTGAACGACGCACTGCGCTTCGGCGTGACCTCGGTGCTCGACCAGTTCACCGACCCCGCCCTCCTCCCTGGAGCGAAGTCCGCCCGGGACGACATCGCGCGAACGGGCGAGGCCGATCTCTTCTCGGCCGGCATGCTGGCGACCGCGCCGGGCGGTCACGGCACGCAGTTCGGGATGGCGGTGGAGCCGCTCACGGAGCCCGCGAGCGCCGCGGCCTGGGTGCGGGCGCGGAAGGACGAGGGTTCCGACTGGATCAAGATCATCTCGGAGGATGGGGCGGCCTATGGCGGCGAGCTGCAATTCCCGGCTCTCGACCGCGAGACGATCGGCGCACTGATCGCTGCGGCCCATGCGGAGGAAATGCTGGCCGTCGTCCACGTCACGGGGATCGAGCGGGCGCTCGAAGCGGTGTCGCAGGGTGCGGACGGTCTGGTCCACGTCTGGATCGACGAGGTCATCGCCGAGGAGGACGCCCGCCGCGTCGCGGAGGCGGGGGTCTTCGTCGTTCCGACGCTGTCCGTCATCGCGAGCATGTTCGGCGACTCCACCGGACTGCGGGTGCTCGACGAGACCGACGAAGAGCTGGTCTCGCCCATGCAGTGGGGGACGCTGGGCGATCGGTCGTATCTGCGCACGGGGACCGAAGGCGAGGCGGCGCTGGAGAACGTGCGGCGCCTGCACGAGGCGGGCGTCCGCATCGTCGCCGGAACGGATGCGCCCAACCCCGGGACGGGGGCCGGGATCTCGATGCACAGCGAGCTTCGCCTCCTGGCGCGGGCCGGTCTGGCCAGCGACGCGGTGCTCGCCGCCGCGACGTCGGGGGCCGCGGAGGCGTTCGGGATCCCCGAGCGCGGCCGCATCGCCGAGGGCCACGTGGCCGACCTCGTGCTCGTGCGGGGCGACGTCGAGAGCGACGTGTCACACACGACCGACATCGTCACGATCTGGAAGGACGGCTACGCAGTGGCGCGCGAGTCCGCGGCGTCGGGGTCCGCCCCGGAGATCGCGCCGGCCCCCGACGGACCGATCGTTGTCGATTTCGAGGATGGGATCGAAGCCGGCTTCGGTTCCGGCTGGCAGGTGACGACGGATGCGATGAACGGCGGCACGTCCACGGCCGAGCTGGCGGTGGAGGCCGGCGCACTCGTCGTGCGCGGCGAGACCAAGGCGGGGTTCCCGTTCCCCTGGGCGGGCGCCATCTGGTTTACCGGCCCGCAACCCATGCAGGCCGCCGACTTCTCGGGCCGCACCATCCTCCGATTCCGGACGAGGGGAGATGGACGTCCCTACACCGTGATGCTGTTCGGGGCCGGGGCTGCAGGGACCGTGCCGCCCGCGGTGCCGTTCACGGCTGGCCCGGAGTGGGTCGTGGTCGAGATCCCGCTCGAGAGCTTCGACACCGCCGACCCGACGATCATCGCCGGCCTCGCCTTCGTGACCCAGGCGCCGCTCGGATCGTTCACCTTCGAACTGGACGACGTCGAAATCCGCTAGAGAGATCCGGTCAGCGGACGCCGACCTGGCCGGCGACGGCGGCTGTGAGCCGATCCGGGTCGTAGCCCAGACCGTCCTTGAACACGAGGCGCACGTTGCGGATGTCTGACGGGCGGAGTTCGATGTCGCCCTCGATCACCACGAGGTCCGCGAGCTTGCCCGCTTCGACCGTCCCCAGTTCGTCATCGAGACCGAGGATCCGTGCCCCGTTCGCGCTCACGATCCGGACGGCGGCCGCAGGTTCGAAACCCGCCTCGACGAGAATCTCGAAGTTCCGCTGGTCGCCGTAGCCGGGCAGCGCGCCCCACGCCGGATCCACGCCCGCCGCCAGCACACCGCCCGCCTCCACGAAGGCGAGTTCGAAGTCGAGCATGTTCTCGAACAGGTCGATCATCCACGGCATCTCCGTCGTCCGAAAGATCGACCGCCGCTCCATCTCCGCCTCCACGACGTGATCCGGGAGCGCGTCCAGATCGCGCTCCGTGAGGTCGGGCACGAGCGGCGTGGCCTGCTCGGCAACAGCCACGGTGGAGGTCATGGCGACGCCGGCGGCGACCATCTCGGAGATCGTCTCGGCCACGCGCGGGTCGACCATGTCCAGTTCGGCGATGCTTCGCTGGTAGTTGGGGCTGCACCGGTCCGGTTCACGCGTGGTGTCGTACTCGGAATTGGCCCACAGTCCGTGCTCGAGGTTGTCGATCCCCATCGCCGTCGCCTCGCGGAAGCCCACCGAGCACAGGTGCGCCGTCACCTTCATCCCCTGGCGGTGCGCCTCGTCGATGATCGTGGCGAGCGCCTCGCGCGTGATCTGCGTGTAGGCCTTGATCCACTCCGCCCCCTCCGCGGCCCAGTAGCGCACGTACCGGCGCGCCGCCTCCTCGTCTCGAATCGCATACATCCCGAGATCCCGGAGGCGCTCGTCCGGTCCGGGGCTGATGACGTACGGGGCGGTGATGAGGATACGGGGACCGGGCGTCTCTCCTCGCTCGATGGCGCCCTTCAGGGAGATGTCCTGGTACGGGGAGACGCTCCCCGTCGTCCGCACGGTGGTGACCCCGGCCCCGAGATAGAGTCGCGGACCCGAGTACTGCATCTGCGACGCGCGAGGCGTGGACTGGTAGTAGAACATGTGGTTGTGGAGCCCGACCATTCCGGGCATGACCGAATGGCCTTCCAGGTCCAGCCGTTCGGCACCCGACGGGATCTCGACCTCGCCCGTCTCGCCCACGCTCTCGATCCGGTTCCCGCGGATGACGATCGTCTGCCCCGGGCGTGCGGATCCGCCCGTACCGTCGAAGAGGAGCACGTTTTCGAGCGCCACCACGGGCGAGGAGACGGCGAGATAGGATCTCACCTCCCCGGACAGGGCGTCGCGGTCCTGGCCCTTCACCGGCTCTCCGCCGAGAAAGAGGATGGCCATCGAACCGAGAATCCGTGTGCAGGTGCGCACTCTCTTCTCCATGGTCTTGCTCCTTTGCGTTCGGCGGGAATGTCTGAGCGTAGATCCCGTCGTCCGAGACGGAAAGATCGGCCCGGTGAGGAGGGGAGTGTCGGCGTCGGCTGGCTGGTGAACGCCGCGACCATGCTCCGCCGCCTGCGGGACACACCGCCGCGGGGGGGCCACAGGGCCACGGAGCCGATTGGCAGGCGTTCAAGGCTGGCGCCGCCGCCGACCCTCCCCTCCTCCCCTTCTGCACCGCACGCTCTGCACCCCTGCGCAGCGCAGCCCACCTGCAAGCAAGCCCGGCCATCGCCTGCCCTCATCTCATCGGCGACGGGCGGGTGATGGGCGTGTCGCCGCTTGCGCCAGCCTTGAACGCCCTCGAATCCGCGGACCGGCGATGTACCCGCCCCGCGACGAT